>NZ_JADKCX010000142.1 GCF_016718685.1 Haliscomenobacter sp. | reverse complement strand
ACATCACCCAATACCCTAATCCTAAAAAGATGAAGCGTTTTTTCCTAAACATTCTTTTCAGTTTACTTCCCCTTTTTTGCTTTGCCATTGTAAAGTACGACGAGGAAGATTACAAATCGATGGTATTCAATTACTTCAAGATAAAGACAACCCCAACGACTACTATTACATTCCGCAATATCCACGGGTAGCTCAAAAAGAAGATGGTTCTTGTAGAATTTTGTGCCTCAAATACGTAAGTACCGGAGGAGCCGCTACCAATGGGGGCGTTTCATGCACTCATTGGAGTTCACCTCTACAACAAACTCATCGAAATTTTACAGGACAAATTAAAAACCGTGTGGGTGGTGCAGCCAGAATTGCAGGGCGTACCCATCCAAACAGGCTGTCAAAGATGGGAAGCGGGTTGGCAAGTTTCCAGGTCGTATCCTCAGATTTTTGCGAGACAATACCTTCTCCAAGGGCATCATTACTTCAGGGTTTGGTCCTTTTTGCCGGGCTCAAAAGCCGCGATTTCGGCCGCCTCAGCCAGGAGGGCGCTACGCCTGTTTGAGACCCTCAAACGCCCTACTTGATGTGTCTATTGCCTCTCTCTGGATATTACGAGGCAGTAGTCAAAGCAGTACAATGCAAGTGATCGCCGAAAGCAAATGGTGTACACCATTTCAGCCGCGTTTTTAACAAGACAAGAAGGCTACACCAAAGACAAACCGCAATGTTACCGACAAATTGATCCGCGATCAGGTCATCAAAGAGTGCGTCCTTGATCGGGAGCTCCTCAACGTGAGCACCAAAGACATGGACAACATCCTCAACATGACCCAACAAGCTGATCGACGTCATGTTTGACCCCCCAAAGGTTGGGCCAAAGACCCCGAACGGGTCGCTTCAGTAGGTCAAAACCAAATCCCCATGCAGCCAGGAACGCGGGGCTTTTTGGACAGATATTTCGCCGGAACAGGCAACCAGGAATACGTCAACGACAAAATCAATTTGTGGTGAAAGACATCAGGACGAGCGCCTCAATCGCTTTTACCTCAACCTGAGCAAATCCACTACCATTAAAGTACCTATTTACACTTCCGGCAACATTGCTTTTTTGATGAATAATCTGGAAGGCAAAGAACGGGACAAATATTTTGGCACCGTAAACCTCGATGATCCCGATTTTCAAATGCGCGACATCAACGTACAGGTGGATGGGGCTTTTTCCGAAGCATTTGGGGAAATTTTCAACTTCGTTTCTCAATTTCCGCAAGGCGTATACCAATGGACAAAGTGATGTAACCAAAGACGTAGTGTTTGACCGCAAAGCCGTAGAGGCAGGAAACGTTTTACAGCATGTCCTGTATCCACGTTTGGGCTTGCAAAAATTCGACTGGCTCAACTACGAATACCGCATTTCCTGGTCGTTAAAAGGCAGGAACAAATCCATCGACGGGCAATGGATGAAAGCCAATGGAAATGCCATCGCATTGGTACCCCCTTTTGTCAAAACCATTGAGATAGATGCAGATCGAGGGTTTTTAAGGAAAAAATGTGATGTCCGGCCTCTGTCCGTTTTTTTTGCCATTGTGCAAGGAAGCAACCAGTCGTGCAAAAACCCTTGTCCTGCGCAAGTGATACCGAAGTAACCTCCAAAGTTGCCCTTTTTGTGACCCAGAAACCTGGGCTACAGGTTACCCTAAGCACACCAAAAAAGGTGACAAAAGAGGACATCAAAGTGTTGGATCAGGACTACCTGATCTTGGTACCAAGAATGTAAAACCGTACCTAACGTTTCTAAAACACCCATTCATGAACCCGCTGATCACTTTCAAGCTGATTGTCCTATTTATACTGGCAGCGCTGCGTTTGCAAGCACAAATGCCCATGATTGATCGAGGGGAGTACATCGAAGGTCTATGGTGTTTCCCTTTGCATACCGATTCCCTTACGTATGTTTATCTGCCCAATTCTGCCCGTTTTGCATTTAATGAAGAAAAAGGGCCCAGGTTCTCCTATTTGCGCTATTCTATCCTCAAACCGAAAGAAGGCAATACGACCAATTCTATTTCCGAAGCCGATGGAGGCGGGATTTTGCACATGCTGGTCTTGTATGAAACCACTCCGGAAACCGTCCTGAAAGCCGAAGATGCCCTGCGCAAGAAATACGGCAACAACCCCAAACTGAAGCTACGCGGCCCAATGGCATTCGAAAAAGGAACCTATGCCCTGATCTCTTCCATCATCACCGAAGGCGGTCAAAAAAAAGAAACCAAACTCATTGCTACTGGCGAAGCCCCGGTTTTGGAAAATACCAGCCTGGCCCTTTCCTTTAGCCTTAATCCAGTCCAGTCAAAGCTGCTCCTGGAAAGTTTCAAAATGAAAACCCCGGACGTGTCCATCGTTTTTGACCTTTCCTTCAGCGGACTCACCGAATCTCACGATGCCGAATTGGACATTGATTGGAGTGAGGCCAAAAAAGCCGGCTTCAATGCGGGCGTCTCAGTTTATTTTGTCAATGCCGATGAGAATTGGGCTTTGAAAAAATGCGCGTGACAACGCCATCAAACTCAAAGTAAATGGCAGTGGCGGCGTGGGCTCGAAGGTTTGCTCAACACAGTTTACGATAAATTCTCAACCTGATGTTTCGCCCAGTATACGCGGGAAAAAGTAGATCGCAAAATGGAATAGAGCGCCATCGATGCCCTCCTGGGTCCCAATGGCCCCTTGAGTAGCCGCAAAACCACAGGTTTTGGCCTCAATGTTGGGTACCAACTGAAAGAGATGCAAAGCGAAGGGCACAGTCATCTATTTTTTAAAGGCCGTAGCACGGTGCAACGCCACCACTACGTCGTTTAACGTGAGCAGTCTTTACCAACGCTATGGCAGCAATCCCGACGTTATTTTAAGGATGTTTCGCTCTGGACCCACCTTCCAACAGCGGGAAATATTCATTGGCGTGGATGGCGATTTGGAAAAAGAATTCCAAAAAATGCTCAATAGTGTAACGGTCAACGTCCGCAAAAAACACCAGAGTGGGCAAACTACCTTAGACAGCAAATTGATCAATAAAGATTTGTTTAAAGCGGGTTTCAAACCCCTTTCCATGATCTATGGCTGGGGATGCCGACTCCAACCGTACCCAGTGGATGGTACGAATACATGAACATCTGGCAATTTCAGGGCGGAGGCAGCACCAAAACCCCCAGGGAAATCTTCGGCAGCAATGGTTAACGTGGTTCCGCCATTCACCCACAAAACCATCCTCCTCGATGGGGATTTATCGGGTTTGCTATTCCAAGGGGTACGCATGAGTCATGGTGTCCATCACCCCTGAATTACCGGATTTTTTTGGTAGCATCAACCGCCCCAGGGCTTACCCTCCGACCGAGCGACAACATCAGTGAAAAAAACGTTGGAAGTTACCTTACCTAATGATGTAAAGAAATTGACTTACGAGATTACCTGGCAAAAAGCGGACGGAACCATAGTGAGCAAAAAAAGGCAAAGACAAGTTTGGACTGATCTTTATCGACGACTTACCCAGGCAAATTGAACTGGCATAAAATATAAGGTCATGATTTACAGGGTACTTTCATGTGGAATAGTGGTACTAAACCTGGTATTTGGCTGGGCTGTACCTGTTTCTGCTCAAGCAGTGAGCTTGAGTGGAAAGGTAAATTGTATGTTGACCAATAAAGAAGAAGTTCAGTTGTTTCCTGCACAAGACAACCTCTTGGGCTGTAGTGCCTGCCCAACAATTTGCGCCTTTCTACCACGGAAGCGCTACAGCCCGAATTTCTATTCATGTCCTGGAAATCCGAGGCTTCTGCTGAAACCGACAACGGCGTCATGCATTGGCTGCTGACCTGGGGTTTGTCCAAAGAACAGGAAAAAGAAGTCCAAAACTGCCTGATTGCCAAGGTCGACAGCAACGCCATCGTCATGGGTGCCCTGACTGTGGAAGCCCCCGAAAAATTTCTGTTGTCTGGAAAAAATAAGGACTTGATTGCTGTCCTGCAAGGCTCCTTATCTGCTGGAGCGGGGATACCTACTCAACCAGGAGGCAAATCGGCCAGTTCTTTTCGCTTTTTGGGGAAAGATGCCCAACAAATGGAGCAATCCTTAAGCAATCTGGACAAATGGGACGGCATTTTTATCGAAATGCCCTTTTACGGCGTGGGCGTATGGCCATCCTGCGCACACCCTGCGTTTGGCGGCCAAAACCGTCATGCAGAGCGGAACCAAATGCAGCGAATGCGTAATCATACCTAAATAACCCATTTTCAAATTCTCAGCGATGATGCGAGTACTCTTTCCATTTTGCCTTTTACTATTCTCTTTGCATTCCTTCACGATCCATGCGCAAATATTGGACAGTGAAAACAAATTGACCATCACCCTCAAAGACCAAACCAAGGTAACTTTGGTACGGTCAGGCTTCAACCCTGTCTGACGAAAAGCAAAAACTACTACTACCTGCCCTGCGGTCTGCGCCTGTCCAAAAAAGGGACGGCACCCCGGAGTTTTTGTTCATGAAATTCACTCTGATGAAAATCTGCCACAGACATGTTTCCAGGGTGCCTTGCTACACCTCCCGGGTGGAATATGGCCTCAGCAAAGAACAAGAAGTGGAATTAGCAGGCGTGTTAAAAACCCCGCTATAATGGTGCCATGCTCAAAGGAGCCGCCGATGTAGGACCCGACGGGGACAACTCCGTGCGGATTATTTCCGCCACCTTGGGCTCCAAAGACCTCACCGTTCTCTGTTTTAATGGCAAAGCCCCTACCCTGCCCGGAGCAAAGTTGCCATCGCAGCCATGCTGACAAACAAGGGAGACAGATTTGCCAGCACTTTGGAAAAAACCCGTTCCATCGCTGACTTGAGTTTAAACCTTTCTTTCAACTACACCGTGCGGGTACCAGCGGCCCGAGGCTACATCAAACAAGACTGGAGTAAAATGGACAGTTTGGTGCAGAAGGACTCCGCCGTTTTTAAAGAAACCGACGATAAAAATTATGGCGAAAAAGTGGCCAATACTGTAGCGGGGGTCCTTTTTGGTGGTGCAATTGGTGGTGCATGATTGGTTTGGCTCAGGTGATGAAGACCATTATTCCTATGACGAGTTGCGCCAGTTTTACCGCAAACTGGAGGAACAAAAAGTCATCACCCTGCGCTTTGAAGAAAACGTAGCCAGTGAAAAAGTGGACAAAATCCGGGAAGCGTTTTTTGATCACTTTCTCAATAGTTTTACCGATAAAGATGGCAAAGGCGCCCGAGAACCAGCACCAATGACAAAGAGGCCATGCCCGACATCAAACACGGTGACTCCTACACCTTTAAACGAGAGATCCAGGAAATTGTCAAACAGAAAAAAATCCAAATTTTTGACTTGAGCTACGCCATGGCCGTCAAACGCAGCCACCAGCTTACCGAAAACCTGGCTTCCTGGTACAACCAAACCAAAGACAACCCCAAATGTGTGGGCATTGTCAATTTGAGTGACCCCTTCTTTTTGTATCGCGACATCAACGTCATTCTCGACATCGAAGCCGAAGAAATGATGGGCAAAGAGGTCAACTATGTTACCGTCAACATCCGCAAAAAACGCAGTGGTGAGGGCAGTTTTGATTTCCAACAGGATGTCACGTTTGACCGCAAAACCCTTGAAAAAGAAGGCAACCGCGTGACCGTCACTTACTCCAAAGCCCAGGATGCGTCCCCTGAACTGTACGAATACAAAGTCCAATGGAGTTTACGGGGTGGTTTGGTATTCCCTCCCAACGATACCACCTGGTAAGAGTGGTTCCTGGCAAGGATTAAGCCTGGCACCACCCATCATGCCGCGTACCATCCGTTTCGAAGCCGATTTGGCCGACATGAAAGAAAATGGCATCCGCAACGTGACCTTACAACTGCGCTACAAAAATTCGGCAATGAAGTAGAAACCAACATTGGGGTCAACGCCAGTGGTACCGATGCTTTTGCCGAAAAAAAATGATCTTCATGGACCGCAACACCCAGGGCTATGCCTATCGACTGGTTTTTCACGACAAAGACCTGGGCCCAATTGCGACCCAATGGGATGCCAAAATCAATACCGATTACATGTACGCCACCATCCCGAAAGAGATCCGCAACAAGGACCAAAACTGGATCAAAATGGGCCTGGATGCCGCCAAAGTACTGGTCGCCGTTGATGAAAATTTTTCAAAAACAATCCAACGTAGTACCATGAAAAAATTGGTTTTCACATCGATTGTCTTCGTCTTGCTCTGCTGCAACCTCAGTTACGCCCAATTGCTCAACTACGATAACAAAGTTGACTTGGTTTTGAGTGATGGCACCAATTTGGTGCTTTATGGCGCCGAAGGCAAGCCCAATGAATATTATTACCTCCCGGTCAACCTCCGTTTGTCCCAAAGGCCCGATGGGGTACCCGAATTCCTATTTATGAAATACACCACCGAACAGCGCCCGATGCGGGGGGTGCAGGGAGCCATCATGCATTTTTTAATGGAATGGGGGCTTACACCAACACAATTGGCCGATGCACAAGCAAACTGGAGGCATTGTTTGGCAAAAGCAGCCGTCGGGTGTATTATGGAAAAACGCAAAGGATTGGCCATTTATAAAGACATTGCCAATACCAAAGACCGCCCCATCATCAAAGGTGCGGTGGAACTGCAAATTGACAAAGACAATTCCTTCAAAATAGTATCGGCGGTCATGGAAGACAAAACCCTGACCAAAAGTATCGTCAGCAGTGGAAAAGCGCCGCTAATTCCCGGCGGGAAAGTAGCTGCCGCTGCCAGTTTTGACAAAAACGGCGCTCAATTGATGGCAGCAACCTTTGAAAAATCGCGCTCCATCGCCGACTTGTCCATCGCCCTCAATTACAAATACAAATTAATGGCACCCGCCATTGATGGCAGCATCACGATTGATTGGAGTAAATTTTATAAATTTTTGGAAACAAAAGGCCACGATTACAGCTACTACTCCTACCACTGTGGCGATTGCGAAGTTGATGGCACCGAATACGATTCCTACACCTCTGAATCTGAAAAATACGTGGGCTGGGATGAAATTACTGAAGAGTTAAAGAAGAAGGAAAAAATTGTACAGGTTGTAATCAACCAGCGGGACATCGACAACCCCATTGCCAAAGACGTAGTCGATTATTTCATGCAAAGCTTCATGGAATCCATCAGCGACGACAAAGAGGAAAGAGCAGTAAATGAAGATGCGGGCAAAGCAGGCGATTCAACCCCCACCAAGTTTGCCAGCGCGCATAGTTTCAACAGTTGACCAAACTCAAGCAGAACAGAGTCAGGCCATACCTTCATTAGTTTGAAATTCCGGGCCGCCGTCATGCGCGAAGTACAACTCGTGGGCAATATGGCATCCTGGTACAATGCGGTGAAAAACAATCCCCAATGCGTAGCTTCCATTAACCTCAACGATCCATTTTTCCAACACCGCGACATCAACATGATTGTAGATCTCGACAGTGAGGACATTTTTAGCAAAGAAGTCAACTACGCTACGGTCAATATTCAGAAAAAACCCGGGGGGCAATGTCTTCCCTGCCAATCCTACCTGGCAAAAGGGCGATTGGCAAGGCATCACTTTAGCCGCGCCCATTACCCAGCGCAACATCCAGTTTGAAGGCAATCTGGAGGGCTCAAAGCCGCAGGTTTCACCGCGCTACCTTAAGTCCGCTATTACAAGTTTGGCCGGGAGGTTGAAACCAATATTCCACTCACCGTTTCCAAAAACGAATCACTGGTGGAACAGGCCATTTTTACGGACAAAGACACCCGTGGATATGCCTACCGCATCATCCTGAACCACAAAGAAAAAGGCAAAATCGCTTTTGATTTTGACCCCAAGATCAATGATGATTACGTATACATCACCATTCCCAAAGAGATCAAAGATGGCAATCTAGATTTTTGGGACAAAGTGCGCAAAGCCGCCGATGCCATCATTCCGCCCAATACAGATGGATCGATTCGACCCGAGCATCAAATTTTGGACAAGTTTCTCGATGTGATCAAAATTTTCACCCCTGAAAAGCGGGGGTAGTCCCATTTAATTCGACGCCAATGAAAAAGATTATTTATTTGTTCATGCTATGCACTTGCACTATCCAACTGGCCAAGGCGCAAAACATTTACATCGACAAACCAGTATTGGCGGGCAAATTGACTTGCTTCCCCGACATTGCCAATCCCAACAATTATTACTTTTTGCCCAATAAATTGCGTTTAGGGGTGGGGGCCGACGGCAGTCCGCAGTTTTCGTTTCTCATGTTCGTGCGCAATACCCGTCCAGAAGACGGAGCGACAACCGCAAGAGAAGGAGAAGGTGGCGGCGTGGTTCACGCGGTAGTCGAATTGTACATCAGCGACGAGGAGAAAAAAGACGCCGAGCGTGAACTCAAACGGCTGGTTAAAAACGACCAGGCTGTACTCCTTGGCCCGGTCATTTACAAGAGTGGCACCATGTCGCTCGTCTCTTCCATTGCCAGCAAAGAAGGAGGATACAGCAAGGTCGTATTGGGACTCGGGCCAGCTCCGGTGTTGGCCGGCAACAAAGCCGCCGTCTCGATTTTGCTGAACAAAGAGGGATCAAAAATTTTATGGGAAACCTTTAAAACCCCTACGCCCGACATGAGCTTTTCCTTCGTAATGGACATTGGAGGGTATCGTTCCCCGATTGCCGCCTGGATTGATGTCAATTTTGATAAACTGTACGAATCAAAAACCATTGAAGCGGGGTTGAAATATCGTTCTTCCACTGGTGGCGGCGGCACCAATGGATCTAAGAGTAGCAGCGGTGGCACGCCGATTATGCTGGACGCGGAGGTCAAACTCATGTTTGAAGAAATGCGGCAAACCGGGGCCATCAAAGTAGGTGGCCCGCAGGGTGACGAAAAGTTTGAGGAGATCATCAAGATTTGCTACACCAAGATGCTGGATATGTTGTTTGATTCGGCCAATCCCAATCAACAACCCCAGCCCGACTTCAATTCCATGTTGAGTTCGGCCAATCAAATCAACAACAGCACCAATAAAAAAGACACCACCGCGAATAAAGGGGGAATCGGTATTTCGGTTGCCTACAAATTCAAACAGGTGCGCCGCACTGGAAATTTTCGCATGGACCTCAACCGCAGCATGTCTGAACAATTGAAAGTCCGTTTTGACGAAAACCTGGGCAAAATCAATTGCCCCAGCTGTTTCCGCCAAATCAATCTGGACGACCCCATGTTCCGCCAACGCGGACTCATGGTTTCGGTAGACGGCATGGACGCGGATCAATTCAAAAAGTACGTCAACTTTGTGGGCGTAAGCATGAAAAAAACCCACGGCAACGGTGACATCACCTCCGACGAAGTCCGCATTGGTGTACCCGAAATGGAAAAAACGGGCAACTGTTCCAATTGCAATACGGCTGGAAAGATGAAAAAGACGCCCAACGCGACAAGTGGCTGCAATACCAATACAAAACCTCCTGGAGTTTCTTCGGCAACCAGGTGATTGAAAGTGAGTGGGTCAATACCGACAATTTCACGATCAACGTTTCTCCACCCATCCGCCCAGTTGCGGTAGACATAGAAGCTTCTCCAGAGTTGTTGAAACAGCAGGAAGTGCGCTCCGTCAATGTCAAATTTTATTACAATCACGGCAATGGAGAACGGATGGAACAAATCAATGTCCGTGCTGATGTAGCCAATTCCACTACCGCCTCCCGAGTTGAATTCGTCTTGCCCGACGGCAAGTACGATTACGAATACGAAGTAACCTGGCGCTTGAGCGGGAACCGCGAAGTGAAAAGTGGACGCCTCAAAGGCAGCAGTTCGTTGCTTTATGTGGACGAGCTACCTAAATGATGATGTCCCGATTGAACAAATTCAAACATACAAATACCAAAACCCATAGCATGAAAATAAATTGTTTATTCGTTGCACTCCTACTGAGTTCCACTTTTGCATCCGGTCAGGATATTTTACTGGATAAAACCGTTCGGGCTGGCGAGTTAACCTTGTTCCAAAGCGTCAGCAATCCCAACGACTATTACTATTTATCGGACAAACCCAAACTAGCCGTCGATCCGGCTACGGGTAAGCCTCAGTTCTCTTTTTTGCGCTATGTCGAAAACCAAAAAGGAACTGGTGATCAAGCCACCAAGGATGAAGGCGAAGGCGGGGGCATCATCCACTGTGTCATTGAAATGGGCGTAACCCAGGCACAACTTGCCGCCGCCCGGCAGGATCTTCTGCGCGTCAATTCCAGTGGCAACATCAAAGGGCCAGCCATCTATTCTGGAGGTACTTTTGCCCTGATTTCAACGGTAAACGACCCTCAATCCGGCTTTGCCCGCAAGGTATTGGGCTTGGGCAAGGCACCTATTCTGGATGGACAAAAGGCGGCAGTTTCCATTAGCCTCACCAAGTTGGGGGCCAAGGTGTTGTGGGAAAGTTTTCAAACGCCCACACCCGACATGAGTTTTTCCTTTGAAATGGATTTGAAGGGCTATAAGTCTCCAAGAAGAGCCATCATCGAAGCCAATTTTGACCAAATTTACCAGAACCAGTCTTTTTCAGTAGGGGCCAGCACACGAGAAGGCAATGTGATGCTGGCGGGCGAAATCAACATTGCGATGGAGGACCTGTATAAATCGGGGGCGATCAAAGTAACCACTTACAATCCCGACGAAAACATGGAAAAAGCCGTAGAAGATGCTTACAGCAAACTCACGCGGATGATGTTTGACCCGGCTGGTGCCGGAGGCGCTCCTGCCACCCCTGCCCTACCCGGTCAAACCCAAACCAGCATGCTCGATCGTGCACAAGCCCTGTTGAACCAGGGGCGCAAAGATGCCCTGGAAGATTTTTTGCTTTCGGAAGACATCGAACGTGCCGAATTAGCCCGGGAAAAAACTGCTGCAACCACCTCCGAAACGAACCCTACCACTACACCACCACCCACTGGCAACCAACCAACCAGCATCCACCCACCGGGATCTGGCCCGAGCCAGACCAAGGGCTATACCGCGCCCAAAGAAAAATATGGGTATACCCGCCCCACCCCTACTTTGCCAACCACGGCCATTGTCGCTTCATACAGCATGCGTACCGTTCGTCAAAGGGGCGTATTTCGGATTGACCTCAACAAATACACCATTGACAATTTGTCTTTGCGTTTTGACCAAAACGTTGGGGCCATCAATTGCCCGGATTGTTTTAAACAAATCAACCTGGATGATCCGCTCTACAAACAACGGGAGGTATCCGCAACCGTAGATGGATACAACGCCGAAGACTTTCAAAAGTACATCAACTTTGTATCGATATCCTTCCGCAAAAACACGAAGATGGTCAATACACCAATGCCGATCTTACCATTGACCGGCCAAATTCAACCAGCAAGGCAATTTCTTTCCTTTTTTATACGGCTGGAAGGGGGACAACAATCGCTTGAAGTGGCGGGAATACGAATACAAAACGGTATGGAACTTCTTTGGGGGAGCCACGAAGGAAAGCGTTTGGGCAAAATCTGACTTGCCTACCGTTCCTCTTAGCCCGCCCTATCTGCGCAAAGTCATCGATATTGAAATGGATCAGGAAGTGGTGACCCGTGAAGGCATTCGTTCTGCCGAAGTGAAAATCACCTACAAAGTGGAAGGAAAAGACATGGTGAAACAAGTACGCCTCAACCCCAAAGGTGGCCTGCTGACCACGCAAATTGAAGTGTTGTTACCCGTACCTTCCATCAATCCTACTCCGACGTATGACTACGAAATCACCTGGATGCTGAACAATGGAACCACCAAAGTTTCACCCAAAAAAAGCAGCTCCAACCTGGTGATTTTTGCTGATCAAATGTGATTCCTGTTTCTTTTAATCTAAAATCCAACACCATGAAAAAAAAGCTTTTCAACATAGCCGCATTGTTTTTATTGACCTCCAGCATTTTGCGCAAAGCCTGGAAGAAAAAACCCGGCAGTACCTGCGCGAAAAACTGGTTTTTACTACATCGACAATCCGGCGACGGCCAAGCCTGCTGATTTTTCGAGCTTTGAAATCAACAAAGGGGACATCGCCGACAACAAGGACATCACCAGTCCACTCTGGACCAATGCCAACAACATTGGCCTTAAAAACCTCCTTATCAAGATGTTGCGCGCATCAGCCAATGGGGCGATGCTAAGATGCAGCGTGTGATCCGCAACGTACTGTGCATTTCCGATAAAAAAGTATACGTATTCCTCTACAACGATGTTCCCAACACTGCCCCGCATAGCTCCTGGATTTATTGTAAAAACAGCAGCGGCTATGGTGCCGCACACAACAATGCTTCCTGGCCTTGTGCGCAACAATTCACCGATCGAACCCTGGAAGCTTCCGGGCACATTGGTATTGGTGCCTATTTCTTCAGCCCAACCCGACCCGCTGCTTCGGGTGGATGGAGCACTGAAGCCGAAAAAGGGCACGTTTTTATCCATGAATTGGTGCATACCCAAGTGCCATTGGTGCTGGAGTCTTCTTTGGGTTCGGTAGACATGTATGGCAATGATGGCGGACACAATTTCCATGAATTGCTCCCCAGCCGCAACAGTGCTTTTAATGAAGGGGTAGCAACCTCTTTTGCTTTGCGTTACCACCTCCCCGCATGGATGTCGATGACCACATGGTACAACAACAACGAGGTCATGAACATCGATAATTTAACGGGTTGTGGCGCATTACCCCCCCCACTGCATTGCCTGCAAACCCGTTTGACCAGCGCTTCGGTGGCTGCGGAAGCAGCCTGTACCGCTACTGCAGCTTGTTACAAATTGAGGAGTATACCCGCTCCGATCGTGATGCACAATGAGACGGTTTCTGCCAATATCCTTTTCCAGTACATGCAGCAATTTGGCAGTGAGCTCATGCTGGTACGCGACGTCAAAAATGCCTTGACGGAGATGAACAAAGCTTCCAATTACACTTTTGCGCCGCTCTTCAAAGAAATGGTCAAATCGGGTATGAATTACCGCAACCCCAAGGCTGCCGCCGGGTCTACAACCCATGGTCAGTTTTTGCCCCTGGCCATTCTGGATTATTACACCGGGTACAAAGTAAACGACAAGGCCACCTTAGCTTCAGTGCTCAGTGTCACCTGGGACGCTACCTATACCAACGTCGACGATTATTTCAGCTCAAAAAGAACTACACTCCTAGGTTTTAGAACCAATGCCACGACCTGGAATGTAGGCCAGCAGCTGGATAAATTTGCCGAACACGTCAATGTAAAAATCAGTGCCACGCCACCGCCTGCCGCTACCGCAACAGGCACGGGAAACAACTGATTTGGAGCATCCAAAATTGAGCATAACCATGAAGTCAACCGGATTTATTTTCTTTTTTTCTTTGGTTTTGGGCGGGCTACTTGTGGCCCAGCCCAAAACCCTGACCAAGGAGGAGTCTTTTTCCTTTGATGCCGAAAACGATGTCACCAAGGCATTGGTGCAGGCAGAAACGGAAAAAACCCTCAGTCTGCAAATTGAATTCAAGGGTTTCAACAAAAAAGACAAGGAATATAAAATTACTGCCCGTGTCCTGAATGCCATCAAAAGCCCGATGAAGGAATTTGAGCCCGTGACCGTGGATTTGGATCCTCGCTCTGGCGTGGCGGATTTTTTGTTCACCTTCATCCAAAGACCTGGCGTCAAATACAGCCCTGAAGGTATTGAATCCCGGTTCATCGAGTTCTTGGTGATCGACAAAGCTGGGGCAGGCAGTATTCCTGGACTGGAATCAATCGGATTGAATTCCCGCAAATTTGTCTTTCGTTTTCAGAAAAAATGGAGGGTAAAAATAGTCGGGCAAGAGGTGGTGGTAAAACTTACACCTTATAAGTCTGCGGCATCAATTATGCAGAATTAGTTCACTTTTTAACGGGAAACCATGCGCATCACTTTGTTCATTTTTTTCATCATCGGGGCTTTGCCAGCGTTGTACAGTCAAGAGCGCATCAAATCGGCTGCGGAGACCAGCGGCGACCGCGAGCGACAAGGCCCTGCTGCCAATAAAACCTATTCCATCCTCGACCAGCTAGAAAGTGATTATGACTTCAAAGACTTTTTTGACGTACTCAACATCAACCGACAGGTTTTTGAAGACATCAATGCACTTTCGGGCTACTATTATTATTACCCCAAAGAGTACCAGATTTCCTGGACACCCAGTGGAAACGAACGCATGTTGGGCTACAATTTCAAATTGGTATACCTCCAAGCCGATCCCTCGGGCAAAAACAAGGTGATGCTTACCCTCCGTTTGGAACCCAACGTTACCACTGCCGATCTAGACATTGCCACCGCTTTGGTGAAAAATACCCTGCGGAAGGAGTCCGGCAAAAAATTCGTCGCACTCCAGGCCATTCCATTGAGCGAGGCTTCCAAAATTTCCTTCAAGGGCCTGGAAGGGATTCTTGACCCCAAGGATGTGGAAATCACCATCCCTTCGGACTTGTCTGACCCCATTGTGTTGATCATCAAAACCGACCGCCCCGATGACCTGCTGACCTTGCTCTTTACCGAAAACGGCCTGATCGGCAACCTGACCATCAAACCAACGGGCAATGTTTCCAATCTGGTGGTACCCATTACCATCAAAATGGACCATCAAAAAACCTTTGGTACTGCCGAGCTAAGTCCAGGTACCTGGCGAACCGAAGGCTGGAAAAACCAGACCCCCTACCCCTTGATCCTCAAAAACCTGCACGTGCTGCGCCTAGAGCCAATTGCCAGTGGAGCCATCAAAGCCAAGGTGTACACCTGGGAAATTGGCAACACCGAAGTAAGTGAAGGTGGAAAAGCCACCTTTGATGCCTCGATGGTACCCGCCTGGTTGGATACCGACCCCAAGGTCAAAAAAATGTGGGTTGAATATTTTGTCAAACCCTGCGATGACTGCAACACGGAAGTACGCAAAACCATCATGGACGCCACGGTGCGCAGTGAAATATCCTGGGTGACCTTTGACATCCTCGACGTGTTGGCTTATACCGGGGCAGCCAAGATGCGCCTCAAGGTGCGTTCGGCGCAGTTGGATCCAGAAGGCAAACAGAAGGTGGAAAAAAATCCACCCTTTACCATCGCCAAAGACAATTCCACTTTGGAGAGTTTTCAATTGTTTGTACCCAAGGGCCTGACGGCTCAGTTTGAATACGCCATCAGTCTGGTCATGCCCGATGGAGAGATCAAGCAGTCGAGTTGGGTGTCGAATAAGGGAAAAACGGAAATTGGGATTGGGCAACGGTTCATTCAGGAGCAGTTTCCGGAACTCAAAAAACGCTAATCAAAAATTAGCTATTGATACCCAAATATGATAGAATCATTTTTCGACCTCAGTAAAAAATCTGTATTTCTCATTTTAATCCTGCTTGGTGTGAACCTGACAGGAAAGAGTCAAGCTTTGTGGTCGACCAAACGCCAAGTGAATGACCTATACGTTTTTCAAGATATTTTTCAAAAAAACAAATACTACTACAGTCCATCCAAATTGCAATTGAGCCTCGACGCGGAGGGTAAACCCAAATTCCAGCTCATCTCTATGCGCTACACCGGAACCCAACTAACCGGCGACCGGGCCGAAAAAAGATTCACCAATCTGCTGCAGTTTAGCCTGGCACTGACACCCGTCAGCAACGATGATTTGCAAAACATCCGTACCCAACTCGGCCTGACCGCCAGAGCACAATTGCTCCCCATTGCCATTCAAAACATGGACATCGTGATCATCAGCGGGGTAACCGAAGGCTTAAGCGAAGCCAAATGGCGCAAACGCGCCAGTACCCAAACGGAGACCGCAAGTGACAATGGGGTATTTTGGAATGAACGCAGTTTTGTCTTGCCCCTGGGCAACAATGAAGCGCAACTATTGTGGGATCAGTACCAAAATGGTCGGGTAGCCTTGAGTGTGAACTATGCCTTTTATGCCCCGGTAGTGCACGTTACCGACGAGCAAATCAGCGTAGTGGGTGATTCGGTTTTGGTCAAAAAACTCACGAATAAATTGGGTCAAATTGAAAAAGACACCCTGGAATCCAACGAATTGATCAAAGCAGACGCGATCAACATTATGGTGGACGTGGTCAAATATCCAGATGCCCTCAAGCAAATCGACATCAACGAAAACTCGGTGCCTCCGGCCTACCCCTCCATCGAGGTGAAATGTTATGATTTTGCCCTCGCGACGCGGCCCGATCTGGCCTTCAAACGGGTGTACATCCAGGGTACCTCGGTGAATGGCCAACAGGTGGAGGAAAAAATCAAGTTTGCCAGCGGCGAAAGAGACATTTCCACCCAATTCGTGGCCTTTCGCTACGCCGTGCGCATGGATCTTCCCATTCGCTACAAGATCATCGAACATGCTTTTGATGGCAGCAGCCATGAGTCCGCCTGGGTGATGATGCCCCAGTTGTCCAATTTGATCGACGCCTCGACGCTGCAAAAAAAGAACCCATTAAAACAGCGTTGCATCGATGTCGAATTGCTTCCCGAAGTTTTGGCAGCAAAAAACATTGTGGAGCTAAAAGTGCATTTCACCTATAAGCTTTACCAAAAAAAACAAATTCAAACCCTGCTTTTTACCGCCGATGAGGCTTTAAAAAGCATTTGCCTGACCCATGAAAAAGAACTACCCCTGCAATATTACCTCGTGCGCAAATACGCTGATGGCCATCAAGACAAAAGCCTTTTGCGCAGTGTGAGCACCGACGATTACCTTTTGCTTAAACCATGATTAACCCATCTATTGACCAATACAACTTTTTGATATGAAAAAAACAATTTTACTCTGGCTGTTCATTCCCTTGCTCAGTGCCTGTGACCTGGAAGAGATTCCTGATGGAGTCACAACCACTGCCGTCAAATTTGAAATCTGGTTTGGCAACACCGGCGAAATTGAAGAAAACGGCAATGCCGTCATTGAACTGGCTGAGGGTGGTTATGTAGTCGTAGGCTACCAGGAGCAAGCACCCAACCAAAACAACGAAGGACTCATCATAAAATTCAAAGCCGATGGGGATGTGGTATGGAACAAACGCGCCAAGCTGGGTTCTTACGCCACTTTTAGTGCGGTACAACGCACGACCGATAATGGATTTGTTGCTGTTGGAACGGCCTACATGTCTGCTGCTGCGCAAAACGATGTTTTCCTCTGCAAGTTTGACCAAAATGGCAACCTGAGTTACAGCAAAAACATCGCTGGACCTCTGGGGGCAGATTATGGCAGCGATGTACTCGTCCTCAATGACGGTTTTTTGATTTTGGGCAATACCACTGGCAATAGCGACAATCAAATCCTAGTGATCAAAACCGACTTCAATGGCAATGTCTTGGACAGCAAAACCTACGGTGGAGCTGGCGAAGACCGTGCTGTCAAATTCATCAAAACCCAGGATAACGGTTACGCCATTGTAGGCAATACCAGCAGTTTTGGGGCGGGCCAAAACGACATGTACTTGTGCAAACTTTCCTCCACACTCGCATTGTCCTGGCAGAAAAATTTTGGCACCGCAACTGAGGACAATGGATCAGACCTGGTTGAAGCCAAAGATGGCAGCTTCATTCTCGTAGGCCAAAAAGCCAACGGCAATGCCCCCGATATCTTTATCGTCAAAGCCGATAAAAACGGCAACAAACTATGGGAAAAATCCTATGGTACACTTTTTTATGATTACGGCAATGGGGTCGCATTGAGTAGTGATGGCAACATCCTGCTTTGTGGCACCAAAGGGGACAACAACGACCTCCGCGTATTCATCATGCAACTTGACGAGGCGGGCAACCAAAAATGGGAGCGCCTCTTCAGCCGCTTTTATGGCATCGACATCAAAGCCACTAAAGATGGCGGCATTGTTGTCACGGGTGCCCGCAACAATCCTAGCGACAATGAGGAAGATGTTTACCTCATCAAAACCGATAAAGAAGGGAATGTCCTGTAAGCAAACTCCTTTTTTGCATAAAACGAACGCATCATTCACCAGCGCTTAATCTCAACACATGAGCCGAATATTTTACACCTTTTTGTATGTCATGACCCTCGTAGGGCTGTTCAATTCTTGCAACCTCAAGGAAATCCCCGACAACTCCGTCCCCGGCGGCACGGGCAATGCCAGCAAATTTGAAACCTCAGTGGGTGGCAATTCCAATGATTTTCCCAATGACGCCATTACATCCTCGGATGGAGGCTTCGTCATTGTAGGCTATTCCCAGAGCTTTACGGCTGGTGACAACCAGGCGTACATTGTCAAGTTGGATTCAAAGGGCAAACAAACCTGGGAATCCAATTTTGGTGGTGCTCAAGACGATTACGCCAACGCCGTCACCCCAACCTCCGATGGTGGATACGTTTTGTGTGGCCGCACGCGCAGTTTCAGCGCTTCGCAGGATATTTTTCTGGTGAAAGTCAACGCTTCCGGGGGAAAGGTTTGGGACAAGTTTTATGGTGCCACCGATTCCACCGAAACAGCTTTTGGCATCGTCCCGATTGGCACCAATGGAGATCTTTTAGTCGGCTACCTTTCTGACAAAGGTACGGGCACCAGTCAGATCAAATTTTTGCGTGTCAATTCCAATGGCACCAAAGTTGGCAACAAACTGGCCTTTTCCGGAAAGTTTGGACTGACCGATATGATCAAAACCTCGGATGGAAAGATTGTCGTGGTTGGCAGTGGTTATGCCGACAATGGCACTGTCACTTATCTAGCCAGGTTCAACGAAGACGGATCCTTCATTTGGGAAAACCGCTATCCAGCTCAACCAACCAACTACACCCCGGCTTTCGACGTCGTAGAATTGTCCGACAAGACACTCGTGGTGGCTGGCAGCGATTTGGGCAGCAATGACCACGATTTCAACCTCGTAGCCTACAACCAAATTGGGACTAAACTTTGGCACAAAACCTGGGGTGGCGCCAATGCCGATGAGCTTTTTGCCATCACCCTCTCCAAAGACAATCAATTGGTGGTCATGGGTTACACCTCTAGCTTTAGTGGGAACAATGAATTTTACCTCTCTAAACGCAAAGCCACCGATGGCAATCAGATTTGGGAAAGGAACTTCATCCCGATTGCTAACCTCTGGGGGGCCTTGGCCACCGCTTCGGATGGCGGATTTTTATTGGTTGGGGGTGAAAATGCGGCCAATGCTGACATCCTGGTCGTCAAAACGAATGAAAATGGCGAGTACAAATAAGCGCTTTGAAACCCTCACGAGTATTCGCTGACTGCTTTAAATTTGAAAGCCCTATGAAAGTACAAATTCTACTCTGTTATCTTCTACTGACAAGTCTGTTGCTCCGGGCTCAAGACAACAAAAACACGGGCGAGGCCATCATCAGAATTGAAGGAACGGGCAGTGGCACCATTTCCACCAAAACCCGCATTCCGGTGCGTTTGGATTGGGTATCGCCGAAGTTTCCCAAACCCGGTGAAATTGTGTCGGTTTACCGAAAAATCAACATCGAAGTAAAGGCCATTACCGAGGCAGACTTAAAAGATGGTGATTTTAAGGTTTTTGTCGACAATAAGCCCCTGGAAAACAAATCCGGTGAAGCACCGCTAATTGTGGATAAAGTTAAAAAAGAATACATTTTCCGGTCAACCATTGAAATTCCTGCCGATGAAGAACGCCACGCCATTCGGGTGGAATGCAACAACAATGGTGTCCTGGAAAAAAGTAAAACCATCATTTTACAATCGACCAACACTGCTCCAGCCATTTTCATCAATTGGAAAAGCCCAGACGTCACTGAACTGGCAGGTAGGACATACCTGCACACCGATCCTTTCCTTGAACTTACTGCCGATATCGAGACAGGAGGCGCTGCGCTGGATTTGAGCCAAATCCGCGTCCGTCACAACGGTGTGGATTACCCCCCCAATGCCAGCAACGCCACCCTCAAGGTGAGTGGTTCCCGCTACAGTTTTAAATACCGACAAGCTTTGCTCAATAGCGCTGAACTCCAATCTTTGACCATCAAGGCCCTGGGTTTTGAATCGGATTTGCTCACGGTGCGCTACAACAGCATCAAAAAGCCTAACCTTTACCTCTTGTCCATCGGCACCCAAACCAACCTGGCCTACACCGTGCATGATGCCCTGGATTTTGCGGCGCTATTTGCTGCCCAAAAGGTGGGGAATACCATTTACAATGATGTGGTGGTAGAACAATTGATCAAGGAACGGGCCTCTACCCAGGAAATCCGCAAAGCCATCAATCGCCTCAACAGCAAAATGAACACCAGCGAAATCAATCCCAACGACCTGGTCATTGTATTCATTTCCACCCATGGATTCATTTCCGCAGATGGAGATTTTCGACTACAAGGGGATGATTTTAGTTCCGACGCAGCAGATGCTACTTCGGTTTCTTTTGAAAATGACGTGATGAAGGTCATGAAACGAATGACTTGCAAAAAGTTGATCTTCATGGATGCCTGTCACAGTGGGGGCGCTTTTGACCCCAAAAATGGAGGCAAGGGCACGGCTGCTGATGTGGAGTCAGCGTTGGAAAAATACAACGAATTCCGGAGCGGAACCGCCATTTTGGCTTCTAGCCAGGCCAATGAAATTTCCTACGAAGACCCTTCCTGGAAAAATGGCGCCTTTACGGAAGCCATCATCAAAGGTTTGGGCAATGGTGAAGCCGATGCCAACACGAACAACATCATCACCATCAGTGAATTGGCCAAGTTTTTGGAAAAAAAAGTACCCGAATTGGTCACTTCCGTCAAAGGGATTGGCAAAAAACAACGCCCCAAACTTCACGATCCTGACCAGATCAAGGAATTGCCCATTTTTATTAAAAAATAATTTTATCCATTTGCTCAAAAACACCGCAAAATGAAAAAATGTACCACTCTCTTTATTTTGTACTTGTCCTGCTTGCTGCTCAGCTGCAAGCCCAGCAGGTAAAAAATGTGCGCATTGAAACGGATGATGAAAAAGTCACCATCATTTATGACCTGATTCCTTCGGGAACGGTCCGCATTTTTAATGTTTGTTTGCGTACCAGTAGCACTCAAATCACCCCAAAAAATACCACGGGCGCCCTGGGGAAAAGCCGCGCTACCGGAATCAATCAAAAAATTGAATGGTATTACGCCAACGACGGGTACTCGTTGGATCAGCTCAACAACCTCAAAATTGAAGTAATTGCCATCGACCCCAACAAAGCTGCCCTGACCAATACCGTGCCCAAGACCAACAAAATCCCCATCTATGCGGGTTTAGGAACCGTCAGCGTTACGGGTTTGGGCTTGTTGGTAGCGGGTTTGACCAAACACTCTGATGCCAGTGAAAAATACGATGTGTACAAGGCCAATACCGATCCCAATTCAGCGGTGTATCAAGAACTGGGCGTCACCCGCTCCGATTTGTATGCGGAAGCCAACAAAACGAATAAAAGTGCCCAACTGATGATTTATGGTGGTGCCGCTGTATTCGCCGGAGCCGGAGCAATATTGGTCAACCGCATCATTTGGCTCAAACGTATTGAAAAAAGACGCCAGGAAACCCAGGTCCCCGACAACACACAATGCCTGATCAATCCTCCCCGTCTGGAGATCAAAAGTTTGGGTTTGGGTCAAAGTGGGGTCGGATTTGGATTGGCATACCGTTTTTAGAACAGTTATACCCCACTCGGGATGACCAGGTGATTTTTGTCTCTTTCTTTTTTCGCCCTGCTGCATTGCAATGCTCGCCGTAGCTTTGGCTACGTCTGCGCTTTGCGCCTTGCAGGTCAAAAAAATAAATTCGCCAAAATTTCACCTGCCCTCCCCGCGCGGGGTATATCAAATTGAATACAGACATGACAAAGCTTTATTTTGGCATCCTTGCACTGGTTTTATGCAGCACGGCCTTGCCTGCTCAGGATGTTTACATCGGTTTGCGCCAGTTTTTGGACACCAAGTTCATGCAGGAATACGTAAAATCCCGTGATGAATCTGAGCGAGCCGTACGTCGGTTCAAACGTACCCAAAGCCGCTACACCGAAGAGCAGGTGCTCCAGGTTGCAGACGCGTACAACAACTCCGCAGAGCAATTCAATCAGATGCTCTACAACATCAAAGACGATTTGTTGCACAAGGAAAAAAGAAAATTCCTGGTGCTCTTCCCGGAAGATTACTCCAAACAGGTAGAGTGTGACCTCTACCGCGCACGGGATTTTTATTCCAAAAATTTTCAAAAAGCCCTGGTTGAAGTGTCTGGAGACGGCACCGAAACCAGTTCTTTTTTGACCCTTTTACCTACTTTGATCGAATACGGTAAATCGGCTTTTGCTTTGTTCACCCGCATCAAGGAGGAAATTCAGAAATACAACGAAGCCCTCTTGAAAAAGTACTTGATTGATGAATATCGTTTCCGACACTGGGACGAAATCAATTGAGCGCGTATAAAATTCATACTTCACCATTGTATGGAAGCGAGTCATTTCATTTTGTTACTGTTGCACGGCTTTTGTTCTCTGCTTTCCGGGCAAGGTTTAGAGGTTGACGAAGCCATTTACGATGCTTTGCCCCGCCAATCCTTGTACGGCGATGGCGGCAAATCGGAAGTCACTGCGTTGGATGGCATTTACAAAATTGACTTAAAACCCTTTTGCCCCAAACCCCAGAATCAGGGAAGAATCAGTTCCTGTACCGCCTGGGCTACAGGTTATGGGGCGTTGTCTATTGCGTATGCCATCCAGTTTCAGCAAGAAGGAAAACAGATTGTGCCCAGTGACAGCGCTTTCTCCGCTTTGTTTTTGTACAATCAGGTACGCGACTCGCTCAATGACTGTGGCCTGGGCACTTTTATCCACAAAACCCTGGATTTGTTAAAGGAAAAGGGTGATGTACAGAGCAGCGTTTATGACAAGGGCAACAACTGCAAACGTCTGCCCAATGCCAAAGAACTCGCCAATGCCCAACGCTACCGCATCAAGGATTGGGTCAGTCTTTTTGCGTCGAATAGTGCCAATCGGGTGCGCATCGACAAAACCAAATTGAGCCTGGCCGATAAAAAACCAGTGATCATTGCCATGCGCCTACGCAACAATTTTATGGAGCTGGGCCCCGATAGCAAGTTTTGGCTGCCTTCCATAGGGGATACTTCCCTGAGCTACAATCATGCCATGGTGGTGGTGGGTTTTGATGACGGGAAAGGGGCATTTGAAGTAATGAACAGTTGGGGGGAAGCCTGGGGTACCAAGGGGTTTTTCTGGATTCGGTATGAGGATTATGCGCGCCACACCTGCAGGCATTTCAGCTTTCCTTGTATCCCCCTGGCAGCAAAAAGGCCCTGAATTCAGTTGCCAGCAGCCCCAAAAACCAACTGAGTGCCGATCTACAGGTACGATTTGTCAAAGGGGTAGTCGATACCAATATTCTGTTCGAAAATGCGGCCTTCCGGCACCAGCAAAAAGGTGTTTATGTGTTACAAGGTGAGCCCTGGCCCGTGGGAAAGCTGTTCCAGGTAAGCGCGAGCAATATCTTGGGGGGGAGTTATCTCTACGTTTTTAGCATTGATGCTGCGCAACAAGTCAATGTCCATTGGCCCCGCGATGCCAAATTGGACGAA
Source organism: Haliscomenobacter sp. (assembly GCF_016718685.1). Classification (GTDB taxonomy): domain Bacteria; phylum Bacteroidota; class Bacteroidia; order Chitinophagales; family Saprospiraceae; genus Haliscomenobacter. The sequence continues at coordinate 78,883 of NZ_JADKCX010000142.1, read as the reverse complement.
AAATTTGAGGGATTGAACGAGAGTGCGGTCATTTCCAATACCAATGTAAACCTGGTTATCCCTACGCCCAAATCTGGTTTGAAACTGGAAAAAACTGGCGACGAATACATTGGTATTCTGGTATCCAAAGATCCTATATCCAACGTCAATGCCATTTTACAACAATTAAAAATCAATCCGGTCTACCTCTGGTGGATCGACTCAACAAAGCCCTGGGCCTTGGGGTGATCAAACCCGAGCTGCTGCGTTATGCACCTGAATCCATCCAATTTTCTACCACTGACTTAAAAGGGAAGATTGTACCGATTTTGTTGAAAATTCCGGTAAAATAAAAAATGCCCGGAGGGGATAACTCCGGGCAAAACCAGATATTCGTATATCTGAAGGGCAACTGTAAAGTACAAATGTACGCCCTAATTTTTTTATACGCAATCCTTATTTCAAGGAAACGGTAGTTTTTTTTAAGGAAACGGTAGTTTTATGTCAATATAAGGTCAAAAAATCACCTTATGTGTGTTTTGACTATCCAGCGCCGCCGCCTTTGTCTTCTTTTTCTTCGAAAGCAAAGGCCGCCGAGATGTACTCGCGGTTCAAACGGGCGATGTTTTCAACCGAAATTCCTTTCGGACATTCCGCCTCACAAGCCGTTATGTTGGAGCAATTGCCGAAGCCTTCCTGGTCCATTTGTTTCACCATGGCTAGCGCACGACGTTTGGCTTCTACCTTTCCCTGAGGCAGCAAGGCCAGGTGTGATACTTTTGCGCTGACGAACAACATCGCCGATGCGTTGGGGCAAGCCGCCACACAAGCGCCACAACCGATACATGCCGCCGCATCAAAAGAGGCGGAAGCCAGTTCTTTAGAGACAGGGATTGCATTGGCATCCTGGGCTTGGCCCGTACTTGCAGAAATAAATCCACCCGCCTGGATGATGCGGTCAAATGCCTCACGATCCACCACCAAATCCTTGATGACTGGGAAGGACTTGGCGCGGAAAGGCTCAATCGTTACCGTATCGCCGTCCTTGAAGAAACGCATGTGCAATTGGCAAGTGGTGGTACCTGCATTGGGTCCATGCGGGTGTCCATTGATCACCATTGAACAAGTACCGCAGATGCCTTCGCGACAGTCATGCTCAAAGGCAACGGGCTCTTCACGTTGAGAAATCAGTTTTTCGTTGAGCACGTCCAACATTTCCAAAAATGACATGTGCTCGCTGACGTTGTCCAGTTCATACGTGACGAATTCTCCTTTTGGGGCGAATTTGCCACCCTGGCGCCATATTTTGAGTTTTAAATGCATGTTTTCCATTGCGAAAAAAGTTGAAAAGTTTATTGTTGAAGAGTTGACAAAGTTGAAGAGTTTTAGGTTAATAAAATATATTTCCATGGAGGAATTTAAATCTTGCCTATCCAACTCTTCGACCTAAACCTTTCAACTCTTCAACTTACTTGTAGCTTCTGCTCTTGAGTTCTACGTTTTCGAATACCAGGTCTTCCTTGTGCAAAACCGGGTCGGTGTCCCAGCCGGAGTACGACCAGGCCGCTACATAAGCGTAGTTGGCATCGTCGCGCAAGGCTTCCCCTTCTTCCGTTTGGTATTCCTCGCGGAAGTGACCACCGCAAGATTCCTGGCGGTTGAGGGCATCGATGACCATCAATTCACCCATTTCGAAGAAGTCAGCCACGCGTAGCGCTTTTTCTAATTCTGGATTGTAGTCTCCGGTAGCACTGCCGGGTACAAAAACATCTTTGTAGAATTCTTCACGCAGTTCCTGGATCATGCGGCGCGCTTGGGTAAGGCCTTCAGCATTGCGGGCCATGCCACATTTTTCCCACATGATTTTGCCCAGGCGGCGGTGGAAACTTTCGACCGATTGTTTGCCTTGCGCATTCATCAGTTGGTCGATCCGCCCTTTTACATCGGCTTCCGCTTGTACAAACTCGGCGGAGTTGGGATCAAACTTCGGTGTACGGATGTCATTGGACAAGAAATTGCCAATCGTGTACGGCAACACAAAATAACCATCGGCCAGACCTTGCATCAAGGCCGAAGCACCGAGGCGGTTGGCGCCGTGGTCGGAGAAGTTGCATTCCCCTGCGGCAAACAAACCGGGGATATTGGTTTCCAGGTTGTAATCTACCCACAAGCCACCCATCGTATAGTGTACTGCGGGGTAAATTTTCATCGGCATCTTGTACGGATTCTCGCCAGTGATTTTTTCGTACATGGCGAAGAGGTTGCCGTATTTTTCTTCCACTACCCTTTCGCCCAGTTCTACAATGGTTTTTTGATCCGCGTGGTGGTTGCCTTGCATATTGGCTTTGGAACGACCATACCGTTCGATGGCCGCTGAAAAATCGAGGTATACGGCGAGTCCAGTTGGCGCTACGCCCAAACCTTCATCACAAGCTATTTTGGCGGCACGGGAAGCCACGTCGCGGGGTACCAGGTTTCCAAAAGCAGGATAACGGCGCTCCAGGAAGTAGTCACGATCTTCTTCAGGAATATCGAGGGCATTTTTGTGCCCGGAGCGAATGGCCGCAGCGTCTTCCTGCTTTTGGGGCACCCATACCCGGCCGTCGTTCCGCAAGGATTCCGACATCAGCGTCAACTTGGACTGATAATCGCCACTTACGGGAATACAGGTCGGGTGAATTTGGGTAAAACAAGGGTTGGCCATCAGCGCACCCCGACGTACCGAACGCCAGGCGGCGGTTACGTTGCACATCATGGCGTTGGTAGACAAGTAGAATACGTTGCCATAACCACCCGTTGCCAGTACCACCGCATGTGCGGCGTGGCGCTCCAATTCACCGGTGAGCAGATTGCGGGCAATGATCCCGCGGGCTTTACCGTCCACCAACACGACATCCAGCATCTCGTGGCGGTTGAACATTTCGACGCTACCCAGTGAAATTTGACGGGACAAAGACTGGTATGCACCAATCAGCAACTGCTGTCCAGTCTGACCACGGGCGTAAAAAGTACGGCTCACTTGTACCCCGCCAAAAGAGCGGTTGTCCAACAAACCGCCGTATTCGCGGGCAAAAGGTACTCCTTGTGCTACGGCTTGATCAATGATGCTGGCACTCACTTCGGCCAAACGGTAAACGTTGGCTTCGCGGGCACGGTAATCACCCCCTTTGATGGTGTCATAAAAAAGGCGATAAGTGCTATCGCCATCGTTGCGGTAGTTTTTTGCCGCATTGATCCCCCCTTGCGCCGCAATCGAGTGCGCCCGGCGTGGACTATCGTGAAAAGTAAAACACTTGACATTGTAACCGAGCTCGCCCAGCGAAGCCGCAGCAGCAGCACCTGCCAAACCTGAACCTACTACGATGATGTCAAGGCGTCTTTTATTGTTGGGAGCTACCAGCGGCATGGTGGCACGGTATTTCGTCCACTTTTCCGTCAGATTACCCGCTGGAACTTTACCATTAAGAGCCATATTGATTCAATTTATATTGTAAAAGAACTTTTTGTTAAATGCACTCGATCATGCACTCCGCACGATCCCACACACCATCACACCCACACCCTATCTTCCACCACCCCATGGTGTCGCCATAAACGTAAATGGGAATAACGGCAAATCCGGCAGGAATCAGCACTGAATAGGCTTTGCCCAAAAACTTGATGAACGGGGTGTACTTGCTGTGGTTAAGACCCAGGGTTTGAAATGCACTTTGAAAACCGTGCCAGAGGTGGAAAGCAATTGCAATCATGGAGACCACATAGATTACCACAAAGATCGGGTCAGCAAAAGCGACCATCACCGGAGTGTACAAATCTTTGATCACTTCACCGCCGTAAGAAGACATGGGCACATTACCCAATTTCATTTGCAGCCAAAATTGGTACATGTGCAACAGAATGAAAATGAGCAAAATGGTGCCCAACCACCCCATCCGGGTGGCCGCACGTGCGTTGGTGCCTACTGCGCGGGTTACTTTTACCGCGTAGTTTTGTCCCCGGGCGCTGGCATTTTGTCTCCACAACAAAAGCCCCTGGATGGCGTGCAATACAATCGACAGATAAAGGGTATAGGAGACGGCTTTGATGATTTTGTTGTGCGTCATAAATTCCGCATACAAATTAAAATCGCGTCCACCATCATCTTTCATCAAGTATAAGTTACCCAACAAGTGAATCGGTAAAAAGGAAATCAGGAAAAGTCCGGTAAGCGCCATCAGTACTTTTTTGCCGATGGAAGAGGTCAGGAACCCACCGAACCAGCTCAATCCAACTGGAGAAAGCGTGTTTGTAAGCCAACTCATGTGTTTTCGTTTTGTGTTTTGTGTATTTTTGCAGCGGCAGCAACCATTGACAACATTCAAGTGTTGTGCCTTAAACCATCTACAAAGCTATATATTCAAGGCTAGAAGCACAAAAGTGTTCGAATCTAGTTGCAGTTAAAGCATTTATTTAGAATGGTTCAAAATTAAGAACTAGTGTGCAAAATGTTAATTCGTAAAAATCGACGTTTTCCGCAACAATCCCATTTTTCAAAATGGCCGAAGAAATAAACATATCAATTACAGGTTTTCTGGAACTATTTCCAGAAGTAAAATTGCCCATTACCTTGACCGATGAATCCAGCCGAATTTTCAGTCAAACCAATGAGCCTTTTCCACAACGCATGATCGATCAATACCTCATCCCCCTGGAAGCGGATGGTGTAGATGAATTTACGGAGTTTGTACCCTGCTTTCGCATTCCTGAAACCTATGATTTTCATGCCGTAGTATATTGGATGGCCCAATTGATGAACTACCAGTACGTAATGGTTACCTTCACCAAAGATGGGCTGCTGATCGACAAAAAAGTGTTGGCAGGAACCTTCTACGACGGAAAATCGTTGCTTACCTCCGTAGCGACCATTGATGAAGATTGGACCATGCTGATTGTGTCTGGCCAATCCGATTCCGATACGACCTACGACGCCTCCGGTACCCGCACTCAAAAATTAGAATTGCTGCCGGAAGGGCAGATTATAACCCATTAACCAAAATGACAAAAAAGAAGTACCCGAAAAGGGGGCACGGTGAAACCCGTAAACTAAGCGCTAAAGAACTGCAAAAAGACATACTGCTCCTTTTCCAAAAAGATCCTAAAAAACGCTTGAACCCCAAGCAGATCGCCAACAAACTGCGCATCGACAACAACAAAGATTCCATCCTATACGCTTGTGAAGAATTGGCCAAATTGGGCTATCTCGTTCAATTGGAAGATTTCAAATACAAACTCCGTGGCGCTGCGGCCAGCAGCAACCTGGGTCCTGGCCGTAAGGTTTTGGAAGGTACCATGGACATGACCCGCACCGGAGCAGGCTACGTGAGTGTGGAAGGCCAGGAAAACGACATTTTTATTGCGTCCAAAAACATGAATACCGCCCTACACGGTGATAAAGTCAGGATCAAAGCCTGGCTCCCGCGTGGCCGCAATCGCCCCGAAGGAGAAGTCACAGAAGTACTGGCCCGCGCCCGCGAACATTTTGTCGGTACCATCTGGATTTATCCTCGTAACGCAGTGGTTGTCGTTGATCCACCTTCCTCGCTGGAAATTCTGGTTGATCCCTCCAAACTCATGGGGGCCAAAGACGAAGACCGCGTCGTGGTAAAAATTGAAAGCTGGACCACAGGACAACACCGCCAACCCATGGGGGTTTTGACCTACGTACTCGGTAAAGCCGGAACCCACGACATTGAGATGAAGGGCATCCTCATCAACAATGGCTTCAACCTGGAGTTTCCACCCGAAGTCATCAAGGAAGCAGAAGCACTCGGTACGGAAATACCGGAAGTGGAAATCGCGATTCGCCGCGACATGCGCAAAACGCCCACTTTTACCATCGACCCCGAAAATGCCCGCGACTTTGACGATGCCCTTTCGTTCCTGTACTTGCCCAACGGCAACCTGGAAGTGGGGGTTCACATTGCCGATGTGACCCATTATGTGCACGAAAATACAACTTTGGACAAAGAGGCGCTGGCTCGCTCCACTTCGGTGTATTTGGTCGACCGGGTTTGTCCCATGTTGCCCGAAAAGCTGTCCAATGAGTTGTGTTCCTTGCGCCCCAATGAGGATAAGCTGACCTTTTCAGCGGTATTCACTTTTGATGCGCACGATAAAATTGTAGAGCGCTGGTTTGGCAAAACGGTGATTCATTCCGATCGCCGCTTTTCTTATGAAGAAGCACAGGCCGTGCTGGACAGTGGCGAAGGGGATTTTGCCAAAGAACTAAAAGTGCTCAATACCCTTGCTCACAAGCTGCGCAAAGAGCGCTTCAAAAAAGGGGCCATCAATTTTGAATCGGAAGAAGTGCGTTTCCGGCTGGATGAAAATGGGGTACCCATCGAGGTGTTCACCAAAGAGCGCAAGGACGCGCACATGCTGATCGAAGACTTCATGTTGCTGGCCAATAAAGAGGTCGCCACGTTTGTCTCCAACAAAGGGACGCAGGATGGCTCCGAAATCCCCTTCGTATACCGCGTTCACGACGAGCCCAATACGGATAAAGTAGAAGAACTGGCTCGTTTTGCCCGCCAAATGGGGGTAGAAATGAACGTGACCACCCCGAAAGACATCGCCCGCTCCTTCAACAAACTGGCAGCCCTGGCGGAAGAGAATGAAGCCCTGAGCATCCTGGGGCCGATCGCCATCCGCACCATGGCCAAAGCCGAATATTCGAGTGACAACATCGGCCACTACGGTTTGGCTTTTGATTTTTACAGCCACTTCACCTCGCCCATCCGCCGGTATTCGGACGTGTTGGCGCACCGGATTTTGTTCGACAACCTCAAAGCCATTCACCGCGTCAACAAGGAAAAACTGGAGGAAATGTGCAAACACGTCTCCAAACAGGAACGCCGGGCCGCGGACGCAGAACGGGAATCGATCAAGTACAAGCAGGTGGAATTCATGTCCAAACACCTGGGCGAAGTTTTCCCGGCTTCATCTCTGGCATCGGCGATCGGGGCATCTTCATCGAGCTGCGCGGCAACCGCTGCGAAGGCATGGTGAGCTTCGAAACCATGAACGAACCGTTTGAAATCGACCCAGGTCGCTTGCGGATTCGGGGGACGTACAGCAAAAAGGAATACACCATGGGGCAAGAGATCCAGGTGCGGATTGCGAGTACGAACTTGCAGCGGAGGCAGATTGAGATGGTTTGGGTGGAGGGGGAGAGTTAATTTCCGCAGAAAATCACAATCAAAAAGGCCGCCGATCCAGTTCCCTAGATCGGCGGCCATGCTGCATGTTGAAGAAAAATCTCGGTCTATAATCCCACGACTAGAGTCGTGGGCGTTGGTCATTTCAAAAGATAGACCCAGGCACTTGAAAAAATGCTGCCCGGGTCTATCCTTTTTTTATGGTTTTGCGAAATAAATGTACTTGTTGATCTTTTTGCGGATGCCAATGTTGATGCCCCAGTTTTGATAGCGCTGGTCGATGGCATAATCTTTGGCTGTAAATGAACCTGTATTGCGCAATACGTAAGGCTCCAGCACCAGGCGCAAACGAGGGGTGATGGGGTAACTCGCCGCAATACTGCCGTACCAGGCAATCCCTAGGGAGTTGCGGAAAGCAGGATAGGCATCCGGTTTGTTGCTGGAGAATTCCAGCGTTTTGTTCAAGTCTGGTGCCAGGAAGTTTCCGTGCTGGTTGAAGGCCATGTTCAGGTACACCCCGGCATTGGCCGAGAGGGTAAATTTGCCCAGATTGTTGCGTTCGTAACCCAGGATGACCGGGATATCAATGGTTTGAAAGCGGTTGTTTTGTGTGGTTTGTTGGTAACTAAATGTTTCGCGGTGGGTGCCATAACTGATTCCACTGCGCACGGCAATGCCATCGACGGAAATCATCGAAAAACGTAAGGCTACCCGTTGTCCAGCCTGTACCTGTTCCGATTGTTCTCTTGCTTGTCGATACGCCTCAAATTCAGGCTCCCGAGCTTCCAGTGTGCGGGTGGGCACATCTACTGCCCCAAACAACTCACCGTATACCCGCCAACCCCTGGTGCGAGGCACGTACAAAGGACGGCCTTCCAGCGCAAAAACGGGTTCATAGGCTACGTCAAAACTGCGCGGATCAAGTTCGTTCAACTGCGCCAGTGGAAGCATCTCCTCTTCTGTAGCCGCAGCTTCAGTCATTGCTTCGGTTTGATTGGCAACGGCAAGATTGGCATTGTTTACATTGCCCGATGCTACTCCCTGATCAGGGGGAAGCGAATTGAGTATGGCTTGCTGCGTAGTATTATTTTCAGTGTGGGCTTGATTGGAGATCCTGGATTCATCCTTATGGAGCGAAACCTCCTGCTTTGTATTTCCGGCGACTCGTGTTTCATTTTGATTGAGCAGCTTTGCAGTAGAAGTACCAGCAGCTTTTTCGCCCGTGTCCGGTTTAGTACTGCCAATACTTGTAATTGCGGTAGCCGTTTCCTCCGCATGGATGCTTTTTGTTTCCAGTTCCTTTGTCGCATCGGCCCGAACTTGATCCGAGCTTACAGCGGGAGCTTTTTTCAATTCCTGCTGCTGAATCGCGGGAACTTGCGGGGTATTCTCCTCCTGATTTATCCAAAGCAGCAATGCCCCAACCGTGCCCAACAAGAGGACGGCGGAGCTCAACCACAAACCCAATTTGCGCCGATTCTTCTGTTTGATTTGCGCAGTTCGCCGGGCGTCCAGTGCATCCCAAAGGTGCATGGGTGCGTCCATGCTGTGGTCGTGCAGTCGATCCCGAAACAACGCATCGATGGGATTGTGCTCACTCATACGGTAACTTTTTGTAAATTCATGACCATGGCCTGCAGCATCTTGCGGGCTTTTACCAATTGCGACCGCGAAGTACTTTCTTGTACCCCCAGCATGTCCGCAACCTCGGCGTGGCTGTAGCCTTCAATGGCGTACAGGTTGAACACGATGCGGTAACCATCCGGAAGTTGGGCGATGAGGCCCAGCAGTTCTTCTTCACTAAGCTGTGCATACACGCTGGGTTCGGCGGCGGAAAAATCCTCGCGTACATCCAGGCCGTATTGCTCGTGTGTAAAACTTTTGCGGTCAAAAGTTTTCAGCGCGGTATTCACCACAATGCGGCGAATCCAGCCCTCAAAGGAGCCTTTGTGCTGAAACTGATGCAAATGATCGAAGATTTTGATGAAAGCATCCTGAATCACGTCTTCAGCTTCCATCTGGTGCCGGGCATAACGCATGCAGACTACGAGCATCTTTCCAGCGTAGCGCCGGAAAAGCTCCTGTTGGCAGTCTCGTTTTTGCCGCAAACAACCTTCGATGATTTCTTTTTCCGTCACAAGTTTAACAGGTCTTTTGAGTAGAGCCAACAAGCATAAAAATCGCTGCCTGGGTGGCTACATCAACCTGTCACGAAAATACAACAATAGTCCGTTTACAGTATGGGGATGTTGGAAAAAGCCTGATTTCCAGCATTGAAAGGCTTCTTCAAGAGGCATTAATTCCATCTCTACTGCTTCGCCGGTGTCCAGGTCAATGGCGTGAGAAGGGGTACAATCGGTGGCCAGCCAGTGGTGGATGTACGAATCCATGAATACCGGATTGGAGGGAATACTGCCCAAAAATGACCAGTTGGCACTGGCATAACCTGTTTCTTCGCGCAGTTCGCGTTGGGCGGCAAAATGGTGTTCTTCGCCTTCATCTACAATTCCACCGGGCAATTCCAGGGTTTCGAACCCAATGCCTACGCGGTATTGCCGCGCCAGGATCAGCTCCTGATTGGGTGTAATGGCCACCACGTTGGCCGCATCGGGCGAATTGAGGATGACCATCCGTTCGGTGATGCCGTTGCGCGGATTGGTCAGGTGATCGAAGCGGGCTTTGAAGAGCTTGAGGTCAGGGCCAGGTTCGGAATGTTGGCGTTCCCAGGAGGACATTGATTTGAAGGCTTAGGTTTTAAGGTTTCGGGTTTTAGGAGTTCAGAGTTCGGGGTTAGTCTCCGCAACCTAAAACTCCCAACCTTCGAACCCTAAATCGTTACTCAGGTTTGGTATCGTCAATGATCGCATCGTCGATCAGATCATCGCCATCCTTGTCACCGTCTTCAAATCCGTGGGTTTTGTTGCCTTTATCGGATTGGAAATTGGGATCTTTGCTGATGCGTGGCTCCTTGGAAAAAGCGCCACTGTCGCCATCGGCCCAACGTTTGGCTTTATCAAAGAAATCATCGTGTTTGCTGAGGTCGTTCTTTTTGGCGTCGTCCATCACATCCATAAAAGTACGGTCTTTGTCTTTGGCCTTCTCTTCAATTTTATCCCCCATTTCTTTGGCTTTCTGAATGAGGTCTTCCATCTGGTTTTGGTGTTTTTCCGAGGAGGCTTCTTTTTTGGCTTTTTCGTAGATTTCGTCGGTCTTGGTGATGACCTCGCCTTGCATTTCTTTCACTTTTTCCCAGACTTCGCCACCTTTTTCGATCACCTTCTCCCCTACCGAGCCGGCCACTTCTTTCATGGTCTCGAATACGGAGCTGCCCACGTCCAGCAGTTTTTCGCCGGCTTTTGCAGCTACTTCTTCTACTTTTTTACCCGCTTCGATGGTCGTGTCCAGCACTTTTGAACCGATTTTCTCCGCGGTTGATTTTTCCCTTGGTGCTCCGGTATCGGTGCTGTCCAAAGCATCAAAATTGAGGGAATGGTCTTCGGTGGCAGGGTTAGCGCTCACTGGAGGTGGTGTAGCCGTAGTTTGTTGTTTTTGGGTTTCTTCAAACAGGCTATTGATGGCATCGGCGGGAGCCGTTGGCGTTTCGGCTACCGGAGGAGTAGTTGGGGTTTCAGGTTCCTTTTTGGTCCCCATGACATCCTGCGCTTTATCGATGACGATTGCACCCAGGTCTTCAACTTTGTCCAGCGCACTATTGAGGAAATCCTCGGCTTTACTGGCCATTTCTCCGGAGCGCTCTTTTATTTCTTGTCCAGCTTCTTTGGCGGTTTCTACGGCTTTATTCGCAGCGGATTTGCCCAAAGATTGTGCACCGAACAACACTTTTTTGATTTCATTGAAAAATCCCATGGCAGTTTGGATTTTTGAGATTGTTAAATTTTCGGGAAAGACAGGCTAAAGATAACTGAAAAGCGAGGGCATTCCAAAGAATGATTCGACAATTCTAGGGTATAGATCGACCGAAACTTCAACTCAATCCAGCCATGAATCTAGAGATTTCTTTTGCCACTGCTTTCACGTACGCTGGCCTGGTGTGTTTTATGATGCGGTGGCGTTCATAAGGGGTTAAAACCGTTAAAGCATGTATGTCATGAGGGCGTTCACCGGCAAGGATTGGGCGATAGATTTCATAATAAATTTTATTTATTTCGGTATGGTATTCAAAAAAAGTTCTGTACATAAATGGCAAATAAATAGGTGCGTTTTTCATCTCTATGCCCTGCGCCGTTACTTTAATTGATACTTTATTGTAAATTGAACCCAACGCAAAAAGTATAAAATACATTCCAATCAATAAATGGATGGTGCCAAACAATACGAATTCTGCAATCTGATGAATGAAGGCCATAATGTATAAAAACAATACGAATCCATTCCAAAAAATGGTGATTGCCCATATGCCCCACTTGTTTTTACGAGTATCCCAAGGAAAAACAATATACAGTTCATCTGCGCTACATACAATTTCCATATCCGATGGAACTTCGATTTGCTCATTTTGAGGTTTATTTTTTTCCATTGTTGTCATTAAAGTATTAAACACGTGGGATCGCTTTGTTTTTGATGTTTAAAAAGTTTTCAATCTCCTGTTCCAGGTACAAGGCATGGCCAGGTTGTGAGAATCCACCTACCAAACGTTGACGCTCGTGGCTGCGGGTCAATGCCGTTACCGCGTAGGTATAGTCTGGTTGCCCATTGGTTTTGCTGGGTACGTATTCTTCCACGAACAGTTGTTGAATGTCCCGCACGGCCATAAACCGATTGGGGTTAAACGGGATGGGAATCGGGCCATTTTTGATGTCGACGCCCTGGCTGGTCACTACAATACTGGTTTTGTTGAAGATCAACCCCAATGTATACAGCAAGAAAGAAACGCCAACAATGGTGTGGATGCTGGTAAACAAGAGGATTTCCCAACTGCCAGTAGCGATACCCACAACAATAAATGGAGTAAGGATACCATTCCAAATAATGGTGAACAACAGAAAAAAGCCCCAGCGCCGGGTCTTTCGCCAGGGAATGGTAAAGCGCAATTCACCAAAATCCCGCTCCATCATGACACTGCTGGGCATTTCGACTTCACGACCATCGTCAGGTCTTCGCAAAAAATCTTCTGTTAAAGTTTGTTCCAGAGGGTCTTTGTATTCCAGAAAAGAAGCGGTGGAAGCATTTTGTGGCATGAAGGAAAAAACAGCATTGCACTGCCTGCACTTGGCCACCAAGTTTTGCAGATTGACATCCTCAGCGGCAATCGCGTTTCCACAGGAAATACAATTCAATTGGTTAGTCATAGGCTTGGGTGTTTGTACAAAAGACAGTTAAACGAAAACAGCGTTCTAATTTAATCCTTTTTTCCATTTGTAACGTTGGTATTGGACTTTTTACCCCTATTTTTACCATCAAACCATTCACAACAGCTACTATGCAATACCGTCAACTGGGAAAAACCGACCTCAATGTAAGTGCCATTTGTTTGGGAACCATGACCTTTGGAGAACAAAATACCGAAGCCGAAGGCCACGAACAAATGGATTATGCGCTGGAACGTGGCATCAATTTTTTTGACACCGCCGAAATGTATTCCGTACCCGCGCGCAAAGAAACCCAGGGCAGTACCGAGCGCATCCTCGGCACCTGGTTCAAAAAAACCGGCAAGCGGGATAAAGTAATTCTTGCCTCAAAAATAACTGGTCCGTTCAGTTTGTATGAAATTCCCCGTGGTCCTTTCAATTTTTCGAAAGAACAGATCAATGCCGCACTGGAGGGCAGTTTGAGCCGCCTGCAAACCGATTACATCGATCTTTATCAGTTGCATTGGCCGGAGCGCAAAATGAACATGTTTGGTAAAAGGGGTTTCATCTACGATCCAAACGATCCCTGGATGGACAACTTCAATGAGGTCTTGCATACCCTTGGTGAATTGGTCAAAGCCGGAAAAATCCGCCACGTGGGGCTATCCAATGAAGCGCCCTGGGGAGTCATGCGGTTTTTGCAAGAAAGTGAGCGCGATAATCTACCGCGGGTTGCCAGTATTCAGAATCCTTACAATCTACTCAATCGTTTGTTTGAAGTGGGTTTGGCAGAAATGGCCATTCGGGAAAAGGTCGGGTTATTGGCCTATTCTCCGCTGGGTTTTGGCCGATTATCGGGCAAATTTAACCGTCCGGGAGAAGACCTGAGCAAAGCACGCATTACCTTGTACAAACAATACACTCGCTACAACAGTCCCCAATGCCTGGAAGCGGTGGAGGGTTACTTGAAAATCGCCGAAAAACACGGACTCCATCCGGCTCAAATGGCACTGGCCTTCGTCAATAGTCGCCCGTTTTTGACCAGCAACATCATCGGTGCAACGACCATGGCGCAGTTGAAAGAAAACATTGACAGCATTGATGTGGTGCTGTCGGCAGAGGTATTGAAGGAGATTGAAGCGGTGCACGCGGCTATTCCGGATCCGGCGCCGTAGGATTTTCCCGGATTTCAGTGTACCCCTGACAAACTGGTCGTGACCGAGGTGAATTGCCGAGGTGCGGGTCAGGGGTACACTTGAAATCCAAAATCTCAATCCATTTTTAGCCTGGCGACCCACCCATCCATCGTCGTAGTCAGGATTTCTCCATTTCCAAGTGGGAATACATTGTTCACCAAAGCGTTGGACAATTTATGCGCCCAGGCAGTCTGGCGTTTTTGCTGATCAACCGCATACACCACCCCCTTATCGGTAGCCAAATAAATTACGCCATCGCGCTCTACCGTTGGAGAGGGGCCAATTTCGTAGCCAAAGCCCAGATTCAAGCTCCACAATTTTTGCCCCTTGGTGTCAAAAGTGACCAATGAATCCTGCATGGCTTTGCTGTAGATGGACTTCCGATCGGTGGAAATGCCGATGGATTCCCGGCCTTTGGCATAATTGCTTCGCCATACTTCTTTGCCCGTTGCGGCATCCAGAGCAGTGAGGTGACGATCTGGTGCGGCGATAAAAACCTTGCCCTCCGCCAAAACGGGTTGGCATGCGGCGGGTGAATACCCACGGGCTTGTCCATTGCTCCAGCGCCAGAGGAATTTTCCGGTTTTTTTATCCAAAGCATAAAAAAACGTACCCCAGTCTCCGAAGTAAACCCGCTCGGCATCCGCACAGGGTATACTTTCTACAAAACCGACAACGCCATTGAAAGACCACAATTCTTTGCCATCTTTCAGGGCCAAGGCCCGGAATTTCCCTTCCGAGCTACCCAGGAAAACCAATTCGCCATCGATTAGCGGGGAGGCCACGATGGATTTATTGGTTTTGAGTTTCCACAATAATTTCCCGGTTTGCAGGGCCAAACAATACACCACGCTGTCGGTTGAGGCCAGCACTACCCGGTCTTTGCCCAGCGCAGGAGTTGAAAATATTTTGCCTCGCGTAGCGTAGGTCCATTTTTGTTTGCCTGTTTTTACATCCAGTGCTACCAATAGGCCCGCACTGTTGGGATATAAAGCCAATTCCGCATTGGCCACAATTCCAGCCCCGATGTCACTTTTGTCCTGAAATTTCCAAACCGTTTTGACTTGCGGATACTGCTCGTTGATGGCGTACGAAGGGCGAGTAATTGCGTCATCCGCTTGATTGGCGTAAGGGTGTTTGTACAGGAAAACTTTGTTCCACACGGGCAAATCTTCCCCCTGGGTCTCCATCACCTGAATACCTTCGTTGGGTTGGGTGCGCAGGGGTCGGCGTTCAGTGTAGTACATGGTGTCGAACTGCATGCTCACCACATTGTAGCCTCCTACGGGGTCTTTTGCACGCAAATTAGAGCGCCCCATCACATTCGGAATCCCTGCCGCGTCCATATTTTTGTTGCGGTGCCCATGGCCACAGAGGGCAACCTGGGTATTCCGTTTTTTTAAAATATCGATGACCTGATACCAGTTGGCCAGGCCTGCATCCAACGGGTAATGATTGACAAAAATGATCGCTTGCTGGGGGGAAGTAGCACTGACGATGGAGTCGAGCCAGACCAAATCTTCCCTCGGCACCAGTCCCGGTGCCATGCGCATATTGGGACCACTGTTGCAGCCGATAAAGCGATACCCCCCATGGTCAAAAGCAAAACGATCACCCCCAAAGATGGCGCGAAAACTGTTGCAGCCACTTTCCGACCATTTGGTATCGTGGTTGCCCGGAACGATGTACAAGGGTTTATTGAGTTGGCTCAGGATATTTTTGGCTTGCCGGAGCTCCGCATCTGAACCAAACTCGGTCACGTCGCCCGAGTGGATCACAAAAGCGATATCGTCTTGGGCATTGATGTCGCGGACGGTACGTTCCAGGTCTTCTGCGGCTGTTGCCCCGCCGCCAATGTGCGTGTCCGAGATATGGGCAAATTTGAAGGGTTGGGCCTGGGCGAAGGCAGGCAGCAAAATGGCAAAAAATACCAAAAAATGCAGAAATCGATTCATTACAGGTTATTTTTATGCTACTTTTTAAAAAACACCACCATGATGCAAAGACTAATCCTGTTCTGTCTATTATTGACAAATTCATTTGCGCTGCGGGCGCAATCTTGTGGGCTAAAAGTTGTGAATTCTATAGAGGGCTACCGCCAAAAACTAGCCGAAAACCCCGAAAATGAACTGGTCGAAATCATCAAGGCAATCCCCAGTGTCAAACTCGACATCAAGTATGCCACCAAAGACAACCTCATCAAGCAACGCGTGTACAAACAAGCCCGCGCTTTTGCCCGCAAGCCGGTAGTGGAAGCACTGCAAAAAATCCAGGCAGAGTTGAACACTCAAGGCCTGGGCCTCAAAATTTTTGATGGCTACCGGCCTTATGCGGTCACCTGTCTTTTTTATGCGGCCATCCGCGACACCACCTTTGTAGCTGCTCCCTGGCGCGGCTCACGCCACAACCGCGGCTGTGCCATTGACCTCACCTTAGTCGACCTCAAAACGGGTAAAACCCTGCCGATGCCTTCGGGCTACGATGAAACCACCGAACGTTCTTTCCACGATTACCAGGGGGGCACGGAAGAAGAACGCAAAAACCGTTCTATTCTGCGTGAAGCAATGACCAAAAATGGTTTTGCCATTTACAAATGGGAATGGTGGCACTACGATTTTATTGGGTTTGAGCGGTTTGACATCACGGATATTCCGTTTGAGGAGTTCAGCAAATAACCCCAACCCATGACTTTAGCCGTGGGCGGCAAGTTCAGTCGTGGAACAAATCCAAACCATGCAAGCACATCTCCTCAAGCGCATCTTGGTCTTCAGCAGCGTAATCATGCTGGTAATTTTGGCCTGGTTTGCCATTTCTTTTTATTTCCAGTTGTACCGTAAAGTCAACCTCAGCATTTGCGCGGGTAGGCAAAATGGAGAAGGTTATGAATTTGCCCAGGCCATCAAAAAGGTAGTTGCCGAACATTATGGGTATAAAATCAGGAATACTACCGTCTTGGAAACCCCAGGCTCGGAAGCCAACGCGGACTCCATCATCCAGGGGAAAGCTGATTTTGCGCTATTGCAAGCCGATGTTGAACATTTTCCAGATAACGGCGGAATTGTAGCCATCCTGTATGCCGATTTGTTTCAATTGGTGGCCCGTGAAGGAAGCGACATCAAAACCATACGTGACCTCAAAGGCAAAAAAATAGCCTTGCCAGAAAAAGGCAGTGGACAATATGCTTCCTTCTGGGCTTTAGCGCACTATTATGGCATCGGTGAAAATGATCTTGATGCCTACTATTTTTCAAGTCGAGAGATCAATCGACGCATGGCTGCCGATTCTTTGGATGCCACTTTTGCGGTACGCGCATTGGGCAATCACTTCATCCAGGATTTATTGCACAGTGGCAAAGCCAGGTTGATTCCCATTGAAGACATCGATGCCTTTCGGATTGATCGCCCCTCATTGGCGGCCAGCAGCATTCCGAGGGGCGCTTACGGCGGAGATCCGTACATTCCAGCAGAAACTACACCAACCATTGCCGTGCCACGTTTATTGGTGGCCCGAGACAAAACCGACAAAGAAGCGGTGCGTTTGGTAACGCAATTGTTGTTTGAACGCCGCAATGACCTGATCAAAGCATTGGGGCCTGAATACCAACACCTTAGTGGCTCCATTGCGCAGCCCGATGGCCGACAAGGGACTTTTATTCCCTTGCACCCCGGAGCACAGGCTTTTTATGATCGCGAAAAGCCGAACTTTTTTACCGAGAACATCGAAATTTTTGGCATTCTCATTTCCATTCTTTTGCCGCTCATTTCTGGTGCGCTGGGCTGGTATACCAATCGTATGGAGCGACAAAAAAATACGGCGGATCAGTATGCGAAAGAGGTGATGACCATCGTGAATGGGCTAAAGGATACCCATGACGTGGAGGGTTTGGACCTCAAGCGCGAAGCCATGCTGAATGTGCTGAATCGGGTCATGGAAGATTTGGACAAGGATGTGCTCAATCTGGAGGGCTTTCACCTGTTTTCTTTTACCTGGGAAATGGGGTATCAGGCGCTGAAGGAAAGGGTGAGGGCGGTGAAGGCGAAAAAATGAAAGAAAATGAAAGGAGGAATGAAAACACTCCTCCTCTTTTTCTACTTCAACAACTCAAACTTATACTGCAACCTTTCAATAATCGGACTATCCTTCCCCGGCATCGTATTCTCCAAAATGATGTCCACATCAATCGTTTCACTCTCCGTTTTATCGGTGCTGTCAAAGGTTACTTTGATTTTGCCGGACTCACCCGGTTTGATTGGATCGGTGGAGTAATCCGTAGTGGTGCAATCACAAGCCGAGATGATGGCGATTTTTAATTCTGCGTCGCCTTTGTTGGTGAACTCAAAGGTGTACTCGCGTTTATCCCCTTTTTTCACTTTGCCAAAATCCACCTCGCGCACCGTAAAGTGCATGATGGGTACTCCTTTCAGGTCTTTGGCGTAATACAAGGTTGAAAAGCGGTGAATGGTGTCTTTTGCCGGAGTAGTTGTCGGCAGTGTATCGGGCACCTGTACCTGCTTGTTGCGGTTAGGCGCAGGTTTGGTTGTCGTTGGTTTTTTGCGCAATTCGGCCCGTTTGATCACAATCTTGGTGGGGCCTTTGATGATTTTGAACTCGGTACGGCGGTTCAATTGGTGTGCAGCTTCTTGTTCTTCCTTGGTGGCCAGGTTGTCGATGAATTCCTGGGTAAGGGTGTCTTTGGTGGTCATGAACAAAAACTCCGACGCCATTTTTTCATTGACGGGCTTGGGTAGAGCTTCACCATAGCCTTTGGCTTGAATCCGTGAAGGAGCAATCCCTTTTTGCAATAGCCACTTGCGCGCTGATTCGGCGCGGCGTTGCGACAAGTCCTGGTTGTACTCAACACGCCCCGGTAATCGGTGTGTGAACTCAATTCAATCACCATTTCCGGGTATTTCTTCATCAGGTCAAGCACCAGATTGAGGTCGGGTTCAGACTCAGGCGTGATTTTATCATCATTGTAGCCATACACGATGTTGTCCAACAAGATGGGCTGTTCGGTCGTAATCGTATCGTATTCTGGCTCTTCTTTGACTTTGGTTTCGGGCAGTGCCCTAAGAAAAAACCGCTTCTCCAATACCTTGGTTTCTTTCAAACCGATGGTCGTCACTTGCGCGCTGTCAGGGAAGTAACCCGGCACAGTTACCTTGATTTTGTAAGCTTTGTCCAGGACTAAAGGAAAATCAAAACGGTTGCCGTTGGTGTTGAGTTTTTGATCAACGGGGGTGATTTCTGTCGTACTCACGGTACCCAGGTTGGTCGTCCCGCCTTTGAGTGGTTTTTTGCCCACATCAAAAACACCCACTACGAGATCAGCTTTGATGCGTGGCACTTCAAATTCGTAAATATCGTCACAACAAGTTTTGGCTCTAACTGACTTGCCCGTTCCGGGGCGATTGGAAGTAAAAAAGCCCTTGTAACCTTCGCGATCCAGTGAAAAATACTGGTCGTCGGTAGAAGAGTTGTAGCCATTGCCCAGGTTGCGGGGTTCACTCCAAACCTGGCCATTCCACACCGTGAAGAAAATATCTTGTCCACCGTAGCCAGGATGCCCATTGGAGCTAAAATAAAGGGTGCCATCAAAGTAAAATGGCGTAACCTCGTCGCCAGGCGTATTGATTTTTGGCCCCAGGTTGATGGGGTCACCGTACACACCCTCTCCTTTATAAGAAGCATAATAGAGGTCTAAACCGCCTTCGCCACCATCCATGTTGGAGGTAAAAAAGAGGACTTCTTTGCCAAAAAGTTCACCGACCACCGGGTGCAAGGAGAGGTATTCTCCATTCACTCCCGTGCATTCTTCGGCAGCGCCCCAGGAGTCACCGCCGCCCTGGCTATAGAAAATTTTGCTTTCGCCAACTTCATTGCCCTTCATGATGGCGCGGGTGAAATACATGCGGCTGCCATCGGGAGAAAACGAAACAAAGGAATTCTGGAAACCTTCGCGGTTGATCTTCTGGTCGAGCGGCTCTGGTTTATTCCAGCCTTTATCTGTTTTTGTAGTTTTGAAGATCATCGCGCTTTTTTCCTCGCTAGAGTCCGAAGCGATCACCACTTCATCGGTATCAAAACTTACAAAATACAAACTGCCATCGCGGTACAGCGAAGGAGAATATTCTGAAAAAGCGTTGCTCACGTTTTTATCCAGCACTTTGGGCGTCACTTTGGCTTTGGTTTTGGACATCGCCAATTCACAACCTGCCACTTCGTACTGGGCCAGCTCTTTTAATTTTTCATCTTTGGTAGCGCCAATGAATTTTTGGAATTCTTCCAAGGCTTCTTCACAATTGCCGTTCATTTTAAGGGCCCGCCCATATTTATAGCGCAAATCGATGAAGGCGTTCTGTTTGTCCTTGCGCAACAAGCGGCTGTAATAACGCGCAGCCTTGGTGTAGTCCCGCAGTTGGTAATTCATTTCCGCCAGTTGGGGCAGTAACGACTCATCTTCAATTTCTTCATACGCCTTTTCAAGCAGCGTCACTGCCTGATAGTAATTCTTTTCAGCCATGGCCGCCTCCGCAGCTTCCATGTTGGCTTCACGCGAAGACTTGCGCAAAGGCTGTGCGTGCAGCGCAACACCGGCAAAAAGAAGCAAAAACAACATTGAAAAATAACTTTTCATATCAGCAAAGGATATTTGGCGTGCTAATTTGGTGCTTTCAATTAAAGTCTTGGACACAAGAGTGAAGGGGGCACGTTGGGCTTTTTGTAAATTTTGATGATGTAGTTCGCTGCCAACTCAAAACCTCCTTTGATGCCCTGATCGCCGGACAATTCGCCCAAACGCATGTCCCAGGACAAGCCCGCGCGTAAATCTTTATGATCCACCCCCGCAAGCAGGATAGCAGCATCACCAACGCGATAACCCACTCCGGCATTAAAACGAATGTCTTTGTTCCATTGGTATCCACCCATCACTTCAGGTACGATCTCGGTAGAACTCGTCGTGGACTGAACCAACAGTGAAGGGGAGATGCTAATTTTATCGGTCAGGTGTTTGGTGTACAAGCCATGCAATACCAGGCGAGCCGGGCGTTTGACCTTGTTGGCTTTTTTCCCTGTAGCGGTTGTATCACGGCTACCCAAACTGAAGCCATATTCCGGGCTGTTGACGTGTGCCGCTGAAAAGCCCAATTCAAGCAGGTCATTTTCCTTATTGGTACCGCGGTACATCAAACCCACCGAGAAAGAGCGCGAAGCAAGTGGTGATTGATAATAGGGATCATTTGGATTGGCACTACCCTGGCCAAAACGTTGCCGATCTGAACTAAGCAGTTGGCCGGAATTGTTCAAAATATCTTCTTCGAAGCGCAGGCTGTCGGCTTTTACCGAATATTTGCTACTCCCCATCGATAGACCTAAAGTGATGTGTTGATTCCCTTTTTTGCTCAAGGCAAAATGGTAGGAGCCATTGATGGCACCTTGCATGGATGAGCCCAGGCGAGAGGTGCCCGCGCGATCGCCATAAAACATAAATCCAGCGCCAACCCAGTCGTTGCGTTTTTTGCGAAAACCTTTGACAACCGGCGCATCAATAAAAAACGAGCGGGTTGAAAAATCTTTGGGCAGGAACAGCCATTGGTCCCGATAAATACCTCCAATCCGGGCTGTACCAAAAAAAGCACCAGCATGGGCGGGGTTGAGGGTCAGTGGTGACATGTTGTACTGGGAAAAATGAATGTCTTGGGCTCCCAGATGGACCGTAGTGCAAAGCAAAAAAAAGAAGCTCAGCCGGTAGAAAATTCTCATACGCTGGTTTTTAAACGGTAAGTTAGCGGTTATCTATCGACCGCACAAACAAATTAACGCAGATTCGCTGGAATTATGGATTGTATTGAGTGCTTTTGGCGTTTTTTTTTATTTTATGTCACCCATCAGCTAATCTTTTCAGCAGCGGACAGTTCAGCAATGCTGGTGATTTTTTGTAAATCGATGTTTGCCATACAACTAAAATGCCCCTTGGGGCAAGCATCGTAGCCAATTTTCGAACAAGGCCGACAAGAGAGGTTTTTGACCTCTACACTGGTATTGTGGTCCATTCCTTCAGGGTAAAATGGCGTCATGCCAAATTCTGGAATCGTGCTCCCCCATACCGAAACGATGGGCTTGCGCAACGCTGCCGCAATGTGCATCAAGCCGGTATCGTGGGTGATGACTAGTCGGGATTGGCGAACCAAAGATGCCGATTGGTGCAGACTGTATTGCCCACAGGTGTTGAGAACATGGGCACCCGCCAGGGCCGCAATTTGCTCGGCGACATTTCGATCATCAGGCCCTCCTAAGAGCAAAACGGGACAATTGATGCCCTGACAAATGGCCACGAGTTTCCCCAACGGCAAACGTTTGGTGGCATGAGCGGCACCGATGACCAAGGCCACGTAATCCCCTTTTTGCAAAGGGGAACTTCCTGGGCTGCGGGGATGAAATAATCCAGGCCTTGTCCGTCGTATTGAATGCCCAGGTGCTTGGTGGTTTCCAGGTAGCGGTGTACAATGTGCCGATCGGGCAAGAGATTCCACTTAAAATTGACCATCAGCCACTTTTGCAGGTTGATTTTATTGAAGGAGCGGCTAGGGCGGCGCAACAAACGTTTGACTTGTAAACTGCGTAGATTGTGGTGCAAATCGATGACCCAATCGTATTGCTCGCGTTTTAATTCCTCACTGATTTCCCCAATTTTCGATTTAATCGCATAAACTTTGTCGACATATGGATTGGCGTCCAGGATGCTTCTGAATGGTTTTTTGGTCAGGAAATGTACTTCTGCATCCAGTTGTTGCTTCAAACAACGCACAACGGGCGTGGTCAATACAATATCACCAATTGATGAAAAACGAATGATCAGCACTTTTAGGGACACCGTGTGTTTTTTATGAGCTTGTTTAAAGATTAAATGATCTGCATCAATTCGTAAACGGGCAATAAACTCTCGCCCTGGTAGTGCTTGCCTTCTTCTAAACGGGCGCGATGGGCTTCCATGAGCGCTTCATCTTTTTGCATAAAGCCCCAAAGGGTCGTTACCATTTGCAGAATCTTTCAAAGTCGTGCGTGGCTGGAATCTCCGGAGTACCCAAGGTGGTCAGCAAGCGTTTGAACCGATCGAGTGCGTAAAGCGTGTATTGATCCGGGTAGCGAAAGGTCAGATACAGGGAAACCATTTGGTAGCCATCCTGATGAAAATGTTTGCCTTCCCGGCTGCGGGGATGTTTTTCGAGGTATTCGGTCAACAATTCGTCGCAATAAAAGACAAAGCGCCCTACCCTGCCGTCGGCACTTTTGCTTTCATTGAACAGGTCTTGAAACATCTGTTTGACAAAATCCGGCTGCATGCGCCAAAATTCGAGCATCATGCGCTTGGGTTCGTAATTCTCGCGGTTCCAGAGGCGACGGGTTTGGGTGTTGTTGAGGGAGCGGTTGTACATTCCAGCCAGATCGGAAACGCCCAGATCCCAATTTTCCTGAAAAATCTTTTGTGATTCGTAAACGTAGAGGTGTTGCTCTTTTTGCTCCGATTCCAGGTGGGTTTTGAATTGCTCGAGTACTTCTTGAATTTTTTTCAATTGCATGGAAAACCAATTAGCCGTTACAACAAGTCTACTGTCAAACGCACAAAATTGAACATTTTTTCAGAAAAGTTGAAATCAGAAAAGGAATTAAGGGATTGCGGGCTGATTTTACCCAATGTTGTGTAGATCAATCTAGGGGTGAATCAATTCATGGAATAGGTGCGCAAATAACGCCAGAGGCGATCGTAACGGTCTAGCACTACTTCTGCTACACCCAATTGTTTGAGTTGTTCGCGATAAGAAACCGCAAGTCTTTCAAAATCAGGACGCAAGCTGAGTCGAGCGATGGCGATGGCGCGCATACAACGGTGCAATTGATTGTGCAAATAAACGATAGGCGATTCAGGGTCAGCATTGTAGAGGTTGTCTACATTTTCCAGGCGGGTGTACCTTTCTAAAAAACTAATGCCTCGGGAAAAAATTCCTTTTTGAATTTCATTGACGGCGGGCAGGATATCCTCTTCGTTGCAAATGTTGAAACGTTGCACGGGCTGCTCAAACAATTTACTCAGGGAAGTAAATAAAGTGAAATTATTGTTTTGAAGCTCGGGCAAACCATTGGTGAAAGGCAAGGCCAAATCTTCTACAGCATCGTGTCGTACCCCCAGGTATACCTCTAAAACATGGGAATTATCACCTGGAATCCAATTCAAAATGATGCATTGGTACCCGGTAGGCGTCACCCGGCGAAATTGATTGAGCTGTGGAACAAAGAAGTAATCTCGTTCTACCAGCCGTTTTTTCAATTCCTCCTGGATTTGATTTTTCAGTAAACTAGAGTGATGAAAATGGATGCTGCTCATGGCAGTAAGTTTAATTCTAAAACGAAGGTAAGTTGAATTTTCGATTGCAATGTTAACTGATTGTAAAGTTTCGTAACATTCGTCGAAAACTTGCTTTAATGCGCATATTTTCATGCATTTGCAAGCAAACAAAAAAAGTTGCAGCTGGTTCATTTTGGTTGGGTGACAAAAAAAGCCAGAGGAATCCCCCTGGCTACCTAATAAAACCCGACTGTTATAAAATGCAAAAACTAAAAACTGGAGAAAAGACGACTATAGTTCAAGTATGAAAGTCACTTTAGTGGGATAAGCCCATAAAAGGTGACCTTGTACTCACCTTAGCAAAACTTTAACCACAGTAAATCGTTCCTTCATTCAATTTCAGTCGTCTAAATGACGTTTAAATCCAACAAATTTTAAAGTCGATGAGAATATTGCTTTTGTTCAGTCTTTTTGCCATCACTGTATGTGTATTGCCTGCACAAACAAAAACCAAGGTGACGACACCCCCAAAGAAACTTCCGATCCGGCCACCAAGCTGGTATTGGACAAAATGAAGGCCAAATACGAAGGTTACAAAACCCTTGAAGCCGATTTCTCGCTGACTTTGGAAATGCCTCAACAGCCCAAGGAAATCCAAAAAGGAAAACTCCTGCAAAAAGGCGCAAAGTACCGGGTGGACTTCAACCAACAAACCGTGATTTCGGACGGCAAGTCTGTATGGGTCGTATTGCCCAAAAATAAAGAAGTACAAGTCAACAATGTCCCCGGTCCGAATGACGACGATGGCATCCTTTCCCCCCAGGCGCTGTTTCGGATCTATTTGCGCAAGGACTTCATCTACGCCATCACCAATGAGTTTGCCCAAGGCAAGCGGGTGGTACAAGAAATTGAATTTAAACCTACCGATAAATACTCCGAGTACTCCAAACTGCGCCTCACTCTGGACAAAAAGACCCAGGATTTCATTGAGTTGAAAGTGTTCAGCAAGGATGGTTCGCGGTATACGCTGGTGATGAATACCATCACACCGAATAAAGCGCTGGCGGATGCGAGCTTTGTGTTCAACAAGGCGAGTTATCCGGGGTATCATGTGGAAGACCTGAGGGAATGATGAGTTATGAGTTATGAGTTAAAAACAGGAAAAAGTTTACTTTTGCAGCATGTGGGATGGATGATCTTTTTTTGAATTCATCAACTTTTCATTTTTCACTTTTCACTTTTCACTCCGTACAATGGGTTTTCGTTCCAGCATCATCAAACCTTTTGCCCACAAAATTGCCCGCGATATCAAGCGCTGGTCGGCTCGTGCTGTACCAGAACAAGAACAGATTTTTAAACAACTGATAGCAACGGGGAAAAACACGGCCTTCGGCAAAGCGCATGGTTTTGATCAAATTCGGTCGTATCAAGATTACGTTGAGCGGGTACCTATCCGGGACTACGAAGGCATCAAACCTTATATCGAACGCATCAAAGCTGGGGAATCGGATGTATTGTGGAAAGGCCGTCCGGCTTATTTTGCCAAAACCTCGGGCACCACTTCCGGGGTGAAATACATCCCCATTTCCAATCAAAGTATCCCCAACCATTTTGGATCGGCCCGCAATGCCTTATTCAATTATTACGCCCAAACGGGAAATGGCCAATGGCTGGATGGAAAAGTGATTTTCCTCTCCGGGAGCCCAGAACTCACTGAAACCGCGGGCATCCCTACCGGACGCCTTTCGGGCATTTCCAATCACATGATTCCGGCCTGGTTGCGCAGCAGCCAAATGCCGAGCTACGAAACCAACTGCATCGAAGATTGGGAAACCAAACTGGATCGGATTGTGGAGGAAACCCTGTCCCAAAACATGCGCCTCATCAGCGGCATTCCCCCCTGGGTACAGATGTATTACGAACGGTTGATTGAACGCTCGGGCAAAAAAACAATCAAGGAAATTTTCCCCGATTTTTCGGTGTTTGTTTATGGCGGCGTGAATTACGAACCCTACCGCGCCAAACTGGAAGAATTGACCGGCGGGCGCATCGACAGTGTAGAAACTTATCCGGCTTCGGAAGGATTTGTGGCTTTCCAGGACAACCAGAATGAACCAGGTTTATTGCTCAACGCGGCATCGGGGATCTTCTTTGAATTTGTTCCTGCGGAAGAAATTTTCCTCGAAAACCCCACCCGGCTTTGGCTCAAGGATGTACAGCCGGGCGTCAATTACGCCCTGATCATCAACAACAATGCGGGGCTCTGGGGCTACAACCTCGGTGATACAGTGCAATTTGTGTCGATCGATCCTCCTCGGCTGATCGTGAGCGGGCGCATCAAACACTTCATTTCTGCTTTTGGGGAACACGTTATTGGCAAAGAAGTAGAAGAAGCAATGCTACAGGTTTGCCATGAACAAGGCGTAAAAGTGGTGGAATTTACGGTTGCTCCACAAGTGACTCCTCCCGAAGGAGGCTTTCCGTACCACGAATGGTTCGTTGAATTTGATGGTTTGCCAGAAAATTTGGCGGCGTTTTCCGCCCGCCTGGATGAATTGATGATCCAACAAAACATCTATTACCAGGACCTGATTGAGGGCAATATTCTGCGCCCACTGGTCATTACGCCGCTGCACAAAGATGCTTTTCGGGAATACATGAAAAGCCAGGGCAAGTTGGGCGGACAGAACAAGGTGCCGAGGTTGTCCAATGATCGGAAGATAGCCGAGGAGTTAACGGGGTTGAAATTGAAATAAAAAAAGCGGAGAAAATCCCCGGGTTCGCTCTGGGGTCATTACTGAATCACCCCCTGCACCGTATCCCCCAAACTCAGCACCTGCAAATCCTCCGCCGTCAACTTTACGCCCTTTTTTTCCGGCCTAAACACCAAGTGTACCATCTCTCCTGGCAGGAGATCAAAATAGTTGTCCGTAAAAAAGCCCTCTACTTCGTCCCCAAAATCGAGGAATACGTTTTTCACCAACTGGTTTGCGCTCAGGCGAATCAGGTAGCCATCGTCACTCGGCAGCACCCGTTTTTCAATTTGCACCTGCTGGGGCAGTTCCAGGTGTTTGGCGTTGACCAGATAGACCGGATTGCGGAAGATCCGTTGACCCTCAACGTACAAATCCACCTGAAGGAACACCTTTTTGGCCGTTAGTGAATCACACATTTCAGCGATGGGCAATTCAAGCGCAGTTAGGGCGCTGTTTTCTGGCATCTGGATGATCGTGTCTTTTTTCCACAATTTAGTACCCGCAAAATCGTACAAACGCAGGCGCAGTTCCCCTTCCCGTGCGCCCAGTTCATCGGAAATGACGCTGATGCGTACCTTTCCGTCTTTGACCAGTGCGGCGGTGATCGTGCGTTCAAAGGCTTTTTTGATGAAGTAGTGCATCGCCTTCCAGCGCTGGTAATAATCCATACCCGACCAGGAGGCCACCGGCCAAACGTCGTTGATTTGCCAGTACAAAGAGCCCATGCAGTAAGGCATACTGGCCCGATGCGCCTCGATGGCCATTTTGATGCCCTCGGCTTGCAGCAGCTGTCCGACGTACAAAAATTGCGCAAAATCTTTAGGCACCTGATAATGCTGTTGCATGTAACTGCGGATGCGCAAATTGCCGATCCCGCTGCGTTGGTGCGCCGCCATCACGGGGGATTCAATGTTCCAATCCTCGGGCAGGGCGTAGGTTTTGACCGTTTTCAACTCCGGGAAAGACTGAAACCCGTACTCGCTCATGAAACGCCCGATGTTGTCGTAATACGCGCTGAAAGGGTGCTCAGCATGCCAGACACCCCAGTAGTGGATGTCGCCATTGGGGGTATGGCTGTTGGCGTGTTTGCCAGGGACGTTGAAGGGCGAGGAGGGCCAATAAAACATACCCGGATGGTGCGCGCCGACCACCGTAGGCAAAAGTTTGTGAAAAATGGTATCATACGTATTCCAGATCACCCGGCGTTGATCCATAGTGTATTGCTGCTTCCAACCCCAGCCCATAAATTCGTTGTATTGCGACCACGCCACATCGATTTCGTTGTTGCCACACCACAGCGCAATGCAGGGGTGATTGCGCAGGCGTTTGACGTTGTACACCGCCTCCTCTTCCACGTTGCGCAAGAATTCTGGGTCACCGGGGTACATGCTACAGGCAAACATGAAGTCTTGCCAAACCAGCACGCCTGCTTCGTTGCACAAATCGTAAAAGATGTCGTTTTCATAAAAACCGCCGCCCCAGATGCGCAGCATGTTCATGTTGGCGTCTACGGTGGAGCGGATTAGGTTCCGGTATTTTTCGGGCCCCACGCGGGGGATGAACATGTCGTTGGGGATGTAATTGGCGCCTTTGGCAAAAATGGGCCTGCCGTTGAGTTCAAAATAAAACGAACTGCCTTTTTTATCGGGGGTTTGGACAATTTTGATGGTCCGTAGGCCAATTTTTCGCGTCAGCGCATTGATGGGTTTGCGCTGGTACGAGAGGCGAGCCGTCAGGTTGTAGAGATGTGGTTTGCCCAAATCATGCGTCCACCAAAGTTGCGGGTCGTAGATTTCAAGAGGGATATGGAATTCATTTTTGCCCTGCAGCATGGCCACTTCCTGTATGGCCAACAGGGTATCGCCCTGAAATATTTCAATCAACGCTTCGTGATCCACCAGTGATTCTACCTCACAACGCGCGCTCAGCTGTGCCTTGATGTCGGTCAAGCTATCCTGATGAAAATACACGTCGGTCAGGCGGGCTTTGTTCCAGCCTTGGAGGCGAATGGGGCGATAGATGCCACTAGTCACGAGGCGTGGACCCCAATCCCAGCCAAAATGATAGCCGGGTTTGCGCAGAAAAACACTGACCAGTTTGTCGCCCAGCCCACCCCGTTCGGATTGGTCATTGGTAGCGGGTAGTCCGTATTTGTGCTTGGCCAGTGCTTGTAGCCCAACAGTAATTGGCGAATGAAAAAAGATGCGCAAGTGGTTTTCGCCAGGTTTCAGGTGTTTTTTGACTTCTTTTTCCCAACCCACAAAAAAGTTATCGGCCAGGATCACGAGTTTGTCGTTGAGGTATACATCGGCGTAGGTATCCAGACCCAGGCATTCGAGGGTTACGGCGTCGAATTCCAGAAACTCCTCGGCCACCTGAAAGCGGCAGGAATACTCCCAATCGGCTTTGTCCACCCACTGCACCTCCTCTTCCTGCATGCGAAAATAAGGATCGCGAATCTTATCGTGCCGCATCAAATCGGTATGCACTGTACCCGGCACCTCGGCACTTAGCCAGGTGCCTTTGCCCGCTTGTCGAAAAGTCCAGTTGTCGTTCAGTTCAATCATGTCGCTGTTGGGTTGCGTTTGGCACCCTAATAAACCACCTAGAGCAGCCATCAGGATGATGTCGGTAAAAAGTTTGCGCATCCTGTAACAGGTTGTGTGAATTGCGAAAATAAGGGAAAAGTTGAGAAGTTGAGAAGGTTGAGAAAGTTGAAAGTCAAAACAAGGTTAGGCGGCAACCTCAAGTACCTCAACCTTTTCAACCTTCAACCTTCTCAACCTTCTCAACTCCTGCCCACAATATCCCGCCAACTGGGGGAGTTTATTTTTACCAACTTTTACTATTTTTATCCCAAATAATCCAAACAAGCGCAGATGAACACCATTCAAAAAATGTTTCTTTTTGCTTTATGCATCTCTGGGATCGTATTACTCAGCAGCAGCGGAATGCTAAAACCCAGTGTAGACGGGCGTTACGACAAAATTTTACACACCGTCGGGCAACTGCTGGGCCAAGAGCACTACAACCCGCAAGCCTTCAATGACGAATTTTCTGAAAAAATAGTCTCCGCTTATGTGAAGCAGTTGGACCCCGAAAAAATTATTTTCCTCCAATCCGACATCAAGGAGCTCAACAAATACAACCATGCCATCGACGAGGAAATCAAAGGCAATCCTGTGGCATTTTTTTACAAAGCCAACGAACTGTATAAGTTAAGGCTCACTGAAATCAAAAACAACTGCGCTGCTTTGCTGGAAAAACCTTTCCATTTTGAGGCGATAGACAGCATTGTGACCGATTTTGACCAAAGAACCTACGCCGCAAACACCAAAGCGCAGCTGCAACAGTGGCAGAAAAAACTGAAGTTCATCACCCTCGAAAAACTGGTGGATTTGCAGGAAGACCGGGACAAGATCAAGTCCGATACGGTCAAAAAAGCCAGCGACAACGAACTGGAAGTCCAAGCCCGTGCTTTTGCCAAAACCAGCATGGACAAATCCCTCGATCGACTCCTGAACAAAACCACCGACGACGATCGTTTCAGCATGTTTGTGACCACCATCACCAATACGATGGACCCCCACACCGATTATTTTATGCCCGTTGAAAAAAGGGCCTGGGATGAAAGGTTGTCGGGCAAGTTTTACGGGATCGGTGCCATGATTGGCGAAGAAAACGGGTACGTCAAAATTGCCAGCGTATCGCAAGGTGGCCCCGCCTGGAAAACCACCGAAGTCAACGATGGAGACCTCATCCTGAAAATAGCCGAAGGAGACAAGCCTCCGGTAGATGTAGCGGGTTATGATATCCCCGACGCCATCAAATTGATCCGGGGCAGCAAAGGCAGCACTGTAAAATTGACCCTCAAAAAGGCCGATGGCACGGTAAAAACCGTGGCCATTGTACGCGAAGAATTAAAACTGGAGGAAACCTTTGCCAAAAGCTCCATCATCAACGAAGGGGATAAAAAAACGGGCTACATCTACTTGCCCAAGTTTTACATGCCCATTGGCGAAGGTGAAGGCCGGAGCTGTGCCGAAGACGTGGCCAACGAACTGAAAAAATTGCAAAACGAAAAGGTAGACGGCATCATCCTGGATCTGCGCGACAATGGCGGCGGCAGTTTGTACGAAGTGGTTAAAATGGTGGGACTCTTCATTCCGGATGGCCCCGTGGTACAAGTCAAAAACGGCGATGGTCGTTCTACTTTCCTCGCTGACCAGGACAATGGCGCTACCCTCTATAGCGGTCCGCTCGTGGTGATGGTCAATGAATTCAGCGCATCTGCTTCCGAAATTTTTGCCGCCGCGATCCAGGATTACAAGCGGGGCATTGTGATTGGCAGCTCTTCGACCTACGGCAAAGGAACGGTACAACGCCCAATTCCCCTGAGCAGCAGCCTCGACCAAAACAACCTCGGCACCGTACACCTGACCATGCAAAAATACTACCGCATCAACGGCTCCTCTACCCAACTAAAAGGGGTAGTGTCGGATATCCTGTTGCCAGGATATTATGAGGAGTACAAGTTTAAAGAAAAAGACAATGAAAGTGCCCTGGCCTGGGACGAAATCCGCCAACTCGCTTACAAGCCCTGGAACAAGCAGCCCGACCTCGAGTTTGTGCGTCAGCGTTTCCAAAAGCGCGACAGCAGTGGGGTGATGAAAAAAATCCAGGAAAACACTTCTTGGCTGGCTCGCCAGAATGAAGCAGCCGATCAGCTCAATATCCAAAAATACAAGGAAAAAATGCTGGCCATACGCGCCAAAGCCGCCCAAACCCGCGAACTGATGCAGCTTTCCAAAAGCCATGAACATCAGCAAAACTGGAGAAAGCAGCAGCGCCGATCAACCAGAAGCCACTGCCGATGTCAACAGCCGTTGGTTGAATTATTTGAAAAAAGATCGGTATTTGTACGAGGCGACCATGGTACTGAATGATTTGTTGCAAAGCCAGGGATTAACCAGCACATCGAAGCCCGCTCCGACGCAGAAGAATTAAGCTACTACACATTCTTTTTAGCCAGGAAGGCGCAAAGGCACTAAGTCAGTATAATGGTACTTAGTGTCTTTGCGCCTTTTTGATTTAATAACCAATCTGTAGAATTACAGCAGCATCAATACCCCCCAGAGTGGGGGATGGTTTACTTGCTCGCTATGGTTACTTTTGATCATGAAGTTTGATTTCCCGGATCTAAAAAAACATGGTCATGCAACCAATGAAATCCACCCTTTTGCTGCTCTTTTTTGCCTTACTCAGCGGGACCACGGCCCTTGCTCAAAGTGCTGCCACCGACAGTGTAACCCTGGCCCTAAACGATTACATCGACGCTTTTTATTTCGGCGATACCGCCAAAATTCACCGCAGCGTTGACCCATCGGCATACAAATACGGGTACTACCGCCCCCGCAACAGCAACAGTTTTGAAGGCTCCCAAATGACTTTCCGCGAAATGATTGACTATGCTACTGGTGTACTGCGCAAGGGTAAAACCCCCAATGTGGAAAAATTTCCCCGCAAAACGGAGGTATACGAGGTGTTGGATAAAACGGCTTGTGGCAAAGTGACGGCTTGGTGGGGTACGGATTACATCTTGCTGGCCAAGCTCAATGGCGGATGGAAGATCACACATGTGTTGTGGCAGTCTCCTGCGAAGCAGTAATACTCAAGTCCTCCGCAGATCGCGCAGATTTACGCAGATTTTTTAAACAGACAATCCAATATCTGCGTAAATCTGCGCGATCTGCGGGCTACTTAATCCATTCAAAGCCCGCCGCAGGCGGCGTTTAATGCTACCACTTGTTTATGAAAAATACAATCGTCCGAAAAAACCTAACCAAATCATTAGCCGGGATTTTCCTCCTCTCCCTGGCCCTGCAAATGGCCGCATTCGCCCAAAACAATCCCGTAGTAAGCACCTCCCTCTTTCGCGGTGGCCCCACCAAAAACGGCGTCTACCCCGGCAATGATTTTAATGCCATCACCGCGACCAAATGGCAATTCAAAACAGGAGCCTCGGTACGCTCCAGCCCAACTTTTGCCCAGGGCATGGTCTATGCGGGTAGTGCCGATGGTACGCTCTATTGCCTCCATGCCGCTACGGGCAAAAAAATCTGGTCATTCAACGCGGGCAGTGCCATCCATTCCAGTCCGGCAGTAACGGCCGGCAAAGTGATTTTTACCGATAAAAAAAACCGGCTCTACGCCCTGCAAAAAACCACGGGCGTCAAAATATGGCAAAGCGATCTCCAGCCAGACCAGCCCTACGCCTGGGGTTTTGATTATTACCAATCTTCGCCGCTGGTGCAGGCAGGGACCATTTATGTGGGCAGTGGCAGTGGGGCGGTATACGCCCTGAATGAAGCGGATGGAAAAATAAAATGGCGCTTTGCCAGTGCTTCGTTGGTGCGCTCCTCTCCTACTTTGTACCAAAGCACCCTTTATTTTGGCGACTTGTCGGGCAAAGTCTACGCCCTTAATGCCCAAACCGGACAGAAAAAATGGCAATTTTCGACCACAGGTGATACCATTCGCAACGAGCCCCTCGGCAACGATTACAAAGCCGTGATGGCCTCGGTAGCCATCAAAGACAACATTGCCGTGGTGGGTGGCCGCGATGGTTTTTTATACGCCATTGACGCCCAGAGTGGCAAAGAAATTTGGCGCAGGAATTACAATGGCTCCTGGGTCATTTCTTCAGTGGCGATAAAGGATAGTTTAGTCGTTTCCGGCACTTCCGATGGCCGGGTCATTCATGCGTTTAACCTCTATTCGGGAAGGGAAAAATGGGCCTATAAAACGAACACCATCGTATGGTCTTCACCCATTATTGTGGGCAATACCGTAGTGGGCGTGGTGAATGACGGGTTCGTCCATTGCATCGATTTGTTGACGGGAAAAGAAAAATCACGCTACCGCTTTGGCGACCGGGTGTTTTCATCTCCGAGTTTTGCCGATGGAGTCATTTATGTGGGCAATGACGATGGGCACATTTCTGCGCTGCAAACGGGGGTCAAAGCCGTTTCCGGCAAACCTGTGAAAAAAGCCGTGTTTTGGACCAGCGACGTCATGGGCAAGTACCTGCGTGCAGGCATGAGCAATTTGATCCGGGATTATTTTGTGGCCGAAGGATACGAGTTGTTGACTGAAGAAACCCTCCCCGCTTTCCTGAAAACCAACAGCACGCCAGCGGTGGCCAGCGTGGTGGTTTTTGCCGCAGGCTATTTTCAACAAGAAATCATTACGGGTTCTTACCACAACAGCGTGTTGTACCAATACCTCATGCAAGGCGGGAAAGTGGTGGTATTGGGCACAAATCCAGCCTTCCACCGTTTTGATTACCCAGCCAAAGAATACAAAGGGCTCGATTACCTGCAAGCGGATACCTTGATCGGCGTCAAGTATCCATTCAATGATTTGCGCAGCCATTACGGTTTGTATTCCTCTATGCCTACCGAGTCAGGTAAAAAATGGGGGTTGAGCCAAACGATCCCGGCTTTTGCAGGCGTGGACACCCAGCAGGTGACTCCCCTGGCGATTGATGAAAACGGCAAAGCAGTGTATTGGGTGAAAAATTACGGTCACCGAGAAGGAACTGGCTTTGTACAATTGTGGATGCAGGCGAACATGCTGCATCAATTGGGAGAAGTGAGAAAGATAGCGGATTACGGGATTGAGTAAACTTTTTAAACGTGAATTTTGAATTAATTCTATTGATAATCAAAGAGGTGCGACTTCTCCGAAGTCGTAAAACGCTGCTGATACAAATGCTACAAACATGCGACTTCTCCGAAGTCCTTACGGTCAAAGCCGTCCGGGCAGAGCTTTTTGTAGGAAAATAGTGAAAAATCAGGACCGACTTGGAGAAGTCGCAAAGACTATTTGCCAAGGTTTGGCAACCAAATCGGCAACATTTTTCAAAATATTATGGCAGTACCACCTTTCACGCCCGTTTCCCAGTGTCAACTAACCAGAGCTTTAGCCCTTAAAGGAGTATTTCCCTTTCATTTACCTGATCAGATACACCTAATGTTCAGTCGTATTGCTGATCAAAGTTTTTCCGAGCCCAGCAGACAATCCGGCGGGGATTGAAACGTCGATCTACAATTCGCACTGGGACACCTCCCAAAACGATTTTGGCAGGGTTTGGTTGGGCCGCAATCGCCAACGGATTCGCTCCCTACGGCAGTTTTTAACCAAGTAGCCCCGCCACCTGCAGTTGCAACGACATGTTGAAACGTCCATCAAAACCGCCAGCCCCCACGGCCCCGGATTGGGCTTTGTTGAAAGGCCCAACCCTGGAGTTTTACCGCGGGCAAGCTTATTCCAATTCAGCCATACCTTATACTTTACAAGGCAGGGCAAATCTGGAATTGGGCAACAAAACGGAAGCCAGAGCCCTTTACGAAAAGGCACTAGCCTTGTTGGAGAATGACGCGGATTTGAACGCTGGCGAAAAATCGTTTTTCAAAACTGCGATTGAAACTCGGATCGAAAGCTTAAACAAGCTCTAAATCGGTTTTCATCACTTCTTCAAACAAATGTACAATGACCACCAAAACAATCATCATTGCCATTGCCGTTGCAACGGCTATTTTCGGTGCTTTATGGGCAGGAGGGGTATTCAAATCCATTTTTAAAAAACCCGATGAGTGATAGAATTGAGGCGTTACCATAAAATAAAATTTCCGGGAAGGCCTTCAAATCCCCCCATTTGGGGTGAGTCCGTTCTCGGAATTCAATTTTACATTGGGGCTGTAAAAATACACCGTATGAAAAATGTACTCCTTACTGTTGTGTTGATGTTGTTTTGTGCTTTTGCCTTTGGACAGGCCAAATACCACTTTACCATCGATTTGCTGCATGTTGCTGATGATAAGATCAGCGTAGAGCTGATACCACCAGCGCTCAAAAAAAACGAAGTCGTGTACAACCTGCCCAAAATTGTACCCGGCACCTATTCCGAAGATGATTTCGGACGCTACATCGAGAACTTTGAGGCATTGGATAAAAATGGCCAGCCCTTGCCTGTAGAACAAATGAGCACCAACAGCTGGAAGGTCAGCAAGGCCAAAAAACTGGGCAAAATCCGCTACAAGGTGAACGATACGTTCGACGATTTTGGTGATAATAAAAAAGTGTTCGAACCTTGCGGAAGCAACATCCAACGGGATACCAACTACTTGCTCAACAACCATTGTTTTGCGGGCTATTTTGACGGGATGAAACAAATTCCTTTCCAACTCCGGGTAATTCACCCCGACAATATCTACGGCAGCACCGCCCTCAACGATGTAGATGTGAGCGCGACAAGTGATTTGTTTGAAGCAGAAAATTACAACCGATTGGTGGATAGCCCTTTGATGTATGGCGTGGCCGATACGGCGACGATCATGATTGGCAATTCCGCCGTACTCATTTCGGTTTATTCACCCAATAAAGTAGTGAGTGCAGCATTTTTAGCCGGAAAAATCGATAAACTCTTACAGGCACAAGGCGCTTACCTGGGCGGGGTTTTACCCGTAAAAAAATACGCTTTTTTGGTTTACCTGAACGACAAAGGAGGGGTTTCGGGTGCGCAAGGGGCTTTGGAACATTCTTATTCATCGGTGTATTTTATGCCCGAAGGCAACGATGACAATACGGTTCAATTCTTTATGGATGTGGCTGCACACGAATTTTTCCACATCCTGACGCCTCTGAACATCCACTCCGAAGAAATCCACTACTTCGATTTCAACACACCCAAAATGTCAAAACACCTCTGGTTGTACGAGGGCACTACGGAATACCACGCGCATCTGGTGCAGGAAAAATACGGTCTGACCACCAAGGAAGACTTTTTGCAGGTGCTCCAACAAAAAATCACTACCTCCCGTCAGCGCTACATCGACACCCTGCCTTTCACGGTCATGAGTGCCAATTGCCTGGACACCTATGCCAATCAATACGGCAATGTGTACCAATAAGGGGCCTTGATTGCCATGTGCCTCGACATCAAATTGCTGCAACTTTCGGCGGGCAAATACGGCATCCTGAACCTGATTGCTGATCTATCGAAAAAATACGGCAAAGATCAACCCTTTAAAGACGAGGCTTTATTTGCAGAAATCGGCAAGTTGACTTACCCGGAAATTCGCATTTTTCTGGAAAAATATGTAGCGGGGAACCAGGCTTTGCCCCTGGAGGAAATATTGGCCCTCGTTGGGGTTAACTTCTCACCCCTGGTGCAAGACAGCACCTTTACCCTGGGCCGAATCAGCTTTGAACTGGACACTGACCAGCGGCAAAGAATCTCCAATTTATCCAACATGAATGCCTTTGGTAGGGCGATGGGCTACCAGGTCAATGACATCATCCTGAGCCTGAATGGTACGGAAATAACCGCAAGCAACCTTGACGCAGCGATTCTGGACTTGTACAAAACCGCTAAAGTTGGTGAACCCATGCAAATGGTGGTGTTGCGCAAAAATGCTGCGGGCGTGGAGGAAAAGGTAAGCTTGTCGGCACCGATGGTCAAAGTGCCGCGAAAACGGGTGAATGTATTGGAGTTTGATGCGAATGCGAGTGCAGAGCAGCTCGCTTTGAGGGATAGTTGGCTTTTGGAAAAAATAAGGGCGTGACAACATCAGGGTATCCTTTCTCCTGATGATGTTGCCTTCTTACCTGTACGTTCAAATCCCATCGTCTACCAAAAAATCCCCTTCATCCATTTTTTCTTCCACCCTGCCCCAAAAAACATTTACTTGCTCCTATTCGTTAAAAAAGGCGAATGCGTGGATGTGAAGCAGATAAAATGGTACATTTCCACGCAAAACATCCAAGACATGTCATCTAAAGTCATTCAGCAACGCTTGTACGATAGCCTTTCTCTGCCTTTCAAGTTTGTGGTACTCATTTGGTTGATCCACTTTGCGCAGAGCATTTTGCACCTCAGCCTGGGCAGTTGGGGCATTTACCCTCGGGAGACCTTCGGCCTGCCGGGCATCATTACCGCCCCCTTGATCCACGCCGATTTCCCTCACTTGTTGTCCAATACGCCACCCTTGTTTGTGTTGAGTGCGATGGTGTTGTTTTTTTATCGGCGTGTCGCCATGTCCAGCATTGCCTTAATTTATTTGCTAACGGGTGCTGCCGTATGGACTTTCGGAAGGCCGGTGTTCCACATTGGAGCCAGTGGAGTTATTTATGGTTTGGCTGCATTTGTGTTTTTTAATGGAATTTTCCGGCGCAACCTCAAGTCGATTGCCCTGGCTTTGATCGTTGGGTTTTACTACGGCTCGATGGTGTACGGCATTTTCCCTGGTCAGGAGGGCGTGAGTTGGGAAAGCCACCTGTTGGGCGCAGTGGTAGGTATATTCGCTTCATTTGTGTACAAAAACGCCATTGAAAAAGACGAACACCGCCAGATTCCCTCCTGGGAAAATGATCCAGACTACAACCAGGAAAAGTTCTTTTTGGACCGCGATGCGTTTTTGAAGACGAAATCGGAACGGGAGAAAGAGACGCGGGACAATGAGTGGTTTCGATAAGCATACCGCCTACTGCGGAAACTGAAAGAAAAATTCACCACGGATTACCGAAACTTGATTCAAAAATACAATTTCACCCAAATCGTCCAACATTGCCGAAATCCGTGGTGAAAATCGTCATTCATTCAATCGCTATTTTTTGAACACCTCTAGCGCCCCCGGATTCCGCATCGCATCTTTATTCACCGACTGCTCAATCGACTTCCCCATCAACAACTTTTTCACCGGCAATTCCATCTTCTTCCCACTCAAGGTATACGGAATCTCCGGCACCGCAATCACTTTATCCGGCACATGACGTGGTGAAAAATCGGTACGCAAAGTGTGCGCAATCTTTTTTTGTAGCGCCTCGTCCAAAACCATGCCCTCGGCCAGCACCACAAACAGCGGCATCACCGAGGTACCATCTTCCTGTTCAATGTTTACAATCAAACTATCCCGGATTTCGGGCAATTTTTCCACCGAACGGTAAATTTCGCTGGTGCCAATGCGAATGCCCTGCCGATTGAGGGTAGCATCGGAGCGACCCCAGGATGATCAGGGTTTGATGCGGGGTAATTTGTAGCCAGTCGCCGTGCCGCCATACGCCGGGGTAGGTATCGAAGTAGCTGGCCGTGTATTTGCTGAAGTCGGGGTCGTTCCAAAACTTGATGGGCATGCAGGGCATGGGTTGGGTAATCACCATTTCGCCGACTTCGTCAAGCAAGGCTTGCCCTGCTTCATTCCAGGATTCCATGGCGCAACCGAGGGTGCGGCACTGGATCTCGCCTT
This sequence comes from Haliscomenobacter sp., assembly GCF_016718685.1. Classification (GTDB taxonomy): domain Bacteria; phylum Bacteroidota; class Bacteroidia; order Chitinophagales; family Saprospiraceae; genus Haliscomenobacter. Next base: position 39,794 of record NZ_JADKCX010000142.1, on the reverse strand, counting down.
CGTACACCGGCCAAAGCGGGTTGCCGCCCACAAAAGCCGTACATACATCGGTGCCTCCACTGATGGAACACAGCCAAAGGTCAGATTTTACTTTTTCGTACACCCAGGCAAAACCTTCGGGGGGCAGCGGTGAACCCGTTACGCCCAGGGAGCGTAGGCTGTTGAGGTCCAAACTGGCAGGATCAATGCCCGCTTTCATACACGATAATATATAGGCGGCGCTGGTGCCAAAATGATTCAACTTGAGCTCGGCGGCCATTTTCCACAATACGTTCATGTCCGGGTAGCCGGGGCTGCCGTCGTACAGTACAATGGTGGCACGGGCGAGCAGGGCGGCCTGTACAAAGTTCCACATCATCCAACCCGTCGTGGTGTACCAAAAGAAGCGCTCACCAGGCTGTACATCGTTGTGAAAATGGACGTATTTCAAGTGCTCCAATAACATGCCTCCGTGGCTGTGCGTAATCGCCTTGGGCAATCCCGTGGTGCCTGAGGAGTACAACACCCAAATGGGATGGTCAAATGGCACAGGGGTAAACGTTAACTCCGCACTTTGGTTTTGCATCAGTTCGGGCCAGGAATTGCTTTGGGCAAATCCAGTGTGAATTCCTCCAAATACGGAATCAGCACCGTATTCAACAAAGAAGGCAGGTTGGCCTGGAGGTTCCGCACATCGTCCCGACGGTCAAATCGTTTGCCTCCGTAAGGATAAGCGTTTACCGCAATCAACACTTTGGGTTCTATCTGCGCAAAACGTTCCAGTACACTGCTGGCACCAAAATCGGGCGAACAACAAGACCACACCGCTCCCAACGACAAAGCCGCCAACAGCGCAACTGTGGCCTGGGGGATATTCGGCAGGTAACCCACTACCCGATCACCGGGCTGGACGCCCAGGCTTTGTAAGTGCGCACGCAGCGCTGCAACCTGACCACGCAGCTCGGCCCAGGAAGTTTCTTGTACGGGCAAATGTTCCGCTTGAAAAAGAATGGCCGGAAAACGATCGTCGGCACGCCGGAAAATGGCTTCGGCGTAATTGAGCATGGCGCCTTCAAACCAGCGCGTATGGGGCATTTCACCCTGCATGGCCTTTGAGTACGTCCAGGGCAGATCAAAGTAATCCACCAGCGAAGCCCAAAAATCGGCAGGATGGATTGTTGACCATTCCCAGGCTTGTTGGTAATCGGCGGGAATTCCGTAGCCTGATTTTTGCTCCAACCACTGGAGGTAATGCGTGAGGTGGGTTTGTGCAACCCATTCGGGCGTGGGTGTCCAGAGGAGGCGGTTGTTCATGCGGCGGCAATTTATGTCCTCAAACAAAAAATGTTAAAAACAGAAGGGCAACCCTGATCGAAACCCGAGTTGCCCTTTTGATTCAAGCAATAATATAACGTAGAATAATCCGCTCAATTAGTTAACAGAGTCAGAAAGTTCCTTGCCAGGCTTGAATTTTACCACTTTTTTGGCGTCAATTGTGATTGTTTGACCAGTTTGTGGGTTGCGGCCAGAGCGAGCGTCACGTTTAGATACGGAGAAAGTACCGAAGCCAATCAGTGTAACTTTTCCATCTCCTTTCAATTCAGCGGCAATGCTGTCCAAAACGGCGTTAAGCGCGTCAGTTGCTTGGGCTTTAGTGATCTTCGCGCCTTCAGCAATTTTGTTAATCAGATCTCCTTTATTCATCTCAAAGGGTTTTGATTAAAAAATAATTGGTGTCAAATTTAGGGGGTCTCAATTGTAAAACCAAGCTTTTTTTTAGTAAAAAACCCGAAAAACCTAGATTTTACAAGGGCTTTCGTTCGTTATACTGTCATTAACGCAAAAAACTGGACTTATGATGTCAAAATCTGGAAAATCTTTCGCCTTTAAATCCAATACTGCATTCCTGCTGCTGTGTTTGTTTTGCCTGTTGGGTACAGGCAGCAGCTTCAGTTGTAGCCGAAAATCGGGTTGCCCAGCCGTCGATACCATCAGCTCTCGTTTGTCCGGAGGTAAAGATATGCCCAAAGCCAAACGCTCGAAGGGAGGATTGTTTCCTAAAAACTTTGGCAAATAAAGCCCGAGTAAAGCCAATTGATCTGGGCTGGCAACACAGTTTTTGGGGCCGCAAAAGCGCAAAGTCACCGAGCATGACATTTTCCTTCGTGCCTTTGTGCCTTTGTGGCCAAAAAAATCTTTAGCTAGGCCTGAATCGATTGACACAGTTCCAACAAAACACCGTTGGCAGACTTGGGATGTACAAAGCAAACCAGCTTATTGTCTGCTCCTTTTTTAGGTGTAGCGTTGAGCAATTGGAAACCTTCTGCACGCAGGCGTTCCATCTCAGCGTGAATGTCATCCACCTCAAAGGCAATATGGTGCAAACCTTCCGGCTTTTTTTCTAAAAATTTGGCAATGGCGCTGTCAGGATGGGTTGCTTCCAGCAATTCTATTTTTGCTTCTCCGGTTTGGAAAAACGAGGTTTTGACGTATTCCGAAGCCACTTCTTCTTCTTTATAAGGTTCCTCTCCCAATAATTTTTCGAAGAGTTCATTGCTGGCTGCCAGGTCTTTTACGGCGATGCCAATGTGTTCAAGGCGAAGAATCATGATCAATAAATTGAAGAGTTTAAAGTTGAAAAGTTGAAGGGGTTAAAGTTGAAAAGTCTGGGCAATGTAGCGCTGTAAGGCAAACTTTTCAACTCTTCAACCTTAAACTTTTCAACTCGAAAAAATGCGCTTACCTTTGCTGCAAATTTTTAACATTGCTCAAAAAAACGGCACCCGGAAGAAATGAATGCTTCCGGAGCGGCGTTTTTGTTTTCATTTCAACACCTGCGTGCAATTTAACAGACAATGGTTGAAGTAAAAATATTATCGGGAGCCAACTCCAGTTATTTGGCGGAAAAAATTGCCGATTATTACGGAAATCCGCTCGGTGACGTCAAAATCCATCGCTTCAGCGATGGTGAAATGCAACCGGTGATCAATGAATCGGTACGGGGTGCCTACGTTTTTTTCATCCAATCCACTTTTCCTCCTGCTGAAAACCTGATGGAACTGCTGCTTTTGATCGATGCGGCCAAGCGGGCTTCAGCGGGTTACATCACTGCGGTGATTCCTTATTTTGGCTACGCCCGCCAGGACCGCAAGGACCAACCACGGGTGCCCATTTCCGCAAAATTGATCGCCAATTTGTTGGAGGCAGCTGGTGCCAACCGCATCATGACCATGGATTTCCACGCCGATCAAATTCAGGGCTTTTTTGACATTCCCGTGGATCACCTCAAAAGTGAAGCCATATATATACCCTACCTGCACGAACAAGGACTGGACAATGTCATTTTTGCCTCACCTGACGTCGGTGGGGTAAAAAGAACCCGGGCTTATTCCAAACATTTCCACACGGATCTGGTCATTTGTGACAAATACCGGGAAAAAGCCAATGAAATAGCGGGAATGACGGTGATCGGTAACGTAGAAGGTCGCGATGTAGTGCTGGTTGACGACATGGTGGATACCGCCGGAACCCTTTGCCGCGCTGCAGAGATCATCATGAAAAAAGGGGCAACTAGTGTCCGTGCCATTTGTACGCACCCTATTTTGTCGGGCAAAGCGTACGAAAATGTTGAAAATTCAGCGCTAACGGAGTTGATTGTGAGTGATACCATTCCTTTAAAGCAATCTTCACCAAAGATTAAAGTGTTGTCTACGGCCAAACTTTTTGCGCGGGCCATTCGGAATACGCATGAGCATCGGTCGATATCGGCGTTGTTTGTGGAGTAGCCCATGACTTTTGTCGTGGGTTATATGGGTTCATCTCCTCACCAACCCACGAATAAATTCGTGGGTTGGTGAGGGAGAATTTCAGAAACTTTTTATCTTTGCGTTCCCTAAGCGCAGGCTTGGGTTATAACGTATTATTAACCATACATTTGTCTCAAATCATGGAAACAATCGCTATCACGGGTCAGTCCAGAACTGGCCTAGGCAAAAAACCTTCCAAAGATTTGCGGAACGATGGCCGAATCCCGTGTGTATTGTACGGAGGGCAGGACGTAGTTCATTTTTCAGTTACACTGAACGACGTTAAAACCCTCATCTATACACCAGATTTCCGCGTTGCAAATCTGACTGTTGACGGTGCAACCTACCGTTGCATTGTAAAGGATTACCAACTTCACCCACTCACCAGCCAGTTGACCCACATCGACTTTCTGAGCTTGGTAGAAGGCCAAAAGGTAAAATTGGAAGTACCCGTTCGGACCAAAGGTGTATCTCCTGGCGTAAAACTGGGGGGTAAATTGCAGATCAAACTGCGTCGGGCAAAAGTCAAAACCTTACCAGAACAAATGGTTACCGAGCTTTTCATCGACATCACTTCGATGGACCTGGGTCACTCTTTGCGGGTACGCGACATTATTGTTCCTGAAGGAATCGAATTGCTGAATGCGCCAAGTATTCCAGTGGTTACCATTGAAATTCCACGTGCATTGCGTTCTGCTGCTGCTGCTGAAGCAAAAGAAACTGGCAAGAAGAAAAAATAATTGCATTGGAATATTTCTACTTCCCATGCAAGGGTTGTTTGGTGCAAATGGCATTAAACAACCCTTTTTTGTATTTTTGGAGAACGAAAACGGTAATTGAACGTTTAAAAAAAGTGGCTTAGTTATCCTAGGAAAAAATGGTATATGGCTGTTGCAATCAAAATGAAACTTAACGAGAAGCTCTTTTTGCGCGATCCCCAAGAAACTAAACTTGGGCGCAAGATCATTCAATACAGCATTTTGATGATCGATGAAAAAGGCTTTGAAGACTTCACCTTTAAAAAATTGGCTGATCGTATTGAATCAACCGAAGCTTCCGTTTACCGGTATTTTGAAAATAAACACCGCTTGTTGCTCTTTTTATTGAGCTGGTATTGGGAATGGATCAAATACAGCATTGATCTCAAGATCATGAACATTGAAGATCCCAAACGCAAATTGAAAATAGCCCTGGAAACCCTGGTCGATACGTCGCACCACGACAATCCCGAGACTGAGCACATCAATGAAGCCATTCTGCACCGGATCGTTATTGCCGAATCGGCTAAAGGATATTACACCAAGCAAGTGGATGAAGAAAACCAACAAGGTTTGTTTTTGACCTATAAAGCCCTCTGCAAAACCTTTCATACCATTATGTTGGAGATCAATCCCAGTTTTCCTTACCCTCGGGCTTTGGCGAGCACCATTTTGGAAATGGCCAAAAGCCACGTCTATTTTTCTGAGCACCTTCCTTCATTGACGGATATCAATTTTAAACAAGGCAACAGTGACGCTCAGGTAAAACAGCTTCTGATCGATTTTGCCTTTGGATTGCTCGGGAGCACCCAGTTTGCCGCTAAACCGGAAAATGGGCAGCTACCCGGAGCATAAAATCATGGCCTAATTAAGGGGTATCTTAAACGCATGAGGTATCTTTGTACCTATAACCATCAATTAATTCCCATTTCACTATGCAAATTAAAAGATCAGCTACTGCTCGCTGGGAAGGCTCCGGCAAAACGGGCAACGGCATCATGAGCACCCAAAGTACCGTATTGCATGATGCTCAGTACAGCTACAATACCCGTTTTGAAGACGGAATTGGCACCAATCCCGAAGAATTGATCGGTGCAGCCCACGCCGGTTGTTTTTCTATGAAACTGGCCTTTGTCCTGCAAGCCGCTGGCTTTACTGCCGATAGCATCGAGACCAAAGCAAGCGTTGTACTGGAAAGCGGTAGCATTACTACCGTACAACTGGAAACTTCCGTCAAAGTACCCGGAGTGAGTCTGGCACAATTGGAAGAATTCACGGCTGATGCCAAGGCAAACTGCCCGGTATCAAAGTTGTTGAATGCTGAAATTACTTTGACGACTATTTTGTTATAAACACCTTGTCATCAAAACTAGCGTTGAGTTGGCTTTTGCCCTCAACGCTAGTTTTTTTGCTTGCTCAATGGATGAGTAGCACTTCGCCTGCTTTAAACGCCCCTTTTTCTTGTCCATTCTCTCTATAGCGTACCCGCAAAGTCCAAACGTATACTCCTTGATTGCCCCATTGGCCATTTTTGGTTCCATTCCAGCTTTGTTGGGTATCCTGGCTGCGAAACACCAGCTCTCCCCAACGATCATAAATTTCGAATTGATAAGCAAGCAGTTCTGTCCGACTGGAGAAAAAGGGATGAAGCTGGGTGTTCACCGTACTGCTGAGTGACATAACGTTGGGTACGTATACTGAAAAAGGCTTGCAATCTTCCAGCGTGATATCGATTGAGTCCACCGAACTGCAATTGCCGAACCGAGCTGTCACATAATAAAGAGTAGTCCTATCCGGCTTGAGTATGATGCTTTGACAAGTGTCACAATTCAAACCCTGAGCCGGCGACCATTTCAATTGCGTGAAACCGGGAATTGATACATGCAGGGTATCCCCCGCACACAGGTTTCGATCAGCCTCCAGTTCCACTTCCTTCAAAGGCTGTACATTCAAACGGATGGAATCACTTTGCAAATTGCCACAGCCATTCCAGGTATCAACCCAATATAATCCTGGCGAAAAAGCCGTAAGCGTGCTATCCGTTGAACCATCTGACCAGCGGTAACGGGTAAAATCAGCTGTAGTTCGGAACAGGGTTGTACTGTTGTTGCACACCAATTGATCGGGGCCCAAATCGAGTTTAGGTACAGTTTCACAGGCGGGATCGGCACAATCGATGAGCCCGTCGCCGTTATCGTCGATGTCATTGTCACAGATTTCGGGGCAAGGATTGGCAATGCGACATTCGATTTGGCGCATCGATGGAATGGTTTCATACCTGATGGCGGCCGAAGGTATTTCTTTAAGCAAAAAATTGTTGAGCACAACTTTCCCTGGGGAAATACTGAGTTTAATGTCTTTAACACTAGGAGCTGATCCTAGGGTAAAAAAACATCCTTCTTCCGGTAATTGAGTATTGGGAAATTTTAATAAAAAACTTTTCGCTGGTGCCTCGAAGTTCAAATCTGGAACAAAAAATTTCCAGCCGTCCAAATACGGGGCTCCATAAGTGACACCAGAGCCTGGCCGGAATCCTTGCAGTTTTAAGCTCCACAAATAGTTGCCTTGTTGATCAAAAGCTAAGGCATCAATTTTATTGACTTCATAAAATGGAAAAAAAACATCATCATTCTTTGAGATAATCGCATCACTATTGATGCCATAATTGGGAATTTCTTTACCCCAGGCAGGTATCAAATTGGCATCGATTTTGATCAACCGAGCGATGCTTTGGTCGTTGATTCGGAGCATGCACCCATTATTCGTCAACGCATAAACCGCCCCCAAAGCCGCATCCAAAGCGATACCATTCAGTGCGTTTTGTTTAATGATATTGCCTTTGTCATTTAGCAGCAATAAAGTGGCTTGGGCTGACACTTCCTGCGTGAGGACCAAAACCCTGCCATCAGATCGTTGCGCCCCGCCAAGAAACACCCCATCTGGCAGCGTTCTGCTCCAAACCAGGTTACCAGCTCCATCAAACTGGGTTAGGCTATGAAATGAGTTTAATAAAAAGCCCTCGGTTTTTTCAAGCGATATGAGTTGATTTTCAAAGGTAAAGGTGGACTGCAAGCGATATCGGCGATTCCAAAGCAATTCACCTTGTGGGTTTATTTTGATCAATTCTACCCAATTGGTGGAGTCTCTATGCTTTTTTAGGTACACCCAATTCCCATCAGAAAGTGGAGCAACATCCCACAAGTTCCAATCTGAGCTACTTTCTTTTTTTATCCATTCCAGCTTTTCCTGGGCATTCCATTTCATAATTACAGCCCTGTCCGCTGCTGAATTGCCCCAGCCACCTGCCATTAAATCGCCATTGTTGGCTACCTTGAACCGACTCGTCAACTTCGGCAGATTGTACGCATATGAATATTCTTGTAAAGAATCTCCACAAGGGGAAGGTAGGTTTTGACCATACAGAAATTCTTGCCACAAGATCAAGAACAGGACATAAAAAAGAGCAGTATAGGTCTTGTGGCGCATAGGAATGAGTGCTTGATCCGTGCAAAAAATGTTTAAAATATAGCAACCGCAGCATCAATTCTTCGGCAACTGCTTCCTCGCTTCCCAGTCTACCGTCACATCCATGTCCCAGTTGGGGCGGAGGGCATCCAGATCGCGGATGTAGATGGGCTCGGGCTGGCGATGTTTAAAATAACTACCTGTATCCCATTGTCCGTTGCGATCCTGGTCTTCGATGAGTTTTACCTTGTACTGCGCGGGTTCCATGGTTTTGTATAAAAAACGAGCCTGGGTTTTTCCACTAATGATTTCACGTTGAACGGGTTCGGGCATCTCCCCTTGCAGTATTTCCATGACGTAGATGCGTGTAGAATCCAGGTTTTCAATCTTCAGATCCATGTTGCCGTAATTCTTGCGGGGCATGGCTTGGAGGTTATACCGCACGGTGTCCCTAAACCCCAAGCCGAAGAGGTCTCGCACTGCACCGGGCGCAAAGCGGATTTGGTATTTGCGCTCTTCACCCCATTTGTATTGAATGATCAACTTTCTGGAGTTGAGGCTATCAATTTCAATCATGGACGGCGACACCTGGCGCGTGCTATCTTCTACCACCAACAATTTACTGATATCGAAAGTATTGAGGGGATGATTAAAGGTCAAGACCAGGGGTTTTTCGGGATTTTGGCGCTGAAATTCCTTTAAATCAGCGTTTTGCAGCAGAAGTTTTGCCGTCCGCAAGTATGTTTCGGGGGCAAAAGTTTTTAGCCTGAGGGTGTCCTTAAAGGTACTGTCTTTGCGCACGTTGAGGAACCAGTTTGCGCCTGTAGTTTCACCAGCGTACCAAATTTTCAAGGTGTCTTTTACAATTTCGGTACGGGTTTGAATACCCGGCGTGACCGCCGCGATTTGAATGTCTTGAGGCACTTGATTGAACTGTAAATTGACCAATCCATAGCGTTTGGTATCGGTGTTGAGCAAGCGTAACGTAGGGAGTTCGGTAAAAATCCGCAGGTCAATATTGGTGCTTGAATCTGGCGCAGTGCTCACCAGGGAATCAGCAAAAGCAATTTTTTCATTGGGAGCGTCGTAAAGATAAGGCTGGTTGGAGTCCTCTAGGGCAAAAATTTTAAACTTTCCCCCGCGCATGTTTTTGATAAAAAATTTACCTTCCTTGTCGGTTTTGCCAAAATAAAGCGGTCTTTCTTTTTTTACAATCGAGTCATTGAGCTGATCATACGCCATGACCAAGATATTCTCCAATGGCTTTTGGGTGATAAAATCCCGTACTTCGCCCTGCATGCCCAGAGAATCCAATACCGGGCCAGTTGAAAAAACAAACCGGAGATCTTTGGCAGCATTGCCTTCGCTCAGGTCTTTGATTGCTTCCCCAAAATTGATGGTGTAGGTCACTTTTTCCTGGAGCACTTCTCGGTCGTCGAATTCCACGATCAGGGCTTTTCCTTTCAACTTCAATAAGGAACTCATATACCGGATGGGGGGCGAAACGACTACTTGTTTGGCTACATCCTGGGGTTGTTGGATCCACTCATTGAAGATCAATTCAATGGGTTGTTTGGTAAAGTTTACCTGGTAATTTGGTGTACTTCGCGCTGTGTCGATCCGCGGAGGGGTCTCGTCTTTAGGGCCACCGATGGGCGGCTGTGGGGTAGCGCAACTGTACAATGCTGCCAAAAAAATCGCCCAGACGCGGAATAGTCGTACCATCATTCGCTCAACATTTATTTGGGGCGAAAATAGTAAGTAACGATGTAAAACTCCGTCTTTTATCTTAGACTTACGGCAAGGGGTGGCTACTTGGCTCAAAAATGGTCTTTTTTAGTTAATTTTACGCTTGCCAAACTACTAACCCATGAACCGATTATTCTTACTCACACTCTTTTGGAGCATTGCTTTAATTGGACTTGCCAAGAGCACAGTACCAGTAGTAGACACTGTAATCGTGCAACGTTACGATACCATATGTCAGGGGGACACCCTTAAACTTTATGGCCTGAACTACATCAAAACCGGCCGTTATCAGCATATTTTTAATACGGTCAAACCCATCGGGGTGACCAAAGTAATCATCAATTTATGGGTTCGGCAAAAGGTTAAATCGGAAAGATTTGACACCCTCTGTCAGGGGGAGCAGCTCATGGTCGGCAATCAACAATTTTCCAGTACGGGTACTTACAGCATTGTTTTTCCTCCGTATAAAATCCGCTGTGATTCCGTAGTTACCTTGCACCTTTTCATTTTGCCCATCTTCACGCAAAAAGTGCGAATTACCTTATGTCTGGGCGATACCATACAACTGGGGCCTGAAAAATTCTACTATCCGGCGATAACCACAGTCAGGTACAACACTAAAAATGGCTGCGATTCCATCGTGCTCTATCAGATTGATATGCTGGATACTTTCCGCACTCAACTTGCTGCCGTGGCCTGCAAAGGTGCACGTGTCAAGGTCGGCAATACCCAGATTACCGCTAGCAATAGTGGTACATTTCGGTATAATTTTGCGCCCACTGCCCAACGTTGTGACTCTTTGGTAGAGCTGAAACTCACTGTACGCGATACCTTTTTAACCAAAGTTCAAGAAGGCATTTGTATAGGCAACACCCGTCAATTGGGTCCATTAACCTTGAGTCAAAGTGGCATCTATCGGTATACTTTCCCTTCAAACCAGCGGCGTTGTGACTCTACCGTGGTATTGGATTTGCGGCTGATTCCTAAACAGGAAAAAAACATTCAGCCTGAGATTTGTGAAGGAGATACCCTGAAAATTGGTCCTGAACGCTTCTTCAGCGCTGGCAATTACCAGGTTAGTTTACGCACTCAAGCGGGTTGTGATTCCATCATCAATCTGAACTTGCGGGTACGCCCCAGTTTCCGCAGCAACCTATCCGCAAGCATTTGTGTGGGGGGGCAGTATCATTTTGGCAAACGGGTATTGACCCAAAAAGGCATTTATCTGGACACTTTATCCTCTCGGATGAGTGGTTGCGACTCCATTGTAAGGCTGGATCTACAAGTAGAAAGTGTTGAAAGCAACACAATCAACCACGCCATTTGCACAGGTGGAAGTTATCCCTTCGATGGCAAAACCTACGCAGCGCCGGGGTATACATCGATACTTTGCGCAGCACCAATGTATGTCCCATCATTTTTGAACTCCATCTCAAAGTAAATCCTGTTTTTCACGATACCATCCGGGCTACCATTTGTCAGGGAGAGGTCTATACATTTGGCCTCAGCAATTATGGCAAAGCGGGTTTTTATCCCTACCGACTCAAAACGACACAAGGTTGTGACTCTATCCGTTATTTGCAGCTCAAGGTTCTGCCGAGTTATCGCGACACCATGCTTACGCCCATTTGTGCAGGCGATACTTTTCGGTTTGGTCAGCTCAAGTTTTTTAAAGAAGGGCTGTACCCCATTCGTTTCAATGCCCGCAATGGTTGTGATTCTTCTCTGGTTGTCAAAATTGTACATTATCCCCTGCAACAGGATACTTTTCCCGTTTCGCTTTGTGCCGGGGATACCTTTCGCTTGGGGCGACTGAAGTTTTTCCAAACGGGCATGTACCCCATTTCCCTGCGCGATCAAAATTCCTGTGATTCAACCTTGTACATTCAGGTCATCCGCCAACCCACTTATCAACGGAGTGTGACGCAGGCCATCTGTGGTGGCCGTAGTTTACGTTTTGGGACTCAAATCCTTTCCCGTGCTGGTCTGTATACCGAAACCTTTCGTTCTCGTGCAGGCTGTGATTCCGTAGTCACGCTGAGGCTCAATCTGGAACAGGTAGATACCAGCGTTGCCCAAGGTGGGATTTTGTTGAGTGCCTCAACGGCCTCCAACATTCGGCGTTATGAATGGATCGATTGTGTGAGCCAACAAGTGGTGTCCCGTTTGTCGAGTCCTTTCTTTTTACCCGAGCGAAATGGCCGCTACGCGGTGCGTTTGTACACCGATACTTGCGTATATACTTCCGGCTGTCATAGTGTGCAGCTGAGTACGGCAACCCGGCAACTTGATTTTTCCAAACAGATTCTGGTTCATCCTAATCCCACTGCGGGGCGCATCTCCGTGGCGGTTCCGACACAGTTGCAAGGACTGCATTATTTGGATTGGTACAGCGCTGAGGGGCGTTTGTTGCGGCGAGAAAAAGTCCGCTTGAATCCGTCAAATAATTTCGATTTGTCCGGTTTCCCTGGTGGATTGTATTTGTTGCATATTCGAGATGCGGAGGGAAAGGTGATGGCTTTGGTGAAAATTTTTAAAGCACAACAAGATTATTAATCATTGAAAACTCATACAAAAAAAACCCCCCTTTTTTTCTTTTCTCTTTTCTTTTATTTTTTTCCCCCCCCCCCCCCCCCAAACCAAACACCCCCCCCCCAACACCCCCCCCCCCCCCCCCCCCCCCCCCCCCCCCCCCCCCCCCCCCCCCCCCGCCCTCCCCCGGGTTCGGGCCCGCCCCCCCCTTTCCCCCCCCCGCCATTGGGCGCCTGGGGGGGGGAAGAAAAGGGGAAGAGGGCCGGGCCCCGGCCCCGCCCCACGAAACAGGAAAAAAAACGCGGAAAAAAAAAAACTCCGGGGGGAACCCAATTTTTTTTAAAAAAAAAATATCCCCCCCCCCCCCCCCCGCCAAAAATTGTGGAAATTGGAAAAACCGAGGTTAAAACGGGGAAAAAAAAAACAACCAAAACCCCCCGGAAGGGGCAAAAACCCCCCAACAAACCCAACCCTGTAAAGGTTGGTTACTTTTTTCCCCTGAATTCCGGCCCCCCGGCCCAAACCCCCAAAAAAAAAAAACTAAAATCCAACCACCCCCCCCCCCCCCCGAAAACCAAACCCAAAACCCCCCCCCCCCCCCCCCCCCCGAAAACCCCAAAAAAAAAAAAAAAAAAACCATAATTTGGGGCGGGGAACCCCCCCCCAACCACAATTAAACCACTTTTAACCCCCCCCCCGAACCGGGGGGGGGGGACCCCCCAACAAACTTTTTGGGGGGGGAAAAAAATAAAAAACAGATTTTTTTGGTTGAGTTCGGAACCCAAAAAAATCTTTTTCTTTTCCCCCCTATTTCCCCCCCCCTGGCAAAAAACCCCCCCCCCCCCAAATCCCCCCCCCCCCCCCCCCCCCCCCCCCCCCCCCCCCGGCCCAGGGGAACCCCGCGCGTGTGCCCCCCCCCCCCCCCCGAAACCCCCCCCCCCCCCCCCCCCTTTTCCCCCCGGGGCCCCGGGAACCCCCCAAGCCCCCCCCGCCCTTCCCCCCCCCCCCTGCGAGGGGTTTATTGCTGCGGTGAAAGCCGTTTTGCCAGAATGGGTAGCGTCAGAACCCGAGATTTGAAACAATTTTAACGTCAAAACCGCTACATTTGGGTTCCATAAATCAAGCAAGATATGAGAACCTGCATCAGCGCCTTCCTGCTATTCAGCTGCGTTGCACAATTTGTGACTGGCCAGTCCAGAGCGCCACAGTTGCCGCCCAACGAAGCCAGCGAGTACATCAACACCGTACAACAACAAACCTTCAAGTATTTCTGGGATTTTGCCCATCCGGTTTCGGGCTTAGCGCCAGAACGCAATGCCACCCCCAATGTGGTGACCAGCGGTGGAAGTGGATTTGGCATCATGGCCATTGTAGTCGGGAGCTATCGCGGCTGGATCAGCCGTACCCAGGCTGTAGATCGTATGCTCAAAATCACCCGTTTTTTGGAAAAAGCTGAGCGTTTTCATGGCGCCTGGTCGCATTGGCTCGACGGATCAACCGGAAAAGCAGTGCCTTTTAGTCGATATGATGATGGTGGAGATTTGGTGGAAACCGCTTACCTGATCAACGGGCTCCTCGTGGCGCGTTCTTTTTTTGACCAAAACACCAAAGCCGAAACAGAGCTTCGCACCCGCATCAATCGCCTTTGGGAAACGGTAGAATGGGATTGGTACGTCCACAATGGACTCTTGCATTGGCATTGGAGTGCCAACCACGGTTGGAAAATGAACCACCCGATTGGGGGCTACAACGAATGTTTCATTACCTACATCCTGGCCATGGGATCACCTACCCATCCGATCACGCGGCAGGTGTACGATGATACCTGGAAAAAAAAGGAAGCAGATCATTTTATCAATGGCAAAGACTATTTGGGGTACAAACTTCCCCTGGGCTTTGATTGGGGTGGACCACTCTTTTTTGCCCATTACTCCTACTTGAGCCTGGACCCGCGCTGGATGGAGGATGAACATACCAATTATTGGACCCTCAACGTCAACCAAACCATGATCAACCGCGCACACTGCATCGAGCGAGCGCCCAATTCATATGGCTATTCGGAGCGAAACTGGGGCCTTACCGCCAGTGACGATCATTTGTTTTATGGCGCACACCAACCCACCGAGGACAATGGCACCATTTCACCTACCGCCGCATTGTCTTCTTTTCCTTACACCCCTTATTATTCCTATCAAGCCATGATCTATTTTTACCGCACCCAGGGCAATCGCTTGTTTGGTGAGTTAGGGTTTTATGATGCGTACAACGCCAAAGAGAACTGGTACTCCAATCAGTACCTGGCCATCGACCAGGGGCCCATTGTCATCATGATTGAAAATTACCGCTCCGAATTGATTTGGAAAATGGGAGCCAAAGTGAAAGAGATGCAAAACGCATTGCTCAAAATGGGCATCAAACGCCCAAATTATCCTACCGGATTTTACATGTATACGCCCGAAGTAAAGAGTGGCATGGTGCATTTGATGAAACACGCCGACGAAGGCCGTTATATTGCAGACTTTTACGTGGTGGGTGCTGAACCGGTAAGTTTGAGTCTCACCCATAACAAAACCAATCAGACGCAAATGTTGGCTGATAAAAAAGTATACTCAAGCGGTGCCCAACAAATACGCTTCGACGCCGATTACGGTGATTATACTCTGGTGTTGGCCCAAGGAAATAAAGAAATTAAACTCCTTGTAGGTTTGAGGTAAAGTCAGATGAGGCCAAAATATGGGATTGGCCTCATCTGGCTTAATTTTTTAGTTCTCCTCTTCCGTGGATTCTTGTGCAATGGCTGCTTTGTTGAGTTTGTCTACTTCTTTATCGATGTAATACAAACTTTGACCGCCAGTGCCAATCAAGCGAATTTTATTGAGAATATTGCGCATTAGCGCTTCCTCTTCTCTTTGTTCTTCCACATACCACTGCAAAAAATTCAGCGTAGAATGATCATTTTCAGCATAACTCAAACTGATCAAATCGTTGATCGATTGAGTGACTTTTTGCTCGTGGGCGTACACTTTTTCAAACATAGCCTGAACCGAGTCATACTCATGCGGTGCTTGGGCAATGGCTGGAGTCAGCGCATAACCATCCGTTTCGCTAAGATAGCTGTAGATCCGCAACATGTGAGCCCGCTCTTCATCTGACTGACGGTGCATAAAACTGGCGCAACCCTCCAATCCTTCTCGGTCACACCAAGACGCCATTGCCAAATACAGGAATGAGGCGTATGCTTCCAGCCCGATTTGTTCGTTTAAGGCGCTTTCAATTTTTTTAGAAATCATTTTTTTCAAATTTGTAACTACAAATAGTAAACCATATTTCTGGGAGAAAGTTATAAAACTACCGTTGACCTAAAGGTAAAAACACATGAAAATCATTGAAAAATATCAACTGCAAAGTCTCGACATCGACCGGATTGTGGAAATGGCCTGGGAAGATCGTACTCCTTTTGACGCGATCACCCTTCAATTTGGCCTCAGTGAAAAAGAAATCATCGAGCTGATGAAGTTTGAAATGCACCCCAAGAATTGGAAAAAATGGCGGGCCAGGGTACAAGGTCGAGCCACTAAGCACAGCGCCAAGCGTGATGCGGAGGTAAACCGCTTCAAATCCAACCAACAACGCAGCATTTCCGGTAACCGCATGAGCAAACGATAGATCAAATTGGCCAATCCGCAGGCGGTTTTTGCCATTTGATGTGAAGGTTCGCCGCTTTTGTCGATCGTTTTTCCGAACTGCCGAAGAAAGCAGCCGAATCATCGAATGCTTAATTTCGGCATTTTTTTTCGGCGTTACTTTGTGTCATGAAATCAAGCAGTCAAAAAAAACTGCAAACCGGCACACAAAATGAAAAAGTTAAGCACATTTTTACCGCTGTTTATCACCATACTTTGGACAGCGATGGCTTTTGGCCAACAAACACCTTCACCCAGCGGTAACAGCAGCCGCCCTCCAATGCCCTCCAACAATGCACCAGCATTAAACAGCGCAGCGCAAGGCAACAACAAAATCACTGGTATTGTGATGGATTCATTAAGCAAACAACCCGTAGAATTTGCTACGATAGCTTTGTATCCAAAAAATTCCACAACGCCTATTGATGGTACCACCACCGACGAAAAAGGCAAATTCAGCCTTACGGGTATTGCCGGAGGTGATTATACGTTGACGATCTCCTTCATTGGTTACCGCGACAAGACCATCAACGACTTGCGCTTGGCCAAAAATGATGATAAAAACATTGGCACCATCAGCCTCGCTCAAAGCATCAGCACCTTGAAAGAAGTGGAAATTGTGGGTACAACCGCGCTGATTGAAGAAAAAGTAGACCGTACGGTGTACAATGCTGAAAAAGACATCACTTCAAAAGGTGGCGATGCCTCAGATGTTCTGCGTAAAGTTCCCATGCTCTCAGTTGATCTGGATGGCAACGTTTCCCTGCGTGGCAGTTCTAACGTCCGGGTTTTGATCAACAACAAGCCTTCCACCATCATGGCGGCTAGTGTAGCTGATGCGATCAAGCAGATTCCTGCCGATATGATCAAAACTGTAGAAGTCATTACTTCCCCTTCGGCTCGTTATGACGCTGAAGGATCAGGTGGCATCATCAATATCGTAACAAAGAAAAATACGCTGCAAGGTCTCACCATGAATGTTGACCTCGGTACAGGTAACCGGGGCTCAAACCTGGGTGTGAACGGCAGCTATAGAAAAGGTAAAATGGGCTTTAACTTGGGAGGGCACGGTCGTTTGTTTTACAATCCGGCCCTCTCATCATTTGATCAAAATACCATCACCCCTACTGCCAGTATACGTACACTGCAGGAAGTAGAATCCTTTGATCGTGGCGGATTTGGCCACTACAATTTGGCATGGGACTGGGATTTGGCCAAAAACCAAAACTTATCTGCCAACGCCCGTTTGGGTGCACGCAACCGGAATAGTGAGCAGGATATGGACATCTCCTTATTTCAGGATCAACTGCTCAAGTCAAGTTCATTCCGCCAGGTGGATAGCCGTGACAATTCTGCCTCGATGGATTTCAATCTCGACTACCTCCGTACCTACAAGCCACAGCGTGAATGGAGCATTTCTTCTCAGTACAGCCGCAACGATTTGACCAATAACTTTGATTCAGACCTGTTCACGTCTGATGAATTAACGATGCTGAGCAGCCAACGCAACATCAACAACAACCTGAATCAGGAAGTTACCCTACAAACCGATTATCAAACCCCGATCGGACAACGCCAATTGGTGGAAGTAGGTGGAAAGAGTATCGTGCGCATGGTGGACAGCGATTACAGCTACTTCTTGTCCGAAGGAAGTTCTGGCGTGTACAACGTAGATTTGAGCCGCCCAGCAGGTGCCCTGGATTACCAGCAAAATGTAGCTGCGGGTTACCTTTCCTACACCCTGCAAACCAAAAACAAGTACACGTTTAAACTTGGTGGTCGGTACGAGTACACTTCGATTGATGCCCAAACTGAAGAAAATGGCCAGATCGATCTGCCGGCTTACAGCAACTTTGTACCGAGCGTTAACGTGTCTAAAAACCTGAAAAGTGGGTTTATCCTAAAAGCAGGTTACAACCAGCGCATCCAGAGACCTGGTTTGCAGCAGTTGAACCCAAACTTCAACGCCGCCAACCCACAAAACATTACGGTGGGTAATCCTGGCCTGAGCCCTGAACTGACCAACAGCTTTGAAATGAGCTTGAGTGGCAACATCAAGAAGACCTACATGAACTGGTCAGTCTTCCGCCGCATCACCGACAACGCCATTTCACAAATCAGTTTACCTTCGGATACTTTGGCTGGAGCAGTCATTACAACGTACCAAAACGTAGGCATCCAAAGAGCCTGGGGAACGAACTTATTCGGCAATTTCCAGATCACCCCCAAGTGGAGCATCAATGGTGGACTTGACATCGTCTACGCCTTCATGGAAGGTTTAACGAGAGACGTAAATGGTCTATCCGTTACCATTAACAACAGTGGCGTAAACATCAATGGTCGTTTATCCACTCAAATTACCCTCCCTAAAGGTTGGGGTATCCAGGGATTCAGCTTCATGCGTGGTTCACAGGTACAATTACAAGGCCGTCAAGCTGGTTTTGGCATGTACTCTTTGGGCATCCGCAAAGATTTCAAAAACAAGAAAGGCAGCATTGGTTTTGGCGCTGAAAACTTCCTGACCCAAGGGATTCGGATGAAAACCGAACTCAGCTCGCCTACTTTCAACCAATTGATCGATATCCAACGTTTGAACAGAGGTTTCAAGGTGAATTTAAACTACCGCATTGGAAAAATGAGTTTCGATGCTCCGAAGAAAAAAGCCAAGTCCGTTGAAAACGACGACTTGAAAAGTGGTGGTGGTGACGAAAACGGCGGTGGAGCACAAGGTGGTGGCCAAGGAGGTGGCAACAACCGTGGCAACAACAACCGCCAGAAGTAATATTTTTGGTTAAATATGATTGGTAATTTAGGGGGGGAAGCATTTGTTGCTTTCCCTTACCTAGTTCTGCCTGATACTGGATATTGCAGCTATTAGGCGTACTAACTCGATCTAGATTGTTAATAATCTGCTAAGTGCCTGTAATTATTTTTTTCTAATCGCAGGCAACCTTATATTTGAAGAGCATGTATAGGAATGGATAATAAACTTCAAACCTGTACACTATTGTCTAATTTTTAAACCAAGATTTCAATGAAGCATCTGACTTTTCTCCTACTCTGCGCAGCCTTTATGGGACTGGCTTTTACAAATCCAGCCAGTAATGCGGTTGTCGTTTACAAAGTAGATACTGGAGCAAGGACTTTAAAGTGGACTGCGGCCAAAGTAACTGGCAAACATTTCGGCAAAGTGACGATCAAAAGTGGCACGCTGGAAATGAGTAAGGCAAAATTGGTTAAAGCCAGTTTCGAAGCCAATATGGCTTCACTTACCGTAGAAGATGGTGGTGGCAACGAACGGCTGAGAGGTCACCTCACGTCTGATGATTTCTTCAGTACTGAAAAACACCCAACCGCAACTTTCACCTCAACTAAAATTACTGCGAAAGACAAAAGTGGCAACTTTACAATTGTTGGCAACATGACCATCAAAGGCATCACCAAATCAATCACGTTTGATGCCAATGTGAAGCCTGAAGGCGGCAAAGTGATGGGTACTGCTGCCATCAAATTAGACCGTACCGACTACGACATCAAATTCCGTTCCGGCAAGTTCTTCCCTGATCTGGGCGACAAGCTGATCTACGATGAGTTTGAGTTGGAAGTTAGCCTGGTAGCGGCTAAATAAATACAAAAGGGTTCGGGGGTTCGCAGGTTCGAAAGTTCGCGGGTATTAAACCCTGGAACTCACGAACCTGCGAACCCCCGAACCCTTTATATCACCTTTCCTAAATGGTAGCAAGTCCTACATCTCGGTTCGTACACATTTTTCTCTCCCAATACGACCGTAGCTTCTTCCTCTGATAAGCGATAAGAATGGGTAGCCAGATTGCCACAATGTGGACAAATCGCATGCACCTTGGTAATGTATTCCGCAATCGCCAATAGGCTGGGCACAGGCCCGAATGGAGCGCCACGAAAATCCATATCCAATCCGGCTACAATTACCCGGATACCCCGCATGGCCAGTTTTTCACAATTGCGTGGCAACTCCAGATCAAAAAATTGCGCTTCATCGATACCCACCACGCTTACCCTTTCCGACAAAGCCAACAGCTGATCCGAATGCTCAATAGGTGTTGAATGAATCGAATTGGCGTCGTGTGAGACCACTTTTGAGTCATCGTAACGGGTATCTACCTTAGGCTTGAAGATTTCTACTTTTTGATTGGCAATTTTGGCTCGGCGCAAACGCCGGATGAGTTCTTCCGTTTTGCCAGAAAACATAGAGCCGCAAATTACTTCAATCCAGCCGCCGCGGTTGCCTTTAAAATGTGGTTCGAGAAACATTATGATGTCTTTTCGTTGGTGTTGGCTTGTTCTGGAGGGAAAAATAATCAATTTAAAAAAGTCTGTCCAAATTTCTTTTTCGACCAATGCCACCCACCCTTACAGCGCTGCCATTAGGCGACAAACCCAAGCCAGCAGATTTAACACACGCTTTTTTTCTTTATCTTTAATCTACAATCATTTAATGCCTCTAATCTGCACCAGCAATGGGGGCAAAACCAATTAAAACCTGAGTATGATTATGAAGAAGCTCTCCTTATTGTTGTTGTTGGCTGTGGCAACAAGCCTATCCTTAATTGGCCAGGATGCCCCCAACCCTACGCTCAATACCGCCATCCGCAAACATGGCCTTGAAAAAAGCAAGGTCATGGACATCGCTTCCTGGATGTGTGATGTGTACGGTCCCCGTTTGACGGGTTCCCCCATGCTGGACAAAGCGACCGATTGGGCCCAAAAAACCCTCAAAGATTGGGGTATGAGCAATGTACACCTCGAAGCTTGGGGGCCCTTTGGACGCGGCTGGGAATTTACGCACTTTGCCATGCACGCTACCGCGCCCAATTATTTCCCCATTATTGCCTACCCTAAAGCCTGGTCACCAGCCACCAAAGGCGTACTTAGCGGTGAAGTAATTTACCTGCAAGCCGATGATGAAGAAGACCTGAAAAAATTAAAAGGTAAACTCAAAGGCAAGTTCGTGTTACTCGATACCATCCGCACCTTAAAAGAATGGATGGACGCACCTGCGAAACGTTATACTTCCGAAGATTTGTTGGACATGGCCAATGCTGCTGCACCAGGCCGCCGCCCTGATCGCGATTTCAACCGCCTGGGAGGTTTGTCTTTTAACCAAAAACTCTTCAAATCCATCATGGAAGAAGAGCCTTTGGCCGTGTTGGATCGTGGGTTTAAGGGTGACCTGGGCACTGTTTTTGTGACAGGAGCTCGTGCGGAAGAAGGTCGAGTTCAGGATCCCAAAGCAAAAGTCATTCCTCAAGCGACCCTTTCCGTAGAACATTACAACCGCATTTTCCGCATGATGCAAAAGGGCATCCCCGTAACCTTATCGATGGAGCTCAAAGCAAACTACACCAACCCTGATGGGATGGAACACAACATCATCGCCGAAATCCCCGGAACTGACCTCAAGGATGAAGTCGTCATGTTGGGCGCACACTTCGATTCCTGGCACACTGGAACTGGAGCTACTGACAACGGTGCCGGTTCGTCCGTCATGATGGAAGCCGCTCGCATCATCCTGGAAACCATCAAAGAAACCGGCGTCAAGCCGCGCCGCACCATCCGTCTGGCTTTGTGGACGGGTGAAGAACAAGGCCTCCTGGGCTCACGTGGTTATGTCAAAGATCATTTTGCCAACGCCAGCCCCGAAGGCACCATTCAAAGCATCAAAGAGGGCGAACAAAGCAAAATATCGGGCTATTTCAACCTCGACAACGGTACAGGAAAAGTACGTGGGGTCTACCTGCAAGGCAATGCCGCAGTATCTCCAATTTTCCGTGCCTGGTTGGATCCCTTCAAGGATCTAGGTGCGGCTACCCTGACCCTGCAAAACACCGGAGGCACCGACCACTTGGCCTTTGATGCCGCTGGGATTCCCGGATTCCAGTTCATCCAGGAGCCAATTGCTTACTCTACCCGCACCCACCACTCCAACATGGACAACTGGGATCACCTGGTAGAGGATGACCTCAAACAAGCTTCTACCATCATTGCTTCGTTTGTATTGCATACTGCCATGCGCGACGAAAAATTGCCACGTAAAGCCACGGAATTGAAGGCTGGAAGCAATTAATTTGCATGGATGGAACTTTTTGAAGTGAATCACAATTGATGATCACTCAAGTGACATTTTAAGCACAAAGGACACCAAGAGGAACACCAAAAGACACAAAAGAACAGGCGGCATCAACGTCTAATTGGTGTCCTTTGTGCCCCTCTTGGTGTCCCTTGTGTTAATAAATGTCGCTTAGGGTAATTCGCTTTTATCACCTTATTAAGTTTCAAACAAATGAACACCATTGCCACTATTGCTGTATCTCCAAGCGAGATTGAAGAACTTGTTGCTGATTTTCAGGATCACAGCCTACCCAGCGAGCGTTGGACCCACCAGGCGCATCTGATTGTAGGCACTTATTACGCCTACCATTTTCCACTTGAACAGGCCATTTATTACCTGCGCTCCGGTATCATCACCTACAATGTAGCCACCGGAGGCAAAAACACCCACGAGCGGGGTTATCACGAGACAATCACTCAGTTGTGGGCCAAACTATTGAAAGCTTTTGTGCAAAAAAAATGTACAGGCCTTACCTTGGCTGAATCCTATACTACATTATTGAATAGCCCTTATGCGGCACAAGAAATCATGTTCAGGTTTTATTCCAAAGACCTGTTGTTTTCTACCCAAGCCAGAGCTTTGTGGGTAGAACCAGATCTCAAGCCCATTACTTGTTGAGGATTTCAGGTTCGTCAAATGTCCAATTCTACCAATACTGGACAGTGATCAGAATGCTCGGCTTCGTTCATTTGGCGGGCGGCGCGCAAGTGCTCACGCAGGTTATTGCTCACCGACTGGTAATCGATGCGCCAGCCCTTGTTGTTTTTGCGGGCTCCGGCCCGGAAACTCCACCAGCTGTATTCCACTTTGTCGGGATTTAAAAAGCGGAAAGCATCGGTAAAACCACTGTCGAACCACTTGCTGAGCCATGCACGTTCATCAGGCAAAAAACCGGAGGAGTTTTTGTTGCCTTTTGGATCATGGATGTCTCGTTCGGTGTGGGCGATGTTGTAGTCGCCTACAATGATGAGTTTTTTCCGCTCCTGCTGTAGTTCATGCACCCAACGGAAAAAATCCTCCAAAAAGACCATTTTGAATTCCTGGCGCACATCTCCGGTGGTCCCAGAAGGGAAATAACAATTGAGAATCGTGAGGTCACCAAAATCACTGCGCAAAATACGCCCTTCATCGTCGTATTTGGCCATCCCACAACCCGCAATTACCTGATCAGGTTCGCGCTTGCTGAAGGTCGCCACACTACTGTAACCCTTCTTTTGGGCAGAATGCCAGTGGGCATGATAACCCAGATCTGCAATGGGGGATAAATCGACCTGCTCAGGGCTGGCTTTGGTTTCCTGCAAGCAGATGATGTCGAATTGGTGTTCGCGCACCCATTGAGCCCAGCCTTTGTTGAGGGCAGAGCGGATGCCGTTTACATTGTACGAGACGAGTTTTAGAGACATGCTATCAGGTTTGGGTGTGCTCCCACTCCCACGACTAAAGTCATGGGGTAAGAGATATATGGCCTCCCACGAATAAATTCGTGGGGTGGCTTTGTTTAACCGTAAAGTTCGGTGATGATCTGGCGCTTGTCGTAACCCAGTTTATCATAGAGATTGAGTACCGCTTCATCCACCATATTTTGCCAGCCGCAAAGATAAAATTTTACATCGGAACGTGGTATGGCGTATTCATTTAGGTAAAAAGAATGGACATGCCCTGTCTGAACTTCAAAAGGGAACTGAGCAGGATCGAGGTTTTGCTCACGCGAAAGGGCTACCGAGTAGCGAAAGTTTGGCAAGTGTTTTTGCAGCGCAACAAATTCCTCTTGGTACAGCATGCCTTCGGCCTGACGGGTACCAAAAATCAGGTGGAGCTTGCGGTGAGGGATGTTGTGCGTGTGAATGTGTTGCAACATGCTCCGAAAAGGCGCAACTCCTGTGCCTGTGCACACCATCACCATATCGTGATCGATGGTTTCGGGCAACACAAAAGCACCATCCGGGCCTTTGAAGCGAAGGGTAGAGCCTACTTGAATGTCATCAAACAGGTATTCTGTAGCTTTGCCTCCATCGAGGCGCACGATACAGAACTCCAATTGATTGCTCTCCGCAGGCGCACTGGCAATGGAATAACTGCGCCAGCGCTGTAGCCGTTTGTCTCCGATGGGTAAATCCATCGTTACAAACTGCCCGGCTTTGAAATTGAAGGCTTCCACTGCGGGTATTTCCACCCAAAAGCGGCGGGTGTTGGGGCTTTCAGACTGTATGTTGATGACGTTGGCGTCGTACCAGGTTGGCATTGCTTGCAGCGTTTTTTTCAATAACCGTACGAAGTTAAGCTTTGTTTATATCTGGACTAAATTAAGTATTCATAAAATCATTTCCTTATACCTCAGCATCACCTCAAATCCTTTATTTTGAAAATAATTTTTGGTTTCCTGATCCCCCCTATTGCTGGTGACCAACACAAAATCACCTCCCCAGGCTCCCAAAGACTTCACCTGACCCCAATAATCTGCAAAATAGAGGTCTTGTGCTCGAGGTAAATCCAGCATCGTACTGACGATAGTTTCATGTTGAAGGATCAATGCTTCAATTTCACTTAGCGAATCGCAGGCTACAAAATCCAGCGTCAATTTATTGATTTCGTCTAGTTTATCCTTAGCTATTTCTCCCAGAGCCCGGTAGCGTTGAATGCCGTCCCGACTGTTTTGTTTTTTACCCAAATACACAAAATAAAGTTGATCAGCAAAGAGAGGCTGAAAAACGACATTTCGCGCCGTTTTGTTTTGGTACAAAATGGGCCCCGCAGCCTGAGCACAGGCCAGGTCATATCCTGAACCACCGAAAGTTGCCTCCAGCAATGCATAAGGATTCACTGCCGTCAAATCCGCTAAAAAACTGATCAAGGTTGAACTGGTGCCCAAACCCCAATGCCGTGAAAAACTCAGTTGGGTAGTGACAGTGCAGCCAGCTAATTCATCCAGAGCCAAACTGGAGCGCAAAAAAGCTTGGCGGATAATTTCTTGCAAACGTTGCGTGGGCTCCATTTCATTACAATCCAGAATGGTTAAACTCGGAATGTCATAGATTGCACTAAACCACCTGCTTCCATCTACATCATAGCTCTGCCAACTCAATCGATCTGCAGGACCAGCGCTGATGGAGAATTTTTGTCCCAAGCGCGTGGGCAAGGCCAAAGCCAGAGCCCCATCCAGGACGAAGTACTCGCCAGTAAGCAACAATTTCCCTTGAGCCTGATAGTTTTTTCCTATGAATGAAGACATAGTTGGCTTAGCTTGCTTTTGCAGGAGTTTTTTGTTTTTCCTCCTCGCGTCGATCCAGAAATTCGCGTACTGCTGAAAAAGACACTACCCGATCCTGGAAATACGCCTCGGCTGCCAAACAATCGCTGGTATTGCCACCCAGGTGGTTGAGGATGTTCATCAAGTGCATTTTCATGTGCCCTTTTTGAATACCGGTCGTAACCAGGGAGCGCACTGCCGCAAAATTCTGTGCCAGGCCAGTTGCTGCGATAATGGACATCAATTCCGGCGCCGAAGGCTGCCCTAAAATTTCAAGTGACAAATGCGCCAGGGGATGTAATTTGGTCAAACCACCCACTGTACCCAGCGCAATGGGCAGATCAAGCCAAAAGGTAAAAACGCCCTCTTCAACCCGGCAGTGGCTCAGGCTACGGTATTGCCCGTCGCGGGCTGCATAGGTATGCCCACAAGCCTCGGTGGCCCGAAAATCGTTGCCCGTAGCAATCACCACGGCGTCTACCCCGTTGTAAATACCTTTGTTGTGTGTTGTGGCGCGGTAAGGGTCGATTTCGGCAATGCGCACAGCTTTGGCAAATTTTTCAGCAAACCCTGAGCCATCCAGATTGATACAGGCATCATCCAGCGCCTCTATTGGGCAACTCACCTCAGCTCGAACGATACAATCCGGCGTATAATTGGAAAGAATCGCCATAATGATTTCGACCTCATGTTCATGTGCATGCATCGCCGGGTGGCTGCTCATAAAGTGTTGCAAACTGCGGCCAAATTCCTCCAAAACCGAATTGATGAAGTTGGCCCCCATCGAATCACAGGTTTCGAAGCTCACGCGCAGTTGAAAATAATGGGGTTCCAGTTCCCCCATATCCAGTAGTTCAATGGACAATACACCTCCACCCCGTTTTTCCATATTGGCGGTAATGTGTTGTACATCTTCCAGGAGTTGATGGCGTAGCTCGGGCATCAGCTTTTGCAGTTTTGCCGAGTCTCCGAACCAGCTAAAATGCAGTTGACCCAACTTGGTGGTTCCCAGTACCCTTGTTTTGAACCCTCCTTTATTGAGCCAATATTTGGCGGCACTGGCAGCAGCAGCCACGACTGAACTTTCTTCAATCACCATCGGAACGGCGTACAAGTGTCCATCAACTAAAAAATTGGGGGCAATGCCGTAAGGGAAAAAATAGTTACTCAGCGTGTTTTCGCTAAAACCGTCCATTACCCGCTGCAATTCCTCGTCTTCGTGCCAAAAACTGCGCAGCACTTCAAGTGTCTCCTCTGGAGCGGTGGTATAATGCTCTGCCAACCAGTGCATTTTTTCTTCCTTGCTGAGCTTGTGAAGTCCCGATATTGATTTTTCCTGCATTCTTTTTCTATCTAACCTTTAAAAATGCTTGTGCCAGCTCCAAACCCTCGATTTGAGCAGCGACGTATGTACGCAAGGACGCATAGTCTCCTTGGGCATGTTTGAGAAATCCAGATGCCTGGCCGTATACAGCTGGCAACTGGAGTTTATGGATGAGGTAATAACCATCCAGAAAATTTTGTATTCCTCCCGAGGCGATTACCGCCGGGCAACGCACCTTATCGCCCAATTCCAACAACAATTGATTGACAAAACCGGCCATTTCAACCGCGCTGTGGCCTACCTGAGCCAAGTGGCCATAAATCAATTGTTTGGCTTCAGAGTCGCGCAACAATTCCAACTTGGCAAAATTGGTTCCCCCTCCAGCAGCAAAATCTACCGCAGCCAAGGGAAGTTGCAACAATGCCCGCAGGCTTTCTATTCCCATCCCCTGCCCCACTTCTTTCACGATGAGGGGTACATCAACCTGAGCCAAAATGGTCTCAATGGTTTGGAGAGGTGGATGTACAAAGCGGTCCCCTTCCGGTTGCAGCCATTCTTGCATGGGGTTGACATGGATAATCAAGCCATCAGCCTCCAGTTTATCCAGCATCATATTGATGCGGTAAAGCTCTCTACGTTCAATGAGTTGCTCCAGTTGGGCAATGCCCAAATTGGCAAACAGGGGTTGCTTACCCATCAATGGTTTTACTGCAAAATCAGCCAACACTTCATCACTGTACAATAAAGCGCGACACGAACCCAGTCCCATCCCCATCCCAAACTCTCCACAAGCGCGAGCCAGGTTGTGGTTGATGGTGCGCGCCATGGCTGTCCCTCCGGTCATACTGGAAACCCACAAGGGAGCCCGGAAAGTATGCCCCAGAAAGGGAAAACTTGGCCAGGATTCCGCCACCGGGTGTCCACTGAGCAATGGTTCGTAATAAAAACGCGCATCAAGTTCGCCTTGTAACACTTGCGCGTTAAAAGCGAGTTGAATGTGGTCTCGTTTGCGTTCTTCCGCAGTGGGATCCTCATTTGGTTGAGTATCAACGATGGCTTTGTTTGGCTCCTTCATCAAAAGAGAATATTCATCCAGCAAAATTAAGGAATTCAACGGATGGAATGATATAAAATCAAGTTCCGGAGTGAAACAAGAATAGGCCAGGAAAGTTTGCGTGGAGAAAAGAAAGAAAAAAACTTGGAAAAATTTAATCTTTACCTAATATTTGACAGCCATACTAAAGTGGAAGGCAAGTCCGAACGATTGTTTGCTTGAGGAGCAAACGTTCGGACTTGGAGCTTCCTGCTCAAAATTAGAAACGCTTATTTACATAGAGGTAATCGCAATGTTGGTGGTGGAATACGCGGTGGTGTTCCACAAGAAATTTCTCTACAACACACCATTGTGTGATTGTGACACAATGATAAGAATAATTATCTTTGTGTCCAAATTACACTAAGCTTTTTTTCTAATTTTTTTCAAATGGACGAATTAATTGCGGTATTAACGGAAATCAAAGCATTATTCAATCGATCTTTGAGCGAGTTATCCATAGATTGTGTGGTTTTTGGCTTTCATGACAATCAACTTAAGGTTCTCTTGCTTAGAGTAAAAGGCAGCAATGCGTGGTCTTTGCCGGGTGGTTGGATTTACAAAACCGAAGACGTTGAGCACGCGGCTTACCGGATTCTTCAAGAGCGGACTGGATTAGACGCTATTTTCCTGCAACAGTTTTATGCATTTGGGGCCAATCAGCGCTACAATGGCAAAGAAGTTATGTCCAGAATGGGCTTGCCTCCGGAACACAATTTTTTCCCAGAAAGGGCCGTATCCATTGGGTATTATGCTTTGGTAGAGTATTCTTTGGTAGCCCCCAAAACTGATTTTTTTACCGATGAATGCCGTTGGTGGGATGTAACCGAAATTCCCGATTTGCTGTTCGACCACAACGATATTGTCAGTACTGCATTAAAAACCTTACGCCGTCAATTTGACTACCAGCCTATTGGTTTCAATTTACTTCCCGAAAAATTTACCTTGATCGAGTTGCAAAAACTGCACGAAACCGTTCTTGGGCACCCGCTGGATCGAGGTAATTTTCAAAAGAAAATGCTGAGCTATGGTTTTTTAGAAAGGCAGGAAGAGCGGAAAACGGGCGGAGCGCACAAGGCGCCTTACTTGTATCGCTTTGATGCGGAAAAATATGAGACTTATTTACGGGACAATGAATAAAATTATCCTTGTTTCCTGCGCTGCCGGATGAAATACATACCCAGGAAAAAGCCAATCAGGGTGATTAATTCACTTTGGCTGGACTCTTCCAGCAGTTCAATTTCTCCACTTTCCTGTACAAAACGGTATAAATATTGATATTCGATGGAAATGGGGTCATCATCGGTGTTGGGTAAATCACGAATAATCTGCCAGCGGGTATTGAAAATATTCTTTCGTTTCCAAAAATAGACTTCCCCGCTATTCAAATAAATGGTAGATTTTCCAAATAGCCTCAGTTGGATGTTTCCCAACTCTTCTTCATTTTCATCACTGATGATCACCTTGTGGATAAAAACACCCTGCAATTTAAAATTGACGACCACGCCGTTCAATTCCGACTGAATTTTTTTTCCAAAAGTAGAAAACTGCATTTTCCCCATGTACTGGCCACCTTCATCCAGAAATTGGTATCCCTTTTGGAAAGCATGCGCCATCCATTTTAATTTGGAAGGAAAAGGGTAATGGTACAACATCACAAATGATTGTCTGGATAAAAGACCTCTATCCTACTTTAAAAAAAAGCCCACCGGTTGGGTTAGGTTCATCCGGTGGGTTGGTCTCAAGTGTTTTTGGTTATATACATCAGGAGAATTAAATTATCTAGCTTGGTATTTGCTGCTTGAAAGGTAAAAGCTTTCTACGACAATTTGATAAAAAGGGTAAAAAATTCGCTACTAATGCCTCATTCTTGCGTCTAATCAAGTGTGTTTGGTTAATTTTTTCAAAAACCATTAAAAAAAAGCCATTGGATATTGCATTCCAGGTCACTAAAAAGTACTTTTGTTGCCACAATGAACGAACTGACTACACATATTACCTTTACGGCATACCGTCGTCGTTTCGCACGTCGCCCTTGGGGGGCGTGATATCATTTCTTTACCCACCGGGGTAGGATGCAATTCCCTACCAAATACCACCAAAATAATTGTGTTATTCATATAGCATGTGATTGAGGATCAATTGCTAGAGTGTGCCTGAACTACAGTTTGCGCTCCGCCCTAAATCTTCAACACAATACACAGATTTGTGCGTGTGCTTATTTTTTGTTCACCCAAATCCAGGCCTAAACAACCTGTAAAACCATCAATAACTGAAATGGAATTTATCGTTGAGGTAGCCCAACCCGAGCACGAAAAGTATGCAGAAGCAATCTGCAACGAAATGCGTGAGTCTGCTAAAGCCCGTGGAACTGGTATTGCCGAGCGTAAGCCCGAATACATCATCAAAAAGATCCACGAAGGCAAAGCAGTAATCGCGTTGCAGGGCGACAAGTTTGCGGGCTTTTGCTACATCGAAACCTGGAGCCACGGCCAGTATGTGGCCAACTCTGGTTTGATTGTTGCGCCAGACTATCGTCGTTACGGGCTTGCTACCCGCATCAAGGAGTGCATCTTCAAATTGTCGCGTGATAAATACCCCGATGCCCGCATCTTTGGCATCACCACCAGTTTGGCAGTGATGAAAATCAACTCCTCATTGGGCTACGAACCCGTTACGTTTTCGGAGTTGACCCAGGATGAAGCATTCTGGGCGGGTTGCAAAAGCTGCCCCAACTTCGACATCCTGGAGCGCAACCAACGCCGCATGTGTCTGTGTACGGCCATGCTCGCCCCCTCCAAAAATGAGGTAGAGCGAATGAAACACGATTTATCTGACCTAATTGTTGTTACAAATGTCTAATCATAAAGTTGTTCTGGCCTACAGCGGTGGGTTGGACACCTCTTTTTGCATCCTTCACCTTACCAAAGACAAAGGATTGGAAGTTCATGCGCTTACCGTAGATACGGGTGGTTTTAGCGCGGAACAATTAAAAACGATGGAAGAACGCGCCCTGCAATTGGGTGCCAAAAGTTTCCGCGTGGCCAATGCACTGCACGATTATTACGACCAATGTATTCGTTACATGGTTTTTGGAAACGTGTTGCGCAACAACACCTATCCCCTGTCGGTAAGTGCCGAACGGATGTTCCAGGCCATTGAAACGGCCAAATATGCCCAGGAAATTGGTGCTGGAGCAGTTGCGCATGGCAGTACCGGGGCAGGGAACGACCAGGTTCGTTTTGACCTGGCCTTCAACGTCCTGGGACAAAACCTGGAAATCATTACGCCCATCCGTGACATGCAACTTTCTCGTCAGGCCGAGATTGATTACCTGATCGAGCACGGCTACAACTGGAACTGGGAAAAAGCCAAATACTCCATCAACCAGGGTATTTGGGGCACCAGTGTTGGTGGGGCAGAAACCCTGACTTCGCAAAAAGCACTCCCCGAAGATGCTTATCCGACCCAATTGACGGAAAAAGATCCTTCCATCGTTGAACTTCAATTTGAAAAAGGGGAACTACAGGGCGTGAATGGCCAAAGCTTTACCCACCCTACTGAAGCCATTCAAGCCTTGCAAAAGTTAGCGGGGCCATACGCCATTGGGCGCGACATCCACGTAGGCGATACCATCATTGGCATCAAAGGCCGGGTGGGTTTTGAAGCCGCCGCACCGCTCATCCTCATCAAAGCACACCACTTGTTGGAGAAGCATACCCTCACCAAGTGGCAACAATATTGGAAAGACCAAATGGGCAACTGGTACGGCATGATGCTGCACGAAGCCCAATTCCTCGATCCGGTGATGCGCAACATCGAAACTTTTCTCTCCGATACGCAGGAACACGTTTCGGGCAAAGTTTGGGTAAAACTGATCCCTTACCGCTTCGAACTCCAGGGCATTGAGTCCCCCAACGATTTGATGAACTCCGCCTTCCGGGCACTATGGCGAAATGAACAAAGGCTTTAGCGGCGAGGACGTGAAAGGGTTTACGAAGATCTTGGGGAACCAGACGAAGATTTTTCATTCAGTACATAAGAAATAGGGTTCGGGGGTTCGAAGGTTCGAGGGTTCGAAGGTTCAGAGGTTCGAGGGTTGAAGTAAGCGGTCGCCGAGCGAAGTCGAGGTATCGCTAACTTCAACCCCCGAACCCTCGAACCCCCGAACCCCCGAACTCCCCCGAACCCCCGAACCCCCGAACCATGCTTAAAGTTGGAATAATCGGCGGCGGCGGCTACACCGCAGGTGAGCTCATCCGCATCCTGCAATACCACCCCGAAGTAGAAATAAGTTTTGTACAAAGTGCCAGTCAGGCCGGCAAATACGTATACGACACCCACGACGACCTCATGGGCGAATGTACGCTCAAATTCACGGCGGAACTATCCACCGATGTGGATGCCCTGTTCCTGTGCATGGGGCACGGCCAATCGCCAGCATTTATGGCGCAAAATGCCATTCCCGATCACGTGGCTGTGATCGATCTCGGCAATGATTTTCGCCTGGACGAAACCTGGGTCTATGGTTTGCCTGAGTTGAATCGGGCTACCATTCAGCGCAGCAAGCGCATCGCCAATCCAGGTTGTTTTGCGACGACCATCCAATTGGGATTGTTGCCGCTCGCCAATGCCGGGTTACTTGCTCCAGAGGTCCACATCAATGCAATTACGGGCTCTACCGGTGCGGGCCAAGCGCCCAGTGCCACTACCCACTTCAGTTGGCGAGCCAGCAATTTATCGGTATACAAGGCTTTTAACCATCAGCATTTGGATGAAATCCGACGAAGTTTAGTCCAGGCACAACCCGGCTTTGGTGGGGAATTGAACTTCATTCCCCTGCGTGGTGATTTTACCCGCGGTATCCTGGCCACCATGTACCTGGACTGTAAATTGAGTGAACAAGAGCTGAATGAGCTCTACACTCAGACCTATCTCAACGAGCCATTTACCTTTGTTAGCGCGCCCAATCCACACCTCAAGCAGGTCGTCAACACCAACAAGTGTTTGGTACACGTGGAAAAACACGGCAACAAAGCCTTTATCATCAGCGCCATCGACAACCTGACCAAAGGAGCTTCCGGCCAGGCGGTGCAAAACCTGAACCTGATTTTTGGACTGCCGGAAAAAACCGGGTTGAACCTGAAATCGGTAGCATTTTAACCCGGGTTCGAAGGTTCGGGGGTTCGAGGGTTCGAAGTTAGTGGTTGCCAAGCGAAGTCGAGGCGTCGCTAACTTCGAACCCTCAAACCCCCGAACTCCCGAACCCCCGAACCCTTTTCGACATGAAACTCTTCGACGTATATCCACTCTACAACCTCAAACCCGTACGGGGACAAGGCAACTACGTTTACGATGAAAAAGGCCAGGCTTACCTGGATCTTTACGGCGGCCACGCGGTGATTTCCATCGGCCATGCCCATCCACATTACGTAGCCAAATTGACAAATCAACTCCAGAGTCTTGGGTTTTACTCCAACTCCATCCAGAACGACTTACAAATCGAGCTAGCCCAAAAATTGGGTGCGCTTTCCGGGTTGCGATCAATACAACCTGTTTTTGTGCAACTCTGGTGCCGAGGCCAATGAGAATGCCCTCAAGATGGCCTCGTTTCACAATGGCCGCACGAGGGTATTGGCTTTCAAAAAGGTTTCCACGGGCGCACCTCCGCTGCGGTAAACGTCACCGACAGTGCCTACATCCAGGCGCCCATCAACAAGGGCTTCCCTGTTGATCTGATCGCCTGGGATGATTTGGATGCCGCAAAAAAAATCCTGTCACAAGGTGATGTGGCAGCAGTGATCATTGAAGGCATCCAGGGCATTGGTGGTATTTATGTGCCTAATCCCCACTTTTTGCAGGAATTACAGGATTTATGCCGTTTGCACAATACCATGTTGATCCTTGATGAAATCCAGTCGGGATATGGCCGGAGTGGGTGTTTTTTCGCCTTCCAACACGTACCCGGAATTGAACCCGATTTGATCACCATCGCCAAGGGGATGGGCAATGGTTTCCCGGTTGGAGGCTTGTTGATTCATCCTAAATTTAAGGCCAAACATGGCATGTTGGGCACTACTTTTGGCGGCAGCCACCTGGCTTGTGCTGCTTCCATCGCGGTGTTGGATGTGATGTATCAGGAAAGGCTCGTGCAAAATGCCGCCGAAGTGGGCAGTTATTTGCTGGATGAGTTGGCAAAAGTGGAATTAATTAAAGAAATTCGCGGGGAAGGCTTGATGGTCGGTATGGAATTTGATTTCAATACCACCGAACTGCGCAAAAACCTCCTCTTTGATGAAAAGGTTTTTGTAGGTTCTTCTTCCAATCCCAATGTCATCCGCCTATTGCCTGCCCTTTGCCTCGGCATCAAAGAAGTGGACATTTTTATGGAAAAACTGGATCAAGCACTCAACAAATTAGAGCTTGAGGAATCCAACAATTAAGCGCATAGTATGAAAAATTTCACATCTGCCAAAGACGTAACAGACTTGGCTGGACTGGTTCAACTGGCCCGCGATATAAAAGCCGACCCTTTCAGATTTCGGGATGCTGGCAAGGAAAAAACGATGGTCTTGTTGTTTTTCAACCCCAGCTTGCGCACCCGCCTGAGTACCGAAAAAGCGGCTCTCAACCTGGGCATGCAAGTCATCAGCATGAATGCCGATCAGGGTTGGACCCTCGAATTTGAAGAAGGTGCCATCATGAACGCTGGCAGCGCCGAACACGTCAAGGAAGCTGCCGCCGTAGTGAGCCAATACGCCGACATCATCGGTATCCGCACCTTTCCGGGATTGAAAGACCGCGAAAAGGACTACACGGAGCAGGTGATCGAAGCCTTCAAAAAGTACGCCAGTGCGCCGATCGTCAGTTTGGAGTCGGCTACCCGCCATCCTTTGCAGTCTTTAGCAGATGTGATCACCATTGAAGAATTCAAAAAAAGAGACCGCCCCAAGGTGGTGCTCAGTTGGGCGCCCCACGTACGCGCGCTCCCCCAAGCGGTACCCAACTCCTTTGTGGAATGGATGAAAATTGCCAACGTGGACCTGGTCGTGACCAATCCAGAAGGTTACGAATTGGCCGATGAGTTTATGGATGGCGTGCAGCTGGAATACGACCAACAAAAAGCTTTTGAGGGCGCAGACTTCATTTACGCCAAAAACTGGTCTTCCTACCGCGAATACGGCCAAATCCTGAGCCAGGACGAAGCTTGGCGCATCAGCCAGGACAAAATGGTCAACTGGGCTAACAATGCCTACTTCATGCACTGCCTCCCGGTACGCCGCAATGTAGTGGTGGAAGATGCGGTGTTGGATGGGCCGAATTCGATTGTGATCAAACAAGCGAATAACCGGACCTGGGCAGCGCAAGCAGTGGTGAAGAAGGTGTTGGAGGGGTTGTGATCTATGAAAAAATTAATCACGACGGGGAACTGACTCTTCAGTGGAAGTAAAAAGCAGCTTTAGCAGCGATTTTTCAATCGGTACTTTCCAATTGAAAAATCGCTTCTACCGTCGTTCCAAATACGTTGGCCATCTTGAGCGCAAGCAGGGTAGAGGGAATGAATTTTCCTGTTTCAATGGAGTTCACGGTTTGCCGCGATACCCCGATTTATTCCGCCAGATCCGCCTGGGTCAATTCTTTTGCCCTTTCTACATCACTTCAGCAAAACAACCCCAATTTCTCCCCACTCCACAAGTTGGTAATTTTAACCTTGCCTTGCAGATTAGGGTCTGACAGATTCACTTTGAGTTCCAAGGCTTGGGGGTTAAGTGGTAGCTTCACAGATTTCTGGCCATTTCGCACAATTTTAAGTCAAAGTGTAAAATTTATCTTTTTTAACTAAAAAATTATTGTTTATCAATAAATATT
Source organism: Haliscomenobacter sp. (assembly GCF_016718685.1). GTDB lineage: Bacteria > Bacteroidota > Bacteroidia > Chitinophagales > Saprospiraceae > Haliscomenobacter. The sequence goes on along the minus strand of NZ_JADKCX010000142.1, from coordinate 4,141 downwards.
TACCGATATTTGCCCTATCAAAAACAACTAAGATGAAAATAAAGACAGAACACATTCTCACTTTTTTAAAAATTGTGGCCTGGTTGGCCTTCGTTGGGTACGCCATAAAAGCTGGGGCCCAAACCGTTGCGCTTGTTGTCGGTTTTATTGATCCAACCTTGGCGGAAAAGCTCTATGAGGTAAACCCGCTGCTGTTAAAACTCCGTCAACACAACGTCTCGTTTTTCGTCAATGCCATGTCGCTGGTTGTTTTTTTGTCAGCCATCACGGCCCATGTATGGTATCTGGCCATTCAGTTGTTGTCAAAATTGAGGCTCAAAACGCCGTTTTCAAGGGATGTAGCCAGAAGATTAGAAAAAATTGCCTTTGAAATACTGGGTATTTGGCTCATCAACATTATGGGGATGTCCTATTTCAAATGGTTGGAGAAATCCACCGGAGAGCAACTGGGCAATCTTGGCATTGTGGACGAATTTTTTGTTGATTGCCGCAATTGTGTACATCGTTTCTCAAATTTTCAAGCGTGGCATTGAAATCAATGAAGAAAACGAACTAACCGTATAAGCCATGCCGATTGTAGTCAATCTGGATGTAATGTTGGCACGCCGCAAAATGCAACTCCAGGAGCTGGCGGAAAAAGTAGACATTACCATCGCCAATCTCTCCGTTTTAAAAACGGGTAAGGCCAAAGCGGTGCGTTTCAGTACTTTGGAAGCCATTTGTAAGGCGCTGAATTGTCAGCCGGGGGATATTTTGGAGTTTGTGGAGGAGGAGTAGTTGAAGCGCCATCATGAGATAGGGCGCTCCTGCCCTACTTCAACGGCTCCGGCGTGCCTTCGAAATGCTTGTATTTACCCAAAAGTCGCCCTACAACATAAACGAGGGGGAGTATAATTTTTTTAACGAACCACGGAATTTCCTGCATGTCGTATTCACTGGCGTACCGGGTTAACAAGTAAGCGCCATCGAAACGTTCGGGTTCCCCTTTTCCGGATTTGTTTTGCGCAGCAAACACCGCTCCAAGAAAAAATTCAATGGAATGAGCGGGTTGAATCCAGCCAGAGCAATGCAACACTTCTTGCCCCTCGACCCAAAACTTATGCGGAGTTCCTCTTTTGAAAAAGACAGTTTCCCCCGGGTTCGCCATTTTGGGTTCTTCACCCAAAATCTGATAGCCCATTTTCCCGGACAATACCGTGAACACTTCGTCTTGTTTGAAGTGGGTATGCATGGCAGGCCCCCCTCCGGGCTGGCAGAATGACTCAGCGATGAGTTTGTCGCCACCTACGGATGGCTCCAGGCCCAGGAAAACAATGGTTTCCCCGAGGCCATTTTCAATGGTGTGTGGATATTGGTAAGGCATTTGAAGAAGATTTTTGCCTTAGACAATATTTTGAAGATATGGGGCGCAGTAGGATAATAAATATGCCTTCTACCCTTATTCCAACGCAGCAAGGATTTTGCCCATAATGTTATACGACCTTCTATGACCGTATCCTTGCCCGTAGGCACTGGATGTTAATGCAATGACTATTTCTTTTTCAGGAATGACGATCAGATGATTGCCGCCATTTCCAGACGCAAATAGATAGTCTATCTTTTTCCTCCGAAAGTTCGGTGAGATGTTATACCAGCATGCCATAAGGTCTCCATAGTGGGTTATTGCCGGAAATATCAAAGGTTTCCTCCGACAAATTCCTGATGTAATCCGGGTCAATAATTTGGGTGTACCTGGCTTCCCTGGTAACAACCAGCAATCCGAGTTTAGCAAAATCCAATGTGGACAGATACAAATTACCCGCCGCTCCGGTTTGGTTGGCTGCATTCAAAATGCATTCAGAACTGTTCTGCCACCTAAGGGAGCAAACAGTTTTTTGCACAGATAATCCTTCAGGCTCATCCCGGATTTCTCCTCTGATGATGGCGCAGCAATCAGCAGCGGGTTGATGTCGGCATAGACCCCTTTTTCCGGGTTTAGAGGTCAGGGGAACGGAGAGCAGATACGCTCTCCAATCGGCTCTTACAATCCAGTTGACAGCGTGGCCAATGGCTTGGGAACTATCGGAATCCGCATCCAATCCGGAGGACATACTCAATAGATGTTTGATTTTTATTTGCTTGTAATCCTCATTCAGGGATGGATATTTGTTTTTAGGAAAAAACGAATACACATCCTGCTCTACATTTTGCACCAAGCCTTCCTTCAGTGCGATGCCCAAAAGCAAAGCGGTTACACTTTTTCCTGCTGACCGGATGTCATGAATGGAATTCCTCCAAAACGTATTGAAGTATTCTTCGATGACTAGTTGATTGTTTTTTATGACGACTAGCCCCCTGAAGTCACGAGGTGGGGTGTCATTGATGTACCGTAAAAGGTTTTCAATTGAATCTTTGTTAAAACCGGAATCTTCCAAGGCTGCAAAAGGCAACCCCGGAATTGGCTGTCTAAGTTTATCCGCTGCTTGCGTTTGCCCCTTCGAAAAACACAACAAGCATAAACCTAGCAGTAGCATGAATGGTCTCATGTATTCATTGTTGTTGGAGTTATACCCCACGCGTTGTATAACGACCATATTTCAATTGACATTGCGCAATTTCTTCAACCATCGTTCAACAAAATGCCAACTACATTGCCAAACCAAACACATATACAAAATAAAATTGCAATCGATTTCATAGATTCAGGTTATTGTTGTAGCATTGCTTTGAGTACAAAATTTCTATTCTCAACCAATGCTGATCATTTATGAAACAATTGACCAAAAACCATTTGTTGGCAACATGCCTTTGTCTGCTAACGAGCTACACAGTTGTAGCTCAAAATCTTATCCCCAATCCTGGCTTTGAGGCGGGTACGGGCAAAGCCTTTACCAATTGGAGTATTTTCAACGAAATCAGCGGCACCTTCGGAAGGTGTTGCCATCGGTGAATTTAGAAGCGGCAGCAGAGCCTTGAAAGGGCAAGTGATTGAGCGGGGCAAGCTTGGCAGTTGCAGTTGGCGAGTGTTTTAATTCCCTACTCAGTCGGGTGAGGAATATACCTTTTCCATTTGGGTGAAGGGCGAAATGCAGGTACGCCGATTCGCTTTTCTACCCAACCAAACGCTTTGTATTCTGCGGATTATTCCGTGGAAATGAATTTAAACAATTGACCTGGATCTTTTACGGCGAATGAGGCGATGACGAGAATTTTACTGGACATTTGGTGCACAAGTAACACGTACTATCTGGATGACATGTCTTTGCGGGGCTTGCGGGGTGGCGCAGCAAATTGCCAATTGCTTGACAATGGCGATTTTGAAATGTACAATCCCGCCGATAGTACCTTTAACAGCTGGACTTATTTCAACCAAAATGGTGGAAGCAGCTTTGGCGTAGCCACGGGCGACAATGCCTATGATGGCAATAGTGCTTTGCGGGCGATCAATGCGGGGGGGATTGCTCGTTGGGGACTACAAGTTGGAACGCCCGCCTTCCCTACGGTGAATGGACAAACCGCCACCTTAAATATGTGGATCAAAGCGCGGGTACCCAATGCCAATTTCATCCAGTTTTCCACCAGAGATGGGAACGCGGCGGTAGAAGGACAATACACGAATTCGCCAGCAGGATAAGTGGGGATTGGACGATGCTGTCTTACACCTTTACGGCGATTAGTGATGCGACGGTGATTGCGTTGAATCTTGGCGACGAGGCCGCAAATACCTATTACATTGACGACATTTGTGTGGTCTATCCAGAAACAACCGACAACTGTTTACCGCTCAACAACAATGGTTTTGAAACCCATGATACCGGGAGCAATACATTCAGCAGTTGGACCTATTACAACCAGAACAACGGCAGTTCTTTTGGCGTGACGATGGATACCGCGAAGGTATACAGCGGTTCAAAGGCGCTAGTTGCCCGTACCACCACCAACACCTTAAGCTATCAGCTGCAAATGGCCAGCCCTTCTTTTTATACCTTATCTGGCGGTACTTACCGATTCAAGATCTGGATTAAAGCAGACAGCGCGGATGTCAACACGATTCAATTTTCCCTTAGAAACGCGGCTAGTCCCTTCAATTCAGAAACGCAATACACCACCTCTGCCAGCAGAATAGGCAAGGAATGGATGCAGGTCACTTATGAATTCAAGG
>NZ_JADKCX010000141.1 GCF_016718685.1 Haliscomenobacter sp. | reverse complement strand
GGTTGGGCCATCAATTTTCATCCGGAGTTTTTTTGCATCTTTAAACACCATCAAGAGATTGCCAGCAATGGTCTTTTATTCAACAACATTTATCAAGTTCCCTACCTCGATTTGGATGCCTCGGATGTTGTCCACTTTGAAAGCTTGATCGAACAGATGGTGACCGAAACCAAAAAAGCTGAACTGGCTCAATATGAATTGTTGATTGCTTACCTGAAAATTGTTTTGATCAATGCTGTCCGATTAAAAATCAATCAACAACCGGCAGTCAAAGCAGCCACGCCCAGTGTGAAAGAACCTTTTGTGCTGCAAAAGTTAAAAGATGCCATTGAAGCCCATTACCGAACGAAACATTCGGCAAGTGATTATGCGGAGATGCTCAACATTACCCCCAAAGCTTTGGCCAAAATCACCAAAGCTTATTTTCAAAAAACATTGACGGATTTAATCAGTGACCGAATCGTCATTGAGGCAAAGCGAGAACTTTACCTCAGCGCCAAATCCATCAAAGAAATTGCCTATGAGCTGGGTTTTGATGATGAGTTTTATTTTAGTCGGTTTTTCAAAAAACGAGCCGATATTTCGCCCCAGTATTATCGGGATACCGTAGGTTTTGCAGCAGCGGTCTGATGTTTTGTTGATGAGTGTTAATTCCAGGCAGGATGATTTAATTAGATCGCGAAACTACCCTCAAAATCATCCTTTTTGTATCTTGAGTGGCAATAAAAACCTATCGATCGTGAAATACTTTTTCCGCCTTTGTTTCCTATTCCTCATTTTAGGGAGTTCAAACCTGACTAGTTTTGGCCAAAACACAAAATCAGGCTCCAAGAATGCCGATGTCGTCATTTACGGCGGCACTTCCGCAGCCATCATCGCCGCTGTGCAAGTCAAAAAGATGGGAAAATCGGTCGTCGTAGTATCACCCGACGTCCATTTGGGTGGTTTGTCGTCTGGTGGACTAGGCTTTACCGATACCGGGAACAAAGAGGTGATTGGAGGCCTGTCGCGAGAGTTTTACCAGCGGCTCTATGCGCACTACCAAAACACCGAATCCTGGAAATGGCAAAAAAAAGACGAGTACGGCAACAAAGGCCAGGGCACTCCCGCCATTGATGGTACCAATCGCACCATGTGGATTTTTGAACCCCATGCCGCCGAAAAGATATTTGAAGACCTGGTCAAAGAAAACAACATCAGCGTTTACCGCAATGAATGGTTGGATCGTTCAGCAAAAGGGGTCTCTAAAAAAGCGGGTAAAATTTCCTCATTTCGCACCCTGAGCGGGAAAGTTTTTCGCGGCAAAATGTTCATCGATGCCACCTACGAAGGTGACCTGATGGCCGCTGCTGGCGTGAGTTATCACGTAGGGAGAGAGGCTAACAGCGTGTATGGCGAAAAATGGAACGGGGTACAGACGGAAGTTTTCCAGCACGGACACCACTTTAAAGCTAAAGTCAGCCCGTACAAAATTCCCGCTGACCCCAAGAGTGGACTGCTTCCCGAAGTCTCCGCGGAATCCCCCGGCGAATACGGTACGGGCGACAACAAAATCCAGGCCTATTGCTTCCGCATGTGCCTGAGCAATCACCCCGACAACCGCATCCCTTTCCCCAAACCAGAAGGATACGACCCAGCGCGTTACGAGTTGTATGCGCGGGTATTTGCGGCGGGCTGGCGCGAAACTTTTAACAAATTTGATCCGATCCCCAATCGTAAAACGGATACCAACAACCATGGTCCCTTCAGTACCGATTACATTGGCAAAAATTACGAATACCCGGATGCCTCTTACGAAAGAAGAAAAGCCATCATCAAAGACCATGAATTGTACCAAAAGGGCTTGATGTATTTTTTACAAAATGACCCCCGGGTGCCCAGCGATGTACACGAACAAATGCAGCAGTGGGGATTGCCCAAAGACGAATTTACGGACAACGGCGGCTGGTCGCATCAGCTCTACATTCGTGAAGCCCGCCGCATGAAAGGCAAATTCGTGATGGTTGAAGCCGATGCCCTGGGCAAAACCGTGGTGCCACAGCCCGTCGGGATGGGGTCTTATGCCCTGGATTCACACAACATCCAGCGGTACGTCACCAAAGAAGGATATGTACAAAACGAAGGCGACATCGGTGTACATCCCGACAAACCTTATTCGATTGCCTACGGTTCGATTTTACCCAAAGAAGAAGAATGTAAAAACCTGCTGGTGCCCGTTTGTGTGTCCAGTTCACACATTGCCTATGGCTCGATCCGGATGGAACCGGTGTTTATGATTTTGGGGCAATCCGCAGCAACCGCAGCTGTGCTGGCAATTAAAAACAAAGTCACGCCCCAACAGCTTCCCTACGAAAAACTGAGCGCGGTATTGATTCAGGACAAGCAGATTCTCGAAAAGTGACCCTTTAAAAACGATGCACCATGGCCTATTTTTTTACCTTATTCAGCTTGTTCGGCTTGTTTCATAAAGAGGTGAAGCAAATAGTACCGCCCGCCAAGCCCAACATCATCTACATCCTGGCCGACGATCTGGGTTACGCCGATTTGGGCTGTTTTGGCAGCAAACGCATCAAAACCCCACACCTCGATCAAATGGCTGCGGAGGGCATCAAACTGACGCGGCATTACAGCACCGGAGTATGTGCTCCCAGTCGCGCCTGCCTGATCACAGGCAAACACCTGGGGCATTGCGAAATTCGCGGCAATCGGCAAGCGCCCACTGGTTATGGGCAATTGCCCTTATCGGATACGGCAACTACGGTAGCGATGCTCCTCAAACGCGCCGGTTATGCTACTGCGTTGGTAGGAAAATGGGGCTTAGGTGAACCAGGTACGACGGGCGATCCGCTCAAAAAAGGTTTTGACCATTATTTCGGCTATACCGACCAGGTGCTGGCCCACAATCATTTTCCAGAATACTTGCTCCGCAATGGCGAAAAGATTTTTTTGAAAAATGAAGTACAATACCAGGCCCCCGATTCCTGGGCCAAAGGGCGGGGGAGTGTGAGCACTAAAAAAGTGGAATTTTCACAAGATTATTTCAGCAAAGAAGTGAGCGAATTCATTCATAAAAACCGAAAACAACCTTTTTTTCTGTATTACACCCCCATCATTCCCCACGACAATGGCGAAGCCCCGCTTGGGGAACAGATCGAGTCTCCTACTACCGAGCCTTACACCCAAATGAACTGGTCAGAAGATGAAAAACGTTATGCTGCTTCGATCACCTATCTGGATCGGGAAATCGGCAAACTGCTGGCACAGTTAAAAAAAGAGGGACTGGATAAAAAGACGCTAGTCATGTTTGTCAGCGACAATGGCCCCAAACAACGCGATGCTTTTGAAAGCACGGGGGGCTTGCGGGGTAAAAAACGCGACATGTATGAAGGGGGCATACGGGTTCCTTTTATTGCCCGTTGGCCTGGCCAAATCAAAGCGGGGAGGGTGAATGAAACGCCAAGTGCTTTGTGGGATTTTTTGCCTACTGCTTGTGCGTTGGCTGGAATAAAGCAGCCCCATACAGATGGTGTGTCCCTTTTGCCCATACTTTTTAATAAAACTGCCCCAAAACGCGAGTACCTCTATTGGGAGTTGTTCGACGGTGGGGATAAACAAGCGGTGTTGATGGGACAATGGAAGGCGATTCGGAATGGCCTTAAAGTGGGGCAACCCATACCACCCCTTGAATTATATGATCTGCAAAAAGACCCACAAGAGCAAAACAATGTGGCTGCTGAATTCCCGGATGTGGTTAAAACAATGGAAACTCTCATGCGTAAAGCACACCTTCCCTCGAAAATTTTTCCACTGCCGCTGGATCAGTAAATATTTAATTCAGCACTTACCTTAAGTTAAGGAAGCTATAACGAAACGTTAAAGCAACAAACGCTCGTAACAATCGCCATTGGAAATCGTCTTTGCATTATCCTCCTATTTTAAACCGATTTTTAACACCAAAAAAATTTTCCAATGGTTAAGCAATCGTGGTTTTCTGCCTTGGGCCTAATTGGCCTGCTTTTCCTTACGCTTAATGCTTGTACAAAAGATGAAGCAGAAGTTGTACTCAGTGAAGAAGATACACTGGATATGGCTACCCGTACACTCAAAAGTCAGCAATTGATTGGCACTTCTTTTGGCATTGCCACCCGCGGCGCAGCCGAAGTGGATGGTCTGGTGAGTAACGTACCCGAAGTGCGCAGTTCCTGTGGAACCATTACCGTGACTCCGGCAGACTTAAAGACTTTCCCCAAAACCGTAGTGGTGGATTTTGGCACGGGTTGCACCGATGTGGATGGCAAAAACAAAAGTGGCAAGGTGACCATGATCGTGGGCAAAATTTGGGAGCCCAACTCCTTGGTAACCCTGCAATACGAAAACTACAGTGAAGACGGGGTGAAACTGGACGGAAAATTCAGTTTCAGCAACAATAGCTCCAACACTGCCGGAATTTACCAGATCAAAGCCGATAAGGTGAAAATTACAGACGCCAAAAACGAAACTTGGACCTGGAGTGGAACACATAATTTCACCCAAACCCAAGGCCACGCTTCCTGGTGGAACTGGAACGACGACGTGTACAACGTGACGGGCAACATCGACGTGCTTTTCCCCAATAACGAGGTCGTTACCTGGAACATCAACACGCCCCTGCTGAAGGCCAATAATTGTTATTGGGTGAGCAAAGGACTGGGGGTGTTGAAGTTGAACGGCACCGATATTCAGGTGGATTACGGCGACGGCAGTTGTGACAACAACGCCATCATTACCCTGAACGGCAAGACCTTTACGGTTAAGTTGTAGGTAGGGCCTCTATTATTTTAACACAAAGGACACCAAGGCAGCACAAAGTTCACAAAGCAAAGCGTCGTCAACGTCTACCTTCGTGCCCCTTGTGCTGCCTTGGTGTTCTTTGTGTTGAAAAATGTCGCTTTGGTGATTCTCTGAAAAATTCAGGATGATTCAGGTTTGTGCAATTTTTTATACATTGGATGACCAAAATCAAATCGCACTGCCATGACACCCAATCGCCGCCAATTTCTCAATTTAGTCGCTGGAGCTTCTGCCGCTTCTGTATTGAGTGCTGCTCAAAGTGAAGCTTTTGCTGCTTATCCCTTTCCCATTTCCGCAAACTCCTACAACTGGCATACTTTTTACGGTCGGGACAATAAAAACTGGGGTGAGGATCTGGATGCCTGCCTTGCTGAATTTGCTAAAACAGGCCTCAAAGCTTACGAGCCCAGTTTTAATGCTCCGGAAGAAGTCATCAAATTGGGCCCCGTGCTCAAAAAATACGGCATTGCCATGCCTTCCGTATATGTCAATAGTGTGCTGCACAAAACCGAAGACGCTGCCAAATCCATTGCCATGATTTTGGCCATTGCTGACGAGGTCAAAAAACTGGGTACGAAGATCATCGTCACCAATCCCACCCCTATCCGTTGGGGCGGAGATGAGGTCAAATCGGATGCAGAACTACAGGTACAAGCCGCCAGCCTGGATAAATTGGGCGCGGCCCTGCGCGCGAAAGGCCTGACCCTGGCCTATCACACCCACGATGTGGAGCTAAAAGCCGGAGCGCGTGAGTTTCACCACATGTTGCTCAATACCTCGCCGCTCAATATGTCGTTTTGCTTTGATGTACACTGGGTCTACCGAGGCTCGCAAAACTCGCAGGTGGCCGTTTTTGATGTGCTCAAATTATATGGCAAACGGGTGGTAGAACTGCATATTCGCCAATCGAAAAACGGCATCTGGTCGGAAACTTTTGGCGATGGCGACATCGATTACCGCCGTTTTGCAGCAGCATTGAAAAAACTGAACCTGCGTCCACATCTGGTGATCGAACAGTGTGTAGAAGACAAATCCCCGCAGACAATGGATGCTGTGCAGGCGCATGTGCAAGATCTGGCAGCGATAAAAGAGGTGTTTAAACCCATTTTAGGGTGAGTGATAGTGTCCGCTTTGTAGGGGTTTTTTTATTTTTTTTCGTCTGCATTCTGAGGCTGTTCCTGCTACTACGCTTCAAAAAAATCGATCCTTGCTGGAATAAGCTTCTCTGGAGCTGGATCATTTTAGTATATCTTGGCCGCTATTGTTTACCTGTATAAATTGACTGCAATGAATCGAAACGGGTATTCTGATGCAGAGTTACTGAACGCGCTAAAGGCTGATGATGAATTGGCTTTCAAAGAATTGTATGACCGATACTGGCACAAAATGTACGGTATTGCCTTGCGTAAATTGGGACGCAAGGAAGTAGCCGAAGAATTGGCTCAAGAGTTATTTGTGATGCTCTGGCAAAAACGTGCTACCCTGCGCATCATCAATTTGAATGCTTTTTTGCAGGTTTCACTCAAAAACCTGAGTATAGATTACATCCGGCACCACATTCAGGAAGAACATTATCTGGACTCACTCAAACAGTATTTCCCGCTTAGCTGACTGAGGCGCTGCAAAAAGCCCTGGCCGAACTGCCCGAAAAAACCCGACAAATATTTATGCTCAATCGCTTTGAGCGCCTGACCATTCGGGAAATTGCGGTTCAACTCAATCTTTCTGAAAAGTCCATTGAGTACCATCTCTCCCGCTCTAAGACCTATCTGCGGCAGCACCTGCGCGAGTACAACGCGTATGGACTTACCTTTCTCGCATTCCTCCTTTATTAAATGTATTTTTTATTTTTTTAAAAAATAAAAAAACTGCCAATCTGATTTAGGGAAAAAAATCACTTGCCCGTCTACCAGTATATAATTCGGTAAACAGGCATGAGTAAAGAAAAATATCAGGCATTATTGGCAAAATACTTAAATGGAGAGTGCTCTGACGAAGAAAGAGCATTGCTTGATCAATGGTATGAAGCCTTGCGCTCCGACGGTAAAAAAGACATCGACCTGGAAAGTACTGCCAGCTTTTTAGAACGGAACTGGGCAGCCCTTGTGCCCAAAATCCATCCCGAACCAGAACAGGTGAAACCCCTGTTCCAATGGTGGCGTTGGATAGCTGCAGCTTCGCTCGTGCTGGCCATTAGTGCCAGTTATTTTTTGGGAAATAAATGGTGGACGGTATCGTCTTCGGCTCAGTCTACTGCCCTGACTGAATCCGGCCTCAGAAAAACCAATTTCTCTCCCCGACCACAAACCATCACTTTACCCGATGGCAGTACGGTGGTGCTGGAGAAAAATGCCAGCCTCATTACCGCCCGCGATTTTGGCAAACAGCAACGTGCAGTTTATCTGCAAGGCGGTGCTTTTTTTAGTGTCAAACCCAATGCCAAGCTTCCGTTTTTGGTACATGCTGGCGATGTTGTCACCGAAGTACTCGGCACCAGTTTTAGGATTCAGGCCTTGGCTAATAACCGGGACATTGAGGTCTCGGTCAATACTGGCCGTGTATCGGTATACACTCTGGAAAAGGACAAAGTAAAAAAACGCAATGGGGTAATCCTTACACCGAATCAAAAGGCCATCATCAGCACCGAACTCAAAACCATCCAGCAGGGCATCGTTGAACGCCCCACGCTGGTGGACAAAGGTATCCCCGAATCTAGCTTCATTTTTGAGGAAACCACCTTTGATCAGGTACTCAAATCCATCCAAAATGCTTACGGAATCGAAATCGTTGTGGTCAATCCTGCGGTAAAAGTGTGCGCATTTACGGGGGATTTAAATGGGTTGGAGCTGTTCCCGCAACTTGAATTGCTGTGTGGTACCATCAATGCAAAATTCGAAACCCGTGGAACGGCCATTTTTATTCTTGGAAAAGGCTGCGATTGACCAGTTTTTGCTGCAATCGTGGAACGCAATATTGACATTTAGTGGGGCAAAAATAAGTGCTCATTTTTCCTGAGCCAAAGGATTAGATAAGATACTTGAAATGAAACGTTTACTTATCTAATCCTTTGGCAAAATGAGCCCTTATTTTTTGTCGCCCATTAGAGCCTACATCCGCCAAATCGAATAAAGGGATGAATGTCGGCTAAAAACAGGAAATTTCTTTACGGAACCATTTGGTATTCACTCAAATCCAAAACATTACAGTTTATGAAAACATCGCTACAAATTTTGCCGATGCTTTGTAAAATGCTCAAACTGCCTTTGTTTCATGTGTTGACCCTCATGCTATTTTGTGGGTTTGCACATGCCCACAAAGGCTACGGACAAGACATCCTCAATACGCCCGTAACCCTGGCTTTCAAAGATGTTGAAGTTAAAAAGCACTTCAACTCATTGAAAACAGGTGGAAGTAAAATTTGTCTACAGTTCGAGCACCATCAATGCTACCCACAAGGTATCCCTCAACGCCAAAAGCAAAAACTGGAGTTGATCCTGAATGAATTGTTCAATCCGCTAGAAGTGAGTTATGTGATCGCCAGGAACCGAATTCTGCTCAAAAAAGAGAGCCTGGGGATGATTCCCAAAATCGAAAAACCACAGCCGGGGGAATCTGTACAGCTGGTTGTGCAAACCGTGAAAGGAAAAATAACCGATGAAAAAGGCGAAGTGCTCATTGGCGCAAACATCCTCCTGAAAGGTACCACAATGGGTACGGTAACCAACATTGATGGCCGCTACGAACTCCAGGTTCCGGATCCAAACGCTGTTTTGCTTGTTTCTTACACCGGATTTGTCACCCAGGAGGTAGTGGTGGGCAACCGTACTGAAGTGGACATCATTCTGGTCTCGGACGCAAGAGCCCTGGATGAAGTGGTAGTGATTGGGTACGGTACCCAGAAAAAAGAAAACCTGACTGGTGCTGTGTCCACGATTGATTCCAAATCCATCGAAAACCGTCCGGTCAGTAATGTCGCCAATGCATTACAAGGACTTGCTTCGGGTCTGGTGATCACACGGGGTACCGGACAGCCCGGCAGTGAGGGTATCGGTATCCAGATTCGTGGTGCTACCTCCGCCAATGGCAACGTGGAGCCACTGGTGATTTTGGACGGGGTTACCGTTTCCAGCTTTACCCTTCAAACCCTCAATCCTAACGACATTGAAAACATCAGTGTATTGAAAGATGCCGCCGCTGCCGCCATCTATGGTGCTCAAGCGGCTGGAGGGGTCATTTTGATCACTACCAAAAAAGGTAAATCGGGCAAAACCGTTTTTGATTATTCCAACCAAATCGGGGTAGACTGGGCACTTAACGTACCCCAAAGACTCTCTTTGCTAGAGGAAGCCGAATACGCCAACTTGGCGCGCAAAAACGCGGGTTCTGGCCCGAATACAACGATCAGGAAATGCAACGCATCCGCGATAACATCCCTTACGTAGTCAATCCTAGTGATACCACCCGCTATATTTTTTACAACCAGGAAGACCTCATCAGTCAGGTTGTTCGCGACTATACGCCCATGCAAACCCATAACCTTTCGGCCAGAGGAGGAAACGACAAAACGAATTTCCTGATTTCACTCGGCTATTATGGCAAACAAGGAACCTTTAAAGTAGGCCCCGATCGCCTGGATCGCTATAACCTACGCCTTAACTTGGGCACGCAGTTGACCAAACACTTGTCGCTGGATTCGCGCATTGCCTATACACTACAACAACAACAATCGCCATCGGTGGGAACTGATGGCGGCGGCCTGGTTTATCAGGTATACCGCTTGCGTACCCGTTACCCCATCTTCACACCCGAAGGTCGACTAAATGGAGGTGCGGGCTCTTCGGCCAACAACACTTACGCTTTGCTGCGAGAAGGGGGCTACAACAACATCGACCGTAATTTCTTCGATGGGGTATTTACCTTTACTGCGGCTAACTTCGTTAAAGGGCTTAAGTTGAAAGCAGTACTGGGGCAACAATACCGGTTTGGTGCAAGAGAACTTTTTTCCCGGACAGTAGAGTTGTGGGGGCGTTTTACTCCGATTTTTTACCTCAACAACCCCAACTCGTTCTCGCGTACCAATGAATTATACGATCTGGCTCTGGGTAAAACAAGTTTCACATCGTGGCAGGTTACCAGTGGGAAGACAACCGTTTTGAAGGGGTAACGACCAGTTCCAACTCGCTGGTGAGCAACGATCGTCCTACCCTTAACCTGGGCAACGACCTCACCAAATCCAACAGCGAAACGATCAATACTTATGCCTTCCAATCCGTTTTTGGGCGTTTCAATTATTCTTTTAACGACAAATACCTTTTGGAGGCGACCGTACGGGTAGATGAAAGTTCACGTTTGGCCCCCGGCTTGCGTACCAAAACCTTCCCCTCTGCTTCGGTGGGCTGGAACCTGCACCGGGAGCCCTGGTTCAATAAAACTTTGCCTTTTATTTCTGGCTTCAAACTCCGCGCTTCCTGGGGGCGTTTGGGCAACGCCCTGGGCATTGGTTTGTATGACTATTTGAGCTTACTTACTCGTGGTTCTGCGCTGGTGCTCGGAGGTTCGGAAGCGCGAACTTCTTACTTTTTTGAAAACACGGTTCCTTCTTCTGAATTATCCTGGGAAACCATCGAGACCAGCAATGGCGGGGTAGACATCGCCCTGATAAAAATCGCCTGCAAATCAGTGCAGATTATTACGTGAAGTTCAATAAGAACATGCTCACGCCACTGCAATTGCCAGCTACCTTTTGGTGTCGGAACCCCCGCATCAATAATGGTGAACTGAAATCCTGGGGATGGGAAACCGAATTGAATTACCGCAGCAAAGCAGGTAGCAAGTTTACGTACTCGGTTGGCCTCAATGTATCCGACAACCAAAACGAACTCATCAGTTATGCCGGACGCCGGGTATTGAACGCGGGTTCAGTAAGTTTGCTCGAAGGTTATCCGCTGAATACCTTCTGGGGTTATCTCACCGATGGGTATTTTCAGAATGCGGATGATGTTACTGCCCATGCTTTTCAAGATAGCCGCACCGGTGCTGGCGATGTCAAATTCATTGATCAGAATGGTGATGGAAGACTCACGGTGGGCAAAGGTTCTCCCGAAGACCCCGGTGATTTGGTCTTGCTGGGTACAGACCAGCCCCGTTTTACTTTTGGTTTGAACCTGAGCCTTCAGTGGAAAGGAATTGATTTTTCTGCCTTCATTCAAGGGGTTGGCAAGCGCAACTTCCTCCCCAATGGCGAAGCACTGCAACCACTTTCTCAATCCTGGAAGCAGCCACTGGCCATTCACCGCGATTACTGGACACCGGAGAACCCTAATGCGGCATTCCCTCGTCCATTCCTTCAAGGTGCTTTCCGGTACTTGCCTTCCGATAAGTGGATCATGAATGGTCAATATGCCCGTTTGAAAAACATTCAAATTGGTTACACCCTGCCTGCCAACTTGTTGAAAAAGGTTAAACTTTCCCGGGCCAGAATTTTCGTAACCGGTCAGGATTTGTTCACCGTATCGCAATTGGGCATTTTTGACAATTATTTCAATCCCGAACAACGCAGTGGGGTAGAAAACGACTATCCATTTTTCGGCACTGCCGCGGTGGGCCTGAATTTGTCCTTTTAATCCCATTTTTTGACCATTAATAAGATTTTTCATCATGAGAAATATCTTTAAATTTTTCTTCAGTATGCTGATTCTGGGGCTTTTCAATGCCTGCGATGTAGATCGTTTGCCCGAAACCCAGTTGAGCGACCCGGCTTTTTGGAAAACCGAAGCCGACCTAAAAACTGCCGCCAATTACCTCTATACCTTTTTTCCGGGACTGCCCAACACCGACGACAACTGGTCGGACGAAACTTATGCCCGTGCTCCAAACACCATCAGCGATGGGTCGCGGATTGCCACGGCTACTGATGGGGGGTACAATACCCCCTATCGCTTGATTCGTGCAGCCAACAACATCATTACAAAAGGACCTCAGGCTTCGGCGACTGGTGTTTCTGCTGCTACGATTGACCGCTACGTGGGTGAAGCACAATTTTTCAGGGCCTGGGCCTATTTTTCCTTGTTGCAGCGCTATGGTGAAGTGCCACTGATTTTGTCGACACTTAGGGAGGATTCACCAGAATTGGAAGCCCCTGCCGCCAACCGGGATGCCATTTTGAATGCCATCTACCAGGATCTTGATTTTGCGGCAGCTAAACTGCTTACGCCCAAAACATTGGGTGCTACTGGTATGGCCGCATTTCCAACACTGCCGCTCTGGCCTTTAAGGCTAGGGTAGCCCTGTTTGAAGGTACGCGAGCCAAGTTTCATGCTTATGGCGAGCCCAACAAGCACTTGGCTTTGGCCATAGCTGCTTCCAAAGCAGTAATCGACAGCAAAGAACACAGCATTTTGGCAACTATTACAACCTGTTCCAACTGGCAGGCGAAGGGCCTTCGAACAAGGAGAATATCCTCGTGCGCAAGTACGGCGTGAGTCTTGCTGACAACGTATCGACCCACAACGCCGCGCGAAACCTCGAAAACGGTTCGGCTAGTCCCACCAAAAGTCTGGTGGATGAATACCTGATGACCGATGGTTTGCCGACCACCAAGTCTCCTTTATACCAGGTGCCGGTAGCCTCATTGATGTGTTTAAGAAACCGCGACGAGCGGCTTTCGGCCACCATTATGAAAAGAGGAGATGCCTATATTGGTTCAAACCCGTGTTTCCATTGCACCGCTGGTATTCAATTTTACAGGTTTTTGCTCGCGCAAATACTTCAATCTCGACGACTGGACCAATCAGCGTTCCTACATTGATGGCATTTTGATCCGTTATGCGGAAGTGCTGCTCAATTACGCCGAAGCCAAATTTGAATTGAAGGTAGCATCAGCGATGCCGATTTGGACTTGAGGTAAACCTCTTGCGCACCCGAGGCAAAATTGCCAAGCTGAGCAATGCTTTTGTCACAACCAATGGCCTGGATATGCGCACTGAACTTCGCCGCGAGCGCCGGGTAGAACTCGCCGTAGAAGGTTTCCGCTATTGGGACCTCAATCGTTGGAAAACGGCAGAAATTGAGCTGGTTAAGCCGATTTTGGGGAATTATTTCTTCAAACCGAGTTTGGCACGGCTACTACCGTGAAGCTCACCCCCGGATAACTTTATTTTGGTTCAGGATGCCAACTTCCGGAAGTTTAACCTGACCAAAGATTACCTCTGGCCACTGCCCATCAACGAAATTGGATTGAATCCTTCCTTGAAGCAAAATCCGGGTTGGTAAGGTAGAACCACTAACCCCAGAACCCGGAAAGTCTCTAAACTTTCGAGAAGGGGTTCTGGGGTTGGTGCTAGAGGTGCTCTCCAAAACGACAACATGAAAAGATCGCCTGCCTTTGGCCTCAGCTGGTATTCCCTGACCATCCTGGCCTTGCTGAGTTTTTTTTCTGCATCAAAGAGGCGGAACTGGTCACGGGACCAGTGGAGTTAACCGGTTTGGCCAATATAAAAAAGACCATCCCCGCTTTTGCTGCTGCTGGACACTCGAATCGATGAACTCAAACAACTCCGCAAATCCGACGCCTTACTCGATCAATACATCAGCGCTTGCCTCAGCCGGGCCAACCCTATTTGACCAAGCCCATGTTGAAAGGGTACTGACCGGCCCGCGTTTGTTGTCGGTAAGTCGGGAATTGCTGATCCGCTCGTACTGCCTGTCCTTCGCCTACCGGTTCACGGGTGATAGAAAGTACTTGACGGCGCACTCAACAACCCCAAAGCCGTTTGTGCTTTTTCGGATTGGAACCTTCCTATTTTTGGACGTGGCGGAAATGCTGCACGGTGTTGCCATTGGTTACGATTGGCTCTATGCCGATCTCAGTAAAGCCGACCGCGAAATCCTGCGCGAGGGCATGAAAAAACACGGCCTGCATGAGTACGAAAAGCGCAGTGGCGAATGGTGGAAACAAAGCCGAAAACAATCTGGAATCAGGTGCAACGCGGGTTTGATCGTCGGCCTTGGTCTAGCTGAAACCGACCCTACTTATGCCCAGGAACTAGTCCCCAGGGCCATCAGCAATCTTTCCGTCGCCCTCAAGAATTACGCCCCGGATGGCTTGTGGTACGAAGGCCCTGCCTATTGGAGTTACGCCACTGAATACCTGAGCTACGGCATGGCTGCCCTGGAATCGTCGTTGGGCAACATGCAAGGCTTGGAGCAGTATCCTGGACTGCGCGAAACTGGCTTGGCGTCTGATGGTTTGCGTTCACCCAACTAAGCAACTTTCTCACTTTGTGGATGCTGGAGAAAACAGCCGTTCGATGCTTCTCCTGCGTTTATGTTTTTGGCCAAAATTTACCAAAATGCGAATATTTCAACTATTTCCACGAAGTGATCAAAGCGCGCAACTTGCTGTCCGCACCTCTTGCTGTGGTTTGGTACCAGGCCCCAGCAGTACCGGCGTACCCCGCATCGCTGGATCAGTTTTCAAGGGAAAAGTAGAAGCTGTCATTTTTCGTCTGGCCTGGAAATGACCCTAAGGCGCTGTGGTTGGGCATCAAAGGGGGCATCAATGGTTCAGAACACTCCCACCTCGATTTGGGTAATTTTGAATTGGAGGCTGGTGGCGTCCGTTGGGCCAAAGACTTGGGATCGGATGATTACAACCTCCCCGGCTACTGGACGATGGGGGTAAATGGCCAACGTTGAGAGTTTGTCTACCGTCTCAATTCCTTTAGTCACAAACGCCTTTTGCTGGGCAACCAGAACCAGTACCCATTGGGCCAAAAGCACAGTTGGTCAGGTTGAACCTCAATGCCGCAAACCCTTTTGCCATCCTCGACTTGACGGAAGCTTACCGTGATTTTGCCAGCAAAAGCACCCGAAAAGTGAGTTTGATTAACCAACGCAGTGCTTTTTTGATCGAAGATGAGTTTGTTTTGATCAAGAATACTGAAGTGGCCTGGGAACAGATGACCGCCAACAGCGTGAAGTCCAGAAAGGAGGAAAGGCCATGTTGCGCAATCCCACGATTACCACGCGTACGCTGAGGCGGAGGTTGTTTCACCCCAGGGCAGAATTCATGTTGAATCCGCTGTACAAAAGGCCCCGAAAAATTGAACACCGGGCCCTTCTCGTTTGATGCTTCGTTTTGCCAAATCAAACGGAAAAGTCAAAGTCATACTGAAACTTACGCCGAAAGGTTAAATTTGTCTTGGATAAAAAGAACCAAGATGAATTGCAAAACTCTCCTTTTTCACTGCTACTAGTGGCATCTTTGAATCATTTGGGTAAAAACGCAGCGGCCAAAATGCCAAAATGATGTTCGGTGATACCTCCTGCATTGGCATCCCTTTGCGAAAGATCCCCACGTGATCAAGTTTCAGGGCCGCTATTTGATGTAATAGTCCATCCTGCTTATCTGGGACTAATCCAACCGATCCCGGTTGGGGTGTAGGCATTGCTAGAGTAAAGATTTGCACAAATGGCATAAAGTTGGTGAAGCCTACTCCAGCCAGCGAGTATGAAAAAAAGGGCTTGCCGCCCCAGCCGCCTTTGGTCGCCAATGGTCAGGTGCATCTTTACCAAACCTGGCACTGGCGAACGGACGCCATGCCACGCGGTTTCCTCGGATGGCTTTAGATTTACCCGCGCGAACTGAGTAACTCCTTGTTTTAGCTCCTACCGGGGATTGGAACTGCGGCCGCGCCATCGATGCTGAAGTGTTCCCTTTCAAGGACAAGTACTTGCTTTATTTTGCTACTCTCGACGTCGATTACAAAATCCAGATGCGGTAGGTTTCCGCGCCTTTATCCGGTAATTTTGAGCGCAGTCAGTGGACGCAGCAGTGTACGGCATCCATTCTGAAGCCTGAATTCCCCTGGGAAGGAAACTGCATTGAAGGCGCTTCAATCATCGAAAAAAACGGTTTCTTGTACATGTTTTACGCGGGTGCGTACAACAATGACCCACAACAAATCGGGGTAGCCAAAAGTAAGGACGGTCAGTCGGGAGAGTTCGTCCAACAAACTTTTTGGACTAACGGCGATCCCGGCTCCTGGAATTACAGTGAATCCGGTCACCCACATTTTTCCAGGGCGACAATGGCAAACCTACCTGTTTT
>NZ_JADKCX010000140.1 GCF_016718685.1 Haliscomenobacter sp. | reverse complement strand
AAACCAATCCTATTCCACTATGGAAGATTATATAGAACCTTGTAGACGCCCTCAATGGCCTAAAAGCCCAGGGCTACGTTGAGGATTTTAACCTCGCGGAAAATTGCCTGGTATGTCGTGCCGGAGCGTACCAATTGTTGGCCGATGAATTTCAGGTGGATACATCTTACCGCTTTGAGGGCGACTCCTCGGCTCCGGATGACCAAAGTGTAGTGTACGCTATATCTTCACTCACGCATGAACTCAAAGGTACTTTGGTCAGCTCGTACGGGATGTATACGGACACCGTGACGGCGGAGATCATCGAAAAATTGCGTTGATCAGAAGGTCAATGGCGGAGGTGTAAAAAAAGCGTAAAAGCGGGTAAATAGAAGCCGCTTTACTTCAGCTTCCACAACCTCACCGTTTGGTCATTGCTTCCCGTTAGCAGTTTGGTGCCATCAGGAGAAACACTCAAGGTGCTGATTTTGTCCTTGTGGCCGTAAAAGGTGCGGATCAGGCTGCCATCCAATGCCCACATCTTGGCAGTGTTGTCACTACTTGCAGTGATGATGGCTTTGGAGTCTCTGGTAAAAACAATGTCGTTGATGTCGCCTTTGTGGCCTTTATAGGTGCGTAGTTTTTTTCCTTGGAGATTCCATAGTATAACAGTTTCATCTCGACCTGCGGTGGCAATTTTTTTTCCATCCGGCGAAAAACAACAGGTATACACGTAATCATTATGACCAGCGAAAGTGGTGATGAGTTTGCCCTCAAAAGACCAAAGTTTGGCGGTGCTGTCGTTGCTACAGGTTAGTACTAGTTTCTGTTCACGCAAGGCATCTATGTCTCTGATGGCGTCATTATGGTTAAATTTGTTCATATTCGAATGATAAGCTTCTAAATCACAACGGCCATCGTAATACCCTATGATCATTGTGCCAAAAACAACGTATTTTACTGCTGAAATGAGATCGTTATTTTCAACATGTTCTATCCACGGTTCCATAAATGAGGTGTCAAAAGGTTGATTTACGATTTTCCAGTCTGTAACGATGCTCCAGGCTAATTGCGAGCCTTGGGCATTCACAGCCATTAACATTGGCCAATCCTCTGAAAATGCCGATTCTACTACGTTATCAAAACCTTCACGGACTCCACTGAGCCACTTGCTATTGGTTGTATTACACAAAGAAACTGAGCCATCACCAGCAAAAACAGCAAAAGTACGGTTGTCTTTATAAAAGGCAAGGTCTGTGATGTAGTCTTTGAACTTAAATACCTGAACAGGTTCCGTATAATGACTAAAAAGCAACAATAAAAAACCAGTGGCTGTACCCAGCAATTGCCAGGTCCAATGCCGCCATTTCCAACTGATTCCCTGCCTTTTTTGAATGAATTTGCGAAAACGATCCGAAAGGACTTGGTCCAAGCCCGATTTTTTCTGCCGCAAATATTGGATCAGCAAAGCGTCTTGATGCACATCGGCGTGCAACAAGCGATTGAGTTCGGCTTCCAGTTTTTGATGCTCGCTGAGTTGCTGTTTTTGCAGCAATTGGTTCATGATGACTTGTATCCGATGCCCTTGCCAGGCCAGGCTATTGATGGGCGGAAGATTGGTTTCCAGGGTCATCACTTTTAGCCATTCATGCCGAAGTTTAATGGCCAAATAGGGGTGCTGTTCCTCCAACCAGTTGAGCAAAACCAGGCGGGCTGGTTCAGGAATTTGTCCTTCATTGAACCACTCAATTTTGCTGATTTGGTACAAATTTTCCAGGGTCAGGAGTTGTTGGTTTTGGTTTTGAGCAATGATTTGCCCAGCATATTGCACCCAATCCCAAAAAAGCACGGGTGGCATGGCGCAGGCGGCCAGCCATTTCAACAAAACATCATCCTGTCCTGATGGAGTAGGGATCAGGTATTCTTTTTCCAGGACTGCGATTAAATCCTTTGCAGACAACCCATTTTGAATCGACAGTGAATCGGTATTTTTTTCTGGAATGGCTTTCCAAAATAGGTAGTTTTTAGGTTCGATGGCTTCCAGGTTTTCTACCAAGGCTGCCAAACCTTTGGGCGTAGCTGGAACAATCCTGAATTTTTGCGCCAACAGGGCTTCGCTTTGTCCCCAATCCACAGCGGCCTTGGGGCTTACAATGATCTTATGCCGCCACTGCTCAAAAATGGGCACTACCTTGCTCTGGGGATCAAGGAGTGCTTGTGCATTGCCCCAAAGGATAAGTCGATGGGTGCTGTATTTGTGTTGCAAATCCCGCAGACTGATGCCCTCATGGTATTGCTCATTCCAACAATGTTGGGGATCATCGCGGTAATAAAATAAGCTGAGGGGTACTTCCTGAGCTTCCAACGACCTGATGATGAGTTCAAATAATTTGCTCCTTTGATTGCGTGTCAAACTCAAATCCAGCAGAACGAGGTAGTCTTTGGGCTGACTGAGCGTGCTGTATTTGAAATCAATCATCCCCGCCTGTTCAGCCGTAGCCTTGACGGTTTGTTTGAGGTTGAGCCGAAGATTTTCGGTGGCACGGCGCTTGTGTAGCTCTGCCACCGCCAGATTGAAGGATTCACCCATGTGGACGTGGTGCAAAAACGGAATCCTGATCGTCCATTCATGCGGCAAATCAGGATCAAGTTTGGGCAGCAAGCCAAATCTGCGGTTTCTGTACCGCAACCATAAGCCCAGCAAAATAAGACTCAAAGTAAAGGGCAGGAGAATCATCCCCTTGAGCGGCGAGAAGTAGGCGTGCTGCGTACTGAAAGACAAACCACCCGCTTTGGTGGATTCAAAATAGATGGGGGCGTTTTCATGGAAACTTGAACTATCCTGAGCAGTTTGGGACTCATTTGGGGCAGGTGTTGGTGTTTTTTTTGGCTGAGTCGTTTGGGGATTTTGTTCAACTGTAGGTGGTTTAATCGTTTTGGGTGTAGCAGAAGAAGCTTGTTCATTAAAAATGGGGTCAAGCAGAATTTCTTGTTCTTGTAAGTAATTTCGGTGGAGTTGTTTAACATAAAAGACCAGGGAAACGGGTACAAATAGTGAAGTGACCAAGCCCAACACAATCAGCCACTGAATTTTTCGAGAAAAACCCTGCCATTGCTGAATCAATTTTGGGTAAGCCTTGCTCGAAACAGGTTGATTTTCAGCAGTTTCGCCTGCTTTAAGCAAAAGCTCCTGTTGTGCTTGCTGCGCTGTGTAAACTTCGAGCATTTGATCAAAAAACAGGTAAAAATCCTTTTGTTGCTGCGGATTATTGACCAGAATAGGCGCAAGATAACCCCTCAACTGGGCAGGTTTTACCTTATTCGGCAGCTTGTTGATCAACTGCTGAATCTGCATATAGGTATCCACCCCAAGAGCGTTGCTCCTTTTTTCCCAGTTGGACACCACCAGGGCAATGAATACTTCAATTTGGGATGTTGCTGGTGTTTTACCTGTGGTCATGTTGCTGAATTTGTTGGCATTACATCAAATTTTTGAGCAAATCCAGATCTTCTTTATTCTTGGTCAATACAACGTAGCTCGACAGTAATAATTTTCGTTCATGCATCTCCAGTGAGCCTCCCAGTAGTTCGATGGGAAACTTTAGCTTCAACAACAAAAAAGTCCAATAAATCAGTTCCGCTGTGGATGGGGGCTTTTTCAGTTGCAAATCCCGAATGCTGCCGAAGTGTTGAATGATTTTTTTTAAATCCCGAATCTGAACATTGTTGGTTTTTCGACTCAAAATGTACAAAAGTTGATCAGAAGAAGGGAAGGTAATGTGAAAATAAGCAACCCGACGCAGAAATGCGTCTGGCAGGTTTTTTTCGGAATTGCTGGTCATGATGATGATTGGGCGGTATTTTTCATCCGACACAAACTCCTGATTGATCTCCGGTACTTTAAAATGCATGTTTTCAATGGCAAACAAAATATCGTTGGGCAAGTCCCGGGGCGCTTTGTCAATCTCGTCGATCAATACCACGACTCTTTTTTGACTGCGGATGGCCTGCCCCAAGGCATTGTAAGTGATAAATTGCTCTTCTATCTCGGCGGGGCTCAAACGGTTGCTGTTGTTTTGGTTGTATTGAAAATGCCCCAATGCATCGTATTTGTAAAATAAATCTGCAGCTAGTGAAGAGGTTTGGATATTGAAAATCAAAGGTTTATCCAGATTGAAAAAATGAGCGAGATGGTAAGCCAATTGGGTTTTGCCGGTTCCGGGTTCTCCGGTCAAGAGCAGGGGTTGTCCCAATAGCATTGCAATATTGACGGCATCAATTAATTCCTGGCTGGGAATATAGTTGGCGGGGTCGTTCAGCTCTTTACTACTGGTAAAATCTGGTAGGGTGGCGCTACCTTCTGCTTTGTAGAGGTTAATTTTCATTAATTTAACTGGTTTGAGCTAAAAATAAGGATAAAAAGAGACAAAAGCAAAACGCTTTTCCATCATCTAATGGTATGCATTGAGGGAGCTTGAGTTTACCCGCTAGCACAAGTGCAATAGCTTGATTCATGACCAGTTGGCGGGCATCAATAATCAATAAACCGCGCCCCTTTAATCCGCGCTCCATCCTCCGCCAGCACTTTTCCCCGTGCTCCGAAAAAACGGCGCGGGGCCTCAATCCCTTCCCATTCCAATCCACAAGCATTGTGCAAAAGCGCTTTGCTTCCCAATTGCAATTCGGCACCTGGCATCAAGGTGATGCGGGCGTTTTCGGGCAGCGATAGGCGGGCTTCGATCCTCAATACTCCTCCGGCCACGATGGTCACGTGGCCAGTTAGGTCTTTGTCACCTTTCCAAACCACGGTATCGCGAATGTTAATGTTCTGACCCTCCTGATGGGTACACCAGTTTTTGACCAAAAAACGCCGTTCATAACTGTTGGTATCGGCCATACGGGCGTGCATGGTGCCAATTTGACAAGGGGAGAGGGCGTTTTGCAGCGCGTTGTAATCCATCATATTGTTGGAAGCGGCTGTATCGCAAGGAGCCTCCGTGGTACGGCTCCAACAAGGATTGCCGTGTTCGGGAGTATCATCACATCCATCGCGAAAAAAAGCGTGGGACAAGCCTAAAAAATGCCCTGCTTCATGGTTGAGTATGCCGCGGTAGGCCCAGGCGGGCTGATGGCCTTCGTACATGCCTGCCATTTTGATGGCATTGCCCAGCATTACCCCTACACCACCCGCAGTTTTGCTGTACCAGGCTGATTTCATACTGTCGGGATGATGGGGCATGATGAACACATTGAGCACTGAATCGGCGCCGATTTGATATTTTTCCAACACTTCGGTCTCAAACAAGTTGGCGGTAGGGCCTTTGTGGATGTAGTAACAAAGGCGATCGTCGTAATGAAAATAGATCCCTTGGTCGCCGGAATTTGTCGTTTGTGGACTCAATTGGTATTGGTACCGCGGGGGAATAACGGGTAGCTTATTGCGGTAAGGCAGCCAGAGTTTGTTGTTCTTTTGCAAATCCTGGTTGGCGTAATCAATCAAGTCTTTGGCAAAACGAATGGCTTCCTCGCCATCGTAGTTGTGTGCCCGGTCGCTGGCATTCATAAAATGCACATTGATGCGGAGGTATCGCAGCGGGCTGTGTTCCACATGCGCCGTATCGGGCAGGTAGTCCGTAGCATTGCGGTAGGAAATGTTGAGTCGGAGCGGATTGGGGCTTTTGCTCACCACAGGGGCATCCCGGCGAATGATCTTTTTTGCGGGAAGCCATTTCCTCACTTTATCCTGCTCCGCAGTTTGGGCTTGAGCTGTAAAAATCACCACAAAAAAAACAATGAGCAGGAGTAGCAGTTTTTTCATAAGGGTGATTTAAGCATTTGAAGTCAGATTGTATTTTGATCTAGGGCACCATCGCCTCAGGATTTCTACGTGTGTCAAAAATATCCGTAACATATACGTTGTCTTCTATGATTCGATAAATGATTTTGTATTGACCTTCAACAATATACCTGTGTCCTTGTCCTAAATCGGAGAGACCTTCCTCTTCTCGACCTAAGAAAGGAAATGTTTTAGTTGTAGTACTTTTTTGTTGATGGATATGCGAATTTTTCTCCCCTTTTTAGGGACTCCAATTTCTTTGTAGTAATTGTAAATTTCGCGCAATTGATTTTTCGCCCAGGCGGTGTATAAAACGGTCATTAGTCCCAATCTTCATTCATTACATCCTCTAAAAGATAAATCTCTCCATTTTCAATATTTCGATTGGCAATCATTGCCCTTTTTTTAAGTTCATCCTGAGAAAGTAAAGATAGGTTTTCAACAGGTTTTGCCTTATCCATTATTTCTTTAATTTGGGATAAAACAGTAATATCGTTCAGTTGTACCAACCATTCAATTAATTTAAGCTTTTCAGTTTGAATGTTCATAGATCGATCATTTTTTTCAAAAATAAGCTAAATAAACCGAAAACACAACCCCTAAACGATGGTGCATACAGCCATGTTCTTACTTTTCTAAATCCGCTGTGACGAAGCGATGGTATAGAAAACAACATTCATAAAAACCAATCAATCAACAGATAAGGGATTTTACCAATCCCCACCAGCACCACCGCCATCAAATCCGTCGCTACCGCCAAAACCACCCCAATCGTCGCCACCACTTCCCCAGTCGCTGTTGCGATCAGATCCACCGCCGCCAAAGCCGCCGGGGAAGATGATCCAACCACCGCCGCCACCTCGGTTGTCGTTGTAACGGCCACCGCCGTAATAACCGCCTCCCGCCTGGGCAGAACGCCGCGAAAGATAGCTGAACATGGCAATCACCCCACCGATAATGAGCAACAAAATCAGGAAGGACATGGCTCCGCCGCCCTCCGCATCTTTCTTTTCATCGGCTTTGTATTCACCGGCGGCAACTTGAATGATGTTGTCCACGGCACCATCCAGCCCGGCGTAAAACTGGCCTTTTTTGAAAGCGGGGGTAATGGTATTTTCAATGATGCGCTTGGACAATGCATCCGTTAAAAAGCCCTGGACGCCTGCATTGGTGACAATGCGGATTTTGCGCTCGGCTTGAGCGACATAAATGAGTACGCCGTTGTCTTTGTCTTTTTGGCCAATCCCCCAGGCTTGGGCCAGGCGGAAGGAGTATTCAAATGCATCTTCTCCCTCCAGGGATTTGTCGATGACAATGGCAATCTGAGTAGAGGTAGAGTCTTCGTAGGCGCGTAGTTTGCGCTCCAGGTTGTTCAATTCCGTCGGACTGAGTACCCCAGCGTAATCGTTGACCATGGTTTGGGGGCGGGCGGGAATTTCTTTGGCAAAAACCCCATTCAACACCCACATCGATCCCAATAACAACAACAGGGATTTCATATTCATGAACAGAAATTTATAAAAATAGGCCTACATGTCGTAGGAAATATCATCAGGCAGCTCGTTTTCAGTATCGGCATCACCACAAGGAAAATGCTTTTGGAGTTTCGCACCAATCAATTTTACGCCAGCACACATGCCTCCGGCAAAATCCTTATTGCGGAAATGCAGCAGCATTTCATCCCTTACCCCCACCCAAAAATGGTTCATGACGCGATCATGGATTCCTTTGTCACCGATAATGACCAATTGATGGTCTTTGGGTACAATAAAAATTAAGACACCATTGCGATCCTGGGTATCGGCCATTTTCAAGTGATCAAAAACAGCAAGAGCATCTTCCCAGGCCGTTTTTTGCACTTTGCCTTGCAAATGCACCCTGATCTCACCAGTAGTTGCAGCTTCTGCCTCTTTGATGCAGTCGATTACTCGTTTTTCTTCTTCGGTAGACAGAAATTTGATCATAATGGAGGGTTCGAAGGTTCGGGGTTCGAGGGTTCGAAGGTTCAGGGGTTCCGTGACGGGACACCTCGGCTCCACTTCGACTTCGCTCAGCGACCAGCCAGGCGACCATCTTGGAACCCCCGAACCCTCGAACTTCGAACCCTAAAAGGTTTATTCAAACTTCACGTCCGGAGCATCCTGTGCATTCTGCTCCGCCTGGAATTGAGATTTTTGTTGGAATCCAAATACGCCAGCAAAAGGCTGTTTGGAAACCTGCGCACTTTTTT
Organism: Haliscomenobacter sp.; assembly: GCF_016718685.1. Classification (GTDB taxonomy): domain Bacteria; phylum Bacteroidota; class Bacteroidia; order Chitinophagales; family Saprospiraceae; genus Haliscomenobacter. The sequence continues at coordinate 90,653 of NZ_JADKCX010000140.1, read as the reverse complement.
GTTGTACTGCGTGGAAACGTCATTGTACGTATCCCGGGCAACTTTGATGCGGTTTTCGGTACCTTCCAACTGCGACTGCAACTCCAGGAAGTTCTGATTGGCCTTGAGTTCTGGGTATTGCTCGGCAATCACCATCAAACGACCCAATGATTGAGAAATCCCCCCTTGTGCTTGTTGGAAAGCAGCCAGTTGCTCAGGCGTGGCGTTTGCTGGATCAATGGTGATGCTCGTTGCTTTGGAACGGGCTTCGATCACGGCGGTTAGGGTGCTTTTTCAAAATTGGCTACCCCTTTAACGGTGTTGACCAGGTTGGGGATAAGGTCGGCCCGGCGCTGGTAAGCAGATTGAACTTTTGACCATGCGTTATCCACATCTTCATCGGCATTAACCATTCCGTTGTAGGTATTGCACCCACCAAAAAGTAAAAGCAGACCCAAAAGGACAAGTACCACTGCACTGGTTAAATTCTTCATTTTATTGGTTTTTTTGAAGTTTTCAAAATTTGATAGCAATATTAGGACTGTAAAGAGATGCCGTCTAAAATTTTCCTCCCAATCGCTACAAATTGTCGGCGAAGTAGGAAATTTTAAGCTTTGACAAGGTACGGAATCTTTCATTTTTTCAACCCCAAAAATACCTTCACCAATTCTTCGGCGGCGTGAAAAGGCGATTTTCGTTGAGCCAGCACCTCCGTTTCCCGTTCGTTCAGCAGCGTGACGACTTGGGGATGGTGGTAAAATTGCTCCTGCAAAAACTGCTGGATGGTTTCGTGCAACCAATACCGCGCTTGTGATTGACGTTGACTTTGAAAAAATCCACTGGTTTGGGTAAATTGGGTATATTCCTCAATCAACTGCCAAATCTCGGCAATTCCTTGTCCACTCAAAGCGGAACAAGTCAAAACTTGCGCCTCCCAATTGCTGGCTTTGGGTGGAAACAGATGCAAGGCATTGCGGTAATCCGCAGCAGCCCGTTTGGCGCGTTGTTGATTGTCTCCATCGGCTTTGTTCACTGCAACAAGATCTGCCATCTCTACTATACCTCTTTTGATGCCTTGAAGTTCATCACCAGCGCCAGGAAGTAGCAATAAAAGAAAAAAATCGACCATGGAGTGTACGGCTACCTCGGATTGTCCTACCCCTACCGTTTCGATGATGAGGGTATCAAACCCGGCTGCTTCGCACAAAATCACGGTTTCTCGGGTCTTGCGGGCTACTCCGCCGAGTGAATCTCCGGCGGCCGATGGACGGATGTACACCTGCGGGTCGGCGGAAAGTTTGGCCATGCGGGTTTTGTCGCCCAGGATGCTGCCTTTGCTGATTTGACTGCTGGGGTCGATGGCCAAAACGGCCAATTTGCGCCCCTGGCTACATACGTTTTGCCCTAAAGCCTCGATGAAAGTGCTTTTGCCCACTCCCGGTACCCCCGTAATCCCGATGCGGATGGAGTTGCCACTGTGGGGCAAACAGGCTTCGATGATGGTATGGGCCAGTTCTTGATGTTGCGTCTGTTTGCTTTCGATCAGGGTGATTGCCTGGCTCAAGCGCACACGATCCCCTTGGAGAATACCACGAATGTATTCTTCCGCCTGGATGTTGGTTCGCCGCGATTTGGGCGTCCAGCTTGGATTCAGAGAGGAGGGTTGGCCTACTCCTGCACGAACCCTGGGGGTGGTGGCATCATCTTCGGGATTCGACATATCAACTAGATCATGAAATTTTGGTACCCACTTGTACCATCGAGCGTTGTTTATGCATAAATTTTTCACTTCTACTCGGAGCCTTCGGCTCTTTCGCAGGAATTTCAATGGGAACGCGGATGACGCGGATTAAGCGGATTTACGCGGATATATTTGTTCGTAAGTTAAGATCAGCGTAAATCCGCTTAATCCGCGTCATCCGCGTTCCCATTTTGTCGTTTTCATGGATAAACAAGACCCGACAGGAGCAGTGGATGTATTCAATTTAACCCGCCGCAGGCGGGAAAAAGCCTATTTTCCAGAAAAATGAGGTGGACGCTTTTCTAAAAAAGCCTTCACCCCTTCCGCAAAATCTTCACTGGCCCCGGCCAGGCCTTGCATGTTTAGCTCCAGATCCAATTGTTGCTTCAGGGTATGCTCTCCCGATTGTTGCAAGGCTTGTTTGATCAATGCCAAGGCATAAGTGGGCATGGCCGCCAATTTTTCTGCTAAATTCCAGGAAGATTCCGCGAAACTTTCATCGGGATAAACTTCGTAAATCATGCCCATGTCTCGTGCAGCTGTCGCACTGATTTTTTCACCCAGCATCATCAAGGCTGTGGCGCGCTGTTTGCCGACCAAACGTGGCAGGTTAAACGTCCCACCACTATCTGGCACCAGCCCAATTTTGCTGAAAGCCTGGATAAAATTGGCCGATGAGCTTGCCACCACAAGATCACAGGCCAGTGCAAGGTTGGCGCCTGCTCCGGCAGCTACCCCATTCACGGCGGCTACAACCGGTTTTTTGAGGGCAGTGATTTGTAAGATGATGGGATTGTAATAGTTGCCCAAAAGTTCGTCAAAAGTGGGCGGATTGGGTTCCTGCAACTCATTGAGGTCCTGCCCCGCACAAAACGCCTTTCCCGTTCCGCTGAGGTACACTACGCGTATATCGGCATCATCAGCGCAAACCTGGAGTGCTTTTAACAGCGCTCGGCCCATCGGGCGGTTGAAGCTATTGTATACCTCGGGACGATTGAAGATCACCCGAGCGACCTGGCCTTTTTTTTCAAAAACGATTGTACTCATTTGGATTTCCTGATTATACGGTCATCGATACCCTCCGTACATTTGTCCGCATTCAAATGTACTACCTGCAAAAAGATTTTTTTGAAAAAGTTGAATTTCCCCTTCCACTTTCTGCTGCTTTATCTTGTTCTATCTGTACCTTCGGAACCAGACTAATGCGATCAACCAAAATTTTCCCATGGAAAAACAATTTATCCAAAAGCTCTACGATTCCCATCGACAAGCCCAACAAATGCCCTCGCCATCCACCATTTCTACCTGGCTTAATGGTATTTTGGGCCTCTTGTTTCCAGAATTTGCCGATCATCGTTACGCCAATGTGCGCGAATTTGAGCAACATTACCAATTGCTCAAACTGGAATTGAACAAAATTTTGGATACTGCGGATGGTGCTTTGCACACCAAAGCGCCCGAATTAGAGGGAGAATTTATGTCTTGCCTGCCTCGTGTGCGCGGTCTATTGCTTAAAGATGCCGAGGCCATCCTCAAAGGAGACCCGGCAGCCATCGACTTGCCGGAGGTAATCCGAACTTATCCAGGGTTTTATGCCATTGCGGTGTATCGTCTTTCGCATGAATTGTACGAAATGCGCGTTCCACTGATTCCGCGTATTTTAACGGAATACGCGCACAGCCGCACCGGAGTAGACATCCACCCTTCGGCGGAAATTGGCGAAAACTTCTGCATTGACCACGGTACCGGTATCGTCATTGGGGGAACTTCACACATCGGCAACAATGTGAAAATTTACCAGGGGGTTACCCTGGGCGCCTTGAGTGTAAAAAAAGAACTCGCGGCCGTCAAACGCCATCCTACCATTCAGGACAACGTGGTGATTTATTCCGGAGCGACCATTCTGGGCGGCGAAACAGTCATTGGGAACAATAGCGTCATTGGTGGCAACGTGTGGGTCACCAAATCGGTACCTCCATTCAGCCGGGTGTATTACAGTTCCAATGACAGCCACTCTCAAAAAGGCGGAGAAGAATAATTTAACCCAAAGCAAATAAACAAATATGGCTTCAGTAGCAGACCTGATTGGCAATACCCCTTTGGTTGAAATTCGGCACGTGATTCAAAAACCGGGGATAAAAATATACGCTAAACTGGAAGGGCAAAACCCTGGTGGAAGCGTAAAAGACCGTGCCGCTTATGGCATGATCAAAGGGGCGCTTGATCGAGGCGAACTTAAACCTGGCATCAGACTGGTAGAAGCAACGAGTGGCAATACGGGTATCGCCCTTGCCATGATCGCCCGCTTGTTCGATGTAGACATCACCCTGATTATGCCCGATAACTCGACCGCTGAACGGGTACAAACCATGGAAGCTTTTGGCGCAGAGGTGTTGCTCACCCCTGCCGAACGAACCATTGAATACTCTCGTGAGCTGGCCGAAGAAATGGTTGCCCAAGGTGGCTACCTCATGCTTAATCAGTTTGCGAATCCCGACAATTGGGGCGCCCATTACCGCAGCACCGGCCCAGAAATTTGGCGCGATACCGCCGGAAAAGTCACCCACTTCGTCTCCTCAATGGGCACTACCGGTACCATCATGGGTACTTCCCGGTACTTGAAAGAACAAAGCGCGGAGGTGCAAATTGTTGGGGTACAACCTACCGATGGCTCCAATATTCCGGGGATTCGGCGTTGGTCCAAGGAGTTTTTACCCGAAATTTACGAAGCCGAGCGAGTTGACCGCATCATCGATGTATCCCAAGACGAAGCCATAGAGATGATGCGCCGCCTAGCCATGGAAGACGCCATTTTTGGCGGCGTCAGCAGTGGGGGAGCGGTTGCAGCGGCGGCCAAGCTGGCGGAAGAGTTAGATGAAGCCCTGATCGTGTGTATCATTTGTGATCGGGGCGATCGGTATTTGTCTTCGGGGGTGTTTGGGAAATAATGTGCATTAAAAGTTCCGGTCTTCGGGAAACTATTGCGAGAAAAGATTTTAGCTAAAAAACTGATGACCAATTTACTGGAGCGGCCAGGCTGCGAGATTGCCCAAAATCTGCAGGGGTACATCAAGCGCGCTGCTGGTAGGACAAATGGATATACAAGCGGCTATTTTTGAGCTGTTCAGTTCATCCAGGGTAAATGCACCATCTTTATAAGCGGGTTAATCTGTCGGCACGTACAAAACCCTTTATCCAATGGAAAAAATTTACCCTTTTTATCAGCACCTCGTTGATGGTGTTGCATTCAGCAAATCCGTTGTACCAGAAGCCCCATTCATTGTCATCACCGATGACACCCAATTGGGGCGCTAAAGGCAAGCTTGGCCGGACAAATTTGTCCGGTCTTTTTTTTTCCGAATTTTTTGCATCTTTACCCTTATAAATATACCTGCCCATGTCACTCAAACGCTCATTTTTCACCTTAGCCGTCTTTTTATTGGGAACAAGCGAGTTGCTGTACGGTCAAAAAAACGATTCGGCTAAAACCATTTTCGATTTTATGGCGATTGGAGAATCGCTCGAAATGGAACTGAATACCGACCTTACCTTGCTCAAGGATCAAAAAAAGAGCAACGAATATCAACCCGCTACCATCTCTTTTACAGATGGAGCTGGTCAGGTGCAAAAGTGGGACATCAAACTTCGATCGAGAGGAAAATTTCGGCGGCGGATTTGTATCCTGCCTCCGCTCAAGCTTAATTTTAATAAAGGAGATTTGCAAAAAGCGGGCCTGGCCAAAGACGATGAACTAAAACTCATTACCCATTGCGTGGAAGGTTATGAAGGCAAGGAATTCCTGATGCGCGAGTATTTGGCCTATAAACTTTTAGCATTGGTCAGTCCTTATAGTTTGAAGGTTCATCTGGTTGAAATCAAATACCGGGACACCAAAAATAAGGCTAGATCCACGGGTTGGGGCATTTTGATGGAAGACGAAGCCAGCATGGCCAAACGGTATGGGGCTAAACTTTGTGATGATTGTTTTTCTACGCCCAAGGATAGCCTTAATATGGAACAAGTGAATATTGCTTGTCTGTTTGAGTACATGATTGGCAATACCGATTGGTCGATCCAAATGGTGCGCAACATGAAAATGCTCAAGTTCAAAGACGGTAGCAAAGCTGTGATGGTGCCTTATGATTTTGACTTTTCAGGCTTTGTAAACGCCAGCTATGCTTTGCCAAATGCCGACTATAAATTGACCAGCATCCGCGAGCGGATTTTCCTGAGTATGACGGAAAATGACGCAGAAATTGCCAGCACCAAAGCCTTGTTTGAATCAAAACGGCAAGAAATGGTCGAGTTGATCAAGGGATTCAAAGCACTGAGTGCGGCAGGCCGCAACGATGCGGTAAGTTACATTAATTCATTTTTTGAGTCTTTGAAGCAGCCTTTGCGGAGGCCTTAGGGATGGAAAAGAAAGAAAGTTACAAAGTTGACTCGGCTATTTTTTGATTTGGCAAGGCACGAGGAAGGCGCATAGCCAGCCTACGCAACTGACGAGTAACGCAGCAAAATCAAAAAAGAGCCCAGTCAGAACGTAACTTTATTTCTTTTCCGTCCCTTAATTCATTAGCGCCTGCTCATTCACCAACACCCAATTGAATTCCACTTCAATAAAAGTTGCGTTTGGAAAAACGGCTTTAAAAACCTGGTTGTAAAAACGCTCGGCTTTTTTCCGATCCGTTTTGCGCAAGGCGAGTAAATTGTAAAGCAAAAGGCCGCCGGGCTCGAGTAGATCGCGCAATTGTTCCAAAAATTCGATTTGTTGGAACGGCCCGGGGATTTCGTCATCCACAAAAACATCCATACAGATTAAATCGTAGTGCTGATAGGTGCTGGACACAAATATTTCGGCATCCGTGCAGATCATATCAATGGACGAGTGTAATTCTTTTAAGGTGTATCGATAGGCCAAGTCAACAATAACGGCATCAATTTCCACTACGGTGAAGTGAAAATCAAGTCCGATTTTTTTCTCCAAAATATAAGGAATACTGCCCAGACCCAGGCCAAGTACCAAGGCTTCGTTGCCGGCCAATTCCTGGAGTTTGCAGCGCTCAAAAGCGCGGGCAAAATTGGTGTACAAATCTTCAAAGGAATACACTGCGTGGGCGGTACTCAGTTGGAAGCGCCCTCTGCGCATGCTTACATAGAGGTGTGGATTGTACTCACTCGACGCACTTTCCAGGTGAATCTCAACAAGGTAACTCAGGTAACGTTTCCAGGCTGGAATGTGCATTTTGAGTGGTTACTTTTCCCAGTTTCGGTATTTGGACGTGTCTTCAAAAGCGCGCAATAAAATCAAGCGCTCCGAAATGTCGAATTCCTTGCCGCGCCGCTGCATCATAGCCTCGGCGGTTTCAAAAGCTTTGTCCAATTGGAAGGTAGTAAACCCAGCAGCCCCGCCCCAGGCAAAAGAAGGCACAAAAGCGCGTGGAAATCCAGCGCCAAAAATATTGGCACCTACACCAATGACGGTACCTGTATTGAGCATGGAGTTGATGCCCACTTTGACGTGATCGGCCATAATGACGCCACAGAACTGAACACCCGTTGGCAAGAACTGCCCGGTGGGGTAATTCCAGATGCGAACTTCTTCGTAGGTGTTTTTGAGATTGGAGGTATTGGTATCGGCGCCGATGTTGCACCATTCACCAATGACCGAATGACCCAGAAATCCATCGTGGGCTTTATTGGAATAACCTTGTACTACCGAGTTGACCACTTCGCCACCGATGCGGCTCCAAGGGCCAAAAGAATTGCTGCCGTAAAGGCGGGTGCCCATTTTTATCTGGGCGGATTCCCCTAGAGCCAAACCTCCCCGAATCAGGCTGCCTTCCATGATTTCGGCATTTTTGCCGACATAAATGGGGCCATCTACGGTGTTCAGACTGACACCTTCCACTTTGGCACCTTCTTCCAGAAAGATGCGTGCCGGGTCGCCGATGATGCGATTGCTCTCGGAAAGGGGTTGAGAGTCACGGCCCTGGGTCAACAACTGGAAGTCTTCTTCCAGTGCAGCAGCATTGTGCATAAAAATATCCCAGGGGTGATCTATCTTTAAAAAAGGAGTGTCTTCGATGTCATACACGTGCAACTGGTCGATGTCTTCATCATGGATGAGTTTCTCCAGTTGCTCTCGGTCCAATTTGGCCACGATGAGTTCTTCCCCTTTCAGATAGGCTTCATTGAATTCCATTTGGCGAATGAGCCGGATCAAACGATCTGAAGGCATCACCGAACCATTGATGACGATGTTTTCATCGCCATAGTCAATTGGAAATTTGCTCGCAAGATAATCTTGGGTAATGAAGGAAACCTTCGCATTGAGCCACTTTTCCCATTTTTCACGAATAGTCAATGCACCTACTCGTAGATCACCTACTGGTCGGGTAAAAGTGAGCGGAAGCAGCTGTTCGCGAACTTCGCTGTCAAATAGGATGACGTGCCACATAGGACGTGTGAAAGTTTGCCCGAAAATTAAAAAAAAAGTCCCAACCAAACCTGATTGGGACTTTTTTTACCGTAATCACTTGTGCGGTGATTTACGACTTCTGAACAAATTTGGCAAATTTCTTATTGAACTTGTCAATACGGCCCGCAGTATCTACAAACTTCATCTTACCGGTGAAGAATGGATGTGATGCACTGGAAATTTCCAGTTTAATCAACGGATATTCATTGCCATCTTCCCAAACGACGCTATCGCGGCTAGGAGCACAAGAACGGCCCAACCAAGACTCATCGCAAGAGAAATCTTTGAATACCACCGTACGGTAACTTTGCGGATGGATTTCTTTTTTCATGGCAAACCCCTTTTTCGATTTTAGAATTAGGGTGCAAAGATAAATTGCTTTACGCAATAAATCAAAGGAGTAAGGTAAAATATTCTTGATTTTTTAAGTTAAGTGTTGAATTTGTAATGACGAGAGCGGATGACAACACATTGCCACCCGCCCTTTAATGGTCACAGAAACTCCAAAAAAGAATTTAATTGCCTTTTAAACAGTTGTAAACTGTAAACAGACTAATGCCACAAGAGATACAACTGCCGTCGAACGATCTGGCAATACAGCGGGCTCTTGCCAAAAATCCACTATTTTGAGAGATACAATTGAGAATTTTGGTTTTACAAGTACCACAAGAACTGGCCGATCCAAACAGCTGGGTGATACAAGTAAGCGGATTGCTGCCACTAATGGCCACCAATTGGCCGCTGCGGAGTTCAGAAAGTTTACCATCACTGCTTTGGGTGAGGCTAAACAATTGGGTTTTGCCAGCTTCCGTGATTTTAATGGTGATTTGGTCAACTGTCCCCAATCTGGAAGAGACTTGCCGGGCTGCAATTTGAATGGTGGAATTGCCAGCAGTAAAGCGTTCAGAGACCTTGACTTGCCCCAGTTTGCCACCTAGTTTGCTGAGTAAATGGTTCTGTAAATCTCCTTTGAGTAGTATACTAGCCTGAGCGGTATCAACACCCTGGGCATGAACAAAAGAAAAAGCACCACTGAGGAGGATAAGCATGAAGCTCAATTGGGGAATGAGGGTTTTTAATGAATTTCTCATTTTGTTAAAGGTTTATAGGTGAAAAAAATTCCATGGTTTGTTAGCGCATCATACAAGCCAAATTGGCCACGGGTATGATGTTCTTGAATTGCAGTTTTTCGGTATAGTCAGTGCGCACGCCATACGAGAGCATGACATTGCGGCTGAGTCGCCAATCTCCGCCATAGGTAATGCTGTAAGCACTGAGTTGAGTCAGGTTGAGGCCAGGATCAGCCATTACGAATTGGGCATTGCCTTGGGAATAGAGAAAGTCCGTGAAAAAATTGAACTTCGGACTGCCGTACCGAAACCCCAGGCCCATCGAAAAAATATTGCCACTGGCATTGGTAAAGTTCAAATCACCGCGCTTTTCCTGCATGATGTATTTGAATAAACCAGTAATCAACACTTTACGGCCCAAGCCCTTGCTGGCGCTGACCCAAAAAGCGGTGGCTTGCCCGCGCAATTCCAGACTGTCGATTTGGGGATTGGCGTAGGCAAATATTTTCCCAAAGGCCACATCCACATGGGAGGCATTCCAATTGCTGCGCAGGTAGCGAACCACCAGGTTTTGGATGTTGTCCTTCTGCAACTTGTCCAGGTTGTTGTATTCTTGCTGAATCGAATCCAGTTGTTGTTCGCAGCGCAGTTTTTCGCGCATGCTGATGTTGTTTCGATTGCTGATGAGCTGTAAGTCTACCATCATCGCCAGCCGGGACGACTGGAGTCGATTGAAGGTGGTATCTACGGAAAACAGTTCAATGTCACTCAGTGGGTCGCGTTCGCGGTACAGATTGATCTTGGCCGCGAGAGCTACTCGTCGATTTTGGCTATCGTCTTCAATGGTTCCGGCAGAAAAATCAAGGGTAGAAAGGGTCTTCAAAAACGACGAGGTACGTTGATAAGCCTGTAAATCGGCTCGGTTGTAAAAAATCTCCCAAATGGGTTGCGCTTGAATGGCGAGATTGGGTTTGAGTCGCCAGGAGCGAAAAGACCAATCCACTTTAAATTCCCGGATGTTGTTTGGACGTAAAATTTGCGATGGATTGACGGCCAAAAGATCGAACGCAGGGGAAACGGGGATGGCGAATTCAGTGGCTTTGGCAACATTGGGTGCATCGTTTTGGGCAAACATGCACCTGGCCAGCCCCATGCCAAGCAGGAGCAAGGTTAGCGTTTTCATACATGTTTTAGGTTTTTGGTGTTGCGCAGTTGCGCTTAATTCTGTGACCTGTGTTATCAACTAACACATTGCAAAGTTGCAGCAATGCGGGGCGTCAAACATCCCTTGAAAAGAGGATTTGGGAAAAACCATCTAAAAAGGGGAGAATGAATTTTTTGCTAAACTTTTCGTCAAATAACTGTTTACTTCGTATAACCCATTCAAATTACCTTTCAACATAAAAGTCTATGTCTTTTCCACTTGGTCTTAAGCGTTCTTGTTCTATGGTCATTCTGCGGCATCAGCAACATTTTTTGTTGCTCAAGCGCATCAAACCGCCTTATGTAGGCAGTTATTTGCCCGTAGGGGGCAAGCTGGAGCCGTTTGAAGATCCGCGTACTGCGGCTATCCGGGAATTAAAAGAAGAAACAGGATTGGAAATCACCGCTTTGAAATACGGCGGCAGCTTGATGGAAAGTTCTCCGATTGATTACAACTGGCAATGCAATATTTACATCGCAGATATCGATTTCATTGTGCCTCCGCCTTGTCCGGAAGGTGATCTGGAGTGGATTGCTTTTGCGGATGTGCCCAACGTACCAACACCACCAACCGATTTTACGGTATACCAATACCTGATGCAGGAAAAACCTTTTGCTTTTAATGCAGTGTACGATGGGGAAATGAACTTGATTTTTATGGATGAGGAGATAGAGGGGGTTAGGGTTTTAGGGTTCGGGGGTTCGTAGTTCGAGGGTTGGGCTTTCAAACTCGGGCTTCCCGAACCCTCGAACTACGAACCCCGAACCCTATTTCACCACACTCCCGTTCGCGACCCCAGGACTTGGACTCACCAAACGCAACTTCCCGTCAGGCTCCTCTGCGCTCAAAATCATGCCATTTGATTCGATGCCGCGCAATTTGCGTGGCGCCAGATTGGCAACGACCACCACCTGTTTGCCCGGCAGTTCTTCCGGGCTGAAGTGTTCGGCGATGCCCGATACAATGGTGCGCTCTTCAAAGCCCAGATCGATTTGTAACTTCAGCAGTTTATCCGCTTTGGGTACCCGCTCGGCAGATAAAATGGTGCCTACGCGCAGGTCGATTTTGGCAAAATCCTCGTATTGGATCACTTCTTTCAAGTCTGGTAGTTCGTTATTGGTGGTTACTGCACTTGCTGCCGTAGCAGCGGGTGCTTGTTTCAATCGTTCGGTTTCGGCAGCTAAAATGGTGGCCAGTTTTTCCTTTTGCCGATTGACGATGTCCAATCTGCTCGGGTCGCGGCGGTCGTTGATTTTGGGGAACAACACCTCCGCTTCACCAATGGAGTGCCCACTGGGTAAAATCGCAACGCCATTTTCCAGCTTCTCCAGCAATGTAGTCCAGTCTCCGTTTTGCACCGGAGCCAAGCCAATCAATTTCCGCAAACGTGGAGAGGTGAACGGAATAAATGGATGCGCCACCAGGCTCAAGATGCCTACGATTTGCAGGCAAATGAACATACATTCCCGGATCACCGGGCTGTCGGGGTTTTCTTTGTAAATGTTCCAGGGGGAAACGTCTTGCAGGTAAGTGTTTCCGTAGGAAGATATCTCCATGAAGGTTTGGCTGGCCGCTTTGAAGCTAAAGGCCTCCATTTCTTCGCTGAAGCGCTGGATCAGCGCGGTGATTTCGGCCAATTTATCCTGCAAGTCAATGGATAATTCCGGAACCTGGCCGCCATAGTACTTTTGGGTAAGGGAGACGACCCGATTCACAAAATTGCCCAGGTTATCGGCCAGTTCTTTGTCGTGGTAATCCACAAAATCGTCCCACTTGAAGTCGGCGTCGCGGTTCTCGGGCAAATTGCGCAGGAGCGCATACCGCAATGCGTCTTCCTTATTGGGGAAATCGGCAAATTCCTCGAGGTAGTCGTGCTGCTCGATGCCCCAACCGCGTGATTTAGAGAATTTTTGCCCTCAAAATTCAAGAACTGATTGGCCGGAACATTTTTGGGCAGCGCAAATTCGCCGTGCGCTTTGAGCATAGCCGGAAAAATAATACAATGGAAAACGATGTTGTCTTTGCCAATGAAATGGATCAATTCCACGTCGTCTCCTTTCCAATACTCTTCCCAGTTTTTATCGTTGTCCAGCGCCCATTGTTTGGTGGCTGAGATGTAGCCAATTGGCGCATCAAACCAAACGTAGAGCACTTTGCCTTTGCCTTCGGGCAGTGGAACGGGGATGCCCCAGTCCAGATCACGGGTGATCGACCGTGCGTGCAGGCCGCCTTCCAACCAGGACAAACATTGTCCCAGAACGTGGTTTTTCCAGGTTTTGGGGTCGTGGTGTTGCTTGCCGTCCAGGACTCCGGATTCAATCCAGGTTTTGAGCCACTCAGTGTGATTGTCCAGTTTGAAGTACCAGTGTTTGGTTTTTTTCAATATAGGCGTTTTGCCACTGAGGGTAGAACGCGGATTGATCAATTCCAGGGGCGACAGGTCCGAGCCACAGTTTTCACATTGGTCGCCGTAGGCTTCGGGGTTTCCACACTTGGGGCAGGTGCCGATGATGTAGCGATCGGCCAAAAATTGATTGAAATCTTCGTCGTAGTATTGCTCGATAAAATGTTCTTCGAATTCGTCGCCTTTTTCGTGCAGATTCAGGAAAAATCCTGTGAAGTTTTGTGGTGAATGGCTTCACTGGTGCGGTGGTAAATGTCGAAGGAAATACCCAGTTTTTCAAAAGTAGACTTATTGAGGGTATGGTATTTATCGATGATTTCCTGCGGACTGATGCCTTCTTTCTTGGCACGAATGGTAATGGCCGCGCCATGTTCGTCGGAGCCACAAACCCAAACCACCTCTTTTCCCAACATGCGTAGGTAACGTACGTAAATGTCCGCAGGCAAATAAGCTCCCGCCAGGTGACCCAGGTGGAGGGCACCATTGGCATAAGGCAAAGCAGAAGTAATCAAATATTTCTTCGACATGGCATATGAAATTAAACAAACAAGAATTCGGCGCGAATATACCCCCACGCGGGGTGGGCAGGTGAAATTTTGGCGAATTTATTTTTTTGGCCTGCAAGGCGCAAAGCGCAGACGTAGCCAAAGCTACGGCGAGCATTTGCAACGCGGCAGGCCAAAAAAAGAAAGAGACAAAAATCACCTGGTCATCCCGCGTGGGGTATATCAGCTTTTGTCCAACGAAGTGGGTGCTTAATTGGTTCCGAACTGCGGAAACTGGGGTATAAATATGATCGAAATTTTACTTTTGTCCTGCTTGTATGCAATGTAATTAGTTGTACATTTGACTTTTAATTTTTGGCAATTCAAATTTGCCTAGCTCTTAGTTTGTTGTTCCAGTATTATTTTCAGCCTTCTTACTATCTAGCCAACACACGGTTTTTACAAATATCTAGTCTTTGCCTCAACGGCAGGCTAAGAGCTTTTTTTATTTTTTTCGCTTTTTTGCTACCTTGCCAGCAAGTTACCAACCCATGCAAGTCAACCCTTTTCGGGCGTTATTGCCAACTTTAGAGAAGATTGGAGCAACGGATTCTTTTTTTGCCGCCGTAAAAGAAGACTTTCCCAGGTTTATGCAGCAAGGCTTTTTTGAGTCGAGGCCAAAAGCTGCCATTTACATTTGTGCCATTCAGACACCAGTGCACAGTGCGTTGGAAATTATCGCTTCGGCTCATGTACAGGATTACCTGGAAGGAGCCATCAAACGCCACGAAAACACCATCCCCACTAAAGAAGCCGTGCAAATTCAGCTCTGGAAGGAACAACAAGCCATGGTCAAACCGGTTTTGCTCGCCTATCCCAGCGTTGAGGCCATCGAGGATTGGATGCAAAAAATGGTGACCCAAAAACAGGCCCTACTGAGCATTCCGTTTCCCGCCGAAGGACAAACGTACCAGGTCTGGGAAATTAGTGACCCCACTGAATTGCAGTACCTCCAGGAGTTATTCGCCGCCTTTGTGCCCCGGGCCTACATTGCCGATGGCCACCATCGCTGCTCTTCTTCTGCGCTGCTTTACGAGCAAACCTTACTAGAGGGCGTGGCGGATCCCTATTTTTTGGCCGCTTTTTTCCCCTCAACCCAATTATACATTCAAGCTTTTCATCGCCTACTGGACGAAGTGGACCTTCCTGTTGAGGACTTGTTGCAGCAGTTGGAAACTTTCTTTTTGATTGAAGCATTGGAACAACCGGAGGCGCCGCGCCATAAATTTGAACTCTGTTTTTTGATAGAAAACCAAGCTTTTCGGTTAAATTGGCGGCCAGAATTGTTGGAACGCTACCATTGGAAAAAAGCCATTTTGGATACACAATTGTTCAACGAAGTCATCCTGCCCAATGTATTTGGGATTACTGATGTACGCCAGTCAACTCGTTTGACTTATCTCGAAGGCGCTAAAGGAATGGCATATTTGCAGAGTCAACAACAAAATAAAGCCCAACGGGTAGCTTTTGCACTTTATCCCGTTGATTTGCAAGAGATGATGATTTTGGCTGACCACAATCAGTCACTGCCACCCAAATCAACCTGGTTTGAACCGAGGATGAAAAATGGGGTAGTTGTAAAAGCATTTAACCTATTCAGCACATGATCAAAAAAATCACCGCCGATCGGATCTATACCGGAATCGATGCAGCTCTGAAAAACAAAGTCATCGTCTTTGACGCCCAAGGCACCATTCTGCAAATTGATGACCTGGCCGACCATGATCCGGCCAGCGTTGAACACCTGTCTGGGGCCATTGTGCCCGGATTCATCAACACGCATTGCCACCTGGAGCTTTCCCACATGAAAGGAAAGGCCAACACGGGTACAGGGTTGGTTCCTTTTTTACAAACGGTGGTCAACTTTCGCGACATTTCAATGGAAGAGATTCTCGATGCCATCGATCGCGCTGATGCCGAAATGTGGGACGGCGGGGTGATGGCCGTCGGTGACATTTCCAATAAAGCGGACACTGCAGCCCGCAAAAACCAAAGCCGCATTCAATACTACACCTTTGTGGAGTTTTTTGATTTTTTGCAGGAAGAAGGAGCCGAAAATTGGTTCAACAACTTCAAACCTGCTTACGACGGGCAAAGCGACAGCAATGGCAACCGCAAAAGTGCGGTACCCCATGCGCCCTACACGGTTTCGCGCAACTTGTTCCGAAAAATCAATGCACTAAACGCTCCAGGCTGCACGGTCAGCATCCACAACCAGGAAACGCCGGGTGAAAATGCGCTCTTCCAGGATAAAACGGGCAGCTTTTTGGATTTTTATGAAGGCTTTGGTTTTCCACTCGATGAGTTTCAGCCAAATGGGAAAACATCGATCCACTATGCCCTGGAACACATGGATCCCCATTGTCGCACCCTTTTTGTACACAACACCGAAAGCGACATCGAAGACATCCTTGCTGCCCAAGCCTGGAGCAATGATATCTACTGGGCCACTTGCCCCAATGCCAATTTGTACATCGAAAACCGCTTGCCCAATTACCAGTATTTCCTGGATACCAACGCCAAGGTCACCATTGGTACCGATAGTTTGACCTCCAACTGGCAATTGTCCATTTTGGAAGAAATGAAAACCATTGCCCGTTTTCAGTCTTACGTACCCTTCACCACCATCCTGAGTTGGGCCACCATCAACGGAGCAGAAGCACTTGGTTTTGATGACGTATTGGGAAGTATTGAAGTGGGCAAACGACCAGGGCTGTTGTTGCTCAACCTGGGCGACGATGAACAATTGGTACATGAGACGAAGGTGCAACGAATCAGCTGATCTTTGGATAAAAGCAGCGCAAGGTCACCAGCAGCAGCATAAAAAGCTTTTACTTTTTTGAAGTGTGCTCGCCACTGGCTACCTTTGCCCGCAAAAATAACAGCGAGCATGTTTACAATAAATATTCATTTGCGTTTTGCGTTGATGGGAGTTCTGACGCTGGGTGGCATCGCGCTTTCCGCAGCCTTCGGATTTTGGTACGGTTTCCCCTTTGTTTTGATTGGTTTGGGCTTGGCAGTGGGGTATGTTTTGCTGGGCACAGTGCAGTCAGCTGCTGAAATCATGCAATCGGGCGATATGGATGCGGCGTCCAAACGGCTCGGCCTAACCTTGAAGCCGGAATGGTTGTACGTGACCAACCGTGCTTATTATTACATGTTGAAAGGCACCATTGCCATGGCTGGCAAAAATACCGATGAAGGAGAGATTTACCTCAATAAGGCCCAATCTTTGAAGTTGCCTACCGACAACGAAAAGGCCATGATTGAACTGCAATTGGCCAGCATCAAAGCCAACAAGGGAAAAATCAAAGAGGCCGAAGCGCACATGCGCAACCTCAGACAACTGAAGGTCACCGAAGGGATGATCAAGAACCAGATTGAAGAGTTTGACAAAGCCCTGAAGCAAAACAAAGGCCAACTCAATGCCGCCAACCGCATGGGCCCGATGCGTGGCCAGATGGTGCAACGCGGTGGCGCGGGAGGAGGAAAAAGGAAGCGGCCACCGATGCGGTAGGAATCTTCCAGCATCTCGTGAGTGCACTTACTAAGGTGTCTCTTAGGTGTCTGAGGTTTCTGAGGTGGTAAAGATGTATTTTCACCACCTTAGAAACCTCAGACACCTAAGAGACACCTCAGTAATAGGTGAGAAGTGCTTGATGGCATATTTTTTTGGATACTGAAAAATCATACCTTTCTCCGCATCAACCAATCCCGTTGCGGATCATCGCCCATCCAAAAAGTATGTTCTCCAAATGGCTCAAAACCCTGGGAAGTATACCAGTTGATGGCTTTGTGATTGTCTTCCCACACCCCCAACCAAATCCATTCAAACTCATTCTCCTCCGCAATTGCTATTGCTTTTTGGAGCATGAGCTTACCCAATCCCAATTTTTGATAGGCATCCAACACGTAAATCCGTTGTATTTCCAGCACTTGGGTTCCTGCGGCTTCCAGCCCTTTGACCGCCGCGCCCAGCATTAGTTTGCAGTAACCAGCGTATTCTTCATTTACTTTGACCCAGAAAAAGCGATTTAGAGGGTCTGCCCATTCAGCGGCTACTTGCTGTGGATCAAAAGCTTTATCCAGGTATTGCTGAAAAAAAACGGGCTCGTTGAGATGAGCATAATTGTGGACAAACGTATCGCGGCTCATTTGTACCAAAAAAGGCAGTTCGTGGGATTGAACTGCTTGGATTTCGATGTTGTTCTCCATGTCCGGGTATGGGTATGATCTTTTTGAAGTGGAGCACAAATCTACCAAATCCTCAAATTATTCACTACAAATCAAGCCAAAACCCGTATTTTGTGCCTTTGTTTTGAATCTTGTTATCTGAAGTAATGATTTCCAGACAGTTATACCATTTTGGTCGCTATATCATGATGATGGGCACCGCGCTGGCTCGCCCGGAGCGCACCTACATGTATTACCGCGAAACCACCCGCCAAATGAACGACATTGGCGTTGGATCACTGGTGATCGTCATCCTGATCTCTCTGTTTATCGGGGCAGTAACGGCGGTGCAGTTTTCTTACCAGTTGGACGGTACCCTCGTGCCTTTGTACTACATTGGGTACATTGTGCGCGACAGTACCATGATTGAATTGGCTCCCACCATTACCTGTTTGGTATTGGCGGGAAAGGTCGGCTCCAACATGTCTTCGGAAATTGGGGGGATGCGCCAAAAAGAGCACATCGACGCCATGGAAATCATGGGGGTAAATACCGCCGGATATTTGGTGTTGCCCAAAATCATTGCTGCGTTGGTAGTCATTCCACTATTGGTGGCGATTGCAGCCTTTGTCAGCATCGTTGGTGGATACCTGGCCATGGTGCTCACGGGCAGCTTGTCCGACAACGACTACATCATGGGGGTTCGCTCTTTTTTCCAGGAGTACAATGTCTTTATGATGTTTGTGAAAGCAGTTGTTTTTGCATTCATCCTCACTTCGGTGTCCTGCTACCAAGGATACTATGTAAAAGGGGGGAGCATCGAATTGGGCAAGGCAAGCACCAATGCGGTGGTATTCAGTGACATTCTGATCCTTCTGGCCGACTACCTCATCGCATCTGTCCTAACCTAAATCAGTATGATTCGCACCATAGATATACACAAATCGTTCGACGACCAACAGGTGCTCAAGGGCATAACCACTGAGTTTTTTCCAGGAAAAACCAACCTGATCATCGGTCGAAGTGGAGCTGGCAAAACGGTTTTGCTCAAAATCCTGGTAGGCTTGGTTAGCCCTACCAGTGGTGATATCTTTTACGGAGATGTAAACTTCAGCCAGCTCAATAAAAAAGAAATGCGTACCATTCGGATGAAGGTGGGTATGCTTTTCCAGGGCTCGGCCTTATTTGACTCGATGACGGTGGAAGAAAACATCCGTTTCCCGCTGGATATGTTTACCCACATGACCTGGAAAGAAAAAGCCATGCAGGTGGACAGCTGTTTGGAGCGCGTGAGTTTGGGGCAAGTGCACAAAAAATACCCATCTGAGGTCAGCGGGGGCATGCAAAAACGGGTGGGCATTGCCCGGGCGATTGTGCTCAATCCGGAGTACCTGTTTTGTGATGAACCCAACTCGGGTCTCGATCCCAAGACCGCCATCGTGATCGATGAGCTGATTCGCGACATTACCATCGACAAAAACATCACCACCGTAATCAATACCCACGACATGAACTCGGTGATGGAAATTGGCGACAATATTGTACTGGTACACGAAGGACGATTGGCCTGGAGGGGCGACAAAAGCCAGGTGCTCGAAAGTACCGATGAAACCCTCCAGCAATTTATTTTTGCTTCGCCATTTTTGCAGCGCTTGCGCGCCTCGGCGCTGGAGCGTTCACAGGAAGGATAAATTGTTTTCAAAAAATAAACCAAGCCTCTTGCATATGTTGCACGAGGACTATAATTTTGCAACGCTCTAATCGAAAGAGCAATTTTATACCTTGCCCAGGTGGTGAAATTGGTAGACACGCTACTTTGAGGTGGTAGTTCCGCAAGGTGTGCAGGTTCGAATCCTGTTCTGGGTACAGATTTTTTCTTGACATCAACTACAGAAGCTTCATTGCTCTCTGTAGTTTGTTGTTTAAGCCCCCTCCCACTTTTTCCCCATCAAAATACGCTTCCATAAAACTTAATGACCTATTCAAGCGTATATCCTGAATATTCCTTATCATTACGTTGAAAGTTCACCAAGAGCTTTTCAAGCTCTAAAGCGCAAATCCTGTATGGAAACACAAAGTGGCCTATTGTACAATAAAGATGGTTCTACCGCTGAAAGCAAAGAAGCGGAAAAACTGGAGCGGATAGCGGCAATCCTTAAGACGGTGGCCCACCCCATGCGCTTGGGGATCATTCACCTGCTGGAGCAGCACGCCAAACTTTCGGTTACCGAAATTTGCGATATGTTGGGCAGCGAGCAATCGCTCACTTCTCATCATTTGCAGAACATGCGCCTGCGGGGACTCATTTCGGTTAAACGCGAAGGACGCAGCATGCTCTATTCCCTCAAAGAACGGGATGTTTCCCTGATTTTGGAATGTCTCGATAATTGTCAGTGCAACATCTAATGCCTCATGTACTATAAAACCAGACTATGCAGCCCCTGCTGAGGCTTAAGTACCTTTTTTTTGAGCATTACATGAACGCATATTCATATTTTCATTTTAAATCTGCACATATTCATTGATTATGAGTACGGCTAAAAAAAGCTCAAGATTGAGTAGAATATTGGGGATGAAATGCCCCAATTGTGGTGAAGGAGACCTATTTTATACCCCTACGTTTTCCTTCAAACGCCCCTTGGACATGCCTGAACATTGCCTAAATGTGGGCAATCTTACTATCCAGAACCTGGATTTTACTACGGAGCGATGTTTGTATCTTATATCGTTTCCGGTTTCTTTTCCATTGGGTTTGTGATGATTTTGCATTGGGTGTTTGGATTGAGCATCGACTTGTCTTTCATCTTTTTGATTGGCATCGCCGCTATATTTTATGTTTTCCTTTTCAGAATGTCCCGCTCCGTTTGGTTGGGTTTGATGGTGAAAAGTAAAGAAGACAAAGAACAAGCTTAAATGATCAGCTGACCATGCTAGATGAATCCCTTTTAGACTTGGTGCGCAGGAATTTTCCCCAAATTGCGGAAAAAGCCTTGCAAGAAGAAATTGCCACGGTAGGAAAACTAACTGAATTTTCGGCAGGTACCGTCATCATGGATGTGGGACAATATGTAAAATTGGTTCCCTTGGTCATTGAAGGCGCCATCAAAGTCTTGCGCGAGGATGAAGATGGGCACGAGCTTTTTTTATATTACCTGCAAGGTGGGGAAACTTGTTCCATGTCGTTCACCTGCTGCATGATGAACAAAAAAAGCGAAATCCGCACCATCGCCGAGGAAAACACCCGGATGATTGGTATCCCCATTCGTTATGTAGACGAGTGGATGACCAAGTACCAAAGCTGGAAAAACTTTGTCATGCAAACTTACGACTACCGCATGATGGAATTGGTGCGCACCATCGACAGCATCGCTTTTCACCACATGGATGAACGCCTCCTGGCTTATTTGGACAAAAAAGCCAAGGCCACCAACTCGAAAATCATCAACGCCACTCACCAGGAAATTGCTTACGACCTCAATGCTTCACGTGAAGCCGTATCGCGCCTGTTGAAACAACTGGAAAACGATGGCCAGCTCAAATTGGGGCGAAACAAGATTGAATTGAAGTAAGGTTTACACCTTGATGTAAATTCGATTGCGGTACAACATCCAGCACGCTCCCAAAATCAGGAGCACGTTACAAATCGCCCAGGCCAAAGATGCATTCATCGGCGAAAGGAAATTCACGAAACTGTGCTGGTACAACCAGGAGCCAATGCCAACGGGTTCTCCCTCTGGCCCCGGCACTTTAATGGTTCCCAGCAAGCGAGCTACGATTCCCGAAAGCAAAAAGGCAAATAAGGCATTAACGCCGTATACCTGAAAGGGTGCAATCCAGCCTTTCCAACCTTTGATGTCCACCAACCAATAGATGGTGCCCAGGAATAAAAGGGAAATCCCCGCCATATAGACCACGTAAGAACTGGTCCAGATCTTTTTGTTGAGGGGAAAAAACTCATTCCAAATCAACCCGAGTGCAAAGAGCAGTGCCCCAACGGCCAGCAGTCCGCTGACCTTTTCATAATCGCTTTTATTGCTGCGTACCCACTCTCCGGCTAACATGCCCGCAATGCCTGTGCCGATGGCGGGGATGGTACTCAAGAGTCCTTCGGGGTCCCAGGTTTTGACGGCAGCCCAAAGGTGATTGGTACTGAAAATTGCCCGATCGAGCCAGGCGCCAAGGTTGGTTTCTGCTTCCAGATTGGGCGCAATGCCTCCGGGCACGGGCACCAGGGTCATCAAACCCCAATAGAGCAAGAGCAGCCCTATCCCGGTGAACAATTGCATCCGTGGACTTGCTTTCAAGAACAAAAAACCACAGGCCAGATATACCAAACCAATCCGCTGTAACACCCCCGGGAAACGCATGTGGCTGAAATCATAATAAAAAATCCCCAACACCACCATGCAGGCCATGGCAGCCCAGGCCAGATAAGATACCCACTTGCGGCGTTGCTGCCAGGTCTCCGTCTGAAACTGCTTTTGATTCAAGACCTCACGGGTGAAAACAGCGACCATCGCCGTAGCCATAATGATCAAATGAACCACATACCAGGGACTGGTTTGTCGGTGAAGTAAAACGTAGGATGCGCCGTGAGAAATAAGCCCAGCCCAATGATGATCAGGGAGCGGCTCACGATTTTTCGATAAATTTTTCGCAGGTCTTCACCCTCATCCTTGCGTTTTCCCAAAGCCAGCGGAATGGCCACGCCAACCATAAACAAAAAAAACGGAAATACCCAATCGGTGGGCGTACAGCCATGCCAATCGGCGTGCAGCAAAGGGCCGTATACATTGCCCCAGTCTCCGGGGTTGTTGACCAAAATCATGCCCGCAATGGTGAGGCCACGCATCACATCAAGAGACAAAAGGCGATTGGATGTAGTCATGTGGTAGTTTACTTTGAAGTCGTAAGTCCAATAATTGAGTGAAAATTAAAATTTTATTCTTTCTTTTTAAAAGAAAGCAACGTACCCATCAGAACCTTGTCCTTTTTGAAAAAACTCTTGACTATGAAAATTGCTCATTTTCGCACCTTACTTCTCCTACTTGCGGTTTGTTGGTACAGCTCCGCAATCGCCCAAAACTACAGCAGCGGCCCCGCCATCAGTGGTCAGGGAGCAGTTGTAAAGAAAAAATTGGATGTCAATTCATTCCACAGCATCGGATTGGGCATCAATGCCACCATTTACCTGACGCAGGGCAGCCAGCAGTCGGTAGAGATTGAAGCTCAGCAGAACATCATCGACAACCTGGAATTGGAAGTGGAGAATGGCTCCTGGAACATCAAAGGCAAAAAAAGAATCAAGGAATACAAAGACGTGGTGATCCACATTACGATGCCAAGCGTTAAAGCCTTGTCGATTGGTGGTTCCGGGAAAATCGTCGGCAAAAATGAATTCAAAAGCCTGGAAGAATTGAAAATTTCCATTGGTGGCAGCGGAGAGGTTTCCCTGGCGGGTTCGGCTGCGGCCACCAGCATTAGCATCGCTGGCAGTGGTAAAGTAGATGTGCGCCAATTGGGCAGCAGCAGCAGCAAAGTCAGCATTGCGGGCAGCGGTGATGCCTATGTTGATGTAAAAGAAAAATTGACGGTATCCATTGCCGGATCGGGCAGTGTATATTATGCTGGTAAACCCAGTGTAAAAACCAGTGTTGCCGGGTCGGGCAAAGTAGAATCACTTTAACGCCAGTACGGACATCAGGGTGTTCCTCCACAGGAGCACCCTACTCTTAACTCTTTATGCTAATGGATAGAACTTTAACTTATCTTATTGTTGTTCTTTTAGCTGGGCTTTGGGGAACTAAAATCAGTGCCCAACCCAATGCCCAACCACACCCGTCTCCAAAAAATATTCTTCAAGCTTCCCTGGCTGCTGTCGGCAAAAATACTGATCGCAACAAAGTGAAAAATCTGATCACCTTTGCACAATGCACCTCACCCGCAGGAAATTATACGACCGAGCTACATGTCACCACAAATGAATATTCTTTTTTCAAACAAGTGTATACCTATAAGCCAGCGCCATTTGAAGCGATTACCAAAGGTGTATCAAAAGGATTTTTAATAGGAAAAACCAACGAAGCAATGCCTCCCAATATGGTCTATTTCATTCGTAGCCATCATTTCCACAATGCAATTTTAGAAATCAAGCGGCGTTTTCACGATTTTGAACCTGCACAAGTTGTCCAGGCAGGAGGCAAAACTTATTATCAAATAAAAGCAAAAGACGAACTGAACCACGAATGCAGTTTGCTTTTTGACCAGGAAACCAAACTCCTAGTGGAATTTCACATCCAAAATCCTGAGAATGCCCAAGAAATTATCAAAACCCGTTTTCGCGATTGGCGAACTGTACAAGGACTGTTGCTACCACACCACCTAGAAATAGATCAAAGTGGGAAGATTTTTACTTTTGATTTTGTAAAAATTGCCATCAACTCCCCTGATTTTCGGGAAATAATGATCAACGATGGAAAATAAGTGAAGGGATAAAAATTGGCAGCTTGACCCGCCAAAACCTGACACCAACGCATCTTTTTGAAAAAATCAAAGGCCATGTTCAAAAATCACCTACGCTGTTTGCTTTGTTCCCTCTTACCCTGTTTCCTGAGCGCACAACAAGTGCCCGATTCCAGTTTCACTTATCCTATTGCCAACCCTCGTTTTGCCTCTGGTGCAGGGGCCCATTGTTTGTATTGATGCAGCCCACCAGAATTTTCACACGCCCGATAATCGCTTTTATGCCTTTGCCAAATTGCTGCGTGCTGATGGGTATGTAGTCAAAGCTTTTGAACAGACTTTTAGCGCTGAATCCCTTAAGCAGTGCCAAATTCTGGTCATTTCAAATCCTTTGAATCAAATCAACGCCGGGGGCAATTGGCGACTTCCCACCCCTTCTGCTTTTACCTCCGCAGAAATTCAGGCCGTAAAAACCTGGGTAGCCAACGGTGGCAAACTTTTCCTCATTGCCGATCATATGCCCTTTTGCTGGAGCAGCGCAGGATTTAGGAAAAGCCTTCGGAATTGAGTTTCTCAACAGCTTTGCCATGGACAATCGCCAGCGGGTTATGGAGTATTTTTACAAAAGCAACAAAACCCTACAGGAACATCCCATCACGATGGGAGTGGATACCATCGTGACATTCACGGGCAGTGCGTTTAAAATTCCGCCTACGGCAAAGCCGATTTTAAGGCTGAACCAAACCTATACCGTGCTGATGCCCGAGATCGCCTGGCAATTTGAGGACAAAACCCCTTATGTTTCAGGAGCCGGGCTGTGTCAACTTGCTGCGCTGGAATTTGGTAAAGGTCGGGTATTTGTATCTGGCGAAGCCGCTATGTTTACTGCCCAATTGGGTGGACCCAACCGGATCCCAACAGGGATGAATGTACCTAATGCCAAAGAAAACCCCTGAACTACTGCTGAATGTGCTGCACTGGTTGGATGGGAAGTGATGTTTTTATCAACTAATCCTACTCCATACTTTCTTCACTTTCCCTCTTTGGCCAGTTGAACGGCCAATACTTCGTGTTCCGGGCGTTTCAGATAAGGATCGTCGTCTAAAATGCGGGCAGCTACTTCACGGGCAACCTGTAGGATTTTACCGTCTTTGGCCAGATCCGCCAAACGAAGATTGACAATGCCACTTTGTTGGGTGCCTTCCAGGTCGCCAGGGCCGCGCAATTTCAAATCTGCTTCGGCAATTTCAAAACCATTGTTGGTGCGCACCATGGTTTGGATGCGTTCTTTGCTGTCTTTGCTCAGTTTGAAGCTCGACATCAGCAAGCAGTATGATTGTTCGGCGCCGCGACCAACCCGGCCACGCAACTGATGCAACTGTGACAGCCCAAAACGTTCAGTGTTTTCAATCACCATTACCGAGGCGTTGGGCACGTTTACGCCTACTTCAATGACCGTAGTGGCCACCATGATTTGGGTTTCTCCACGCACAAAGCGTTGCATTTCGAAATCCTTGTCTGCCGCTTTCATCTTGCCGTGCAAAATGCTGATTTGGAACTCCGGCGTAGGAAATTCCCGCGAAATGGCTTCGTACCCCGACATCAGGTTTTGTAAATCCATTTTTTCCGACTCTTCAATCATCGGGTATACAATGTACACCTGACGCCCCAGGGCAATTTGCTCCCGCATGAATCCAATGACCCGCAAGCGGTGATTCTCGGTGCGGTGCAAGGTAACGATGTCCTTTCGCCCCGGTGGCAGTTCATCGATCACGGAAATGTCCAAATCGCCGTACAAGGTCATGGCCAGAGTACGGGGGATGGGCGTGGCCGTCATGACCAATACATGCGGCGGAAAGGGTTTGTTTTTTTTCCAAAGTGCAGCGCGCTGCGCCACCCCGAAACGGTGTTGCTCGTCGGTGATGGCCAGGCCCAGGTTTTTGAACACCACCCAATCTTCAATCAACGCATGGGTCCCAATGAGGATGTGGATTTCGCCTGCGGCCAAACGTTCCAGGATATGTTTACGTGCTTTCCCCTTGATGCTTCCCGATAAAAAGCGACTTCGACCGGAGAATCTTGTAAATAATTGCTGATGGAAATAAAGTGTTGTTGCGCTAAAATTTCGGTAGGCGCCATCATGCAGGTTTGAAAACCATTGTCCAGCGCCATGAGCATGGCCAGCAACGCCACCATGGTTTTGCCGCTACCGACATCCCCTTGAACGAGGCGATTCATTTGAATGCCCAATCCGAAGTCGCGGCGAATTTCTTTGAGTACCCGTTTTTGGGCATTGGTGAGTTCAAAGGGCAGTTTGTTTTGATAGAAATTATTAAAAAAATCACCGATTTTTTCAAAAACATAGCCTTTTACCTCGTCCTTGCGGCGGCGTTTGATTTGCAACAAGCGCAATTGCAGGTAAAAAAGCTCTTCAAACTTCAATCGATTGGTACTGGCTTTGAGTTCATCTTCGGTACGAGGAAAATGAATCAGCAAAATTGATTCAAATCGACTGGGGAAATGGAACTTTTTGACCACATATGCTGGTAATGTCTCTGGCAATTGGGCAGGCTCAATTTTTTCCAATAACAATTTAATCAATCGACGCCGGCTTTTGGCATCCAATCCATGAGCATTGAGTTTTTCCGTGCTAGGGTATACCGGAGCGAAAGCCGTTGCCGTTTGAGTATTTTCGGGAGATACGACTTCCATTTCTGGATGAGGGATGGAATATGCGTCTTTGAAAGCATTGACTCTCCCATAAATGACGTACTCTTGGCCAATGACCAATTGTTTTTGTAGCCAGGAAATTCCCGTAAACCAAACCAGGGAAATGGCACCACTTTCATCGCGGAACTGTCCGGTCAAGCGGGTTTTTCGCCCTTCTCCTTCGGTACTAAAGCGGCGCAAGACCCCCTTGAGTTGTACGGAGCCGCTGTCTTCGGTAAGGTCTGCAATGCGGTGAAACTGGGTTTTGTCAATGTATCGGCTCGGATAGGCAAAGAGTAAATCTCCGAAAGTAGCTACACCCAGCTCTTTGCGCAGTAATTCGCCTTTTTTGGGGCCAACCCCTTTGAGGTACTCGATTGGACTATCCAGAATATTTTCCAGCATATTTGTTGCTGTGAGCTTTGCTATTGCAAAAGGAATTTGCAAATTAAACACGAATTGCGAAATTTGCATTCTTTTTGTTGATTTTTGTGCTAAAATTTGTAGTTGATTTATTAATAAAACATAAACTCCATAAAAACCAAACAAAGGGATGGAAACGATCAAACAGAAGCAGGTTGCAGAATTGGTGAAGCGGAATTTCAGTATGGTGTTGCAAGATGAGGGTACCAATATCTATGGAGCCACCCCTTTGGTTACAGTGACCAATGTAAAAGTTACGCCTGACCTTAGTCTGGCCAAAATTTACCTCAGCATCTACAATACCGAGCACAAACAAGAGGTATTGCTGGAAATGGCCGAAGAAAAAAACCGCTTGAAACAAGCGCTGGGCTACCGCTTGCGCAAACTGGTGCGCCGTATTCCAGATGTAGACTTTTATCTGGACGATACTTTGGATGAGATGTTCCGGATTGATGAGTTGTTTGGACGCTTGCGGGCAGACAATCAAATGGGCAGCGAAGAAGAATAAGCGTACTTTTCCCGACGAAAAACACAAAGCTCCGTACCACAATTCGACTAAGCACGTATTTTTACGTCAATTATCGTCAAAGACGTCTTAAACCGAATTGAGTATGAAATATTTTTCCGCTCTGTTGAGCCTGTTTTTGTGTAGTGGAGTGCTGTTGGCTCAGTCGAGCCAGTCTTATTGGCAGGATGTTGAAGCCTCGTCCATTCAATTGCCTCAGTTGGCCGAAGTTGGTCTGCCGACCAACAAGTACCGCACACTTAGCCTCGACCTGGATAAGCTACAGCAAGTGCTGCGTCAAGCCCCCATGGAAGGCAGCAAAGCTGCATTGACTGTGATTTCGCTGCCTTTGCCCAATGGGAAAATGGCCCGCTTCTCCATCGAGGAATCTCCGGTGATGATGCCAAAACTGGCGGCGAAATACCCTGGAATCAAGAGTTACAGCGGTCGTAGTTTGGATGACCAGGCCTTGAGTGTACGTTTTGATCTGGGCGCAGGTATGTTGCATGCCGCCATTTACACCCTCAATGGGACTGTTTACATCGATCCGTACGCCAATGTGGCTACAGGGCATTATTTTTCCTATTTCACCAAAGACCTGGACTTGCGCCAAACCGAATTGGCATCCTTAAGCTGTGGCCTCAATACCACCGAATTGGCCCAGGAAGAGCCGACGCGGGAATACCAAAACACCACCCCAGCCTTGTCGTTACGGAGCGCAGTCACCCAACCTTTACGGACGTACCGACTAGCCCTTGCTTGTACCGGAGAATACGCCCAGGCCAATGGCGGAACGGTAGAGAAAGTGCTCGCCTCCATGAATACCGCCTTAAACCGCGTCAATCAAATTTTTATCCGTGAAACAGCGGTAAAACTGATGATGATTGACAACAATGATACCTTGATTTTTCTGGATGCTGCTACTGATCCCTACAACGAACCCAGTAGTGCAGAAACCTTAGTGGAAGTAAACCCAGGTATACTCAATGCCCGCATTGGTTTGAGCACTTATGATATCGGTCATGTCTTTACGCGGGGTTGTATCAACAGCATTGGTGGAATTGCTGCTCGGTCTACAGTATGCGGAGTAAGCAAAGGGAAAGGAGTAACCTGTTTTTTCCGCACCGATATCAACTACATTGCGGTATCCGTAATGGCCCATGAAATTGGGCACCAATTTTCCTGCAGACATAGTTGGAACAGTTGCCCCGATTTTCAGAATCAGTTGTCTTCCGAAAGCGCCTATGAACCTGGTAGTGGTAGTACCATCATGTCTTATGCGGGCTCCTGTTCAGGCAACAATATAGCCAGTCAATCCGACGATTATTATGCCACCCGTTCTTTGGAAGAATTCATTACGTTCAGCCGGGAACAAGAAGGCAATGGTTGCGCCACCCAGGTGCCTACACCGAACAACCCACCAAGTGTCAGTATCAATTACCGTACGAACATGGTCATCCCCATGCGTACCCCATTTGTGTTGAATGCTACCGCTAGCGACCCGGATGGTGACGCACTTACGTATTGCTGGGAGCAATTTGATTTGGGACCCGTAAGGACACTGGGAGACCCTCAAAGCACTAGCCCCAGTTTCAGATCCTTTCCGCCCAATAACACGACGAGCCGTACTTTTCCTAAACTGTCAGACATCATTGAAAATATAAGCAATGTGACAGAAGTATTGCCCACCTATAGTCGCCAGCTCAATTTCCGTTGCACCGTGCGCGACAATCACCCCTCTGGAGGCGCTGTGGCATGGGAGAGCATCCGCCTACAGGCCACCGACCAAGCGGGACCCTTTCTGGTCATGAGCCCCAATGCAGGAACCGAAGTATGGAAAGCTGGCGACGATGTCGCCGTCACCTGGGATGTAGCCAAAACCAATCTTGCCCCGGTAAATTGTCGATTTGTCAACATTCGGCTTTCTGTTGATGGTGGGTTTTCTTTTCCTTTTTTATTGGCAGAAAATGCACTCAATGATGGAACTGAACGGGTAACCTTGCCCAACATGACCTCAGACAATGCCCGCATCAAAATTGAAGCAGTAGACAATGTCTTTTTTGACATGTCCAATCAGAATTTCAAAATCATGTCCAATCCCAACGCAACCTTTGCTTTGGGGCTGAGCCCATACAGTTTGCCGCTCAACTGCCAACCTGCGGTTATTGAATACAAAATCACCAATGCAACTTTTGGCGGGTTTAACAGCGCAGTTAAATTAGACATTTTACCAGGCGGATTACCCGCTGGGATCAGCGCCACGTTTAGTGCCAACAACCTGAAAGGTGGAGAGAGCAGTACTTTGCGCTTAAATGTGCAGAATGTATTGCGCGATACGGTTGAGTTCACGTTGCGTGCCATTGCCCAGGGAGCGGATACCGTGCTGCGCAATTTATCCTTGATTACCATTTCCACTGATTTTTCAAGTCTGGGTTTGAGTAGCCCCAGCAATGGCCAAACGGGCATCCAGCTTTCGACCATTTTGCGCTGGAAAAAAACACCCGCAGCGCGGTCATACACGGTGGAATTGTCGGAAAGCCCAAAATTTGGCAGCACCAACCTAGCCCAAGCCACGGGTGTAGTGCAAGACACGTTTAACCCCAATAAAATCCTTAAAGACAACACCTTGCACTTTTGGAGGGTTCGTCCCGAAAACGAATGTGGGCCAGGGGCTTATACCGAACCATTTGTGTTCCACACCAGCGTCACCGAATGTAAAAAACAAACTTCAAGTGCAGCAGTAAACATACCATCCCGCAACAACCCAACGGTGGAATCCCGCATCAACATTACTGAAAGTGGAAGTATCACCGACATCAACATTCCCAATATTGACATCAACTACGAGACAGTCAATTTCCTCAAGGTAAGTCTGGTGAGCCCAAAGGGTACGGTAGTTGTACTTTATGACCAGGCTTGTACTGGCCGTACGGGCATCATGAAAGTGGGTTTTGATGATGAAGCACCCAGTTCTATCGTTGCGGGTACAGCTACTTGTCCTCCTGATGATGGCATTGTGTTCAAACCCAAAGAAGCACTAAAAATTCTGCAAGGCGAGAGTATTCAAGGTACCTGGATATTGCGCGTGCAAGTTATACGATCCGAGGCAGGGCAGGTTGGAGCCATCAATTCCTGGATCATTGAATTTTGCTCGATCCTGACGGCTAGTAACCCGACCTTGCTCAACAACAAGGCTTTAGTTGTTCTTCGGAATGGCAATAAAGCCATCGCCAGCAGCGATTTACAAGCACAAGACGTAGATGCCACCGCTGCACAATTGCTGTACACCCTGACCAGTTTACCTGCTAATGGAAGTTTGCGCTTGAGCGATAAAGTGCTGGCCATAGGGGATCAATTTACCCAGGCCGATATTGACGCCCTGCGCATTCGGTATACTCATAATGGTGGCACAGCAACAGGTGACTTGTTTACATTTGTGGTGCAAGACGGGAAAGGTGGCTTTTTGCCGATCAATCGATTCACCATCACCATCGACCAATCCACAGGTTTGGGTGAAGTTCCCTTACCATTTGCCGTAAAATTGTACCCAAACCCGACGAGAGATAAAATTCAACTGGACTTTGAACAAAGCCTGCCCGCGGAAGGAATCCTGAGGGTGTTTAATTTTCAAGGTCAGTTGCTTTATCAAAGAACCGTATCTCAAGGGGTTAAAAATCAGGTAATTGATACACAACAATGGCCCGCAGGTACTTATTTATTGCATTTGCACTCCAGCAAGGGAAGTGTGCAGCGGCAGTTTGCGGTAGTGAAATAGAGTTGAAAAGTTGAAAAGTTTATGGTTGAAAAGAGGAGGTCTATCCACAGGTCGCCTCTTTTCAACCATTCAACCATAAACTATTCAACTTTATTTCGTATTTTATCGCCGAAATTTCCGCAACCAACCTATGAAAATAAAAGTCGGCATTTTTTTTGGCGGAGCCTCCAGAGTAAAGGAACGTTCCTTTGATGTAGGACGAACCGCCTACAACTACCTGAACCGCAGTTGTTTTGAGCCTGTTCCTATTTTCGTGGACAGCTTGGAGAACATCATCCTATTGGATTGGCAAAGTGTTTTTCAGCCCAATATCCGCGATTTTTGTCCCGCTCAGGAGCTATGCCCTCCTTCACCGAATCAATTCCGCATTTACATCGAAAGTTTGGGCAACTTGCCTCAAGAGGAATTGGATCGCCATTTTCAAAAAATGGGCAAAACCGTCAAGGCAGCCGAACTTCCTCAATTGATCAATTTTGCTTTTTACTGATGCCTGGCGAATTTGGTGCCTTGCAGTTGCGCCTCGAAGAAATGCGCATTCCCTATTCTGGCAGCAACAGTGGACTCTGTGCTGTGCTTACCGACCAGGCCAGACTCATACCGGTTTTGGCGGAAAAAGGCTTTAATACGCTGCGCCAAATTACCCTGAGTCGGCAAGAATGGTTGGGTGGGAACCTGGATGCGATTTTAGCTAGCGTTCAGGCCGCAGTAGGCTTCCCGGTTAGCATCCGCTCAACAGCACAAAGTGCCACTGAGCACCAGAATGTTGTAACCGAACACGATGATCCCGACTCTTTTCGCGAAGCCGTTGATGCAGTTTTTGGCCGCGAAATCATTGCCGTTAAGACCTGGTTAACACGAAGTGATTACGAACGTATCGATCACATTCGCCTCTTGATCAATGCCAATGATGGCCTGGGATTTCCCATTCGTGTAGCCGCCAATGAACAACAATATTCGGTTTTTCACCCTGAAGAATTACTCAAAACCCTCAACCGGCTTGCGTCGGAAGTTTTAGAAGAACATTCCGTGATGGTGCTGGAGGGGAGCCAAAGTGCCACCCAAATCAGTATTCAGGAGCATCCCAATTGGACTAAATTTTCGTGTCTGGTGCTGGCCAAGGAAGATGGCAGCCCTGTGGCGTTACTCCCTGAGCCAGATGACGAAGACAAAATCACACCGCTGCCATTTTCGCGGGAACAATCTGCCGCGATTCGTATTGTCTGCGAACGACTGTTTACCGCCCTGGGTTTGCAAGCTTATGTGGGCGTTCGTGGATGTATTGATGCGCAGTCAAAAATATACATCGATCAGGTTTTACCCAATCCCGAACCCTACTTGCCCATTCAAATTTTGCATGCTGGCGCAGCCATCGGACTTAGCCCTTCGCAGCTGTTGACGTATATGATTCGCGCTTCCCTGCAAGCACGGGTAAGCGAAAATCCTAGCGATGCGAGTTTCCGTACTTTGTTGAATTATACCGATGATTTGGTGCGCAATTGGCGGCCACAGGAGGAGAAAAAAACCAAAGTAGCCTTGTTTTATGGGGGCTATGGGATAGAACGAAACTTGACGTTGCAAACCGCTCGCCACGTATACGAAGTATTGTCAGGTTCGGAGGAATACGACCCGATCCCGGTCTTATTGACGGGAAGTGTTCAGCACTGGGAATACCATCAAACACCCGGAGCCATGCTTTTTTTGCCGGATGTTGACAGCATCGTGAAGGCACTGCAAAAGATTCCGGCTGCGATGGAAGAAGTAGAAACTTTGCGCAATCGCTGTGCCGACATCTTGATCAAATACGCCAGTGGAAACGCGAATGCCAGTGCTCAAAAACGCAGTTTGGATGATTTGGCCCGGATGATTGATCAAGCTTTTATTGCTTTGCAAGGCCGTCCGGGCGAAGATGGTCAACTCCAACACGAACTGGAAGTACGCAAAATTCCTTACAATGGTTCTGGACTAAAAACCTCCCAAATTGCCGTCAATAAAGTACAAACCCTGGATGTGTGGCGGCGCAATGGGTTTATCGGACCCAATCAATTGCT
Source organism: Haliscomenobacter sp. (assembly GCF_016718685.1). Classification (GTDB taxonomy): domain Bacteria; phylum Bacteroidota; class Bacteroidia; order Chitinophagales; family Saprospiraceae; genus Haliscomenobacter. Next base: position 57,134 of record NZ_JADKCX010000140.1, on the reverse strand, counting down.
CGTGAGCAAACGAGCCTTCGAATTGAGCGCTGAGGAAGCGTATCAGAAAATTGAAAGCCGCCTCAGCTACCCTTTTGTAGCCAAACCCATTGATCAAAATGGGGGCATCGCCGTTAAAATTATCCGCAATCGCACGGATCTGGATGCCTACCTGCGCATGATGTTTCGGCCACAGGGAGCCGATGGAGCGGAATACCGAAAAATTCTCAAGCTCAAACCAAAATCAGAGTTTCCATTCGCTGAAGAAGCCTTGCTGGAATCGATGATTGGCCCAGATGGTGCCCGACATTTTTTGGAAATTTCAGCAACCATTATGGCTTCACCAACGGTAGAAGGCAGCCTTAAATATCAAATCTTTGACTTGGCCGAAATGCATACCCGGCCAGGTTCATCCGGTCATCCCGGCGCGTTTTTCCAAAAATCCCCAAGAGCAACATTTTTTAAGCAGCCAGATTAAAGCAGACTTTGAAAAGGCTGCCCGTATCCTCAATATTTTCGGTTTAGCCACCATCGATGGCTTTGTCCGTATCTACGAAAATACCAACCCCGAGGTCATTCTGTTGGAAGCAAATACTTTACCGCCCTTGCATTATGGCCGAGGGGTAATGCAACAGAGTGGGTTGATGGGGGTCACGCCCTTTGCCCTGCTTGATCAGGTGCTGACGGAAAGTCTACAGTATGCGGAGTTGGTGCCTACGCTGGTAGCGGAGGTTGTCACTGCGCCCAAAGTAACCATTCCTATTGCGAGCATTCCCAATACAGAACCAGTTGTCGCTCCCGTAGAAATTGCACCGGCTGTAGTAGATAACACAACTGAACGCACTGCCATGCCTGAAATCCCCAGTTATGGGGTGGAGGCTCGCTTCAAAGAATTTTTAAACGATACAATCGGATTTTTTGTGTCAAAAATTTTCATCAAAAACCTGCTGGCCCTGGGGGCATTCCTGCTGATAACCTTCTTAGCGATCACTACCGGGCTGAAGTTATATACCCATCATGGCGAATCTTTAGAGTTGCGCGACTTTAGAGGCATGAGCCTGGAAGAAGCCAAGGCAAAAGCGCGCGCCGCCAGTTTTCGGATTGTGGTCAATTCGACTCAATTTGACGCCAATAAAGCTCCCGGAATCATTTTGGATCAAGACCCCAAACCACCTGCCCGGGTAAAAAACAGCCGCAACATCTACGTGGTCATCACCAGTGGAACTGCTCCGATGGTTGATCTCCCTGACTTGGTTGGCCGGGATGAACTGTCGGTTTACGTCAAAGCCTTAAAACGTAAAGGATTGGATGAGGGTAAAATTGAATTTCAATTCGACCGTCAACTGGAGGAAAACACCGTTTTGTTCGTGGTCTACAAGGGGCGTAAAATCTCTGCTGCTGAACTAAAAACGGGGGTAAAAGTTCCCAAGGCTTCAAAAATTGGCTTGATCGTATCCGTGCGCAACACGGGCGATGTACCGATCCCAGATGTACTGTGTAAAACTTTTGACCAGGCTGAATTCATTGTCGGCAACAGCGGGGTGAAACTAATTTTGGAAACCGATGACAACAATCCAGCCAGCCGACCTGTTGGTTATTTTGTATGGAAACAAGAGCCTGCTTTTCACCCGGATTCAACCATGAAATCGGGGGCAGAACTCAAATTGTTTCTGACCCTTAAGCGACCAGCCGATTGCCCTACCGAGGCACCGGAGCAGGAAGGTGAGTTTGAAAATGAATAAGAGATTGTTAAGTTTTTATTTTAAATCTCTAAAAATGAATACATTTGCGGCGCAATTTTCGGGAACCATATTTCACCATTAATTTTGCGCCATGTTGAGTTTGTTCACCAAACGGGTAAGAACCACAAAAACTAGAATAATCATGGACATCACCGTACAGGAGTTAAAAGAAAAACTGGCACGAGGCGATGATTTTGTCCTCATCGACGTGCGTGAACCATATGAGCATGAAGAATTCAATGTAGGCGGGAACCTGATTCCTATGGGTAATTTTCCCATGGTTATTCCTACGTTGGATAGCCACAAAGACGATGAAGTAGTGGTGTATTGCCGCTCAGGCCGCCGTAGCGCCAGTGTTCAATACCAACTGAAAGAAGCGGGCTTCAAAAACGTGCGCAAACCTGGAAGGGGGCATGTTGGACTGGATCGATCATTTCGGGATGGCGAAATAAAAAAATGGGGCGTGTACAAAACATGCCCCATTTTTTTTACCCCTAAGGCAAGCTAAAATGGGGATTGTAAATCACGCCCAACAAATTTCCCCAAGGATCTTTGACGATGGCAACTACAATACCGCTACCTACCTCGTTGGGTGCTTCGTGTGGGCTTGCGCCCAAATCCAACAGGCGCTGGTAAGTAGCCTGGGCATCATCTACCCCCCAATAAGTATGGACCCCACCTTCGTTGGCCACAGGCTGCTCAGCTTCATCTGGAATTAATCCCAATTCATACCCTTGGACATTAAAGCCTACATAAAAAGGCTCGTCGAAATAAGGGCCATTGCCGATTACTTCACTATACCAAGCTTTCGCTTTGGGAAGATCGGTCACCCGATAAATGCAAGTGCGTAAACCTTGTAAGGACATGTTTTATGCGTTTTAGTAACAACAAGACACCTGAATGTAGCTATTTAAGCCATTTTTCTATTGCCTCAAATGCCTTTTGGCGCACGGGTTCAGGAGATAGAAAAATATCATGTAGTCCTCCTGGTATGGACTTATAAACCACAGCTTTGCCCAATTTATCCACTTTGGCCCGCAAGGTTGGAACATCAAGCACCACATCCGAACGCATGGCTTTGGCATTAAGTACGCCGTCTGAATAACTCTGGCTGGATGTAAGCATCAAAATCGGGCACTCAAGATTCAGTCCCTGATCAACTTTTTGGTGGCCTTCTAAAATGGCGTGTACCCACGATTGATAGAAAGGAAACCCAGTGCGGGGACGCCAGGCAAAATTGAAATCCCATTCTCCTTTTTCACTGGAATGAATGGTTTGGGTATACAGCGGACTTCCTTCACGAGGTAAAACAGCATTGTAATTGAACCCACCCAAAAAACCATAAAACCGCAACAAACTCATGGTAGCGCCATCGGCTTTAAATCCCAGGAAAGGGCTGTTTAAAATCAAACGTTTTACCTTCTGCCGATGCTTTCCTGATTGGGCGTAGAGTGCCGCAGTGAGCCCCCCGGTTGAATGCCCAAACATCATCAGGTATGAGTGGCCATCGCGCTGGGTAATGCGTTGAATAGATTCATCCAGTTCAGGAAAATATTCCTGTAAATCCCGACAATAATTGGGTTTTTGATGCGGCAATAACGAGGCGGCCATATTTACGCAGTTCAATGGCGTAAAAATCGAACCCTCGATCATTGAACCAACGGGCTAAATGGTCATGAAAAAAATAATCCGCCCAGCCATGAATATAAATGACTGCACTATCGCTGGGTACGTCCGACGAACGGGACAATAAAGTTGCAATTACTTTCCCCTCGTAATCATCGGGCAGCTCGATGGTCTCAATCCGATATTCACGATTGATAACCTTGTCCAGCTTGGACAACTGAACTGGGTTCTGGTACAAAAAAGTTTGTTTCTTTGGCAATCCAGAATAGTAAATGAGGCCTGCCAATGCCAAAATTGGAAGAAGCGTCCATAAGAGTCGACGTCTGCGCATAGTGTGGAATTAATTTGACGCTAAACAAAGCAGGGCGTCTTACTGGACGCCCTGAATAACCCCAAAAAACCAAATGAAAACAATCTACATATGAATGCTCTTATTCAAAGAGATCAGAAATCGTTGCTCAATATTGCAAAAAAACGCAGCTATCCGCTTATTTTACAAGATTTAACCTCATTTTAACTAAAAGAAATGGGCGTAGAAAAGGTTTACTCCTTTCTTCTGAAAAGTAACGCTAAAATAGGAAGAAAAATATATGGAGTCCGATCGAATTCTTTTTTTGTCGACTTTTTACTCAAAAAAGTTTGTTTTTGTATTTTTTATCTATTTTGTGTTGCAAATGCTGGGGCATTATTCATCCTAAAATATCATTGTGGCTAAAGTTAAAAAAATATTCGCTTGTACGGAATGCGGCGCTACCTCACCCAAATGGGTAGGCAAATGCCCCGCCTGTGGAGAGTGGAATACCTATCAGGAAGAGATTATTTTTAAAGAAACCCCGCAAGAAGCTGCAAAAAGTGCCTGGAAACCCAAGCACGGCCCCATGGACGGCCCCAAACCCGTTGCTCTACCAGACATCATTGCCAGTAACGTCATGCGCCTGGTAACCCCCGATAATGAATTGAATCGGGTATTGGGGGGAGGAATTGTACCGGGCTCCTTGATCCTCATTGGAGGCCAACCAGGGATTGGCAAATCCACTTTGCTGTTGCAGGTTACGTTGCAACTCAAAAACAAGGTATTGTACGTATCCGGCGAAGAAAGTGAGGAGCAAATTAAAATGCGTGCCGATCGATTGACCTATTCTCAAGACCATTGCTACATCTTGACTGAAACGAACGTCAGCAAAATCATTGCTTTCGCCAATGAATTAGAACCGGATTTGGTCATCATCGACTCCATCCAAACTTTGCAGTCTCCTTACATTGAATCTACTCCGGGAAGTATTTCCCAGGTGCGGGAGTGTGCGGGGGATTTGCAACGGTTTGCCAAAACGACCCATATTCCCGTGTTTATCATTGGACACATCACCAAAGATGGATCGATCGCGGGGCCTAAACTTTTGGAACACATCGTCGACGCGGTATTGCAATTTGAAGGGGATCAGCATTATACTTACCGCATTTTGCGTACCGTCAAAAATCGCTTTGGTTCAACGGATGAGATGGGGATTTATGAAATGCAAGCCACCGGTTTACGCGAAGTATCCAATCCTTCCGAGTTGTTGCTTTCCCAAAAAGAAGAGGAATTGAGTGGCAGCGCCGTGGCCGCCACTATGGAAGGGATGCGCCCGATGCTGATCGAAACCCAGGCCTTGGTCAGCAAAGCCGTGTACGGTACACCCCAACGCTCGGCCACCGGTTTTGACCTGCGCCGCCTGAGCATGTTGTTGGCGGTATTGGAAAAAAGAGGGGGGATGCCTTTTGGGATGAACGATGTTTTTCTCAATCTTGCCGGGGGTATCCGGGTAGATGATCCCGCCATTGATCTGGCCATCGTGAGTGCCTTGATCTCCTCTTTAGAGGATGTTGCGGTACCCAGCAACATTTGTTTTTCCGCCGAAGTAGGCCTATCCGGCGAAATCCGCGCCGTCAATCGCATTGAGCAACGTATCCAGGAGGCGGAAAGGCTGGGTTTTAAAGAAATTTACTTCTCCAAATACAACCTAAAAGGGTTAGATCAAAAGCGTTATGGCATTAAATTACGCCCAATCAGCAAAGTTGAGGAACTGTATCAGGCCTTATTTGTTTAAGTTGAAAAGTTTAGGGTTGAAAAGTTGAATAGTCTGGTAGTGCAATGTTTGGAATTCTATGATTGATTTTTGCCAACCCAGTGATCTATTAAACTTTTCAATCTCTTTTCAACTCTTCAACCGTCAACTCTTCAACTTGTATGAAGCCAATTATTCTTTTCGACGGGGTATGCAACCTCTGTAATGGGTTTGTGCAAACCATGATTCGTATTGATCCCAAGGGGAAATTTCAATTCGCGGCCTTACAATCTGAGTTTGGTCAGGAAGTAATGGGTAAAGCAAAATTGCCTGTAAATGAGTTGAATACGGTAATTTTATACCACAATGGAAAGATTTTTACCCATTCCGATGTTCCCCTGGAAATCTGTCGCTTACTGGGTGGTTTTTGGCGCTTGTTCCTCATCTTTAAGTTAATTCCTCGCGCTTTGCGCAATCGCATCTACAATTGGGTGGCCCGCAATCGCTACCGCTGGTTTGGCAAAAGTGAAAGTTGTATGATTCCGACTCCTGAATTACGAGAACGGTTCTTGTAAAGTTGAAAAGTTGGAGGTTGAAAGGTTGAAAAGACCATCATACCCAATGTCAAAATTATGCGGGTGCGCTCTCAACTTTCAACTTTCAACCCTCAACTTTTCAACTTTTTCTCCCTATTTTCGCCCCCGCTTAAAATAGTAGAAATGAGAAGGATTGAAATTGCTAAAGTATTGGCACAACCTGCCCTGGATGACACCATTACCGTAATGGGTTGGGTACGGGCTTTTAGAGGCAATCGCTTTATTGCGCTCAATGACGGCAGTACTCCACATACTTTGCAAATTGTGTTAGATGCTGAAAAAATTGATGAGACCCTCATCAAAAAAATCAAATTCCACGCTTGTTTGAGTATTACGGGGCAATTGGTCGCTTCCCAGGGTGCAGGACAAGCCGTTGAAATATTGGCGGATAGCATTGAAGTTTTGGGAGAATGTAATCCTGAAGACGGGTACATGATGCAACCCAAGGTGCAAACCATGGAGTTTTTGCGCACCAACGCGCATTTCCGCATGCGAACGAACACCTTTAGCTCGGTATTCCGCCTGCGCCACGCCATTGCTTTTGCCATCCACAAATTTTACAATGACCGTGGTTTCTTCTACATCCATACCCCCATCATCACCGGAAGTGATGCCGAAGGTGCGGGTGAAATGTTCCACGTGACCACTTTGGATCCTAATAATCCTCCCCGTTTGGAAGATGGCAGTGTAGATTATGGGCAGGATTTCTTCGGAAAAGCCACGAACCTGACTGTGTCGGGCCAACTTCAAGGCGAAATTGCCGCCCTGGCACTGGGCAAAGTTTATACGTTTGGGCCAACTTTTCGGGCAGAAAACTCCAATACGCCGCGCCACCTGGCCGAGTTTTGGATGATCGAACCCGAAGTCGCCTTCCACGACATTGTAGACAACATGGATCTGGCCGAGGAATTTACCAAATACCTCATCAACTACTGCCTCGAAAACCATCTTGCTGATCTCGAACTTTTGGACAAACGTTTGGCTGAAGAGCAAAATGCGCTCCCCAAAGACAAACGCCGGGCCATGGGCTTGATTGAGCAGTTGCGCTTTGTGGTAGACAATGCTTTTGAACGCATTACCTACACCGAAGCGGTCGAGATTTTGATGAAATCGAAGCCCTACAAAGAGAAAAAATTTGAATTTCCGGTAGAGTGGGGTAGTGATTTGCAATCCGAGCACGAGCGTTATCTCGTTGAAAAAGAATTCAAAAAACCGGTAATTGTACGCAATTATCCCAAGGAAATCAAGGCGTTTTACATGCGCCTCAACGATGACGACAAAACCGTAGCGGCAATGGATGTTCTCTTCCCTGGTATCGGTGAGGTCATCGGAGGTTCACAACGCGAAGATCGGCACGATCTTTTGGTAGAACGCATTAAAGCCATCGGTATCGCCGAAGAAGAGTTGTGGTGGTATTTACAATTGCGCAAATTTGGTGGGGCACCCCATGCTGGTTTTGGTTTGGGTTTTGAAAGGATGGTGCAGTTCATCACAGGGATGTCCAATATTCGCGATGTCATTGCGTTTCCGCGGACGCCGGGAAATGCAGAATTTTGATAATGCCCTAAATCGGGCCATTTGCAGCAAAACAAAAAAAAACTAGACATGCGCTCACCGCGCAGCCGTTTTAAAACGGCTGCGCGGTGCTTGTTTAAGCTGGTTTTCTGCTCAAAGATACCCCCAACAGGATAATGGCCATACAAACCACGTGCAACAAGCCGATTTTTTCTCCATCCAAAACGCCCCACAAGATGGCAACGATGGGCATCAGGTAGGCTACCGTAGCGCCAAAAATAGCCGAGGTCTGTTGGATGACTTTGAAAAAAATGATGGTAGCCAATACCGTGCCCACCCAGGATAAAGTAGCCACATAACCCATGGCCAACCAGGGATTGGGTAAAGCAGCCAAGCGAGGAATAAAATCGGTACCCAATAAAAGGTAAATGCCCATCGGCACGCCCACGGTGCCAAAAGATCCTGCACTCACCAGTAGACTATCCATATCCCGGAACTTGGAAGCGATCAGATTGGTACCGGTAGCATAACACAAGGTGGCCAACACGATCAGCAGGGCATAACCCACCGGGCTGTTCGCTATCCCCCCTTTACCCATCAGAATCAAACAGGCTGCCCCGGCCAAACCCAGCAAAATTCCGAGCACTTGCAGCCACTTCACTTTCACATTGAACATGAGCACCCCAATAATCATCGTAAACAGGGGCGTTAAAGAATTGAGTACGCCCGCCGTTGCGCTGCTGATTTTTTGTTGTGCAGTAGAAAAAAGAATGGCTGGTAGCGCACTGCTACACAAACCCAATACAATCAACAAGGGCAAACGCGACCAATCCATCCGCTTGCGGTTATAAATCAATACCGGTACAAAGGCCAAAGCCGAAAGAGACATGCGCAAACAGGCCACTTGTACCGGAGTAAAGAATTCCAAACTTTTTTTGATCAGGATAAAGGAAGTGCCCCAAACCAAACTGAGGATTCCAAGCACCAGGTAGGCACGCCACATGGGCATTGCAGGGGAAGATGTCGTATTCATTGAGCAAGAGTACAAAAGATTCAGCACTTGAAGAAAAAAACTGGATGAGTCCTAGTTAAGTTTCAACTTGTTTGAATTTTTTGCAATAAATTTGTCTTTAGTAGTGGGGCAAAAATAAGGGTTCATTTTATTGTCGCCCCTTACCCGATTACAAAAAACATTTAACAATACAAATCATACGACCATGAAAAGACATATCTTCTTTGTATTCCTCCTGAGTGCGTTCAGTTTGGCCATCAATGCCCAAAAGGTAGCCGACAAACGGGTTGTACGTGACCTTGAACTCAGCACCGACGAACAGGAACTGAAAGCTGGCCAAAGCTACGAGATTCCCATTACCGCCCAAAACCTGGGCTCGGTGCAAGGTTTTCAATTGTCCATTTTTATCGATCCCACCCTGGCCGAAATTACGGGCATTGGATCAGGGATTCTACACGAAGACAATTTTGGTTTTTTTCCAAAGAATGGCCTGATCACCAGCAGCTGGAACATAGCCAATCCGCTGCCCAAAGAAAAATTGAACGAGGTGTTGTTTACCTTGAAAATCAACAGCCGGAAGGACTTGCCCCTCAGCAAAATCCTGGCCCTGCAAAGTCGCCCTACGGCCATGGAAGCTTACACGCTCAACGACGAGCAGGTGGGCATCAACATGAACTTCAAATCGGCAGTGGTAAAAGGAGACAAAGCCCTGTTGTTCCAAAACACCCCCAATCCCTTCCATGAAGAAACGGCGATTTCTTTCTACCTGCCACAAGCAGCCAAAGCTACGCTGGTGGTGCGCAACGTGGAAGGGAAGGTACTTTTCCGCACGCAAGGCGATTTCGCCAAAGGACAACAACAGTTTATCCTGAAACAAAGCGACATCAAAGCTTCCGGCGTCATGAATTATACACTGGAAACGACCAACTTTACGGAGACGAAGAAGATGGTGGTGGTAGCGAAATAAGTTGAAGAGTTGAAAAGTTTAGGGTTGAAAAGAACAGTCGGCGAGCGAAGCCGAGGTGCGCTCTTTTCAACCCTTCAACTTTTCAACCCTTCAACTTATTTACCACCAAGTATTCCCCCAAGAATACCCAAAACGCAATTGCAACTGCGCAAAGGGCTTGGAAACATCACTATTCTGCAAACCGCCGCCATTCACATCGCTTACCAGGCGGTAGCCACCTTCGGCACCCAGGCGGAACCAACGAAATACATTGACCTCCAAACCTACTGCGGGTTGTAGGACAAATACGCGGTCGCGGCTAAATGTGGAATTGTCGTCAAAATCGATGCGACCTCCGCCGACTACAGCACTGAGGTAAGGGTGGATGACTTTGGTGGTACTGGGTGCATACCCAATCAACAAACCACGGTGACGCAGATCGTACACGCCATTTTCATTGGCCAAGGGGTAGCTGTCTTTCATTCTTTGCCAGGCCCAACCCACCATCAAGGAGCGACCAAATTCAAAAGCGAAATTACCGCCCGTGAAATACTCTGTATCGTCTTCGAGGAAGGTGAAATTGTGGCTGTCTGAAAACCAAAATCCGGTCAAATCCAATCGGGTTTGGTTGAAAAGGGTTTCTTCACGTTGCGCATAGGCTCCACTTGTCAGGATGAGACCTAAAGCCAGGATCAGTATTTTTTTCATTGCTTGCATGTTTTTATTCAAGATGCAGAGATCAACGAAACACCCCTAGTTGAAAAGTTGAAAAGTTTAGGGTTGAAGAGTTATGGGTAGTGCCATACGCGAATTTTTATTTTTAGGGTTTTACGTAATGCACTAAAGCATTGTAAAATGGTCTTACAAATTCCCCAACTATTCAACACTTCAACCCTAAAATTTTCAACTTTTTCACTGCGCAGTACTACTCCCTCCCGCGCCCTTCGGCCGAATCGCCTTGTACACCATCCCCTGAATCCGTTGCCGGGTATCCATTTTTTCCAAGCGGTTGTTGTTCATCGAGGGGAAAGTCCGGTTCGAAAGGAAAACGTACACCAGGTTGTGCTCGGGGTCTACCCATGTGCAAGTACCCGTAAAGCCCGTATGCCCGAAAGTACTCTCCGAAGCTTGCCCCGACATATTGGTCGGGTAGCTGGCGCCCATGGGGTACATGTCGAAGCCTACTCCCCGGCGAACGCTGCGCGGGTGGCGGGTGATGAAGTTATGCACCGTTTGGGGTTCCAAATAACGGTGTCCACCATAAAAACCCTGCTGCAAAAGCATCTGCATGATCACTGCGAGATCGTTGGCATTGGCAAAAAGCCCAGCATGCCCACTCACTCCTCCCAGCATGGCTGCGCCCATATCGTGCACATAGCCCTGGATGCGTTGCTGGCGGAAATAGCGATCTTCCTCAGTAGGCGGCATCTGATCGATGGCGAATTTTTTCCAGGGGTTGAAGGTGGCCGATTGTAGGCCCAAGGGGGCATAAAAAGTTGAATCCACGTATTTGTCAAAACCTACTCCCGTTTGATGTTCCACCATCTGCGCCAACATGTAAAAGCCCAGGTCACTGTAGCGGTAATTGATGTTGGGCCGCAATTCCGACTGGCGGATTTGCATAAAAATGCTATCAATGAAGTTTTTTTTCAGGAATAAATTTCCTGCTACCGGCACCGAAAACTCTCCTTCGGGGGTTGTCCGGTAATATTTCAAAGAAGGTTTGTTCAAACTGTCTGGCGTATGCGACAAGGTTTGTTTGTAAAAAGGCAGCCAGCCAAGTAGGCCTGCATTGTGCGCCATAATGTCCTGAACAACCATAGCCGCCTTGTTCGTCCCATTGAGGTTCGGTAGATAATTGCTCAGTGGTTTGCGCAAATCAATGCGGCCATCGTCCATAAAACGCATCATGGAAATGGTGGTTGCGGCAATTTTGGTCACCGACGCCAGGTCAAAAATATCGGAAGTTTGGGTAGGGTGGTCTTTCAGGTAAGTATGGTGTCCAAAAGCTTTTTCGTAGATGATTTGCCCGTCTTTGGCTACCAAAACGACGCAACCAGGAGCTGCTCCTACGTTGATCGCTTCATTGGCAATCAGTTCGATGCGGCTGAGGGTATCGGAAGAAACGCCCACCGATTCGGGGATGCTGTAGCCAAAGCGACCATTGGCCTGGGTTTCTTCCCCGGCATTATAGCGGCTGCGCTCAGAAGCGGTGATGGGCAAACGCCCCGTCATGCCAAAGGCACCAAAAAGCGCCTGAGCACTCAAGTCTTGTACCAGTGCCTCACTTTCGTAAGCCATTTGGATAGACTCAAACTCGTCGAAAAACTTTAGACTGTAGGGTGAGCCAAAAATGCTGAGCACAACCTTGGTCTGGGTGTTGAGTTTTTTCAAAAATTGAATGCTGGTGTACGAAATGCCGTAGTTTTTGGAAGCCGCCGAAGTCATGTCGTGCAAACTGACAAAAACCACCTTGTATTTACTCAATTGAGCCAAAAGTGCAGCTTGCCGATCGTCGTTGAGTTCTTTTCCGCTGTAAAGATGGGTCATCTTGGCGTAGGAGGCCAGGCGTTTCTGGAAAGCAGTCTGGCCATCAGCTCCGATGCTCAACGACGCAAAGCTAAGTGTATCTACCCGCCCAAATGGTACCAGATGCTGGGTATTGCGCACCATAGTCAGTGCATTTTTGATCAACTCGCGTTTGAGCGCTTCGGCCTGATTGCTGTTGACGTCTTTGCGGGCAGTAACAATGTCCTTGGGGATGTATTTGGTCAGCCCCAGACGGAACTTGTAGGTCAAAATCCGCTTAACACTGGCATCAATTTGTTCCTGGCTGATTTTGCCTTCCCGCAGATAGCGGCGCAGCGCTTCAATGGCCTGGGCGGTGCTGGGTGGTACACAAATCATATCGTTGCCGGCCAAAATAGCTTCAGCTTCGGCAATGCCATTGGTGAAATGTTCGGTAACGCCCTTCATTTCCATCCCATCCGTAAAAATAACGCCTTCAAAACCCATGGCGCGGCGCAACACATGTGTAATGGTATTGCGCGAAAGGGAGGTAGGACGATCATCGCGGGCATCTAAACTAGGCACCTGCAAATGCGCCACCATGACACCCCCAATGCCATAATTGACCAAAGAACGGAATGGATAAAACTCCACGCTATCCAATCGGGGCATCTGGTGATTAACCACGGGCAAATCATAGTGTGAATCGACGTCTGTATCTCCGTGACCAGGGAAATGTTTGGCACAGGCCATCAGGCCATTGTCTTGCATTCCTTTCATGTAATGGTAGGCTTTAACCGTCACATTGTAGCGATCTTCGCCAAAAGAACGGTAACCAATCACCGGATTCCGGGCATTGCTGTTGATATCGGCTACGGGGGCAAAATTGACATTCAGGCCTATTCGTTTGCCTTGTCGGGCAATTTCCTGTCCCATTTTGTACAATAAGTCGTTATTTTGGATGGCTCCGAGCATCAATTGTTTGGGAAAACTGATGGCGCTTTCTTTCATGCGCATGCCCAAGCCCCATTCACCATCGATGGCTACCATCAGTGGGATTCTGGATAAGGTCTGGTATTTGTTGGTATATTCTAGTTGTTTCTCAGGAGTGCCTTGAAAAAAACACAGTCCTCCTACCTTATACTTGCGTACAATCTCGGCTACTGATTCTGCATATTCTGGCCCTTTGTCCGAATGCGCCCGAATCATGATCAATTGGCCAAGTCGTTCGTCCGTATTCATGGATGTAAACACAGAATCGACCCAATACTTCTCGCTGGGAGAGGCTTGATCAATGCTGTACACTTTTTGGGCCGCAGTCCGGGCAATAAACAGGACACAAAGCATTAGCGTGAGTAGAATGGCTGCTACTGGTTTCATGGCTAAGTAAAATTTGGCGAATAATGCAGTACAATTAGAGCATTCTGATACGTCGATGGGATGAGCTGATCAGCTAGAAACTATCAGTTTTTTGGTGTAAAAAGCTCTATTTCAGGTGTTGCAATTTGGGAATTATGATTTTTAGGTACACCTCTCTGGCTTAAATATAAAGCTTCCTGAGAACTTCCAACCTTCTTCCAGCAATTTTATTGAAATTTAACATTTCGTGGAGCATAAAAAACTCCAGCTTACTATCTCTGTTTTATACCATTTGCGGTATTTTTAGCGCCATTGGTCGCTTAAGTAAAAATGGAACGAATTTTCTACCTAAAATAACGCCTTCAAAGGAGTCTATTGTCTTCCTTATTTTTTCTCAACCTTGTAAAACCTGAGTATGAAAGGACTACCGCTAACCTTTACCGCCATGTTGTGTATATGGTGTTTGAGTACAGGATTAGCTCAGAGCAGCGAAGAGGCGCTCAAGCCCATCACCCGTACCTATGCACTCAAAAACGTGACCATCGTCACCAAGCCGGGACAAACCATCCAGAATGGTACCGTTATTGTCAAAGATGGCCTGATTCACAGTGCTGGTCAAAACGTGAGCATTCCTGCCGACGCTAAAATCATCCCAGCCGACTCCATGTTTGTGTATGCTGGATTCATCGACGCCCTTTCCAACGCGGGCATCCCACGCCCCGAAGTACGCCCCGCTACGGGTGGCGGCCCCGGTGGTGGTGGTGGACAAGGACAACGCCCTACTGGCATTAACCCTGGTGCTCCACCCAATGACCTGGCGGGAATTCAGCCTGAGCAGAATGCTCGTGAGCTGATCAAACCCAGCGAAAAATCCATTGAGGATTTGCGCAAACTAGGCTTTACCAATGCCCATGTTGCTCCAATCGGTCGGATGCTACCGGGCAGCAGCGCCCTCATTTCCTTGGGAGGCAGTGTTGCTGACAACATGGTCGTGAAGGACAATTTCGCGATGATCAGCCAGTTGGTCGGCGCACAAGGAGTTTATCCTCAAACCGTGATTGCCGTGATGTCCAAATTTCGGGAATTGTACAAACAAGCCGAACAAGCCAAAGCACACGAAAAAATGTACGCAGCCAACCCTGCTGGGATGGCCCGTCCTGCTGGCGACCGCTCCTTGCAAGCTTTTTATCCGGTGTTGGATAAACAGCGCTCCGTTTGTTTTGTGGCTCCTGACCTCAAATCGATTTACCGCGTACTGGCCTTGCAACAGGAATTGAAATTCCCCCTGATCCTGGGTGGATTGCGCCAAGCCTGGCCTTTGGTAGACCAACTCAAAGCGCAGAATATCCCGGTCATCCTATCGCTGGATTTGCCCAAAATGGAGAAAAAAGAGCCTGCGAAAAAAGATTCTACAGCAGCAAAAGACCCTGAATTGGAACGTTTGGAAAAACGCCGCGCCGATGAGATGAAGTTGTACGAAACCCAAGCTGCAACTTTTGCGGGCAAGGGAATCAACTTCGGCTTTTCTTCGCTCAATGCCAAAACTGCCGATATCCGTGAAGCCATGCGCCGGATGGTCAAAGCTGGTTTGAAAGAAGACCAGGCGCTAGCCGCTCTGACTACCGCTCCTGCTGCCATGTTCGGCGTATCCCAAACGATGGGTACGGTAGAAAAAGGCAAGATTGCCAACCTGGTGGTATCCAAGAAGTCCTATTTTGATGAAAAATCAGAAGTGCGTTACGTATTTGTGGATGGAACCTTGTACGAATACGAGGCATCCGCACCTGCTGCTCGTCCTGGTGCCGCAGCTGCGGGCAGAGGGGCTGCCCCTGCTGATTTGAGCAAATTTCTGGGCAAGTGGAGCTACACGATCGATGCAGGTGATCAAGTGTTCAAAGGCACCATCACGCTTACCGATGATGGTGGTAAAATTGGCGGAAGCTGGACGGGTGCCGATGGCCAATCCCAATCGCTCTCCAGCCCGGTACTCAAAGGCAATGACCTGACTTTTAACTCTACCGTAAACATGGGCCAAGAGCTTGCGTTGGACTTCAACCTCACTTTTGATGGCACTAAGTTTTCTGGCAAAGTTAAGGCAGGTGATTTTGGGGTGTTCCCGATTGAGGGCTCCAAAGAGCCTCGTGATTAAGCAAATCTGAATCGTTAGTCAAAAAACAAAAAAATGAAGCAAATCACCATCATAACCTGCTGCCTCTTGTTGGTACTTGGCCTCAATGCCCAAGCCTCCAAAGGTAGCCTGCTGATCAAAAATGGCACGGTGCTGACCGTAACCAAAGGAACGCTGGAAGGTTCCGACGTGTTGATTGAAAATGGCAAGATCACCAAAATTGGCAAAAGCCTGAGCGCTCCCGCTGGCGTAAAAACCATTGACGCTACTGGCAAATACGTCATGCCGGGGATCATCGATGCCCACTCGCACATCGCCATCGACGCCGTCAACGAAGCCACCAACCCCGTAACTGCGGAGGTAGCGGTTGGAGACGCCATTGACCCGATGGACATTTCGATTTATCGCGCATTGGCCGGAGGCACGACCGCCTCGCACGCCATGCACGGATCGGCCAACGCCATTGGCGGCCAGTGTCAAACCATCAAACATCGCTATGGCACGCTCAATCCCAACGAGTACCCGATGGAGGGTGCTCCACGTACCATCAAGTTTGCCCTGGGCGAAAACCCTACGAGGGTACACGGCATCGGTCGGGGGATTGTACCACGCACCCGTATGGGCGTTGAGTTTGTAATCCGCAAATCTTTTTCCGAAGCACGCAATTACAGTGAGGCCTGGAAAAAATACAATGCTGAAAAAGCCAGCAAACCGACCGCACTGCCTCCGAAATACGACCGTCGCTTGGAAACCCTCGCGGATATCCTCGATGGAAAAATCCTGATCCACTGCCACTCTTATCGCGCCGACGAAATCCTGATGCTGATGAATGTGTGTAAGGATTTTGGGGTGAAAAAAATCTGCTTCCAACACGTCAACGAAGGCTTCAAAGTAGCACCCGAATTGGCGGCCTTTGGTGCTTCTGCCTCGGTGTTTGCTGATTGGTGGGCTTACAAATTTGAGGTCTATTACTCTACCGCCTACAATGCGGCCATTTTGACCAAAAACGGCGTCGTTACTTCGATTAACTCCGACGATGCGGGATACATCCGTCACCTCTACCATGAAGCGGCCAAAACCCAATACTACGGTGGATTGACTGACGATGAGGCCCTGGCCTTGATCACCATCAACCCCGCCAAACAACTGGGCGTCGAAAACCGTATCGGCTCACTAGAAATAGGCAAAGATGGTGATGTAGCCATTTTTGATGGCCACCCGCTTTCAGTTTACGGTGTACCCGTTTTCACCATCGTGGATGGGGTACTGCGTTTTGACCGCGCCAACGACCCCGACGACATGCGCCTGGACGTTGACCCTATCCGTGCTACCACCACTTTCCAGCACAGTGGCTTACTGGTCATGCATGATGAAGCGATGGAACAACTGTTGCATTGCAAACACACGCGGGGGGTTCAGGAGGCGATGGAGCAATTGTACCTCGAACTCCGAAACCATTAAAATTTAAACATGAAAATCAAATTTCTAATCATACTTCTAGTCTTTGGATGGGGAGCGATTTTCGGCCAGGTGGCTAAACCCACTAAAGGCACAGGGACTTTTGCCCTGACCAACGCCAGCATCCAAACCGTTACCAAAGGTCTGGTACAAGGCACACTCGTCATCCAGAATGGCAAAATCACGGCACTAGGAGCCAATGCCGCCGTACCCGCTGGCGCCCAGGTAATTGACTGCAAAGGGCTGACGCTCTATCCAGGTTTGATTGATGGTGGCACCCAATTGGGTTTGGTGGAAGTATCATCAGTTGACGTGACCAACGACTCCGATGAACTTGGCGACCTCACCCCGCAGATTGAAGCCCTTACCGCCGTAAACCCCAATGCCACTGCTATACCCGTGACCCGGGTAAATGGCGTAACGACCGTACATTGCTAGCACCTACGGGCGGACGTTTTCCTGGCACCGCATCCTTGATCAACCTGGTAGGCTATACGCCCGACCAGATGTTTGCGGGCTTCAAAGGAATGGTGATGAACTTCCCAACTACGGGGGGTGGTCGTGGCTTTGGCCCGCAGCGCTCGGAAGAAGAGCTCAAAAAGGAGCAGGAAAAAGCAGTTACCCGCCTCAATGAGATTTGGGAGGGAGCGCGCTTTTATGCTCGCATTGACTCTGCTGCCAGCAAAAATGCCGAAACGAAAGTGCCTTACAATCCAGAAATGGCGGCTCTGTTACCAGTGGTTCGTGGAAAAATGCTGCTGATGATTGAGGTCAACCGCGCCGAGGACATCGAAAATGCGATCAAATGGGTAGAAAGTAAAAAAATCACCAACGTGGTCTTTACTGGGGTGTAGCCGAAGGCTGGAGAGTGGCCGACAAGCTGGCCAAAGCCAAAATTTCGGTGATCACTGGCCCTGTAGTTGCCCTGCCCACCCGCTCTTCCGACCGTTATGACAAGGCCTATGCCAACGCTGGACTGATGCACAAAGCGGGGGTAAAAGTAGCCCTGCGCACTGATGATACCGAAAACGTGCGCAACCTGCCGTTTCACGCCGGATTTGCTGCGGCTTACGGTTTGGGCAAAGAGCAGGCGCTCAAAGCCATCACCATCATTCCCGCTGAAATTTTTGGTGTTGCCGACAAGTTGGGTTCTTTGGAAGTGGGCAAAAATGCCACCCTTTTTGCCTCAACTGGCGATGCACTGGAAACCAGAAGCCAAATCAAATACTTGTTTATCGATGGTTGGCAAGTGCCGCTTGATAGCCGCCACATCCAGTTGTACAACGAATTTTTGAAGCGTTCACCTGGACTAGATAAATAGAGTTGAAGCGTTTAGAGTTGAAGCGTTGAAAAGAGGGCAACGCAAGATTTGTGTTTTGACATTGAAGTTTTTCGAGAATAGAGCACAAATGTTGCGTAACCCTACTTTTCAACTCTAAACTTTTCAACTCTTCAACTTCTCTTTTCCTTCTTCTGAAAGTGTCCCAAACTTGCGGGTCAACACTTTGATGTATTCCACTCTACGCATCCGCAACGCACTCCAATCTTCGTTGACGGCGACCATGCGTACGCTTTCCAGCCGCAGACTACCCAAGGAGGCCCAACCCGTATCGCGGTTAAAATTGCATTTGTACCGTTTGGACGTACCTTTGGGGTAAACGAACCAAAGGATGACATCACCCTCCAAACGGCCCTGTAGCGCTTGGGCTATGTGCTCGATTTCCTGCAATTGGGTCACGAAAAACAGGGCGAACTGCGGCTTTTCCACTTCATCCAGGCTATGGACAACTTCGGTGACCGTTTGCACGTATTTTTCGAAGTCTGCCAACTCTGGCGGCAGATTGAGGAGAAGGACTGGAGATTGATCCTTGTAGTTGAGTTTTTTGAGGAGTTGGTGCATTTGGGTGGATGAGTTTCACGATGTCTTATTTTAGATCAGGAGCGTCATCTTCTTGCCCCAAAAAACCTTCTTGCTTTTTCAACAAAGCCTCTTTTACTTTTTCAATGAATTCCAGTTCTACATGCAAAACCTGAGCGATGAGGTTGTAATCCAAATCTTTCAAAAGCATTTCACGGGTTGCTAGAAAAAGGGTTTCTTCACGTCCTTCTTCACGTCCTTCCTTACGCCCCTTTTCAATCCCTTCTTCAAGGATCATCTCATAAGTACTCATGGCATTTTTATTTAGACTTGGTGGTAATTCCTGAATGAACTGTTGAATCTTACCCTTGGCAATTTCGGTATTTTTTAAAAAAATAAAAACACTTTTAATTTAAAATATCTCAAGGCTAATCCTATTTCCCAAGTGCATTCCCACACCCCCTTGTGCGAAATCGCACTTTTTTTAACCAAATAAAAATCACAACTACCTGGAAATCAATTACTAATTTTTGGCACAGCTTTTGGCCCTTCTTCTTACAAAAGAGCTAAAAAATGGATCGCGAACTCGCACCTGAAATCATCCGGAAACAACGCTTCAAAGGCTGGGGAGTGGCGCTGATTGTACTTCTCGCTTTGGGAGCCAGTTACTACCTGCTCAACCAAGTGCTCCGCACCCAGGTACGCCAATCGGAAGTCCGGGTGGCCGTGGCCGAAACGGGCAACGTAGAAAACACCCTTACCGCCAGCGGCGAGGTCATCCCCGCATTTGAGCAGGTGCTGACCAGTCCCATCCGCGCCAGCGTCAAACAAGTGTTGCTCAGTCCCGGCGCTGCAGTACGTCCAGGGCAACAAATCCTGATCCTCGACAAATCATTGTCGCTGATTGAACTGGACAAACTGAAAGACCAACTGGAGCTCAAACGCAACAGTGTGGAAAAATTGAAGTTCCAACTCGAAAAAGAATCCCTTGACGCCGATCTCGACAACCAGATCAAAGGACTCAGCATCAATCGCCAAAAAACCGAATTGGAAGATACCCGCCGCTTACACAAAATTGGTGGCCGCACCCAGGAAGACATCAGTCGTGCCGAAAACACCCTCAAAATTGCTGAACTGGAAAAGGACAAACTCGAAAACCAGGTGCGCTATAACCGCCAATCCAAAAACACCAACATCCGCGAGTCGGAATTGCAAGTGCGCATTGAGGAAAATGGCCTTAAAGAACTGCAACACAAACTCAAGATGGCCGACCTCGTAGCCGACCGCCCGGGGGTACTCACCTGGGTCAACGACAAAGTAGGTACTACCGTAAACGAAGGCGAAATGTTGGCCAAAATCGCTGATTTGCAAAGCTTCCGCATCGAAGGATCGGCTTCGATACCTATGCCGAACAGGTGCAAATTGGCCTGCCCGTCATCGTACGCATCAACGAAACCGACCTGCGCGGCATGATCACCCAGATCAAACCCTCGGTAGAAAACGACGTGGTACAGTTTTCGGTACAACTCGACGACGCCCAAAACGCCGCCTTGCGCCCCAACATGAAGGTGGAAATTTTTGTGGTCACCAGTCGCGCCAAACAGTCGGTAAGGGTAGCCAATGGCCCAGCTTTTAACGGCAAAAAGCGCCAGAACATCTTTGTACTCGAAAATGGCCTGGCCCGCCGCCGGGAAATCGAAGTGGGCCTTTCCAATTTCGATTATGTAGAAATCAAAAATGGCATTCGCCCTGGTGAAAAAGTCATCGTCACCGACCTGAGCCGTTTTGAACACCTTCGTGAAATCACCTTGAAGCCGTAATCCCATGCGCCCATTCATCACCCGACTGTTATTCCTTATTTTTTGGCTCATGGCCTATCGCTCATCCGTGGCGCAGGCACCTGCACGTGCCCTGCGCCTGGATGCAGCGGTAGAAATGGCCCGCGGCCAGTCGATCTCGGCCAAACAAGCGGCCACCCAAAAAGAAACCGCTTACTGGCGCTGGCGGAGTTTTACCTCCGATTTTAAGCCGCAACTGAGTTTGACTGGTACCTTGCCCAGCTTTACCCGTTCTTTTGTTGAAGTGACGCAGCCCGATGGCAACATTGCCTTTTTGCCCGTTTCTTTCAACAACTCTTCTCTAAACCTGGCTTTGAGTCAACGGATCACCCGCACGGGAGGAACGGTTTTTGCCCAAAAACAACTCCAGCGTTTCGACAATTTTATCCAAAACAGCACCTTGTACAATGGCATTCCCATGGCAATCGGGATCAGTCAGCCCCTTTCTCAATTCAATCTCTGGAAATGGGACAAACAAACCGAACCCCTCCAGTACAATGAAAGCCAGCAGCAGTACCTCGAAAGCCTGGAACAAGTTGCCCTGGATGCCACGGTGTACTACTTCAACCTGCTCATTGCCCAGGTCAACCTGAACATTGCCGAAACGAACCTTGTCAGCAGCGATACCTTGTACAAAATTGCTACGCAAAAACTGAGCTTGGGAAAAATTTCCCAAAACGACCTGCTGCAACTACAGTTGGGGGTACTCAATGCCCAAAAAGACCTGGCCAGTGCCAGACAAGGTGCCGAAGTGGCGCAATTGCAACTCAAAACCCATTTGTCATACCGCGGCGAAGAGAAACTGGATTTGGCTATCCCCCTGCCCGGCCCCGCTTTTCCGGTTGATGCCGCCAAAGCCCGGCAGGAAGCCCTCAACAATCGCGCCGACGCCATTGCCTTCAAACGCCGCTTGCTGGAAGCCTCGCGCGATCTGGAAAAGGCCAAAAGCAACAATGGTTTCAACGCGACCTTGACGGCAGCTTTTGGATTGAGCAACCGAGGCAACCAACCGCTCGACATTTACCGCAAACCCCAGGACAGGGAATTTATTGAACTGGAGTTTTCCATCCCGATTATGGATTGGGGGCGCAGCAAGTCCCGTACCGCTACCGCTAAAGCCAACTTGCAACTGGCTCAGCAAACCGTGGAGCAGGACAAAATGAGTTTTGAGCAGGAGGTGTATACCCAAGTCACCCTTATGGGCATGCTCCAACAACAGGTGAACCTGACCGCCCGGGCGGATGAAATTGCCGCTCAGCGTTTTCAGATTGCGCAAGATCGCTTCTTGTTGAGCGACCTCAGCATCACCGACCTCAGCATCGCCATCCAGGAAAAGGACCGCGCCAAACGCGACTACATCCTGGCCCTGCGCGATTATTGGCGGGCGTATTATACGTTGCGCTTGCTGACTTTGTATGATTTTGAACAAAACCGAAAAATAGAGTAGGGTTCGAAGGTTCGGGGGTTCGTGAGTTCGGGGGTTGGTCTTCCGAACCCTCGAACTCACGAACCCCCGAACCCCCAAACCCTTAATTTATGATCAAGTTATCCGGCATCGAAAAAGTTTACCGCACCAGTTCCATCGAAACCCTCGCACTGGACAACATTAACGTCGACATCCAACAAGGAGAGTTTGTGTCGATCATGGGACCCTCTGGTTGTGGCAAAAGTACCCTGCTCAACATCATTGGGCTTTTGGACGAGCCATCCAAGGGCGCAGTGGAAATCAATCAACGCGAGTTGAAAGGCTATAAAGACAAAGAGCTGGCGCGCATCCGCAACCTGGAGATTGGTTTTATTTTCCAGAGTTTCCACCTGATCAACGATCTATCCGTGCTTGACAATGTGGAAATTCCCTTGCTTTACCGCCCTGGTAGCGGCAGCAACCGCCGCGAATTGGCCAAAGAAGCGCTGGAGAAAGTAGGCCTCAGCAACCGCATGAAGCACTTCCCCAACCAACTTTCCGGAGGGCAAAAGCAGCGCGTAGCCATTGCCCGCGCCATCGTTGGCCGTCCATCGATCATCCTGGCCGATGAACCTACAGGTAACCTAGACAGCAACATGGGCAACGAAATCCTCAACATCTTGCTGCAACTGAACAAGGAAGGCACCACCATCGTGATGGTGACCCACGATGAAAACATGGCCAAACACACGAATCGCTTGATCCGCCTTTTCGACGGACGCCAAGTATCTTAAAAGGGTTCGAGGGTTCGGGAGTTCGAGGGTTAACCCCCGAACCCCCGAACCTCCGAACCTTCAAACCCTCACTTATGCTGCTCAACTATATAAAAATCGCCTGGAAGGTTTTGCTCCGCAACCCTTTCTACACCTTCATATCCTTGTTTGGCATCAGTTTTACACTGATGATCCTGCTGGTGCTTAGCGCCTTTCTCGACCATATTTTTGGAAGCCATTACCCCGAAAATCAACGCGATCAAAGCCTCTATGTGCAGATGACCCGCATGCAGGATTCCAGTCGTCAGTCTACTATGACGGGCCCTTCCGCTGACAAGTTTTTGAAAAAAAACCTCAGCGCACTGCGTACGCCCAATACCTATGGCATTTTTTCAATGTTTAAAGGAGCCAATACCTATGTAGATGGCAAAAGAATCAAGTTGTCGATAAAATATGCCGATGGTGGTTTTTGGGAAGTAACCAATTTTACCTTTTTGGAAGGAAAAGCGTTTAACGAATCCAACTTCAAAAATGGAGACCTCGTAGCCGTGATTACCGATAAAATACGCGATGACTACTTTGGCAAAGGTCAGTCTGTTGTAGGCAAAACCATGTTAGTGAACGGGTTGAAATATCGAGTAATGGGCGTGGTAGCAGCCAGCCCAATTACCCGGCCTGTCAGCTACGCCGACGTATTTTTACCTTTCAATAGCCCCAAAAGCGAATACGAAAGTCCGGGTATAAATGGCAGTTATATGGCCATCGTCATTCCCAAAAACAAGGCGAATATGCCCGTTATTACCAAAGAATTTGAACAGATTGTGGGTCGTATCCCTAAACCATTTATGGAAAATGGGATGAAGGTCTATCACCTGGAGTCTCGTGCGGAAACCTACCTGAGTAATTTTACCAACCAGATTTTCGGCAACGATCAGAATGAAGTCTTTTTTATGGTGGTTGCTCTTTTTATGGTGTTGTTCATGGCCTTACCCGCCATTAATCTGGTCAACCTCAACATCAGCCGCATCATCGAGCGCTCCTCTGAAATCAGTGTACGCAAGGCTTTTGGGGCACCCTCCAAAACTGTACTTTGGCAGTTTGTGGTCGAAAACGTATTCGTAACCTTGATTGGGGCGGGGATTGCGCTCATCTTCTCACAAGTGATCCTGATGGTTTTCAACCGCAGTGCGTTGATTCCCAGTTCCGATTTGACCATCAACTTCACGGTGTTTGGGTTCGGAATTCTGTTGGCTTTGATATTTGGGCTGATGTCTGGCGTATATCCCGCCTGGCGCATGTCCAAATTGAAACCTGCTGAAGCCCTGAAAAACAGCTAACGGTTAGCACATTAACACATTACCCCATCAGCACATTAATACATTATCCTCATGATACAGCATTTTTTCAAACTCATCTGGAATAAAAAACGCAGCAATGCCCTACTCATCGTGGAAATCTTGGTCGCGTTTTTGGTCCTCTTTGGCGTAATGAGCCTGCTGACCTACAATTACCAGAACTATTCCAAACCCTTGGGATTCAACTATGATAATGTTTGGGCTTTGAATATCTCCACGAATCAGGATACCAGCGCCTTAGCTGAAAAATTTGAACGCATTTTCCAGCGTGTACTCGCTTATCCTGAAGTACAAAGTGCGAGTAAAACCCGCGGCAACACCCCTTTTGCCAACAACCAGTCCAATCGAAATGTGGTCTACAACAAGACTACCATTCAGGGCGATATCTACAATACGGATGAGCACTACGCCAAAACCCTGGGCATTGAGCTGGCCGAGGGGCGTTGGTACAATTCCGGTGATTTAGGGGCAAAATATACGCCCGCAGTGATCAATCGTTTGGCGAAAGACAAACTTTTTGGCAATGAAAATCCACTGGGCAAAGTGATCAAGCTGGAAGGTGACGAGCGCTGGAAAATTGTCGGCATCGTTGAAAATTTCAAACAGCGCGGGGAATACCAGGCCAATACGCCCGCTTTTTTCAACATGGAAAAAGAGGTGATGGGTACCATTCTTCTCAAGGTAAAACCAGGTACGGACGCCAACTTTGAAGCCAAATTGATGCGCCAGATTGGTGGCATGCAAAGCGACTGGACAATGGAGGTCTCGTACCTCTCCAACCAGCGTAAATCCATGAACCAACAAACTGCCATTCCTTCGCTCATCTTCAGCATCGTTTGTGGCTTCTTTTTACTCAATGTAGCCCTGGGTTTATTTGGCGTACTCACCCTCAACATTGCCAAGCGCAAAGACGAGATTGGTCTGCGCCGGGCTTTGGGTGCCAGTGGAAAAGCCATCACCACGCATTTTGTGGGCGAAATGTGGGTGATCGCCACGCTAGGGGTAGTGGTGGGGGTAATCCTGGCCATCCAGTTCCCGATTCTCAATGTGTTTGACCTGGATTCCAGTGTGTACATCATCGGGATTTTGTTGTCCGTGTTGACGGTTTATTTATTGGTGACGCTCTGTGCCTTGTATCCGAGTATGCAGGCTTCAAGGATACAGCCGGCTACGGCGCTGCATGAGGAGTAGTGTTTGGAGGGTTAAGTGGTAAAATTCAAGTATTCTCTCACTTAACCCTCCGAAATTTCCCTGCATTTTTTTAGATTGCAACCCACATGCATCAAATGCAAGGAAGAATGTCAAAATACACCCTGCTACTCGCCGCAAGTCTACTTTTTGGCTACGCCTGTTCACCCGAACTGCCACCAGATTTGGAGGCAGAGCTCCAAACGCTGCCCGCCGAGCTGGATTACAACCTGCATGTCAAGCCCATTTTGTCCGACAAATGTTTTGCCTGCCACGGCCCGGATAAAGCCAAACAAAAAGCTGGATTGCGCCTCGATATCGCCGAGGCAGCTTACGCCCGGCTGGAAGAAAACCCCGGAAAAGTGGCCATAGCCAAGGGCAGTTTGCGCCGCAGCGAAGTCTTCCACCGCATCATTTCTACTGATCCCGAATACCTGATGCCCTCCCCTGCATCGCACCTCAGTTTGAGTAATCGGGAAAAAGCCATCCTGATCAAATGGATCAAAGATGGGGCGGAGTACCAGCCACACTGGGCTTTCGTTGCGCCCAAAAAAGCAGAGGTACCCAAGGTCAAAAAGGCAGATTGGGTCAAAAATCCCATCGACAATTTTATCGTACAAAAACTGGAGGAGGAAAAACTTGAGCCTTCCCCCGAGGCTTCCAAAGAAATCCTGCTACGCCGCCTGTCCCTCGACCTCACGGGTTTGCCCCCAACCCTCGCTGAAATCGACGCTTTTCTCCAGGACAAATCGCCCAAGGCTTACGAAAAACAAGTAGATCGCCTGCTCAACTCCCCTCATTACGGCGAAAAAATGGCCGTGGATTGGCTGGACCTCGCACGTTTTGCCGATTCACATGGCTATACTGTTGACCGCCTGCGCGACATGTCGCCCTACCGCGATTGGGTCATCAAAGCGTTCAATGCCAATCAAGGGTACGACCAGTTCATCCAATGGCAGCTGGCCGGAGACATGATGCCCAAGCCCAGCAAAGACATGATCATTGCCACCGCGTTCAACCGCAATCATCCCCAAAACATGGAGGGCGGCATCATCGAAGAAGAGTTTCAAACCGAATACGTCATAGACCGCACCAATACTTTTGGCGAAGCCTTTATGGGCCTCTCCCTGGGCTGCGCCAAATGCCACGACCATAAGTACGATCCCCTGTCGCAGCAGAATTACTATGAGATTTTTTCTTTTTTCAACAACGTGAAGGAAGCTGGGCAAATCTCCTGGAACAGCGCTCCGCCTACCCCCACGCTGATGTTGCCCAGCGAAAAACAGGAAAAAATCATCCGTTTTATCCAAAAAACCATTGCCGAGCAGGAGCAAAAAATCACTCAGCTCCAGGCCCAGAGCGGGCCAGACTTCAAACAATGGCTGCAATCCGGGGCATATCAAACTTTGGCCAAAGAAAAAATCCCGCAAAATGGCCTGCAAGCCCACTACACCTTTGATGGCGGCGATTTAAAAAACAGCGTCAATCCCCAACAGATCGGGATCATGAAACGCGAAACGGGCATGACCGGCGACAAACCTGATTTTATAGCCGCCAATTCCGGCCGTGCCCTGAAGATGGAAGGTGACGTATACCTCGACCTGAATGAAGTGGGCGTTTTCCGCAAGTCGGAGCCTTTTAGCATCGGCATCAAAGTCAAAATTCCAAAAGGATTAAAGGAAGGTGTCATTTTTCACAAAAGCAGCGCCGAGCGCCTCTACAATTTCCGGGGCTATCACCTTTACCTGAAAAACGATCGACTGGAAATCAACATGGCCCATACCGCCCCCTCCAACGCGATCAGCAAAGTCAGTCAGCAACCAGTGCCCCGCGACCGCTGGATTCAATTGACCCTGACCTACGATGGCTCCTCTCGCGCCGAAGGCTTCAAATTGTACCAGGATGGGCAAACCCTGGCCATGGAAACCACCATGGATCAATTGTACAAAGACATAATTTTTAATTCAAATCCCGAACTGGGCTTACAGATTGGCGCCTGGTGGCGCGGATTGGGCTTCAAAGGCGGCCAGGTGGACGACATTATGGTGTACCAACGCGAGTTGACCCCGTTTGAAATCGAAATTTTGGCGCAAAAACAATCCTGGCCCAGCATCGCTTCTAAAAAGCCACCGCAATTGAGCGCGAAAGAAACCGCCGTTTTACAAACCTATTACCAGCGCGCGGTTTCGCCCAGCTTGCTCGTCGCCCAAAAAGCACTGCAAATCAGCCGCACTCAATTGTCTGATTCCAGCGCCCAGATAGAAGAACTGATGGTGATGCAGGAGATGAAAAAACCGAAAAAAACCTTCCTGTTGCAACGCGGCAATTACGACATGCCCGGCAAGGAAGTTTTCCCCAATACGCCTTCTGCCATTTTGCCTTTCCCCAAAAACCTGCCCAAAAACCGCCTGGGGCTGGCGCAATGGCTTTGTTTGCCGGAGCATCCACTTACGGCGCGGGTGGCGGTCAATCGCTTTTGGCAAAACTTCTTTGGCGCAGGTTTGGTCAAAACCACCGAAGACTTTGGCAACCAGGGAGAACTTCCCAGCCATTTGGCTTTGTTGGATTGGTTGGCCCTGAGCTTCATCGAATCAGGCTGGGACATCAAGGCTTTGAACAAACTAATTGTGATGTCGGCCACGTATCGGCAAGACTCCAAAATAAACCAGGCTTTGCGGGAAAAAGACCCCGAAAACCGCCTTTTGGCACGCGGTCCCGCCTACCGCATGTCGGCAGAAATGATTCGCGACAATGCCCTCTTGGCCAGTGGCTTGTTGAACAAAAAAATTGGCGGCAAAAGCATCAAACCATACCAGCCGCAGGGACTTTGGGAGATCAACAGCGCCAACTATGAACAGGATACCACCGATGCGGTGTACCGCCGCAGCTTGTACATTGTGGTCAAACGCTCCGTTCCCCATCCGACCCTGGCCACTTTTGATGCGGGTTCGCGGAGTTATTGCGTGGTGCGCCGGCAAAAAACCAACACGCCCTTACAGGCTTTGGTCACCTTGAACGATCCGACTTTTTTGGAGGCCTCCAAAGTATTGGGCGAGCAAATGTGCAACATGCCCGATGCCAGTAAGGCCGTGGTAGAGGTATACCGCAGCCTCACGGGTCGGCAACCTTCAGCCGCCGAAGTGGAACTCCTCCTGCGTTTGCAAAAAAAGCAGCAGGAAAAATTTCTGCAAAACCCTGAAAAGACCCGTGGTTGGCTGAATGCTGGCCTCTACAAAGTTGACAAAACGCTTGATGCGGCATTACTGGCGGCGAACGCCGTAGTGGCCAACACCATTTTGAATTCGGACGCCACTTTAACCCGGAGGTGAAAATATTCTATCGAGCACCAAAGGCGTATAATTTCACAAGGTGCCTCTTTGGTGCCTGAGGTTTCTTAGGTGGTGAAAAATGCCGCTTTCTTTCACCACCTAAGAAACAACACCCCCCCCCAACCCCGAAAAAGGGGGGTGGGGGGGGGGCCGAAGGGCCCCGGGGGGGTTGGGGGGGGAGGAAAAAAAAAAAAAAAATTTTTGGGGTAGGTGCCGGTTAAATTTGGGAAGGGGGGGGAGGGGGGGGGGGGGGGGGGGGGGGGGGAGCGGGGGGGGGGGGGGGGGGGGGGGGGGAAGGGGGGCCGGGGGCCCCCCAGGGGCCCGGGGGGGGACCCCCCCCGGGGGGGAAAGGGGGGGGGGGAAAGGGAAAAGGCCCCCGGGGGGGGGGGGAAGGCCCCCCCCGGGGGGGGCGGGGCCCCCCCCCCCCCCCCCAAAAAGCGCCCCCCCCCCGGGGGGCCCCCCCCAAGGGGGGGGAAAGGGGGGAGAAACCCCCCCCCCCCCCCCCCCCCCCCCCCCCCCCCCCCCCACCCCCAAAAAACCCCGCACCCCCGGGGGTGAAGGCCCAAGGGGCCTCAGACACCTAAGAGACACCTTAGTGATGCAGACACGAAGCTCGGCAGTAAAGTTGGGTACAAAACTTTTAAAAACAAAGCGCATGGCACATCACGATCATGACCCCTTTCGGCTCCATACCCCCGATTTTGAGCCCTTGAACAAACAATGGGATCGGCGCAATTTTTTGCTCAAAACCGCTTTGGGCCTAGGTGCCTTGGCCACGGGAACCCTCCTCAGTACCCGCTCCGGTTCTACCCCCGCCTCGGCCACCCCTGGCGCTGATTTTCAACAAGCCGTACTCAATGCGCTGCCCCATTTTGCCCCCAAAGCCAAAAGAGTCGTGTACCTGTTCATGAGTGGTGGGCCCTCGCAATTGGAGACTTTTGACTACAAGCCCAAGCTACAAACCATGCTTGGCCAAGATCTCCCTGACTCGGTGCGCAAAGGCCAACGCCTCACCGGCATGAGCGCCAACCAAAGCGCCCTGCCGATCGCGCCTTCCCTGTACAAGTTCAATCCACATGGCAAAAACCAAACCTGGGTCAGCGAACTATTGCCACATACCGCGCAAGTGGTCGACGATTTGTGCATCGTCAAGTCGGTTTTTTCCGAAGCCATCAACCACGATCCCGCTTTGACTTTTTTCCAAACCGGCAATCAACTGCCCGGCCGGCCTTCGATTGGCTCCTGGATCAGTTATGGATTGGGGACAGACAATCAAAATTTGCCCACCTTTATCGTGCTCGTTTCCAAAGACGCACCTCGGGATCAGCCCTTGTATGCCCGGCTCTGGGGCAATGGATTTTTACCCTCCGAACACCAGGGCGTGCAATTCCGCTCGGGCAAAGACCCCGTTTTGTTCCTCAACAACCCCGATGGTTACGATGGGCAAGACCGCAAGGAAATGCTGGAATACCTCAAGCAACTCAATCAAATGCAGAACGAGGCCTACGGCGATCCCGAGGTCAACGCCCGCATTGCCCAATACGAGATGGCCTACCGCATGCAAACCTCGGTGCCCGAAGTGATGGACATTTCCAAGGAAACGGATGAGGTCTTCGAATTGTACGGCCCCACCAGTCGCGATCCAGGGACTTACGCCGCCAATTGCATTTTGGCCCGCAAATTATTGGAAAAAGACGTTAAGTTCGTCCAGCTTTACCACCAGGGTTGGGACCACCACGGTGGCTTGCCGAATGGCATGAAAGCGCAATGCCAAACCATTGATCAACCCACGGCGGCGTTCATAACCGACCTAAAGAGACGAGGTTTGTTGGAAGACACGCTGGTCATTTGGGGCGGAGAATTTGGGCGTACGGTGTACTCCCAGGGCATCCTTACTGCCGACAATTACGGTCGCGACCACCACCCGCGTTGCTTCACAATGTGGATGGCCGGGGCGGGCGTCAAGGCAGGAATCAGCTACGGCGAAACCGATGATTTTAGCTATAACATCGTCAAAGACCCCGTGCATGTGCATGATTTTCATGCGACGCTGATGTACCTCCTGGGCATCGACCACGAGCAACTGGTGTACAAATTTCAGGGGCGGCGCTTCCGTCTCACGGACGTACACGGGCAGGTAGTGAAAGGCATTCTTGGTTGAGCAGAAGGTTGAGGAGTTGAGAAGTTGAGGAGGTTGAGGCTACCGCGAGCGACACAATAGCAATAGTTAAGGGAAGGAAAAGAAACAAAGTCGCTTTGGTATGTCACTCGCGGTAGCCTCAACTTTCTCAACTCCTCAACCTCCTCAACCCATACAATTTAATCAATAATTCATTAGATCCACTATGCATCCACGCAGAAAATTCATTCGCAACGCCGCTCTTGCCTCCGCAGGAGTTGTAGCCGCCCCCACTTTGGGCTTTTCCATTTTGCACCCCGAACTCCAACCCGAAGACACCATCATCGGGCACGGCGGGTTTACCTACAAAGTAGACAAAGGCTGGGCCAAAATTGGCGTCAACTCCACGCCCCTGTTCAACTGCCACGAAATGGTACAAGACAGCAAGGGCCGCCTGATCATGTTGGGCGACAATACCCACAACAACATTCTGATATTTGACAAATCGGGGGCTTTGCTGGATCATTGGGGCAGCGCCTTTCCCGGCGGGCACGGCCTGACCCTCTCCAAAGAAGGCGGCGAAGATTTCCTGCTGATCGTAGACTGCGGTTATTACCAGGACAAATACGGCAGTTGGAAAAGCCAGGCCGGGCAGGTGGTCAAAACCGACCTCACTGGCCGGATCATCTTCAACATCGGGCATCCGCGCACCATTGGGGTGTACAAAGATGACGAACCCTTCCGTCCCACCGAAACTGCTGTGGCACCCAATGGCGACATCTACGTAGCCGATGGTTATGGTTCCGATTACATCATCCAATACAATTCCAAAGGCCAATACATCCGGCATTTTGGGGGGCGCAACAACGCCAATAAAGAGCACAACCTGGTCAACGCCCACGGTGTGGCGGTCGACTTGCGCGACAAAAACAACCCCGTGCTGGTATGTACCTCGCGGGAAGAAACTTGTTTTAAGGTCTTCACGATGGATGGCAAATTCATCAAGCGCATCGATATGCCGGGCTTGTACGTGTGTCGCCCAGTGATGGACGATACCAACCTCTACGCCGGAGTTTGCTGGTCAAAAGACGCCGCAGGCAATCGGCAGGACAATTCGGGGTTTGTGACCATTTTGGATGCCAACAATAAAATTGTATCCAACCCTGGCGGCACGGCACCAACCTACAAAAATGGCGTTTTGCAAGCTTCTACCGCGCTGAGCAATCGCGTGTTCAACCACGGCCACGACGTGTGTGTAGACAACGACAAAAACGTGTACGTCTGCCAGTGGAATGCGAACCATACGGCACCGATTAAGTTAACTCGCGTGTGATGATCAGGTGTCAGCGATCAGCTATGAGCCATCAGCTGTCAGCTCAGTTGATAGCCGAGCTGATGGCTGACTGCTCATAGCTGACTGCTGATAGCTCATAGCTAAAGGCTAATAACTGACTTGAAATGCTGCTGAATATTGCTGATTTGATTGGCCACCTGCACCCCTTGCTCGTGCATTTGCCCATTGGGTTTTTGCTGCTGGCCATCCTTCTGGATTTGTTGGCTTACCGTAGCGCGTACGCCTCGTTCCGGGCTGCCGTGCCGATGACCTTGTTTCTGGGTTTTGTGGCCGCTGCGGCTTCTAGCGGCACGGGGTATTTGTTGTCTTTAAGTGGCGATTACGCCCCACAAAGTCTGTTCCTGCACCAGTGGGGAGGCTTTGTGGTGGCGGGTCTGAGTGGCTTGTTGTGGCTCATCCGGGTATTGATGCCTAAAGCTGATCCACCCAAAGCTTCCCGCTGGTTTACTGGATTCTTGCTGGGATTAGGGGCCTTGTTGGCGTACACGGGGCACCAAGGCGGCAGCCTTACGCATGGCAGTGATTACCTCTCGCTGGATTTTTCGGAAAAAAGCCGAGTGGAAAAAGTACAAGTCGCTACAGTTGATACTACCGAAGTGCAGCCCCCAAAAGTCAATCCGGATCTGCCCCTGGAAGTGGATCAATCGCAAATCGAAAAACTGCGCGCCCTGGGTTGCAATGTCCGGGTGATGCTCAAGCGCCCAGTGATGCTGGACATCACCCTGCCGAGCCAATCGGGCAAAAGTATGGCCGAGTTGACCCCACCGCTACAAGCCCTGGCCGAAAGTGTGGTATGGCTCAATTTGGCCGACAATGGCTTTACGGAAAAAGACCTGGGTGTGCTAAAGGCGTTGAAAAATCTGGAGAAATTGCGGTTGGAAAAAAATCCGATCGGGGATGGGATTGTGGAGATTTTGCTGGGGTTGAAGCATGTGGAGGTGGTGAATTTGAATGAGACGGGGGTTGGAAAGTTGGCTGTGGAAAGACTGAAAAATGGCGGAATTGAACGGGTGTATTGTTGGGGAACGGGGGCGGAGTGATTTAGTCTCTTGGTCTAGAAATCAAAATTAAAATGATGTAATTTTAGCGCGAAACAATCAAACCCTTCAAAAACCACAACATGCCAAAAATCCTCCTTCTCCTTCTCATTTTCCTCAGCCTCAGCACCTGCAACAAAAACATCCCCACGGGAAAATCCAGCGCAGAACCTGGTTTTGTGGTACTCAACATCGACGAAAAGCTGGAACAGGAACTGCGGGCAAAAAATGTCTTTGGTCCACTTTCACCCGTGCCTTTGAACCGCTTGCGGCTGGTTCGGGTAAAGCACTTTGGCTTTGATGACCAGGAGCACGCTGGTGAACTCATCGTGCTGGATGCTTGTGCCGAAAGTGTGAAATTGATTTTTCAGGACTTGTTCGCCCTCAAATTCCCCATCGAAAAGATCAGGCTGATCACGGCTTACAACGGCGACGATGGCCGGTCGATGGCTGACAACAATACTTCGGCCCACAACCTCCGTGCGGTTACGGGTGGAAAGACCCTCTCCCTGCACGCCTACGGAACGGCGATCGATTTGAACCCCAAGATCAATCCTTACATTGCCATCGACGCGTCGACAGGTGTGGCTACATTCCAACCCATTGAAGGCATTCAATACGCCAACCGGATGCTGGAGCGCTTGGGGAAACCCCGGCGCAAAGGTTTCGCCGAGGAAATTGTGGAGGTGTTTGCAAAACATGGCTTCTATGGGTGGGGCGGCTATTGGGATACCCCGATCGATTATCAGCATTTTCAGCTTAGCCGAGCTGTTTCGGAAATTCTGGTCTTGATGGATCCCCTTGCGGCTGCAAATTTTTTCACCCAAACTGTCCAGTTTTACAAGCAACACAAAACAGCCATCGAGGATGAGATTGACAAAAAAAAGGCCGAATTGGGCCTCAAAGACAAGTCAATGGCCACCTTTTATCAGGAAAATCCCCAACGGTTTTTAAATTTGATTAAATCGATGTAGCTAAAAAAAATGAGCGTTTTAATAAAAATCTAGGCCCGCTTTTGGTTTGTAGTGGTTAATCTGTCAGAGTGGATGAAACCTGCAACACCAGTAAAGTGTTTATTTTCTTTTCACCAACTTGAACACCTCCCTGAATGCCAGCAAGGTTCCCAAATCTAGCCAATATTCAGGTGCATCACCTACAACATGAAACTACTTTTCCGCTATTTTGCCCCCTATCGTTGGCTCGTCATCTTGGTACTGCTACTGGCTGCCATCAACATTGGGTTCTCACTGATTGACCCCATTATCTTTGGGAAGTTGGTCACCTTGGCATCCAACCACCAGGTGTCGTCTACGCCACCGGGTGCGTTCGATTGGCAACGCTTTTTGTTCATACAGGAGAACATCACCGATCAGTCAGGCAAAAGTGTGATGGTTTATGGCCTCATGTGGCTGCTCATTGGCTCCATTTCGGTGGCCATGATCAGCCGCATCGCCAAGGCATTTCAGGATTATTTCCTCAACCTCATCACCCAAAAATTCGGGGCTACCATCTTCACCGACGGCTTGCAGCACGCCATGAAACTGCCTTACCAGGAGTTTGAAGAGCAGCGTAGCGGCGAAACACTGGGCATCCTCCAAAAGGTGCGCACCGACACGGAGAAGTTCATTTCCACCTTCATCAACGTGTTGTTTCCCGTCATTGTGGGCATCGTATTTGTGGCGCTGTACGCGTTCAACAAGCACTGGAGTTTGCCCGTGATCTACTTTGGCGGCATTTTTTTGCTCACCTGGGTGTCCAACTTACTGAGCAAAAAAGTGAAGGCCATCCAGAAGATCATTGTGAAACAGACCACCGCGCTGGCTGGGGCCACCACCGAGTCACTGCGCAACATCGAGCTGATGAAGAGCCTTGGTCTGACCAAACAGGAGGTCGAGCGCCTCAACAAAAACACCTTCAACATCCTCAAGCTGGAACTCACCAAGGTGAAACGCATCCGCAGCATCAGCTTCGTGCAGGGCACCTTCGTCAACACCCTGCGGCAGCTCATCCTGTTCATGCTCATGTGGCTGGTGTACAAAGGCCAATTGGCGCCGGGCGAAATCGTGACCATGCAGATTTTTTCGTTTTTCATCTTCGGCCCTTTGCAGGAAATTGGCAACATCATCCTGAGTTACCGGGAGGCCGAGGCTTCGCTCAACAACTTTGAAAACCTGATGCAAAAGCAGCCCGAACCCGAGCCCGCCCACCCCAAGCACCTCGGCGACATCGAAACGCTGGAGTTCCGGAACGTGGCCTTCCGCCACCAATCGGCGCAACAAAACGCCCTCAACGACATCAGTTTTCAGGTAAAAACCGGCGAAACCATCGCCTTCGTCGGCCCCAGTGGCAGCGGCAAAACCACCTTGATGAAACTCCTCGTTGGCTTGTACCGCCCTCAGAGCGGCAGCATCCTCTACAACGGCCTCGACGAGCAATCCATCCATTTCGACGACCTGCGCCGCCAAATCGGCTTCGTCACCCAGGACACCCAGCTCTTCTCCGGCACCATCCGGGAAAACCTGCTCTTCGTGA
Organism: Haliscomenobacter sp.; assembly: GCF_016718685.1. GTDB lineage: Bacteria > Bacteroidota > Bacteroidia > Chitinophagales > Saprospiraceae > Haliscomenobacter. Next base: position 21,432 of record NZ_JADKCX010000140.1, on the reverse strand, counting down.
ACCCCACGGCCACCGAAGCCGACCTGCAATCGGCGCTCACGAAAGCCTCCTGCAACACCCTGCTGGCCCGTGCCGAAAATGGCCTCGACACCACCATTGGTGAAGGTGGCCTCAAACTCTCCGGCGGCGAAAAACAACGCATCTCGATCGCCCGCGCCTTGCTGCGCATCCCCAAGCTCCTCCTCTTCGACGAAGCCACCTCCGCCCTCGATTCCCTCACCGAGGAGGAAATCACCGATACCATCCGGGAAATCAGCGCCGAAGGCCGCCAGATTACCCTGCTCATCGCCCACCGCCTCAGCACCATCCTCCACGCCGACCGCATTTTCGTGCTGGAAAAAGGCGACATCGTGGAAACGGGGTCTCATGATGAACTGCTGGCTGAAAAGGGCTTGTATTATGCGATGTGGCGGCAACAGATTGGGGAGCGGAAGGAGAAGGTGTTTTCGATGAATTAGGGGCGATTCTGTTTTTGCCACGAGCACCCCCCCCCTTTTTTTTTTTTTTTTTCCCCCCCCCCTACTTTTTCCCCCCCCCCCTTCCCCCCCCCCCCCCCCCCCCCCCCCCCCCCCCCCCCCCCCCCCCGCCCCCCCCCCCCCCCCCCCCCCCCCCCCCCCCCCCCCCCCCCCCCGCTTTTCCCCCCCGCCCAAGACCCCCCCCAGGGGGCCCCGCCCCCCGAACAGGAACCAACACCGCGGGGAAAGGGAAAACACAAAAGGAAAGGAAAAGGGGGGAATAAAACAAAACAGGGCCCCCCTCCCCCCCCCCCCCCCCCCCCCCCCCCCCCCCCCCCCACCCCCCCCCCCCCCCCCCCCCCCCCCCCCCCCCCCCCCCCCCCCCCCCCCCCCCCCAACCAAAAACCCCCCCCCCCCCACACCCCCCCCCCCCCCCCCCCCCCCCCCCCCCCCCCTCCCCCCGCGAAAGGAAAACCAAAAAAAAAACCACAACCCCCCCCCCCCCACAACCACCCCCCCCCCCCCCCCCCCCGGGGGGGGCAACTTAACCCCCCCCTTTTAAAACGGCCCCCCCCCCCCGGGAAAAAAAAAAAGAAACCCCCCCGGGCCCCCCCCAAAAAGGAGGGCGGGCCCCGGGGAAAAAAAAAAAACCCGCCCCAAAAAAAAAAAAAAAAAAAAAAACCACCCCAAAACAAACCAAACCGCCCCCCCCCCCCCCCCCCCCCCCCCCCCCCCCCCCCCCCCCCCCCCCCCCCCCCCCCCCCCCTCCCCCCCCCCACCCCCCCCCCCCCCCCCCCCAAACCCCCCCCCCCCCCCCCCCCCCCCCCCCCCCCCCCCCACCAAAGACCCCCACAACCAAACCCGGGCGCCCCCCGGGGGAGGGGGCGGGAAACGGGGGCCGGAGGGGGGGGGGGGGGGGGGGGGGGGGGGGCCCGGGGGGGGCCCCCCGCCCCCCCACCCCCCCCCCCGCGGGGGCGGGGAGCCGCCGGCGGGGGGGAGGAGCGGGGGGCGGCCCGGACAGAAAATACACCCCCCCCCCCCCCCCCCCCCCCCCCCCCCCGCCGGGGGGGGAAGGGAGAAAAAAAAAACGCCCCCCCGGAAAAAAAAAAAACAAAACCCCCCCCCCCCCCCCCCCCCCCCCCCCCCCCCCCCCCCGGGAACCCCCCCCCCCAACCCCCCAAAACTCTCCCCCCCCCCCCCCCCCCACCAACCCCCCCTAGCCCCCCCCGCCCCCCCCCCCCAAAAAAAAAAAACCCCCCCCCCCCCCCCCGGCCCCCCCCCCCCCCCCCCCCCCCCCCCCCCCCCCAAAAAAAAAACCCCCCCCCCCCCCCACAAACAAAGGGGGGGGCCCGGGGAAAAATAACCCCCCCCCCCCCCCCCGCCCCGGCCCCCCCGTTTCGCCTCATTTTTCACCATGAAAAAATCACCACAAAGATATAATGGATACTTTGGGGTTCAGCCCCTTATCAAGTACATTGCCCAAGCTAAAATACACTACTTTTAAGAAAATCATCAATGATGAGCCATGCTACCGATTTGTCAAGCAAGTTTGACGAACACCATGTTTTACATGAGATTAAGCACTACCTTCCTGCGCAAGCTCCACTCAAAGACTTTGTTCACCACAATACCCTGCACGCCTACCAGCACCTGAATTTTACGGAAGGCACCCAGAAGGCCGCGACCATTTTTGGGTATAAAGTTTCTTTGTCCTTGGTCGAGTTCCGCGAGTTGTACCAGCAAGGGCGCATCAATCCCCAAATCATCGACAAGGTCATTATCGAACGCAAAGGGGAAGAGCAACATGCGGAATGGCTGCAAAAATTGCTGCACCAAAATTACCGCAAGAAATCGAGTCCACGCATTGGTGCCTTGCGCGGCAAGTGGAAAGTGCTGTACAACCTGGACATGGACTCGCTGGTACATCCCCTGTTGTTTCGGATTTTGTGTAGTTTTTTGGACCAAGGCATCGCCATGTGGCCCTTTCCGGTCAACGAAAAAAGTTTTCTTTCGGCCATTCGCCGAATGGAGCGCCACAGTGATGTCAGCCTTTTTCGGCGCAAACGCGCCAAAGCACTGTTGTTGGACACCAAATGTGAAATCGCAGATTTGTTGCACATTTTGATCGGGGATGAATCGCTATACGAGCAGTACCTGTTCGATCAACAATTTGCGCATCAGGGCTGGTCTGGGATGATTGCGACCGTAGAGGCACATCCTTATACCTTGCTGGATGAGCGCAAGCTCAGTTTGCACGATTTGATTGTATTTGAATTGCTGCTGGAAATCGACACCCTGGATTTTGTAATGGGCGAGAACTGGCAAGCAATGGGTCAAAAATTTACCGAACGACCTCAAGCTTTATTTGACAAAATACCCTACTCCGAACGTACAGAGGTACTGAGCATCTGGCAAGAAGCTTTTGAATGGAATTATTACGACCAGGTCTTGGCGGGCATCAAACATGAAAAAAATGTACCTGAAAAACGCCGCACCAAGAATTTTCAGGCCGCATTTTGCATTGATGACCGGGAGGGTTCTCTGCGGCGTTACCTGGAATTGTTCGATCCCGAATGTGAGACCTTTGGCACGCCAGGTTTTTTTGGGGTAGAGTTTTATTTTCAGCCTCAGGGTGGAAAATTTCTCACCAAAACCTGCCCTGCGCCCATGCACCCGAAATTCCTGATCCGCGAGGAGGAATCGAGTAGCAGGCTGGAATTCGACCTGCATTTGCTCAAACAGTCTTATTCTTCCATCGGGGGATGGTTCATCTCCCAGACCCTGGGTTTTTGGGCTGGACTGCGGCTGTTTTTAAATATTTTCCGCCCTTCGATGGGGCCGGCTACGGCTTCATCGCTAAAACACATGGACAAGTACTCCAAACTGACCATCGAATGTGGCGAACACCCCGAAAAAGTCAATGGCCTGCAAGTCGGCTATTCCATCGATGAAATGGTGACCCGGGTAGAAACCGTCTTGCGCAGCATCGGGCTGATTAAAGATTTTGCGCCTCTGGTGTACATCGTTGGGCACGGAGCGAGCAGTGTCAACAATCCCTATTACGCAGCGTATGATTGTGGGGCTTGTAGTGGCCGCGCAGGCTCCGTGAACGCTCGTGTGTTTAGCTACATGGCCAATCATCCGGAAGTGCGCAGCAAGTTGGCCGAAAAAGGACTGCTCATTCCTGTGGAAACGCAGTTCGTCGGGGCGCTACACGATACCACGCGCGACGAAATCGTGTTTTACGACGAATTTTCCCTGCCGCCAGCCCATTTTGAACTGCATACCAAAAACGAAGTAGTTTTTGAAAAAGCCCTGGATTACAACGCCAAAGAACGCTCCCGACGGTTTTATACCGTAGATACGCACAAAGCCCCCATCAAGGTACACGAAAAAGTATTGAGCCGTTCGGTCTCGCTGTTTGAACCCCGCCCGGAGCTCAACCACGCCACCAATGCCTTGTGCATCATTGGAGGCCGGAATTTGTCGCGTGGTTTGTTTCTGGATCGGCGTGCTTTCCTCAATTCATACGATTATCGACAGGATCCCGAGGGCATTTATTTATCGACCATTCTCGACGCGGCGGCGCCGGTATGTGGAGGCATTAACCTCGAGTATTTTTTTTCCCGGGTGGATGAACAAAAACTGGGGGCAGGTTCCAAATTGCCCCACAATGTGATGGGTTTGTTTGGGGTTGCCAATGGCATTGACGGTGATTTGCGGCCCGGTTTGCCCACTCAGATGACCGAAGTGCATGACCCTTTGCGGCTCTTGATGATTGTGGAGCATCATCCGGAGCTTGTACTCAAGAGTTTATTGAGATCGGCAGCAACTTATGAATGGTTCATCAACGAATGGATCAACCTCATCGTGGTACATCCCGAAACGCGTGAATTTTATCGGTTCAAAGATGGAACCTATACGCTTTATGAGCCGCTGCAGCAGGATGTGCCACTGGTAAGCAACCTCAACGCGCTGATTGAAACCCACACTGAAAACCTGCCTGTACATTTAATCCCCCAAAACTAAAGCCATGAACCAGCTACTTCCCGTATTTGTCATCATCCCTTTTTTGGGTTTTTTGGTCAGTCTTCTGATTCCGGCGAAAAAAGAAAATACCATTGCCCGAACGGTATTTCTGACCATGGGTTTGCATACTTTTCTGGTATTCGCCTTTACGGTGTTTTGGTTGTTGAATCAGCGCGAAACCCAGCATACCCAGGGGATACCCCTGTTTGCTTCTGAACACTATACCTTCAACTTCATCTTGATGTTTGACAAAGTCACGGCGGCTTATTTGCTTACCGGGGCTTACCTCATCCTATTGGTCACCATTTACAGCAGCTATTATTTACATCGCGAGGAAGGTTACAAACGCTATTTCAACACCATTCTGTTTTTTTACATTGGGTACAACATTGCCATTCTTTCCGACAATTTTGAGACCCTGTTCATGGGTTGGGAAATTTTGGGCATCGCCTCCTTTTTATTGATTGCCTTTTACCGCAACCGCTATTTACCGGTGAAAAATGCGGTGAAAATTTTTTCCATCTACCGCATTGGCGACGTCGGTTTACTGCTGGCGATGTGGATGAGTCACCACCTTTGGCAAGAGAGCATTACCTTTCAAAAATTGCAAAATGCCGAACTGGTGAGTACCCAGCTGCAATCGCACAGTTTGATCGGGGTGTTCATCTCGATGATGATTTTGATGTCGGCGGCGGCTAAATCGGCGCAGTTGCCATTTTCCTCCTGGTTGCCCCGGGCGATGGAGGGCCCAACGCCTTCCAGTGCCATCTTTTATGGCTCCTTGTCGGTTCACCTGGGGGTATTTCTGCTTTTGCGCACTTTCCCTTTTTGGGAACATCAATTTTCGGTACGGGTATTTATTGCGGTATTGGGCCTGACGACCACCATCCTGGCGATCGGGATTGCGCGGGTACAGTCATCGGTGAAAAGTCAGTTGGCATATGCCTCGATTGCCCAAATTGGTTTGATATTTATTGAAGTGGCGGCGGGATGGCATATTTTGGCGCTGATCCACTTTGCAGGGAATGCGTTTTTGCGCACCTACCAACTCCTTGTTTCGCCCTCCGTAGTGAGTTATCTGATCAAGGAACAGTTTTACAAATTTGTGCCGCGCCAAAAATCATTTGAAGGAAAGTTCCTGTCCGAAAAAATGCAGTACACCCTATATGTCTTGTGCCTAAAGGAATGGAATTTAGACGCCTTGATGTATCAATATCTTTGGAACCCGCTCAAGGCGCTGGGAAAAAAACTGGATTTCATCACCTTGTCTTCTTTGTGGTGGTTCATTTTGCCCACCTACCTCACGGGTTTGTATTTCCGACAATTTGCCGAGGAAAAAATCAGCGCATCGGCTCATGCCTTTTTGCCCGAAGTTTTTGGGCTAATTGCGCTCATCCTCGTGCTCAAAGCGTTTTCTGAACGCCAACACGCCCGACTCAGTTGGGTCTTGGTCATCCTGAATCACTTTTGGGTGGCACTTGCAGTATCATACAACGAACATTTCGATTTTTTTCAGGTCTACATTTACCTGAGTGGCGTACTCGTTGCGGGCATAGGTGGATTATGGGTGCTCAATTGGCTGAAAAAACGGAAATTGTCACGTTGCACCGTTTTCATGGGCACGTGTACGAACACCCTACCGCTGCCCTGATGTTCTTTATTTGTTGTTTGGCGCTTTCCGGTTTTCCGATTTCTCCCACCTTCATTGGGGAGGACCTGATTTTTAGCCACATCCGTGAAGATCAGATTTTGCTGGCTTCGTTTGTAGCCTTGAGCTTTATTTTGAATGGATTGGCCATCATGCGCATTTATGCCCGGGTGTTTTTGGGTCCGCACATCAAGAATTACCACTCGATTGCGTATCGCTCCTCTTGATTTCTTGTTAATATTGCTTCCAAATCAGCAAAACCCATGTACAAACGAATCAATTGGAAGCTGCTCATTTGGGGGCTCGGCTCGCTTCATTTTCAACTAGGCCTGGCCTTTGTGTTTTTTTGGTTGATGCCCCCAGGGTATGGATTTGGATATAATTTATTGATGCTGCTGGGCTTGATGGTCGTTTTTGGCCTGAACATTATGATCAGCTATTTGCTGGGGAGTAGGGTAGGTCCGGCAATTGATGAAATTCCGGTAATACTCATTTGGGTGGCGCTTTCACTTGCGGCGTTGGTTCTAGGGAGAATAGCCTTGAGCCACCACACCTTGGCCTATGCGCGGGTTGAAACGCTTGATTTGGCCGTGGTCACTAAGCGCAAAGCAGATTTTGTGTACTTGAAAAATGCCCGGATTTTAAAAGAATACACCTTGAATTCCTACAGTGTACACAGCCGACATGTCAAAGGGCAGACTAAAAGTTCTTATCGGGTAAACCAAAAAATGGCTCCCCTGGTGACAAACACCTGGAAAAGCGGGCAGCGCATTCGCCATTTTGTTTGTTACAACAGCAAAAGTGTAGTCGATCAGGATTTTGATATGAAGTACGCCGCTCGTCCCTTTTATCTGACAGAATTTAGTGCAAAATATCCAACGATCGCTCAGGAATTGGTTCAAAAATATGCACTACGCAGGGCCGCTCAGCCTACTTACTGGGAGCTAATGGATTTGCCCAAAGCAAGACAGCGGGCCAAAAAGAACTTTCTCTGGTTTTACAGTATAGTATTGGGCACAGCAGTAGCGGTTTTTGGCTTTTTTGCCTGGGCAGATGGTACAGATTAATGAACCTGCTCCACTATCGTTAACTCGGGTTTTTCCAGATGTCGGAAATTTCGATACCCCAGGTACACACAAAACAGCAACGTAACAATACTCATGTATCCCACCCAATCGTAGTGGACCAGTTTACCCGTTTGGGGATCTTTGCTGACGATGAAACCAGCCACCAAAGCTGCCAGGCCACTGCCCAATTGTTGCAAACTGCTGTTGAAACTTTGAAAGCTCCCCCGATGCTCTGGACTCACGACACTGGTAATCATCGCACTAGAGGTTACTCCACGGCCAGTGGCCGCCGAAAACCAGAGCCCAAATAGGATCAATACCGGGATATACGCCTGAAGAGGGCGGCAAGTTCGTGATGATAAAAACCATGGGCAAAGCCGAAAAAGTACAAATCATAAACAGCGGTACCTTTCCGTATACATCCGATAAGCGCCCCAGAATGTTGGAAGCAAAAAAGGCCGCCACACCCCCCACCAGATAGATCAGCGGGGTGAAGTTTTTGGAAAAACCTACGTTGAATTCCATGTAGGGATTGATGAACGGGATGATGGAAAAATGTCCAAACATGATCAACCCACTGAACAACAAGGCCCTGTATTGCCGGGGATCAGCAAATACATTGGTAATGACACTCCATTTGCTTTGAACTGGTGCATCTTCGGCCTGCAAATGCCCGGTCATGGCCGGAAGGTAGCGCATAATTAAGGGAATCAAAGCGATGCCCAAAAAGCCGACCAGCAAAAATGGTGCATGCCAGGAGATCAAATTCGCCAGGTACAACGCAAATGGCACCCCAAAAGTGGAGGCCAACGCAAAGGCCGACATAATGGCCCCCATCGCCGCACCCCGACGCTCATAAGGAAAACTATCGGCCACGATGGACAAGACCTGTGCCCCGATCAAGCCCCCAAACAAACCCGCAAAGGTACGCGCCAAAAAGAGGGTGATAAAAGTAGGCGCAAGCCCACAACCAATGGTGCCAATCAAAAAACCGACGTAGGCAAAAAGCAACACTTTTTTGCGGTCAAAACGATCCACAAAAAACGCCGCACCAAAACCGGATACCGCCGCACTGATGGTATAAGCAGAGACCAACACTGAAAATTGCTGAGGAGACAGATCGAAATATGGCATGAGGTAGTTGCCCAAAGGCATCATGATCATAAAATCGAGTATGTGGGTAAAGTTCAAGGCGGCTAATAGGATTAGGATGATTCTTTCTTTCCAACTCATGGTCGTGGATAATATTCGGGTATATAAAACTTTAACAAGCATAGGAACACGTAAAAACTGCTTTGGGTTTCATCCCGACCCGAGTCTTTTATGCAGCTTCTTTTTTCTTACATTTTTTTTTCAGAAAGTCAAATATTTTTTATCCGAGTGTGGAAAAAATGTTAGTCTTTTCCACAATTTTGTTTTGGTTTAATGTGGAAAAAGGGGGAAATTGGACTCCTGATTAAACCAAAAGTTTTATGATAGCCAGAGACCAAGAAAACACCGCACAACTTCAAACCTATTCTTTTGAGGAGGCAGTTGCGGCAACCACCGTGTATTTTAACGGCGACAACCTTGCCGCCAACGTTTGGGTAAATAAATATGCCTTAAAGGATTCCTTTGGCAATATCTACGAAAAGACCCCGGATGACATGCACCGCCGCATCGCCAAAGAGATTGCGCGCATTGAATCCAAGTACCCCAATGCCTTGAATGAAGAGGAGGCTTACGAGTTGGTGCGCAACTTCAAATACATTGTTCCACAGGGTAGTCCTATGGCGGGTATTGGCAACAACATGCAGGTGTCTTCACTGTCGAACTGTTTTGTGATTGGCAACTTTGCCGATTCCTACGGAGGCATCATTCGCACCGATGAGGAGCAGGTTCAGCTCATGAAACGCCGCGGTGGCGTAGGGCACGACCTATCGCACATCCGCCCCAAAGGTAGCCCGGTGATGAACTCCGCCCTGAGCTCTACGGGGATTGTCCCCTTCATGGAGCGTTATTCCAACTCTACCCGCGAGGTAGCACAAGATGGTCGCCGGGGCGCATTGATGCTCACCGTATCGAGCAAACACCCCGATGCCGAAGATTTTATCGACGCGAAGCTTGAACAGGGCAAAGTAACCGGTGCCAACGTTTCCGTGCGCATCGACGACGATTTTATGCGGGCAGCTATCGGCGGCACGCCTTACCAGCAGCAGTTCCCCGTTGACGCCAAAAACCCTAAAGTCACCAAAGAAATTAATGCCTCCGCACTCTGGGACAAAATCATTTACAACGCCTGGAAATCTGCCGAGCCAGGGGTACTGTTTTGGGATACCGTTCTGAGGGAGTCGGTGCCAGATTGTTATGCTGACCTGGGTTACCGCACCATCTCGACCAACCCCTGTGGCGAAATTCCCCTTTCTCCATATGATAGTTGCCGCCTGCTGGCACTGAACTTATACAGCTATGTAGAGAACCCTTTTACGCCTGAAGCCTTCTTCAATTTCGAAAAATTCGCCAAACACGCCCAATTCGCCCAACGTTTCATGGACGACATCATCGACATGGAGTTGGAAAAAGTGGACCGCATCATCGAAAAAATCGAAAAAGACCCTGAAGCGCGCGACCTGAAAGAAGTAGAATACGAACTGTGGAACAAAGTCCGCACCGCCTGTATCGGAGGTCGCCGTACGGGTGTGGGCATCACCGCCGAAGGAGATACCCTGGCCGCACTGGGCTTCCGTTATGGCAGCGATGAAGGCATTGAGATGGCGGTAAAAATCCACCAAAGCCTGGCCATCAATGCTTACCGCGCCTCGGTAGACATGGCCCGCGACCGTGGAGCTTTCCCGATTTACGACAGCAAGCGCGAAGAACAAAATCCGTTCATCCAGCGCCTTGCTTCCGTCGACCCAACTTTGTATGCCGATATGCAACGCTATGGCCGCCGCAACATCGCCCTGCTGACCATCGCCCCAACGGGCACCACCAGCTTGATGACCCAGACGACCTCGGGCATCGAACCAGTATTTATGGTGAGCTACAAGCGCCGCCGCAAGGTGAACCCCAACGACAAGGACGTCAAAGTGGCTTTCATCGATGAGGTGGGCGACCACTGGGAAGAATACAACGTGTTCCACCACAAATTCCTCGATTGGCTACAGCAAAACGGCTACCAGGTAGATGAGGTGACCAAAATGAACGCCGAAGAACTGCAACCCATCATCGAAAAATCGCCCTACCACAAAGCGACTGCCAATGACGTAGACTGGGTGCAAAAGGTAAAAATGCAGGGTGCCATCCAGAAATGGGTCGACCACTCGATCAGCGTAACCGTCAACGTACCGGAAGATACCTCGGTAGACATGGTGAAACGCATTTACCAAACGGCCTGGGAAGTGGGTTGCAAGGGTTGTACCATCTACCGCGACGGCTCGCGCTCCGGAGTGTTGATCTCCAATGAAAAGAAAGACAAAAAAGGCAAAAAGGGTGCCAATGGGCAATCGTCCAACGGCAATGGCCACGCCAAGTTTGGGGAAAACCACTACCCCGAGCGCCCCGACCGCCTGGAAGCCCGCATCGTGCGCTTCCAAAACAACGATAAACCCTGGATGGCCGTAATCGGCTTGATGGATGGCCGCCCTTACGAAGTGTTCACCGGAGCTGCGATCGATACCTTCAAGTTACCCCCCTACGTGGAAACGGGCTGGGTCAACAAAGCCAAAGGTGAAGACGGCCGCAACCGCTACGACTTCCAGTTCATGGATCGTGATGGCTACCGCGTGACCATCGAAGGCTTGAGCCGCAGCTTCAACAAGGAATACTGGAACTACGCCAAACTGATCTCCGGCGTACTGCGCCTGGGCATGCCCCTCCAACAAGTAGTCGACCTCGTTGAAGGCCTCAACGCCGACGAGGATTACATCAACACCTGGAAAAATGGCGTGGTTCGCGCCCTGAAAACACTGGTGCCCGATGGGACAAAAGCCGTGAAGGCGGAGTGCCCGTCTTGCGGGGACGCGCATGGTTTGGTGTATAAAGAAGGGTGTTTGAGTTGTGTGAGTTGTGGGTATTCGACCCTTAATGGAAAAACCGAAGAAACCCCCCCCCCCCCCCCCCCCCCCCCCCCCGCCCCCCCCCCCCCAAACCACCCCCCCCCCCGCGCCCCCCGCCCCCCCCCCCCCCCCCCCCTACCCCCGCGCGCGACGGCCGGGGGGACCCCTCCCCCCCCGGCCCCCCCCCCCCCGGCCCCCCCCGCCCCCCCCCCCCCCAGCCCCCCCCCGGCGCCGCGCCCCCCCCGACGGCGCCCCCCCGGCCGGCCGCCCCGGCCCGCCCCCCCCCCCCCCGGCCGCCCGGGGGGGGCCGCCCGCCGCGGGGCCGGGGGGCGGGCGCGGGGGGGGGGGGGGCGGGGGGCCCCCCCCGCCGGGGGGCGGAAGGGCGCCCCGCGCCCCCCCGCGGGCCGCCCCGGGCCGCCCCCCCCGGGCCGCCAAAAAGGGGGGCGGCCGCCCAGGACGGGGGTGGGGCCCCCGGCCCAAACCCCCCCCCCCCCCCCCGGCCGGCCAAAAGAATGTGGGGTCCCCGGGGGGGGGGACGGTTTTTTTTCTCAAAATCAATTCCATGCTCCCGGAACAATTCGATCAATTCTTCGCGATAGGTTTTGGTGCGGTGCTGTTCTTCCTGATTTTTTGCGTTTTTCAAATAAGTCCTTGCAAAAACTGCCCGGTTATCGATCTTTCACAATCCAAAATTCCCTCGATCGGCCCGGCATACAGCACTTCTCCGCCTTTTTTGCCCCCTGCCGGCCCCATGTCAATGATCCAGTCGGCGTGTTTGATGATGTCGAGGCTGGTTCGATGATGATGACGTATTGTTGCCATCCACCAATTTTTTGATGATTTTGAAAAAGTGTTCGATGTCCGAAACGTGCAGGCCTGTGGTCGGTTCGTCCATGATGTAGATGTTGCTTTCTTTTTGCAGTTCGGTGGCAATTTTAAGGCGTTGCGATTCGCCACCGGACAGGGTGCTGAGGGATTGCCCCAGTTTCAAATAATCCAATCCCACCGCTTGTAGCAAGCGCAGGTGTTTGTTGATTTTTTCACTGCGGAAAAACTCCAGTGCCTGCGCCACGCTCATGTCCAGTACTTCGGCGATGTTTTTGCCCTGGAATTTGTATTCCAGTACCTCGGCATGGTAACGTTTTCCTTCACATTCATCGCAGAGGGTCTTTACGGCATCCAAAAAACTCAGTTCCATACTCACCATGCCCTGGCCGTTGCATTTGTGGCAAGCACCTGCGCTATTGAAACTGAAAAGCGAGGCGGCAGTATTGGTAGCGCTGGCAAATTCTTTGCGAATGTTGTCAAACACACCGAGGTAAGTAGCCGGATTGGCGCGTGAGGTTTTCCCCACCGCCGACTGGTCGATGACAATGGCTTCGGGGTGTTCTTTGGCAAAACAATCATGAATCAAACTACTTTTGCCACTTCCTGAAACACCTGTCACACAAGTCAGCACCCCTTTGGGGATGTTTACCGATACATTTTTCAAGTTGTTGGCATTGGCATTCGTTATTTCGAAAAACGCGGCTGCTTTTTTTCTCTGGAAGACGGTTTTTTGCTGGCCGTACAAATATTTCCCCGTGATGCTTTCCGTTTGGGCAATGCCTGCCGTGGGGCCATTGTACACCACTTCGCCCCCAAACTTGCCTGCTTTGGGGCCAATGTCGATGATCCATTCGGCGGCGCGGATGATTTCGGGATCGTGCTCTACGACAAAGACGGAATTGCCTTTGTCCTTTAAGCGATACAAGAGTGCCAGCAGCTTTTCGGTATCCTTGGGATGCAGCCCGGTGGAGGGTTCGTCCAGCACGTAGAGCATGTCCACCAAATTGCAGTCGAGCTGTTTGGCCATTTTCACCCGCTGGGATTCACCCCCGGAAAGGCTGCCCACGGGGCGCTCCAGCGATAAATACCCCACCCCGATTTCGATCAATTGCTCTAGTACAAACTGCGCTTTGCTGATGATGGTGCTGGCCAGCTCATCTTTGATGGGCTCTAAAAAAGCGTACACATCACTGAGTTCCATCCGACACAATTCGTCGAATGACACCCCGTTGACCTGCACTGACCGTGCCCGCTCATTGATCCTGGAGCCATTGCAATGCTCACAAATGGAGTATTTAAATTGCTTGGTGTAGGCATTTTTATCATCTTCGGAAGCTTCGTCTTCGGCCCTTACGGTTACGGCATTTTCCAATTTGCGGGCAATGCCTTCAAAGTTTTTCATGTAGGTCGTTTGGCTCTCGGACTTCAACGGCGTATGGTTCGGCGTACACACTTGTAATTCCGCTCGGAAAGTCTTTACTTTTTCTCGGTGTCAAACAACTGAGGTTGATGATCTCTTCCACAAAACCGCCCACCTTAAATGGGGATGCATGATCGCACCTTCCCGAATGGATTTTTCTTGATCCAAGAACAAATCGAGGTCAATTTTGGCTTTTTTGCCCAAACCATTGCAGTGTTCGCACATGCCTTCCGGGTGGTTGAACGAAAACAGGAAGGAGGCCCCGATGGCGGGTTTGCCGATCCGCGAATACAACAAACGCAAGTAAGTATTGACTTCCGTAACCGTACCCACGGTGCTCCGCAGGTTATTGCCCATCTTTTTTTGGTCAATGACGATGGAGGTAGAGAGGTTCAAAATATCATCCACATCGGGCCGGGAGAGTTTGGGCATGAAGGTGCGGGCAAAAGTGGAAAAGGTTTCGATCAATTGCCGTTGCGCCTCGGTGTAAATGGTGTCGAACAAGAGGGAAGATTTGCCGGAGCCAGACACCCCGGTAAAGGCGACTACCTTGTGTTTGGGGATTTCCAAACTGAGGTTTTTTAGGTTATTGGTGTGCGCGTTTTGTACAATGATGAAGTCTTTGGTGGTAGACATGGGTGCTGGTTTGGGTGCTGAGGAATGGTAAGTAGTGGAAATTCTTGTTTCAACAACTCAAAATCGGAAAAAGTGCCATCATCACTCGAGTTAAGTGCAAAAAAAATCCATTTTACCTCCCGCAGTAGCTAGATAATGCGATGGGTGTAAAAAAAATTGCAACGAATAACATTTCGATGTAGCTTTATTGCACATTATTAAATTTTTCCACCCAAGTATTACTTTACCTAAACCTAAACAAAATGAAACAAACTTTATTAATTGTTGGATTACTTCTTTGTTTTATAATAGCACTATTCGGCCAAGATCCCGATCAAATTAGGCTTTATCGGTCTAAAAACAACTCCCACGTTCTCGTCCCTGTTCTAAAAGTTGATGCTTTTAATGCCCGTTTTGGTAACAACCGAGAGTGCCAAAAATGCACAACAAATTCGTGTGCTTACCCGATTTACGCACAAAAAGATCCAGTCTTTTTTGAAGGAGGGTGTGGGGAGCACGTTTCGGGGCTGATTTTTGCCGCTAAGCAAAACCCTAATCTATCCGAAGCCGACCTGATTGCGGTAGAAGCAGATGAAGACGCACCGCCACTCCCACTTACCCACATCAGGCCATTTCAAGTTCTTTTATACGGCGTCTAGTGCTAATCCAAACGACAATGTAACCTTAGCGCAAATTCAGGCCACCGCAGTAATTATGAACAATGCCTGGATTGATTTCGCGACCAACTTTAAAGAGCCCAAACACTACGTTGCTGGAAGTATCAAACTGATCGACGTTCTGGTTTATGACCTTGGCCCATACCTTTCTGGACAAACGACATTGTGATGGAACCACATCGAATTGAGCAGTAACCAAGTGGTCAGGGATGACTGTAAAAGACAAACGATCCCGGTACATCAACTTTTTCACCGGGTTCAATACGCTTACGACTACATTAGTGGAACACCCAATTTGAAGTGGGCAGTAGAAGCCACGGCCTGCTGGAGCCAGAAATACCGTGCGGCGGCAGTGGGTGATTGGAAACCACGTATGAATAGTGGCTTGAGTAACCCTGACGTCAACCTGATTACTAATCGTTCTCCGATGCTTGTCTGTTGCAGGTTTACCTGGTCAACATGCAGGAAATGAGCGCAAAGTCGTAAAACACCTGGGCAACTTACCAAACTAATGGGCAAGAACAGCGCAATGCCGTGACCAGTACCGTAACCGATGTTGCCTGGTGGCCTATTTTAAGGCTCCCAAGTTTGAAGCACTGATCACGTCCTGGATTGGGGCCAATTTTTTAAAGGCACCTCCTCCGCACCAGCATTGTGGGACTACGCGGAAGATGAAACTGTTCCTACCCGTGGGAGGAACTACTACGGCCCGCTTCGGCACTACGCCCCGAATCTCCGCAAACGTGATTAAAGGTAACTAATGCCAATGGAAGTGTAATGAATATGGTGCTGATTATTTTTTATTTACGCTGGGAAACACGGTGATCAGTACCAACCCAATCATTACTGGTTCGGCGGCCACGCCAAAGTTGACTTATTTTCAGCCGAGTTGGTGAATGGAAACTTGTCAGTGTAAATAGAGGTACACTTACCGGCAGTGCAAACCAAGCCTTAACGAGACCAGTAGTGGGTTGCCCGTGAACACGCCAATCCTCGTTGCTGTCATTGGTATGGGTGGTGGTGGCAATGACAACACCAAATTGGCGGGGTTATAATCACCCGGTAAAATTCACCCATGAAAAAAATCAATATTTTGTTTTCCTAGGAGCGCTATCCGTAGCGCTCTTAGGAGCCTTTGCTTGTCAAAACTCCAATAGCTCAAGTCAAAGCTAAGCAGTCTCGTGTCGCAACAAGTCCACTATTTTTCAACTTCCTACTGCCACTGGCAAAAACCGCCCCTGGTCCACGGAAAAGCGCCCGTTTAAACCCATCAAGTATTGCTTGAGGTGTCTTCTACGGGTTAAAAACCCATCGAAGTCACTTGCATTCGGTTCGTCTTACTATAGGTCCCTAAAACATCTAAGATCAATTCCGAATCCAGTACTCCACTTTTCGAATTAATGACCTCTCTACGTTTGGTTCCCGCTCCTCCATTGTCTTTGCGGCGTCTGAACAACAAACCAATGCGGTCAACGATGGCGTACACAGCGGGGATCACCACCAGGGTCAGCAACATGGAGCTGGTCAAACCACCCACCAAGGCCCGTGCCAGTATGTTTTTCCATTCGGGCCCGCCCTTTGGCCGAGGCGATCGGGAGCATACCCGCTACCATGGCGATGGTGGTCATCAGGATGGGGCGCAAACGTGTGTCCGGCCAGGACTGGTGCTTCCTTGTAGCTTGCTTCTTCGGCTTTCATCTGGTTGGCAAAGTCGACCAGCAGGATGGCGTTTTTGGCTCACCAAACCAATCAACATGATCATCCCCAACATCGCGAAAATATCGAGTGTTTGCATGGTCAGGCCATCGCCAACAAGGCCACCAAACTACGGCTAAGTGGGGATGGAGAACATCACCACCAAGGGGTAGATCCAGTTGTCGTACAGGGCGACCATGATCAGGTACATGAACAAAGCGCTGCGGCCATTGCAATCAACAAGCCGCCAAAACCTTCGCTTTGGCTTTGAGGTCGCCTTCATATGAAATGGTGACCCCCGGAGGAGGAGGGTTTTCCGCCATCTTTGCCCGGATCTCCGCACCGATTATGACCTCGAAGGGCGACTCCAGTACGAAAGACTTCACTGTTACCGAGGCTGCAATGTCTTTGCGTTCCAGCAGTGAAGGCCCCGTGGTTTGCGTAAATCCGCGCAAATCCTCCCAGGCGTATGAGTTCACCCGCAGGTCTAAGCAGCCAACTTGTGATACGTCGTCGATGTTTTGCGGGTCAAAATCATCCATCAGGATGTTGATGTCGTATTCGTGTAAGCCCCTCAATGCGGTATTTCGCGTTGTTGTTGCTAATGAAGGCCGCTTCAGCGTGGCGTACTAACCGTTTGGATGTTGAGGCCAAGTTCGCTATGTTGGTGGTCGATGTCGACCTTGATCTCCGGACTTCTTCTTCCACCGAAACTTCATATACGCCAACGTAACAGGTACTCCTTAAAAGCCCAGCAGTTTATTTGCGTATTGCATGGCATCCTCCAGCTTGGTACACTTTACAATCATTCGTAGGCGGTCAGCTCTCATCCGCTCCACCAAAGAAGCTATCTTGTACCTTTTGACTTTCACACCTGGCAGCGCTTTTTCCAATTCGTTGCGGACTTGTTGGGCGTAGACGTCGGCGCGCAGGGGTACGTTCTTCCTTGGGGACTGCCTTTACGTTCACCTCGGCCAAATAAGGCGGGGCTTGTCCGCTCAAAACCCCGGAAGCACACGACCAATGGTGCTAAAAATATCGGTGATCTCTGGCTTTTTGGCGAGGTATTCTTCCACTTATTTACGGGGGGGTTGGTTTCTTTCAACGTACCATCTTTGGGCAATTCAACCTTGATGATGAATCGGACCCGCATCACTTTGGGAAATAAAGGCTGCGCCAATGTAAATTCCCCACCAATCAACCCGAAAGAAGCAATCAGCACAACAAAGGCCATGGCTACAACGGCCAACTACCCGCCCAATGCCGGAGTAGCGCATCTCCCCAACAACCCGGCGTAAGCATCGGTCATCCACACCAGAAAGCGTTCAAAACCAATCAGCAGCAAATGCCCGGGTTTTTAGGATTCAGCTTAATGACTTTGGCCACCCGAAGCCAACATGGGGTGACCGTAAAGCAGACCAACCAGCGACATCAAGGTGGAGAACACCACCACCCAGGCAACTGCCCCATGATGTTAAGGCTTCACAATACCTCTCCGGCCAGGGTAATCGGGAAAACACCACCACGTCCACTCAGGTAATGGCCGTGGCGGTAAACCCGATTTCATTTCGGCCATCTGCCAGCTGCTTGTCGACGGTTTTTGCCCATTTCGAGGAGGCGGTAAATGCTTTCTAAAACTAACAATCGAGTCATCCACGAGGATGTATTTCAATCACCAAAGACATGGCCAAAAGGGTCATCAGGTTGGAGGGTAAACCCATCAAATACATGCCAAAGCAATGAAGGTAGACACCAAAGAGGCAGGAATAGCGACCATGACAATCAGCGAGTTGCGGAACCAGGCAGGAACACCAACATCACCGTGGCTACCAAGATGATTGCCAAAACTAATGTCGTGCATCATTGCATCTACCGCATCGCGCGTAAAATCAGTAGAGTCGTTGGCGATGTTGAACTTGAGGTTTTCCTTCTTGAAGGATTCTCCAAGCTGGTAATTTTGCCTTGATGCCATCCGACATCGTCACGGTGCTGGCATCCGGTTGTTTGAGGACGGTGATGCCAATCGCCGATTTGCTGTTGAGGCGCGAGAGGTCAACCATTTCTTTCAGGTCGTCTGAAACCTCAGCCACATCCTTCCGCAACTTTGATCAGGGTCCTGGAGTTGGAAACGCCCACCGTTTTACATCTTTGATGCTCCTCCAGCGAGCGGAACTTACCTGCCAAACGCACGGTGATCTGTTCATTTAGACTTTAAATCACCTGCTGGGAACTCCAAAGTTAGCTGATTGGATGGCCACTAACAAAGTCTTCGAACAAAGACAAACCTCGCGCTTTCCAGCTTTCGGCGAAGTTGATCTGCACTTTGATTTCGCGCTCCTGTCCACCAATCCTGTTGACCTGACCCACCCCGTCTACCTGCGAAAGGGCAGACGGTCCGTTGTTTGATCAAATCGTACTGTTGAGCCCGCGGCAAATTGGTATTTACCGCAATACCATGATGGGAAAATCATCGGAGCTGAATTTGCCCAGCGCGGGGTCTTTGGCATCTTCGGGCAAAGTGGACTTTACGGCGTTGATTTTGCAGTGTACACTTTGCAGCGCCACGTAAACCGTATTGATCCCGTCTCTGAACTCAACGATTACCGCAGACAAACCTTCGAAAGAAGTAGAACGGATCGAAACGATCTTTCTTACCCCGGAGATGGCGTCTTCAAGGGTTTGGTCAAAGAGTTTTCAACCTCCGAAGGCGAAGCACCTGGATAAATGGTACTTACCAGAACGATCGGGGCGTTGAACTTGGAATGAGCTCGTAGCTCAAATAGGGAATAGAAACTAACCCTATGGAATGTCATCACCGCAAAAATACGATGATGAGCGAGGGCCGTTTGACGGCGATTTCCTGCTAGTGTCATTTTTTGGTTTTGTAAAGGTTGAGAGGAGGAGGTTGAGATAGTTTAGGCCACTGCGAGCAGCAATCCAAAGCGACAAATTTTTTTGCTGTCGTATGCGGTAGCCTAAACTTTCTCAACCTCCTCAACCATCTAAACTTTTTATTCTTCAACTTTCACCTTCATGTTAGTTCCCTCCGTGCCGATCTGTCCGAAACCGTGACCACAGTTCTGCCAGCTTTGAGGCCGAAAGCACCGCAGCAAAAACGCCTGTAGATGCTGTCTGACAGGGCGCACTTCAACACGCCATTTTCTACCACAAACACCTTGGCATCGCGGGCACTACCGACGATACACTTTGCGGGCAAGGCCAGAATCGAAGCGGAGCGACCGGCATTGAACCCAGCTACCCCATCCATACCCGCCTTGAGGGGCGGAGTAGAAGGGTTGGCCAATCTTAACCTTTACCAAAAAGCGTCAGGCATTGTCATTGATATCGATCAGGTTGACTACCCCGACAAAGGCTTTGCTGGGATAAACATCCGTACGCAGTTCTACCCGCTGGCCTTTTTGATTTGCAGCACTTCATCATCGGTGAGGTACGCAGCCATTTTGAGGCGGCGAATGTCAATGATGTCCATTATTTTCATCGCTGGAGCCAGGAAAGCACCTTTTCTAACGGTTTTTCCTGAAACAGTACCCGAAATGGGCGCTCTCACGTAGGTCATGCTGATTTGTTTCTCCAACCCACGGATATTGGCTTTGATGTTCCTTAATCTCGTTTTCAGCGTCATCCACTTGTTGTTGGGTTACCCCACCGTCACCAGCAGGTTTTTGAGGCGAGTCACATCGTTTTCGGCCTTTTGAGGTTGATGCGCGCCGTGTCGAGTTGATTTTCCAGCAAATCGTTGTCAACGGCCAGGATCACTGCCCTTCTCGCCGATGAAGCTCCTGTCCTTCACATTCAGGGTGGTAATGTGGCCCTGGGCCTCACTCATCACCGCTAATTGCTTATAGGGCTGAAATGTACCATTGATCTCGCAAAACCACCTTGGATGGTTTAAGCTCATGGTGGTTACTTCAACCGCTATTTCGACTTGGCATGCGTACCTTGGCCGTGCTTCTGGTTGCCTATTTCAATTTTTCTCTTGTTGTCCCAAGCTTCCAGGGCTACGACAGCGGACAGGCCACCGATTACAAGCAAGGTCACGAGGATGCGGATGATATTTTTCATTGCGGTATGTTTGATAAAAAGGGTTATCAGGATGGTTTATTTGTACAATTGAGGGACTTTGCCGTTGGCGTAATCTGTGCCTAACTTTGCCAGTTGGTATTGCAGCAGGTTAGCCAGAAATTGACCGCACTTCACGCATGGGTTCTTTCGGCCATCAGGCATTTCGGTCATTATCAATACACCTTCTTTGTAGCGCTTTTGGGTCACCTTGCACAACCTCTTCGGCTACTTTGCGGTTTTCGCGCAAGGCATTCACGGTATTCCAGTAACTGGAGCAATTGTTGTTTGGCCTGGCTGTGTTGCAGCTGTAGCGACTGCATGGTTTGCTTCCAGTGGTCTTCGGCAATCTTCAACATGTCAATTTTGACTTGCTCTACTTTTGCTTTGCGGTAAAACCCATCAAAAATGGAATGTTGACATTGAGGTCCATGGCGGAGAAGCTAAACCAGTTTTGGTCTTTACCCAATTGCCAAATCCATTGCCTTGCCCCTGGAAATTATAGTTGCCAAAAGCACGGAGGGTAGGCCAGGAGGTTGCGCGTAGTTGATCGGCGCGTTGAGTTGTTGCAGGGTGGTTTGTTGATCCAGCAGCGTCAGGTCCAGTTTGTTCTGGTAGCTGGCTTCCAGGTAAGTGGGATCAACGTTGGGCATCACCACTTCGTTGAGCGTATCACTCAACACCAGCTGAGATTCCTGGGTGATACCATCGCAAACTTGAGGGCTTGCAAACCTTGCTCGTAACGGAGTTCAAGGTTTTGGAGCCGGGTTTGCAGGGTGATCAGGTTGACGCGCAGTTGGTCTTTTACGTCCAGCTTTGGCCAAACCGTTTTGCATTGCAGATCGGCTGCTTTCAGCAAACCGCCTACTTGTTGGAGGTTG
>NZ_JADKCX010000139.1 GCF_016718685.1 Haliscomenobacter sp. | reverse complement strand
AAAACAGGCACCACAGACACAAACAGCAGCAGGATACATTTTGAAACGACACCTATGATCTAACACAATGTATCTGAACTGCCACAGCTATTTTAGTCTTAACTATGGAATTTTGTCACCGGAAGCGCTGGTGTTGGCTGCAAAGGAAAAGGGCGTTAAAACCCTGGCCCTCACCGACATCAACAACGTTTCCGGGGCTTTTGAATTTGTCCGGGCGTGTAAAAAACACGGCATCAAGCCCATTGTCGGGATCGAATTCAGAAATGAACGGCACGAGCTGCTGTACATCGGGCTCGCCAAAAACTGGAAGGGGTTTTACGCGCTCAACCAACTGCTTTCCGGGAGCTACCAAAACCGTTGGCTGCCGTGGCGCCCAAACTGGAAAATGTCTTCATCATTTACCCCAAAGCGGTCAAGCCCATCGAGCATTTTCATGCGGACGAATACATCGGCATCCACCCCGAAAATGTCCGGAAATTGTTTAGTTCCGAACTGAAAAATCACCTGACCCGGTTGATTGCGCTTTGCCCCGTCACGTTTGCCGAAGCAGCCGATTTTGAGCTGCATAAAATCCTGCGGGCCATCGGCAAAACGAACTCATCACCCGCTTAAAAAAAGAGGACTGCGCGGCTTACGAACGGCTTTTGAGGTGAAACGCTTGCTGAAAGCCACGAGTTGTACCCGCAGATCGTTCAAAACACGGCTCAGGTGGTGCGCGCTGTTCCATTGATTTCAAAAAGATTTGCGGCACAACCGCCAAACCTTCACCGGCAGCAAAGAAGAGGACGAAGCGCTGTTGCGCAAACTCGCCAAAGAAGGCACGCTGCGGCGGTACGACAAACGCAACAAAGAGGCGCAAGCCCGGGTGGAAAAGGAGCTGAAACTGATCCACCAATTGGGCTTTACCGCTTATTTTCTCATTGTTTGGGATGTGATCAAATACGCGGGTTACAGCGGCATTTTTCATGTAGGCAGGGGCAGCGGCGCCAACAGCATTGTGGCTTATTGTCTCAGGATCACCGATGTTGACCCCATCGGACTGAACCTCTATTTTGAGCGCTTCATCAATGACCAGCGTTCTTCGCCGCCCGATTTCGATGTGGATTTCCCTTCCGATCAGCGCCACCTGATTTTAGACTACCTGTTCAAGCGTTACGGCAAGCACCACACGGCTTTTGTGTGCACCTACGACACCTTCCAGTTTCGCTCCATTGTTTGGGAAGTCGGCAAGGTTTTTGGGCTGCCCAAAGAGGAGATCGGGAAAATTGTGGCCAATCCGCTCAACCCGGACGAACACCACGATTTGTCGCGCAAAATCTGGGAATACGGCCACCGCCTGGAAAACATGCCCAACGAACTTTCGGTCCACTCGTCCGGCGTCATCATTTCCCAGGAGCCGTTCTATTACTACTCTGCCCTGCGCCCGATGCCGTTTGGCTTTCCCATTGTGCATTTTGACATGTACACCGCCGAGGATTGGGGGTTCAACAAGTTTGACATCCTGGGCCAGTGCGGACTTTCCCATATCCGGGACGCCATGACCTATATCCGGGAAAATCAGGGCAAAGCGGTGGATGTGACCGATACGGAAACCATCTACGCCGATGAAAAAGCCAAAACGCTGCTCAAAACCGGCGATACCGTGGGTGTTTTTTACGCCGAATCGCCCAACATGCGGGAGCTGCTGCCCAAAATGCAGTGCGACAATTACCCCGACCTGGTGATTGCGTCCAGCATCATCCGGCCCGGCGTGGCCAGCTCGGGCATGATGCGGGAATACCTGCAGCGCCACAAACACCCGTATGGGTTTGAGTACCTGCACCCCGCCTTTAAGGAAAACTTGTCGGAGACCTACGGCATCATGGTTTTTCAGGAGGATGTGATGAAAATTTGCCACGATTTTGCGGGATTGTCCTTAGCGGAAAGCGACCATTTGCGCAAAATCATGAGCGGCAAACGCCGGAATTCGGAAACCTTCGAGCAGTTGAAAGAAAAGTTCTTCCAGGGCTGCCAGGAAAAAGGCCGGACGGACGAGCTGAGTCGGGAGGTCTGGCGGCAAATCGAAAGTTTTGCCGGGTATTCTTTTTGCAAAGCGCATTCGGCGGCGTTCACGGTGCTTTCTTTTCAGGATTTGTACCTGAAAGCCCATTATCCGCTGGAGTTTCTGACGGCCGTCATCAACAATTTTGGCGGGTTTTACCGCACCGGAAATCTACCTGCATGAAGCCAGGCGATGGGGCGCCGTCATCCATGCTCCTGCGTCAACCACAGCGACCTGCTGGCCCGCATTGAGGGCAAAACATCTACATCGGACTCGTTTTTATCCAGGGATTGGAAAAGAACCTGGCCGAAGAAATCGCCTACCAGCGCAAAAAAGCGGCCCCTACAAAAGTCTGGAAGATTTTACCGCGCGCATCGCACTTGTCGGTCACGCAGTTGGAACTCCTCATCAAAATCAACGCCTTCCGCTTCATTGGGCGGAACAAATACCAGCTCATGTGGAGAAAACAAGACCCGCAACCCGAACGCCAGCAAGTTCGTACAATCGGCTGCTTTTTTTGATACGCCGACCGAAAATTTCATCCTGCCGCCGCTCCCCGAAGGCCCGTACGATCAGGCTTTTGACGAAATAGAATTGTTGAAATTCCCGCTTTGTTCGCCGTTCGCGTTGCTGGATCCCGCATTTCTGGCCGGTAAAACCTCCGGTTGGTCAAAGCTTCAGAACTCGCCAACCATCTTGGCAAGACCGTCAACATCCTCGGCTATTCCATCTGCCGCAAAACCACTGCCACCAAGCAGCACGAGTTGATGGGGTTTGATGCCTGGTACGACGCGGACGGCAACTACTTCAACTCGGTCATTTTTCCGGGCGAAATGAAGCAATACCCGACCAAAGGAACGGGGATTTATCTGGTTCAGGGCAAGGTGACGGAGGAGTTTGGGGTGGTGAGCATTGTGGTGCAGTATTTGGAACGGCTGCCTTGTTTGAGGGATGGAAGGTTTGAGTAGGGGAGATAACTACAAGCAGCTCTCTGGGCTACTCGCTGGCCACCAGCGTCCCCCATCATCCAGGACTCGGCTACCCATCCTTTTTTTGCAAAAATGCGAGCAACAGCCGTCCTTTCGTGGTCAGGTATTGTTGGTTGGGGCTGGTGGGTTTGTGAGGGATGGTCATAGCGAGCCAATCTTTTTTTACTAATGGAAACACATAGCGTTCGTAATTTTTTCGATGGTTAGTTATTCTGAGTTTCTTAAGTAATGTGCCCCGATCGGTCGGCTGCATGGCTGTTTGCAGCACCTCTATTTCTTGAGATGAAAGTGTTTCAACTATGGCACTAGCTATGGCACTAACTACATCACTAGCTACATTACCTGTAATGTTAAAAATTTGATTATCAGTTGCTTCAATGTATTTAACTATACCCCCAGCTATGGCACTGTTGATGGTGTCCAAGCTTTGCAGGTGCGGTAGAAGAGTCTTCTGCAAGAACTCATCAATGGCTTCATATCCCGATGAAGGAATTTCAGTATTATCTTGCTCAAACGCAACATGTACCGGCAGCGTCACCTGAAACCAGGTGCGCTCTTCGTCAAAATCAAATACCGGCTCCGGAGAGCCATTTTGGTACATGGCTTTTCGCATGGCCGGCAGACCGGTGGAATGCCCTTCAGTGAGCTTGAGTTCTTTTAGAAAATCGCCCAGACGCCTGTTGCGGTAGCGCTTGGGGATAGCCCGGCCTGAAGCGAAATCCTCCCGTTTGATAGACCGGTCGGGACCGCCGCAATTGTACATAATGATGGCGTGGGGTTCAACCCGAATTTTAACTGGCTCCCGTTCCTGGTAGTTGCGGTGGTAAAGGCAGTTGGCCACCGCTTCTTCTAATGCAGGGTAGGGATAATTCCAAGCCCTCGCCGCTTCTGCCTGGTTGGGCACTTTCATGACCTTTTCCTGCAAAAAATGGGATTTAAGCCAGGCTAACGTGTCTATGATTTGCTGGTGTACCGGGCCTTCAATTTTTTTCTCCGTGAATTCTTTGTCGCCGGCGCCGTTGGGGAAATGGACAATTTCTACCCAGGAATATGGAAAATACTGGTGAGGTGCATCGGTAAAGAGCATCAGGGCAACGTTGCGGGGAAAAACGTTTTCGGCAGGACCTGCAACCAAAGCCATTTGCGTCAATATTTCCACATCCTTTTGCAGCCCGACTTCCCCCGCTAATTTGCTGTTTACCTTTTGCAGGTAGTCTTTTAACCGAAGCAGCGAAAGATCGGAGACCTTAGCGCCTGTGTTGATGCGGTCGTCAAAAGGAGTATTGTTGGCCAACGAGATCAGCTCTTCTTTCTCGGCTCCTTTTGCTTCAATGGAGCTGGCGTATTTGCGGATAAAGTATTTCCAGATTTTGTGTTTTGCGGTAATGGTTTCGGGAACCTCATACGGCCTTTCGCCGCCGCCGTTGATCCAAAGCACGATGATTTGCTGCCCGTCCACCGCTTCGACAAACAACCTGGGCGCATAGTAAGGCTTTATCAGGTTATTGAAGCCAATCATTTCTTGCTGAATGGCCCCGATTTGTTTGGTGGAAAGCCCTTTCACCGGTCGCATGGCCGTTTTGGTCACTGGATTTTCGGCAACCCCAATCAGAATATACCCACCACCAATGTTGTCAAAGTCGTTGGCAAACGCGCAGATGCTGCGGTAAACTGCATCCGGATTCCAGCCTTCTTTGAACTCGATCCGGTCGGATTCGACCGTTCGGGCAGAGAGGAGGTCTTCTATGTTGAGGTGTAGTGGCACTTTTGAGTTGATGGTGTTTGAGGATTATGGGAAGTTTGTTTTTTGATTTATCAGCGCATAGGAGGTAGTCCGTACATGCTGACTATATCTCTCCAAAGGTAGAAAAACAATGGAGAATGGGTGTAATCAGGAAGCACAAAAGAGGCATTTCGTCGCTGGAGTTTATTTTGTGTGATCGAGTCGGGAGGAGTGACCGTATAGCATTGTCAGGGGTAAGTGAGGGCGTCATTTTAGAATGACACCCTCACTACTCCTACCACACTGTCTTATGACCAATAGCCGCCAAAATGGCGCTCACTTTGGC
Source organism: Haliscomenobacter sp. (assembly GCF_016718685.1). Lineage (GTDB taxonomy): Bacteria > Bacteroidota > Bacteroidia > Chitinophagales > Saprospiraceae > Haliscomenobacter. Next base: position 4,686 of record NZ_JADKCX010000139.1, on the reverse strand, counting down.
AAAGTCTAACGCTACCGGAGGCGTTTCCCCATTGGCGATCCGGCCCATTTCTTCCAGATCGTCGGTGAGCTGGCCCAGGGTTAAGTGGGCGGGCGTTTCATACGGATTGTACAATTCTTCCGGCGCGACCGCCCAGTAGTAGTCCACCGAGGGGAGTTCGATGACTTCTCCCTGCTGTTTGCGCAGTGCTTCGAGCAACAGCGACAGCGATTTTTCTAGTTCGGAAACCTGGATGAGTAGCATATTAGTGGTTGATTATTTTAAGGATGTTGTGATAAAAGGTTTGAATCTCCTGCTCCAAATGCGCCACCCGGGCGTCAATGATTTTTTGCCGGATCTGCCCGCTCGGGGCATTTTTCAGGAAATTCTGATTGTCAAATTTAAGCGGATCTCGCTTATAGTTCTTCAATTTTTCAAGGTGCTCCAGCATTTTCCGGTAATTGGACTTTGCTGCTTTGTAGTCCTTTTTCGATAATTGGCTTTTTGCGCGTTCAATTTCATCCCGCAGTTTGTTGTGCTGCGGATTTCCGCCATTGGCGGCGCTTGACGCGCTTTCCTCCACCGGTTCCTGCACCATTTCTTCCCAACTTTCCCACGGCGTCATGGACAAAACCGGCGCGTTGGAAAGTTCGTTGGATAAGGGTTCCATCCACAACAGGGAGGTCAGTAACAGCAATCCCAGCAGAATAACAGGGAGCAATTTTTGGTTGAGCATTAGTTCCATGGTTTGATTATTTTAGTATGATTAAATGTTTCGTTTCAAGGGCGGTGAGGGCATCATTTGGAAGGACACCAGCACTACCCGCAGTCTGAAGTGGCAAGTGAGGGCGTCATTTAGAATGACACCCCCACACAGGCACTGCAACCTCGGCACGGTTAGGGATTACGCAGTTTCACGGAGCACACGGAGTTTCACGGGTTAGGTTCCGCCCAGTCGCGTCTTTACCACTAACTCAGCGAAACTCCTTTTACTCCGTGAAACTCCGTGTAATTTTATGCCCCCTCCCACCCTCCCCTTTGAAGTAGGGGCGAGTGGGGTGTCATTTTGAGTGTAATGTTGTAAGGTTTTTAAATTGTCTCTGCGGACGGAGCGGTGGCATCTCAAAAACCGGTCCCCCCGCGCCCCGGTGTCATCTGCGGAGGCACGGAGCAGGTGACATCTCAAAAAACCGGTTCCCGAATCGCGGAAATTGAGACAACACCTGCCGCTTTAGGGCGGCGAGATGTCGCCTCAATTTTCGCTCTGTTGGCACATTACACTGGAGTGCCCGGCACTACCCACCGCCGCTTTTTGCCCGCTGCCTTTGCAAGGGGCATAAAAATGGCTCGCCGCATCTTGTGCAGTTTGATTAGTTTAATTAGATTTGTCTATTCGTAATTGATTGGGGCAAATGTAAGTCAATTTTAAATTGATTGTCAATTTTTTGTTGATTTATTTTAATGATACTCGTTACATAGTTATAGGCGCAATGTATATCAACAAGAATTTGAAATATTTACGCAACATGAAGGGGGTGACCCAAGATCAGGTTGCGGAAATATTCGGCAAGCAAAAAGCAGCAATAAGCGCCTATGAGAAAGGCAAAAACATTCCCCCTGTAGATGTGCTCATAAAGCTTGCCCAGTTTTTCGAGGTCAGTTTAGACGATTTTGTTTTCCGGGATATAGAAAAAGAAGGAACGAGTGCGGTGCCGGTGAAGCCCACACCAGAAGATGAAGCGCTGACGGCGTTGCTGGCAAGGATGGAAAAGCGTGTGGCGATGTTGGAGGGGAAGATTCGGGAAAGGGATGTGGAGTTGGCGCGGGAGTTGGGGTTGGAGTAGTTAAAAATACAATATATAAATGGAAAGCTTAAATAAAAATTTAGAAGCTTCATTGCAAGGAGATGAATTAACAAAGATTGGATTAGATCTTTCCGAAATAGCAATTGATCAGTTGCTACAAGATGGTTTATTAAAAGACCTACCTATTGTTAATTCTATTGTTGCTTTATTTAAGACAGGAATAAGCATTAAAGATGCTTTCTATATTAGAAAACTTTTAATTTTTATTGGAAAAATTCAGGAAGTACCAAAAGAAAAAAGAATTAAATTCCTAAAAGAAATTTCAAATGTTATAGAAGAGAAGAACAGGCTATTTGAAAAAATCCTATTCACAATTGATAAACTTGATGAGTCAGGAAAAGCTGTATTATTAGGTAAGGTTTTTAAACATCTTATAGTAGGTAATATAACCTTAATCCAATACTATAAAGTATCAAGAGTAATTGAAGATATGTTGCTTGATGAGATAAAATGCTTTCTGTATGAATATGGCTATTTTGAGCCAAATGAAGAATATAGAGAAAAGAATGATTATTATTTTCGCCTAATTGACTCAAATAACTTAAAATCAGTATTGGTTAAAAATTATCTTTATGAAGTAAAGCATGAGTTATTATATAGAGAACATACAGTAGGCCAAAAGTATAAACTTGAAAAAAAGGAGTATTTGACAGACTTGGGAAAGCTTTTTGCTGAACTTGGCACTAAAAGCAGGGACCTTTTAGAGAATCCGATATAAAATAGGCCCGCTAAGGCTATCCCGATCAACGCAAAAGAGTTACCGAGATTTATTTCATAAAAATCTAATACACATTAAAAAATAATAATTAAAATGCCTTCATTTGAGGATGTTCTTAAACTGATTGAACTTGATGGCGGAGTTGTTTTTGACAATTCTCAATACAAAAAACTTGGCTGGAAATTCTCTGAGCCAAGTATTGAAGAGATTGAAGATTTTAATAATGTTTCTTCTGTGAATTATTGGAGCAAATTTCTAATCACTGCATATGTCAGAGCTCCTGCTTTAGATTAAATGAGGGATTAAGAGAAGAACGCTGGGTGGAAGCAGATGAATTTTGCCAGAAATATAAATTCCACTTAAATGAAAGTCTTGACGAAGTTCCAACTCATGATAACCAAACAGTTTGGAGGTGGTTAAATATTCCTGATGAAGGGTTTGATTTTTTGAAAAAATTTGTTGGAAAAATAATTGTGGTGCCATGTTTTTTATCAACCTCTGATTATAAAAACTCTGGCTATTCTACTTTTTTCGAAATTAAAACCTGTACTAATAGTAACGGAAGATACGTAGCTAAAATAGCTGATAAATTATCTGAAGGAGAGATATTATTTAAATCCAACACCTACTTTAAGATTGACTCTTTTGATAAAGATACAATTTATATGACCGAAGTAAAGGCAAGTGATTATGATCTAATATTATATGAAAATTTCTGGGATAACCTTATTCCCCAATCAGTCTATGAAAAATTAAACGAATAAACAAAATCAATCCACTCGCCCCGCTACAACCTGTTTGTTGGTCTCCAGACCTTCGCCTGACAGCTGTGGACCATAGAGACCGCCACAAGCGCTTGGTGTTGACGGTGTGGGAAGGTTGGACGCCAGCAGATAGATTACTCACTTAGATTTAATTGTAATGTCTTCTTGATCATTTTGCTTGGTCAACAATATCCACTTCAAATATAACGATTTCGCCTACCAACTTTTCCCTAATGTCAAAGTCAGTTGACGGTGTGTAGAATATCAGCTCGATTGGCTTTGTGCTTTGCATGGGTATTATCCTGAGTATTGGGGGATTGAAGAAAAATGAATTGCCTCTCATTTCAAATGAGTTATCCCAAAATTTAATATTCTCTTTGCTTTTGGCCAACGACAAGTTCATTGTTTTTATAGCAAGCTCTCTATCAGTTGGATTCTCGATGAGACAGTATAAATAGACTTGGTGTTTGTTTTCTCCTTCCATCCAAGGACGACTTGCCCTAATGATTGATTTTACGATATGGATTTTTACTTTCTTATTCATTCTTAAAATAATCTCAATTGCCTCTTCATACCAAGAAATCAAAAAAGCACAGAACCTATTAAAACAGCCAGTGGTTCCATCTCATCAGGCAGCCAATTAGGATGAGATACCGCTTTGGCCAAACTAAGCAAAAAATATAGTGTAGCAAGTCCAGATACTAACTTTATTATTAGACGTAAAACTGTATTCCCAACAATCAATTAGGGTATTGTGTAAAATTGCCAAAGTAATGCTTCCCCTTGTAACTTTTAGAACTGGTAATATCTCGCTCGTACCTGGCCTTCCTTCGTCTCATCAAAATTGCGTGGCTCGTCGTGTTTTAACTCGCTGCCGCCTCTACCGATCTCAGGCCGGAGTGTGTGCAAGGTTATACCTACTCGCACAAAGTATGGCAGCAAAGAAAAAATAGGCAATGACCCCGATGATCAGTGGTACCTTGGGTTTGATTCATTGCTCCGTGATTGTGTGGCAACGTTAGGGAGGGTTTGGGAGTGTAGTCTGGGGAGATTAGGTTAAAACATTCAATTCAGCCTTGACCATTGTAATTCTTATTAGTTTTGATAACTTGCAGCCAATCTTCTATCAATGTTAATCAGTAAAGATGAATGTAAGAAAAGATTATTAATAAAATAGATGCATTAATAAGCGATGCCGATAAGCTGCTTCATATTCACAATGACGGCAATTCAATGAGTCTTGAAGCGGAAGCCTTTGGGCTATTAACAGCATCTTTATCATTAATTCATGAAGTCGCTGGCGAAAATTCAACTTATTATAAATCTAATTATCGTCTTGAAAACGGACTGTCAACTACTC
>NZ_JADKCX010000138.1 GCF_016718685.1 Haliscomenobacter sp. | reverse complement strand
GGAGGCATCACTTTCATTGGGATTGTTTTTGGAGTTCCAGTAAATTTTGCTGCTTGGCCGCATCGATGGCCCGAATACTGTCTGCGGTCATCTTCACCAGATCGGGGCGTTGGCCTTTTTCAAAAACCTTCTGCTTGCGCCGCCATTCCTGGATGTCGCGCTCCTGCCGTTGGATCTTTTCACGCAGCAGGTTGCGGAGCAACAGGGTGGCTTCCGTTTTTGCACTTTCGGCTTCGGCTCTTGCGGCTTCGGCTGCTTGTTTTTGTCGCAAGGCCCAGAGGCTGAAGAGGATTGCTACTACCGCCACGCCCAGGGCCAGCACCACCAAGAGTGGCATTTGCGTCGAAAACGCCGTTGTTGCTCGGCTTCCAGCCGCGCTTTTTTTTTGCTGTTGGCGTTCCAGCAGCGTATCGTGGCGATCTCGTAATTAAACCGCCGAAGTGATTGGCTTCCGCCGCAGCAGGAAGGTGGTGTTCGAGTTAAGCGCAACATCGGGGGTAGCCTTGCTTGCGGTATTGCTGCAGCAAGAGGGTCGCCGTCCAGGCCCGCGGCGGCTTTCACCACTTTCTGGTCGTAGATGATCAGTCCTTCCACCAGTCGCTGCGCTGAGTCGCGCATGTCCTCTGGCAACGATGGAGGCGTTGGTGGTAATACTCATCGACCAGCTTGCTCATTGCGGCAGGTCGCTCACCCGGATCAGGTTTTGGGCACCTGCTGGTCGATGACCTTGGGTTCCCGGGAACTGACCGGATTTGCAGCAAAACGCTTCAATTTGTTGCTGCTGCACGCCCGGGGCGCGACAATCGGTCCAGCATACGATGGCCTGCTGGGCCTGCTCCCGACTCAGTGCCCGCAACTCGTAGCGCTGGTGCAGGATGGCGGGCAGGAAGTCTTTGAGGGTGTCGAGTAAACTCAGGCGGTCTTCCCGAATGGCAAAAATGGCTTTGACCTCCAGTGGGCTGGCAATCAATTGGCGCTGCTCGCGGGGCAAGGCACTGCTTTGTTCGCGTACCCGCTGGGGAATGGCCTGGTACAACAACTCGGTGAGCTGCTCCTTGAAGCGCTGCCGCTCTTCAGGGGGGTAAAAGAAAAATTCTTCGAATTGGTCAAAAACGAGCAGGTAGCGGCGCGGGCCGCCGGCCATTTGTCTTTGTTTAAAAGGCTTTCCAGAGAGAGGCTTCAAGATGGCCGCTAAGGCCTCGGCTTCGCCCTCCGCCAGAGGAAAACGATCTTGTAGCCGTTGCTGGATGTTCGCTACCGGACTCAGGGTGTTTTGACCGGCTACATAAGGGCCGATGCGTACGACCAGAGTGTGGTAACGCAGCGCCGGATCTTGTTCTTCGTCCAGCCGCGGGATGATGCCTGCATTGAGCAGCGAACTTTTGCCGTAACCGGATTTGCCAAACAGGACCACTAGCTTTTCCAGCAAAATTAGATCGTAGAGGTCGGCAATGTCCCGATCCCGACCAAAGAAACGGTCTTGCTCGCCCGTCTCAAAGGGCTTTACCCCTGGGTATCGATTGGTCTTCATGGTAGGTGTTGGCTTAGTTCGAGAATGGCATCGATGATGCGGTTGAACTCCGGCCAGTAATCCCGCGAATCCATCAGGCCCTTTTCCTGGTTCTGCTTGAGGTTGAGGTAACGGGCACTCAACATGACGATGTCGTTGGCAATGCTGCTGTCCAGGCCCGGCAGGCCTTTGAGGACTTCCAAGGCGCGTTCTGGCTCTCCTTCCTGTACCAGTTGAATCACCTGCCGGGCGGCTGGAGAATTGGGTTCGCTGAGTTGGCGCAACTTCAAGCGCTGCTGGCATTCCTGGTACAAGTGCTCAAAAAAGGCCATTTCATCGCCCAAAAAGGCAATTTCAAATTGTTTGACCAAAAAGGTGTGGGTCTGGCTCTCGGCTATTTGGGTATTCAGGGCGTATTTGCGAATGGCTTTTTCTCCAGTCAACAAGCGCAAAAGCAACTGGAATACCATTTTTCAAAATCAAACCCCAGGAAGATGAAGGTCTTGGCCCGGTCGAGGGCGGCGCGCAATTTTTTCTGGCAACCCGGGCGCGCCCAGGCCTGCTTGCAACAAACGGAAAAGGTCTTCGTAGTCCAAAACCAGAGAGTCGTCCTGACTGAAGCGCCCAAACAATTGGTATACCAAGGGAATTTCCTTGCTGGGTGGGTCGATGAGTTGCACGGCATCACCCCGGTGGTGAAAAAAGGCACTGCGGTGTTTGACCCCGTATTTGTAACACACCTCGGAAAGAAAATTGTCGGGACTGATGGACAACACCAAATGAAAGGGGATTTGGGCGATTTTTTTGAAAACCGTTTCGTCCAGCTTAGCGCCCAAGTCAGGGTTTTTGTAAAACAAGCGCACTCCTCCTTGCACATCCCCTTTGGCCAATTCATCGGTAAATAAAAACAGGCCGTCACGGGCGTAGTAGTAGCTTATTTCTGTTGCGTAATCGGCCAGGAGTTGTTCCCGCAACTGCTGCTGGATCGGCTGCCCATCCATCTGGGCGAGCTCTGGCCCCAATAGCAATACGCATTGCTGATGTTCAATTTGATCTAAGAGGGTGTTGAAAATCCGCTTCCATTCTGCTGCGTTGTAGTCTAGGGGTTGTGGCATGGTGCTTGGCTTGGTGTTTGGGGTAAATATGCAGAAAATTAAGGAAAATGCCAAAGAATAGCCGGTCTGTTTGGGATACTACAAGCTGCAAAAATCTACTAATCAATTATTGATCCTTGTCTTTTCGTTTGCTCAACTGCTGTTCCAGTTCCCGCAAATCTTCTTCATCCGCTAATTTAGCGTCGTATGCCTTACGTTGTTGATCAAATACGTCATAAATTTTCCGCACCCGTTCTTCCATCTCAGCATTGCTGATCTTCCCCGGACCACTGAGTACTTGTTTGTCATTGAACTCCAGCAGCCGATCTACATTTTCTCGCCAAAACTGCATAGTCATGTCCTTGCGGCTTTTGACCCTGAGTCCGCGGTTTCCAGAAAAATAACCACCAGGCGGTTCAAGGTGTCCAGCTCGTCTTCATTCAGGTAGTTTTTGGCAATGAAGATGTCCTGTTTGCGCACCACCGATCCTTTCCAGGAACTCAGTGCCATATTTGGCGCATTGGCGTCGGCACGTGCCAAGACCAACTCTGCTGCGGTTTGACCTGTAACCGCGTAAAGCAGCTTGTTTTGTGTTTCGGCAAAAAACATCTGAGTGGCTTTGTCCGTCAGATCATAGTCACTACTCAAGGCAAACAAATCGCGGACTTTTTGATAAAAACGCTTTTCTGAGGCTCGAATGTCCCGGATACGTTCCAGTAGTTCATCAAAGTAGTCGGGCCGCCCATCCGGGTTTTTCAAGCGCTCATCATCCATCACAAAGCCCTTCACCATGTATGCTTTGAGGTTGCGGTTGGCCCAGATCCGAAACTGGGTTCCGCGTTTGCTGCGTACCCGAAAACCAATGGCCAGGATCATGTCAAGCGCATAAAAAGTAACCTTGTATTCTTTGCCATCTGTGGCAGTTGTTAAGTAATCCTTAATAACTGAAATTTGCTCTAATTCTCCTTCTTTCAGAATGTTAGATATGTGCATGCTAATATTAGGGACAGAGGTGTCAAAAAGTTCTGCCAATTGACTTTGGTTCATCCACACCATTCCGTCTTTGGCGAAAAGCGCTACGGAGGCTTTGCCATCGGCGGTTTGGTAAATAATGAGGTCATTCGCTTGCTGGTCATCCATCGACATAAACTTTTGAAAAGGCTTAAACACCCCTTGTGAACAAATTTAAGTGTATAATTTGGGAATAAAAAACAATTTGGTTTCGATCTTGCTTTAGAATTGATAAACATTCCCCCTCCACCACCATACCAGCACTAGCTCAAAAACCCCCACAAAAAAGGGCCAAAGCAAGTTAGCCAGTGCCAGTCATTGCTGCAAGGTCGTACGTCCTCGCTCGCGTTTTTTTTCTGGTTTGCTCCGCTAAAGCTACGCACCAGAAAAAAAAACCGCTCACTGCGGGCGCTCCACCTTGCATCTATGCCCGGCACTGGCTGCATTGCTTGGCCTTTTTTCCGGGGGGAGTTTTCGTACTAGTGCAGTTCCGCAGCGGGCAGGGTGCGGTCGGGAGAAAGGCAAAGCGGCGGCTGCGCCACTTTATTTTTAGCAGGGGGGGATTTTTTCCCCTATTGCAGTTCCCCCTCGTAAGGGTGCGGGGTTGGGCAGCCTAGTTTGTGCCAGCGTGTGTTTGAGTGCGTGGTTCGCAGCGAACGCACTAAAAATTGCCCCAGTGAGGCACGAAAGCGGAGCTAGCAGCGCTCGCGCATTTTCGGAATTCAAGCAGGGGGAATTTTACCATTGCAGTCCCCCCTGTAGCATGCAGGTTGTTTATCAGGCATGCTCAGTTGCTCACCAGGTTTATATTCTCCGCTGTCGTGCAGTTCCACCAGTAGTTTACCGGCATCCTGCGCCAGCCTGGCGGTATAGGCGGTGCCCCCTTTGCGCTTGCCTTTGTACAGCGCAATGACCCCATCAGCCAGGGCCACCAGGTCGTGGTTCCTTTTCAGCGGGGCCACTTTGGCGGGCCATTGGGTATAGTTGGGCCGGATCACGGTCACGGGTAGTCCCTGCTCCCGGGCGTATTGCTCCGCCAGTTGGTCAGCGCCCATTGCTCCGCCGTGCAGGATCTCGCTGGCCTGGGGGGCATATTTTTGGATGGCCTCCGCCAGGCCTGCGTAGTCTTGCGCAGTGGCCCGGCGGCTGCCCGTGATCAGTAGTTTCATGCTTGCAGGTACTTTGCAATGTATTCGTACAGTTTTTCGGTGTCACCCTCCAGGTCGTTGAGGGCTTCTTCGTGGAGGCTCAGGAGTTGTTCCCAGGTACCTGTAGCCAGCGCCTCGGTCAGTTGTTGCAGTTTGTTATCCATGTCGGTGTTTTTTTTTAAATTACACATTTTGTTTTGTATTTGCAAGCTTTTTTGATAAGTTTTTATGCTGTTATATTGTTTATTTTGTTGATTTTTAGTGTAAAAAATAGTTAAAAAATGTTGCATAAAATTTTAATTTAAACACAAAATGTTTATCTTTATAAAGAAAAGCAACAAAAACACTGTATTATGACACCTGAAACATTTACAGAAAACAGCTACTACGCTGGGTTATACCGCTCCCTCGATCAATACTGGGAAGATCGTTTGCAAAACGAATACCAGCCCAAAAGTGATTTTAAACTGCGGCACGATGGGTTGAACAAATGGACTTTGTTCCTTCCCGAACCGGTCACCCTTTCCAAACGGGAAATTGCCCTTTACCTCAAGCAAGAACACGACATTCGTGCGCTTTTGCTCGAAGAACAGGCCATTGGCCTTTCGCTGTTTCTACCTTGCAATGACTTCGACGATCATAACCACCTGCTCCGCGCTGCTGATCTTTTATTGGACTACCAAAAAGCCCAGCTCGAACTGACCACCGCCCGCATCGAGGCGCACATGGCCTTGATTACTTACCGATTGCAACAGCAGCAAGTCAAACGGAAATTCTACAGCGCGGGCCCAAATGGCCGGGTAGCCAGGGAACCGACCCTTCCAATCTACGTTCCGCAACGTTGCGCTTAATCTCTTCAACTTTTTAACCCTTCAACTTTTCAACTAACATGAAAGCCATCAAAGACCAGGTCCGGCAGCAGCTGGGCCCTCAGTATACTGTATCTGAACTGGAACTAAACCGTGCTTATCGCCGCTATTTGCGCCACAATGGCCCAGATCGTCATCCCTTTTATACTGCCTGCACGATTGCCGATTATCTTAAAATCAATGGCCGGGTACATTGTCAGGTGCTGACAAAATCGGCCGGAGTTGCACTTCCTTTTGAGGCTACCGCTGGGTAGCCTCTCATTCTCTCACCATCCATTCTTTTCACATGAAAAACGCATCCATCTACGAAATTGCCACCCAAAAAATCCTTGCGCTCCTGGAGCAAGGGGTGGCGCCCTGGCGCAAGTCCTGGACTGAAAAAATGTGCCTCCCCGCCATGAATTACGCCACCCGCAGCCCTTACCGGGGTTTCAACCAGCTTTACCTGAGCTACTTTTATGAGGATCCTTACTTCATGACCTTCAAACAGGTGCAGGATCGCGGCGGCCGCATCCGCAAGGGGGCTAAAGCGGAACTGGTCTTTTTCTGGAACTGGCTCTACCTCGATGCCCAGGGGGAGAAGGTAAAGGAGGAAGATCGGGCAGCGGTTCGCATTCCTCAACCGCGAGCGTACCACGTGTTCAACGCGCCGGATATTGAAGGCATCGATTTTGTGTATCCTCCCAACGCGGTGTTTACAGCTCATGAGCGGATCACTTGCTGCGAAAGCGTCGTGGAAAAAACCTCCGCCAACATTGAATACACTGGGAATAGAGCTTGCTATGCGCCTGCCCTGGATTTGATCCGGATGCCCTTGCTGGAACAATTCTCTCAAGCGGAGGAATTTTACGGCACCTTGTTTCACGAACTGGGTCACTGGACGGGCCACACGTCCCGCCTCAACCGCTTCAAAGCTGACCAGCCGATCGCGGCGTTTGGTTCTGACGATTACAGCCGCGAGGAACTGGTGGCCGAGCTGTGTGCTGCTTTTGTTTGTGCGCATTGCCAGATCGATACCCCGCAACTGGAGGCGAATAGCGCCGCTTATTTGCAGGGCTGGATTGCTGCGCTCAAGGGTGATGCGAGATTGATTTTGAGTGCTGCCGCGCAGGCGCAAAAGGCGGCTGATTTTATCCTGGGATTGCCGGATTCGGTTTGCGGCAGCCCGCTTGCCGCGGACTAGGGTAGAAATTTTCTCCCGCAGATCGCGCAGATTTTTTCGAAAGCTGAACATCGTCTGCGCAAATCTGCGTCGTCGTGTCGTCGTGGGAATAGCTTTGGCTGCATCCAAACAAAGCCAGTTAAAAAAACAGAACTGTGGCCCTGCCTGCGGCACTTTGATTTTTGGACACATTCAGACCTGGACTTGTCCGAAATGCTCGCATCTGATTTCAATAACTTTCTTTTACTCAGACTATATTTTCTCATCAATTAAAACCTAAAACAATGGAAACGAAAACGCTGTTGCCGTTAAACTCCAAAGGCATCGCCAACTTGATCAACACCGAAACTGCGGAGATCGCGCCTATCGCTTACCTGCCCGGTCGCCCCCGCCAGTACCGCTTCGACGCCAACCGGGGCATGTTCAACCTGAAAGGGGAGACCCCCATCACCAAACCCAAGGAATCTTTGACCCTCATTCCCATTGCTTTCCGGATTTTTCGCGACAGCATCTTGGGCCAAAGTACCAAGCGTTGGGCGGAATTCTTTTTCCTCAATCAGGGGAACCAGGTCTGCAACCTGCTGCTGCATGGCTACAGCGTCGACAACCTGATGGGCCTCAACGAGGAGATTTTTTATGAACAGGTCAACCTCTGCCAAATTGAGTTGACGATCACCCCCGTCGAGCGTACGAGCAAGGCACCCGAGGCCAACAACAGCCGCTTTTTTATCGCGGAGTTCAGCTTCAAACGCCTGAGCGCCGAGGCGATCGCTACCCAGGAATCAGTTTTTAAGGGCATGCCCCTTTGGCGCGAGGATACCCTCACCGGCGACGCGGAACCCATCCTGAGCTACAATTTCAATCCACCGGTGGAGGCCTGCAACCAGTTGGGCACCGCTGACACCGGTGAGCTTGCCTTCAGCGGCTTGATAATCAGCTGCATTTCTCCTGCTGCCGGGTCCTTGTGCCCGGTAGCATTCCAAACACCTTCACAATCCTGAACCATGAAATTTGATGATGAAAACCAAGGG
>NZ_JADKCX010000137.1 GCF_016718685.1 Haliscomenobacter sp. | reverse complement strand
AGATCGCCGTCGTTGTCCAGGTCGGCGTAAGCTGCGCCATTGGAAAAACTATTTTGAGTGATTCCCCAATCTTCCGTAACGTTTTTAAAAACCGGTATTTGGGGACTGGGATTGGAAATGTCCGATGGATTCGCCGTCACATTCTGGAAAGCGTAGTTCCGGATTTTAACAGAGGGTATTTTTTCTAAAAGCTGTTTCTTATCCAGAAAGCTGCCTTTGTCGTTGTTGTAATCAATAAAATCTCGGTCGGTTACGTCATTAGGGGAAGCCGTTGGAGACAATGATGTCCCGGTAGCCATTGTTGTCAAAATCAGCAATCAAAGGCGTCCAGCTCCAATCGGTTGAAGAAATGCCGGAGAACATGGATATTTCGCTGAACAAAGGTTCGCCGTTGTCTGGCCGTATGCCCTGGTTGAGTTGCAGGGTATTTCTGATGTATTGGTACTGGTAGCCAAAGCGGTCGTTGTTGAAATAGGCGGTGTAGTTGTTCGGGGGCAGCATGGTTTTTCGCCGGAAATTATCCTCCGGTTGCATATCCAGGGCGACGATATCGGCAAGCCCGTCGTTGTTGAGGTCTGCGACATTATTGCCCATTGCAGAATAGCAGGTGTGTTTCAGGTAGCTGGCCGCTTTATCCACAAAACGCCGCCCGGTTGCCTGGTCGCCAGGCATTGGACTGTTGATCCAGAACAGGTCGTTTGATAGGTAATCGTTGGTGACGTAAATGTCTTTCCATCCGTCGCGGTTGATGTCGCAGATGTTGATGCCCCAGCCCAAATCCTTCAATGGTAATGCCCGCTTCCTCAGAAGTGTCGGTAAACACGGCGTGTCCCAGCTTTTCATCATAATCATTCCGGAAAGCTTATCGGTCCGGTGAGAAGTCCCATCCACTCTTTTTTTCGGTAGTTATTGGGCACGGCGCCTTTGTCCATCTGGTTGATCAAGAGGTAGAGTCGAGGTCGCCGTCGTTGTCGTAATCAAAAAATGCGGCATTGGTGGTGTGGGGAGGAATCTGCGATGCCGTAAGCTGCGGCCATTTCCGTAAAGGTAACGCCCGCCGGCTCCGGATGTTTGGTTTCCGTTGTTGATAAAGAGCGAATTGGCGCGCCGGCTGCCAGGCTCGTAAGTCGTTGCGCAAACGTAGAGATCGAGCCAGCCATCGTTGTTGATGTCCACGACGGCGACCCCGAATTCCAGCGGTTTTTGCGGCAAGCCTGCTACTTGTGGCATCTTCAAACTTGAAATCTCCGTCGGTTGAGATAAAGTTTGTTGCCGCGCATATTTCCTGTAAAAAATACATCTTGCAACCCGTCCTTATTAAAATCGCCAATGCCGACGCCACCGCCGTTGTAGACGTATTCAAATGCAAGGACATTAAAAGTGTCGTCTTCAATAATTTGATTGGAGAAATGAATGCCGGTTTCGTCCGGCAGTAGCTGGTCGAAAAGGGTAGGGGGCTTTTTCGCGCAAGCACAAAAAAGCAATGCGATAATTGGCCCGTATAGGAAAAAGTACTTATTGCTCATGTTTGAGTAAAATCATTTCGATGAAAACTTCTTTTGAATAAGGTCAAAATTAAAAATTCGGGCGCTTTAATTTGTAAAACAAAGCTTCCGATATCATTCCTTGCAATCAGAATACCCAGGTCGTTTTTCATTTTAAAACGCTGCATCCCGTACTTCTCCTTTGAAAAATCCTGGTTCAGAGGGCGTCAGGTATTTATAGGTTTTATTTTATTTCCTTTCAGAAATACGCCGCGACTGGAATCGTGTCGTCCAACCTCAGGTTTTAAACCATAAAAATTACCGCCCAGCCAAATGTCTTTTACACCATCCCCGTCAAAATCTTCCACCGCAATGCCAAAAACGGGTGCACTGCGCTTCAATTGGCAGCGCTTCCAACAGGAAAGCACCGTTTACATTCCAGAGTACAGCGGTTTGCAACCAGTTGATTTTGTGTGAAATTGCACCTTTCGTTGAGCTTCTGTGAATAAAGTTTCGTAAGTAAAATGGCTATAATTTTCAAATTTAAGCGCTTTCTTTTTTTAGAAGAAGGCACTTGTTGAGTCGTCTAATTTTCCGCAAAAGGGGTAGGGTTTGTCATCCAGTGGCGGGTACCAATTGATGACAAACTCGGTTTCGTTTGCATCAAAATCCTTGACGAACATGGTAATTGGCTTCTGGTCGGACGCTTTAAACTTGGTGTTCAGTCCCCAGTTGCCCAATACAAAATCGATATCGCCGTCGCCATCCAGGTCGGGGTTCAATGCAGGTCCACCAGCCGCTAAAGGGACTTGTTGTTTGTTTTTTTGAGAAAGCAAATTGACCACCCTGGTTTTCGAGGTGCATCACCGGCAGCCAGTCTCCGATTACCATCAGGTCCTGATCGCCGTCCTTGTCTGTATCCGAAAAAATGGCGTCGGTCACCATGCCCAAATTCCCAAGCACTTCAGTAGTCACGTCCCGCCATTGTCCTGCGCCTTCATTCAGCAACATAAAACTGCGGGGCATTAAACCATAATTGCCCGGCACCGCTCTTCCAGCCAGAAATAGATCCAGGTCGCCATCGTTGTCTATGTCGCCGGGGATAATGCAGGAGATCATGCCTTTTGCTGGGGGCACTTTTGCAGGTACATTTTTAAAAACACCCTTGCCCTGGTTCTCATAATAGCGCAACCGAAAATGTTCGATACCCCGGTAGAATTCGTTGCCGCCTGCGCCAAGCAGAAGATCCTGGTCGCCGTCGCCGTCGGCATCAGGATCACCCACAGGTCGTTTCCAGTTCTGATCGGCTGCCGGCTGCCAGTCTTTGATTGCTTGCCACCCGCCGTTTTTTTGGATAAACATTTTGTCGGCGTCGCCAGCGGCGCCCGTTAGTACAAAATCTTCCAATCCATCGCCGTTCAGATCGCCACGGATGATTTTTGGACTGTCCGTGGAAAGCATGCGAGGCAAAAGCACTTCGACATCGAAATCGCTGAATTGGTTTTCCCGATGGCGGGTATTGCCCTGAAGGGCGGTTTTGGAGGCATCCTGAAAAAGGGGAGCCTGCTTGCTTGCTTCCGGGACAAATGTTGCAGTTGCTTCTGTTTGTTTGAGCGCCAGGGTTTGGTCGGCGGGTATGTTTTCGAGCACTTGCATCCGGAGGTCGGGCCAAATGACTTCCAGTTTTTCAATTTGTTTTGCCTGACCTACCCCAAAAAGCAATCCGGGCTCCGAACTGCTTTGAAACCCGCGCTGAGGAAAATGTTGCAAAACCTGGGTTTGGGTTCCGCTTGTGATTTTAACGGTAGCGCCCACGCCAAACAGGTTTGGGGCTTCCCCTTCAAATTTTATTTTGAGATAGTGATTTTCTGTTTTATCATTCGTTTTGTTCTGATAAACAAAACAAGGCATGTTCACATTGTTGACCACCAAATCGAGGTCGCCGTCGCCGTCGAGGTCGCCACAAGCTGCGCCATTGGAAAGCCGGGCTCTCCAAGCCCAGCGCTGGCCTGGTTTTCAAAAACCGGCGGGCGGAATTTTGATTTGGGCCCCCAATTTGGTTCGCAAAGCATAATTGGGTAGCGGATTGGATTGCATATATTTTGCGGAAATCCCGCCAGTCGAATTTGCCTTTTCCATCACCACTTTTTTTACCTCTTCTTTATCGTTGATAAAATTGGTAAAATCCGATGCATGATTTCATGGTAAATGGCGTTACAAACGTAAATATCTTTCCAACCGTCATTGTCGAAATCTAATATCAAAGCCCCCCAGCTCCAGTCTGTTGCTGACACGCCGGACATGTTCGAAATCTCCTGAAACTGCGCATTCCCGTCGTTGAGTTGCAGACAGTTTTGCAAAATCTGATAATGGTAATCTGCCCGGTATTTAAAATCTTCGAGGTGGTAAGGGATCGAAAGCAGTGGTGGTTTTTAGCCGGTAATTGTCGGCGGGTAGCATGTTGGTACTATACACTTCACAAGTGCCATCGTTGTTGAGGTCGGCGACGTCGGCGCCCATGCTGGAAACAGAACTAAGGCTTACCCTTTGAGGCAATTCTTCTGAGAAGGTCGTTTTGCCAGTTGAAACAGATTTTCCTTGATTCAGGTATAAATAATCCCGCTCCCAAAAGTCATTGCTGATGTAAATGTCGGGCCGCATATCGCCATTAAGGTCGGAAACAGAGACGCCGAGACCGAACCCAATTGCACTGCTGAAAATACCCGATTCGTCTGTTACATTGGTAAAGGTAGCGCCGTCATTTCTGAAAAGCTTATCGCCGCCGTACGGATCTTTTTGTAAGCGCGTACTTTTGAATGCGTCTATTTTTTTTGGGTCTTTGTAGGAGTTGTTGAGGATGTAGCAATCGAGGTCGCCATCCATGTCATAGTCAAAAAAGGAAGCGTGGGTGGAAAATCCTTCATCGTTGAGGTTGTAAGCCTTTGCCTGTTCAGAAAAGGTAACGCCTCCTTTTTCGCCAGTTTGGAGGGGTTCGTGTTTATAAAGAGTTCATTTTCTTTATTGTCGCCTGCAATGTCGCCCGAATTGCAGACGTAAATATCGAGCCAGCCGTCTCCGTTAACATCGGCCATCGAAACTCCGGTACTCCAGCTTTTTGTACCGCCTACTCCTGCGGCTTCAGTAATGTCTTCAAACTGCCAATTGCCTTTGTTCAGGTAAAGCTTGTTGGATTGCAGGTTGGCGGTCAGGTAAATATCTGGTAATCCGTCGTTATTGACATCACCGATGGCTACGCCGCCGCCGTTGTAAAAATTGCGATAGGTGAGTACATTAAATACCTCGCCGTCTTCCACTTTATTGATAAAATCAATTCCGGTTTGACCGGGGATAATTTTTCAAAAAGAGTGGATGTACTGGTCGGATGCCCGGAAGGAGAGGTGGACTCCCCGCAAGAGGTAAGTAGCAATAAAACAGGAAATAATCGAAATACATAACGGCTCATCGTGATCTCTTTTTCAAATAAAAAATGAAGAGGCTGTCTCTTAAGAGGCAAGTGGCAAGAGGCAAAAAGCAAATTGCCTTTTGAGCCTTATGAGACAGCTTCTTCATATATTACGCACTAAATTTTAGTAGCCGGTATTTTGCTTCAACTGTGGCGTACCATTAACTTTGCTCAACTCGATTTGAATTGAAGGAAGCGGGTACAACCAATGCTTGTCTTCAAAACCTCCTGAAACATCCAGATACGTACGCTTGGTTTCTTCAACTGCAAGATATTGATTGATGACGTCCTTTGCTACACCCCAGCGCCGCAAATCAAAAAAGCGATGTCCTTCAAGTGCAAGTCCAACTTACGCTCAAAGCGCACAGCTTCACGAGCTGCATCTTTATCTGACCACGGAGTATCGTAGGTTCCCACTTCATAATCAGCCCAGGTTATTCCCGGATCGTTAATGTTGGACGTAGCGCCGCCATCAGGCCCCTGAGCGCAACCGCCCGCTCTTTCGCGAACCATGTTTACCAATTCCCGCGCTCTTTCTAAGCTTCCAATTTCCACTTCGCATTCAGCCAGCATGAGCAAAACGTCTGCATAGCGGATAACGGCCGTATTAATGGTGCTGAGTTGCTGGTTGCTCCAACTGTTACCTGCTTCCTGGCCGGGCAGGTGGATGAATTTTTTGGAGCTGTACGGTCCGGCAAATGCCCTTGCACGAATCCAGTTAGGTGCGTGGTTCCATAGACCAAGAAAGGAACATCGTCCCTGCCAATCGTCCAGTCTACACGGGGATCCAAAGGATCGGATGCCGTTGCATCAGCATTGTTGAAGGTGGTGATAAAAGGAAGGCCGTTGGCGTCAACTTTATGAGAATTCACCAGGTTCTGTGAAGGCTGGTGGAACCCGCAGCAAGAGAACGTGCCGCCACCGTTCGGGTACCTTAAGCGGTCCGCGAAGTTGCCGTTTTGGCCTTCTGAAGTGCCGTCGTTGACGGAGGCCTGGATCGAAAAGATCATTTCAGACCCGTTTTCGTTTGCTTCCGTAAAGACATCGTGAAAACAAGGCAACAAGGCATACTTTCCACTGTTGACTACAGCATCAAACTGCTCTTTTGCCTTTCCATAGTCGCCGGTGTAGAGGTGCAATTTGCCGAGATAAGCCTGGGCAGCCCCTTTTGTGGCACGGCCAACAGCAGATTGCGTTTCCGGTAAATTGTCGATGGCATAAGTGAAGTCTTGCATAATATTCGGAACGATGTCCGCCGTGTTGGGCTTTCTGAAATCTTCATCAGCCTCCGTGTAATAAGGAACGTTCTTCCAGATTTTCCACGCATCAAAGTGATAGTGCCCTCTCAAAAAAGCGAGCCTCAGCTTCGATTCTTTCCTGGTCTGTTATTCCCTCAGACTTCTTCATCAACTTGATCGTAGCGTTTGAACGGGCGATGCCTTCGTACAAAGCCAGAAATTTGAAATTCAAGTAGCCGTTTCCAGGTGCCCACTGAAATAATTCAACAAGTTGAATTTCGAGTTGGTCGCCAGGTTCGGAGCCTTTGTAGGCCTCATCTGAAGGTACGCTTCCCCAAATCCAGTTGCTGCCAGCGGCGCCCCAGGGAATCCCGAAACTTCCCCAGTCATCGTTCCAGCCATCAAGCATAGAGTAGGCCGAGATCAGCGTTGCTTCTACGCCTTGCTGATTGCCCAATGTTCCCTCATCAAGCGATGCTTGTGGAGCCACGTCCAGAAAATCATCGGAACAAGCCACAAACAGCCCAACAAGGAGGGCTATTCCGAGTATTGTGAATTTTATCTTTTTCATTTTTGTACATTTTAAAATTAAAGAGCCAATTAAACCGGCTTAGAAAGCTGCATTTACACCGAACATGAAGATTTTATTCGCCGGATAGTTGCCGAAGTCATAGCCATTCCACTGGTCGCCGTTTATACCATCCTGAACACCAAAATTTGACGGCGCCGGGTCAAGACCTGAATAACCAGTCAAAGTGAACAGGTTTTGACCTTGGACATAAATCCGCAAGCTGCTGAACGTTTTGCCCATTTTCGGGAAAGTGTAGCCTATTTGCAGCGTTTTAAGGCGCACATAAGAGGCATCTTCCACATAGAAAGAACTTGGTACCTGGCTGAACGTGTCGTCAACATCGAGCAGCGGATAGGTGCCATTCGGATTGGTAGCGCTGAACGATTCAGTCAAGAGGTCTTTCCTTACGTTGGAATTGAACAAACCGAAAACGTCAAATACCTTGTTGTAATTGAAAACTTCGTTTCCAACAGAGCTGAATAAAAATGCCGAAAAATCGAAATTCTTGAACGTGAATCCAAGGGTCAGACCTGCAACGAAATCCGGATGCGGATCTCCAATTACACCTTTGTCTGCATCATCAATGACACCGTCGGGAATGCCTGTCAACTTTCCATCATCGTCGAATCCGTCAATGTCTTTAAAACGGATACGTCCAACACTAGCGCCATCCTGTTCAGCATGCGACTCCACTTCGGCGTCTGAACGGAAGAGGCCGTCAGCAGTGAATCCATAAAACGAAGAGATAGAGGCGCCGAGTTGGTTGATGCCAACTACACCAATCCGAGAGTCGAAACCGGCTGGAAAGAATGAAGTTGAGCTGCCGTCAATAGAAACGATCTCATTCCGGTACTGAGAAAAAGTAAGGCCAAGGTCAATAGTCAGATCGCGGCTGATCCGATTTTTGTAATCGAGGCCAAGGTCAACACCTGTGTTGGTCATCTTGCCAATGTTGACGAAGGCCGGAGCTGCTGTGCCTGCTGTACCTGGATTGGCTGCCGGGAACAAAAGTCCGTCAATCGTACGGTTGTAAACGTCAACAACGAGGTTAATTTTGCCTTCCCACAAAGACACGTCAACGCCGGCGTTGGTAGAAATGTTCTGTTCCCACTTTGTGTTCGGATTGCCTCTGTTTGTCAGTGCATAGCCGGTAACAATGGCATTGTTTGCGCCATTGATGTCGTAGAAAGTAGAAGAAGGGCCGCCGCCAAAGCGGTCAAAAGCATTGCCACCTGGTACGCGTTGGTTGCCGGTAATCCCGTAGCCAAAACGCAATTTCAGGTCGCTCAAACCAATCAATATCCTGTAGGAATGCTTCCTCGCTTGCCCGCCAGCCAACGCTAAATGCTGGAAAAACACCGTATTTTCGTTGCCAAAGTTAGAAGAACCATCCCTTCTGATCGTAGCACTAACCAGGTATTTGTCGGCAAAAGTATAATCAACTTTTGCAAATGCAGAAGCCAATGCAGACTGGCTGCCGTTGCTGAAAACGACCCTTGAACCTGGGTCGGCAAGTCCGGTGCTCAGGTACCAGGCATTGATGTTGTCCGTGAAATAATTCGCCAGACTACCACCGATGTTGCGGTATTTGCCCTGAATAGCCTCATACCCAACCAAAACCTGGAGGGCATGATTTTCTGCAAATGTCGTGTTATAAGCCAGCGTATTCGTCCAGGTCATGGTTGTCCCGGTGCCCCAGTTTTCGTTCCAGCCATTGGAAGCGTTGAACTCCCTGTTTTCAAAGGTTGGAAAAGCGAACCCCGCCTGTGTAATTCTGGTAAAAATCAACGCCTAAGCTGGTACGAGCTGTCAGCCCCTCAAAAATTTTGAGATCTGCATAAACGTTACCAAGTATCCGGTAAAAAGTACCTTCGTTGTTTTGGTTGCGGTCCAACGCTGCAAGTGGGTTGCTGCCGTTACTCATCCCTGGAGCTTTGTCACTGGCATAATTCCCGCCTACATCATAAACCGGCGTTAATGGGTTCAACAGGGTGACCCAGGTCATGATGCCCTGCTCATCCTGGTTACCACCGCTGATACCGTCCTGACCAACTGAATTGATGCGGGAGATGGAAACATTCTCTCCAAAAGTAAACCGGCCAGCATTAAATTCAGTATTGGCACGCAGCGTATAACGCTTGAAATAGTTATGAAGCATGGTGCCCTTGTTGTCGATATAGCTGCCGGAAAGGTAGTACTTGCCGTTTGCACTGCCACCGGACACGCCAATGTTGTGTTCCGTTACAACAGATTGATCAAAAACCTGATCAAACCAATTTGTACCTTCTTTATTGGCTTTGACAATAATGTTGCTTGAAATTTATAAGCGGTCTCATCTGCCGTATTGCCTGCAGGAAAAGAATAATTGGGTAATACCCCGCGGCCAAGGCCGTAAGGGTTTGCCGCGTCTACCACTTTTCCCGCATTTTCATGCTTCGTCCAAACGTAACTGGAGTAGTCCAAAGGATCCGTAATCAAATAATCAAGGTTGTTAATTGGTGTCTGAACCCCTACATAAGCAGAATAAGTGACGCTGGTTTTCCCGGCCTTACCCTTCTTAGTAGTGACGATGACAACGCCATTGTTGGCTCTGGCGCCATAAATCGAAGCAGCCGAAGCATCTTTCAATACCTGGATGCTCTCGATGTCATTCGGGTTAAATCCGGTGCTGTAAGAGTCTTCCACAGGCACGCCATCAATTACATACAATGGGTCGTTGTTCTGGAAAGAACTGATCCCCCGAATTCTGACGACAGCACCTTCACCGGGTTCACCCGATGTAGCAACCGTAACACCAGCAGCCCTGCCTTCCAATTTCTGGATAAAGCTGGTAGCAACTACCGCGTTCAATTCTTCAGCGTCTACAGAGGAAACGGCGCCCGTGATGTCCCGCTTTCTTTGCGTGGAATAACCGGTTACCACAATCTCATCCAATATCGCGACATCGGGCTGCAGGAGACATCAATCTTAGCGTTATCGCCTACAACGATGGTCTGCATGGTAAACCCGGTGTACGAAAATTGAAGCGAAGCGCCTTTATCCGCTTTCAATTCATAAGTACCGTCCAGATCCGTAGTGGTTCCGGTCGAAGTTCCCTCTACTAAAATGCTGACCCCGATTAAAGTTACCCCTTTTTCATCTGTAACCGTTCCTTTTACGGTCATGGACTGGGCAACAATGCCAGCGGTGCAGGAAAGCAGAAAGAACAATGTGAGACAAATTGGCTTGAATTGCGCCATCAAGTCCCTGTCCTTGAATAGAAATTTCTGTTTCATAAATTAATGATCAAGTTTAAAGTAATTGGTTTGCTCCTTCATTAGGCAATAACGCCTTTACGGAGGAGCTTTTTTGTGATAACAGTTGACTGAATTGTTCATAATTGACGTTTTTAATGAATGATAAACCAGGGAAGCAGGTCAGGATACCCACTATGATTAGAAATTAAACTTGGCGCCCGACCCCTCACGGGATTCAGGCGCCACTGAATTATATGAAGCTTAAACAATACTCATCCTGAGCTTTCGGGGTAACCGGTTTTACTTCACCGTCAAAACAACCTTTTTCAAATCGCCGTCCCTGGAGGAATTTCCGGTCATGATTTCAAATTCACCGGGTTCCACCACCCATTTCATGTTGATGTCCCAAAGAGCAAGTTCTTCAGGTGTGAGGGTGAATTTTACTGTTTTCGTTTCTCCCGGAAGCAGGGTTGTCTTTTCAAAGCCTTTCAGTTCTTTTATGGGCCGGGTCACACTGCTCACTTTGTCCCGGATGTAGAGCTGTACAACTTCCTGTCCGGCAACTTTTCCTGTGTTGGTCACTTCCACGGAAACCACTGCATTTTGACCGGAAGCTATGGTTGATTTTTCCAATTTCGGAAGGCTTGTCTGGAAGGTGGTGTAACTCAATCCGTAACCAAAGGCGTACAAGGGTGAAACATCGTCCCACAAATAGCCCCTTCGTGCAGTAGGTTTGTAATTATAAAAGGATGGAATATGGCCTGCAGAGCGTGGAAAACTGATGGTAAGCTTACCACTTGGGTTCACTTCTCCAAAAAGTACATTTGCCACAGCGCGGCCACATTCCTGCCCGAGGTACCAGCATTCGAAAACTGCATCTGCTTTTGCAGCGAGATTTTGTATAGCGAGCGGCCGGCCGTTGAACAACAACCCAACGATGGGTTTTCCGGTCGCGCTGATTTGATTGATGAGCTCATTTTGCAATCCGACTAATTCCAGGCTGGTGCGGTCGCCAAGGTGCGACTCTGCCCAGGCTTCCCGGCTCGTTAATTCGTTGCCGCCAACGGCTAAAATGATAAGGTCCGCCTGTTTTGCAATCGCAACAGCTTCCTCAATTTTGCGGCGGTCTTCAACGGGGTCGGTGGGGTTTACCGGATCCAGATACCAACTGCCGGGTTGGGTGATGCCACATCCTTCAGCGTACAGGATTTTAGTTTTGGCGCCAACTTTGTCCCGAATTCCCTGGAGCACCGTGACGAAATACTTGGGATGGTCGCTGTAACCGCCGAGCAGGACTTTATCGGCATTCGGGCCGATTACGGCAATGGTTTTGTATTTTTCGGCGCTGATTGGCGCAAGACTATTGCGGTTTTGCAATAAAATCATGGACTCTTCAGCCGCCCGGAGTGCAATTGCTGCGTTTTTGGCGGATCCGACTTCTGCTTTGGCTCTAGCCTCATTCACATACGGATTTTCAAATAAGCCCAATTCAAATTTTTGGCGCAGGTTGCGCGCTACAGCAGTGTCGAGGACGCTTATAGGAAGTTCTTTATTTTCAAAAACCGATTTCAAAAGTTGGTAGGTCTCCTGCTCCGGCAATTCGATGTCCACCCCGGTAGTTAAGGACAACACAGCGGCAGCTTTATGATCTGCCGCAATATGATGCCGGTCGCATAATTCACGGATGGCATAATAATCGGAGACAATACTGCCTTTAAAACCCCATTCACCCCGCAGAACCGTTTGCAAAAGCCATTTATTGGCATGGCTTGGAACGCCGTCTATTTCGTTGTAGGAAGCCATGACGCTGCGCACATTTCCCTGCTGGACGCATTTTTTAAACGGCGGTAAAAACATTTCCCGAACCATCCGTTCGGAGATGGTCGCCGGCGCAATGTTATTGCCGCCTTCCGGTTGGCCGTGGCCGGTCATGTGTTTCAGGGTTGCCATCACATGTTCGCTGTCAATTGTTTTGCCTCTTCCCTGAAACCCGTAAATGGCGGCCAGTCCAATTTCGCCACAGAGGTATGGGTCTTCTCCGTAGGTTTCTTCGGTGCGTCCCCACCGTGGGTCGCGCACCACATCCACAACCGGTGAAAGTGCCAGGTGCGTGCCTCTTGACCTTGCTTCCGAGCGGTCATGGTAAAAAGTTCTTCTACCAATTGGCGGTTCCAGCTACTGGCAAAGCCAATCGGCTGCGGGAAGCTGGTGCCATCTTTTGCGGCATGGCCGTGCAGGCATTCTTCATGAAAAAAAGCAGGGACTCCGAGGCGGGTTTTTTCTACAAGAAAACGTTGGATTTGGTTGGTGAAGCGGGCATTTTCTTCTGCAGTTCTTCCAGTGTTGTTCGAGCGGTCAAACCCTTCGCTGGGCCGCCCGATTTGTCCGATGCCATGTTTGAGGTAAACAGCTGCACTATCCGGCCGCAAATCACCTTTTTTATCTATGAATTGAGATTTTTCTGCCAAATGCATTGTATTTGCGCCAATTTCTCTTCCAGGGTCATGCGCTTGAGGAGGTCGTTTTACCCTGGACTCAATAGGTTGATTTGCATCGCGATAAAGAAAGTCGCTTTGTGGATTCCCTGCTCTGTAGGCTGTTGTACAAAAGAGCGTACCAGATAACAGAAGAGATAGCATGAGTAAGCGATTAGCGCTTAGTTTCATATTTTAGTTGGTTTTAGTATTGTCGCTTCAAAGCACTAAAAACATCACCATAACAATATAAATTCATTCTCACAGGTGCTGCACACCTTAAGTTTGGGTAATAATCTGCGATGCTGAATGATTTCCCTGCCAATTGTCAAGACCCTAAACGGCCTTGAATGCTGCATTCAGTATAAAATGATTGGTTGCTGAATTGCAGATAAATAAAATTTTGAAAAATTGTGATTATATGAAACAAAGGAAAGGATATAACGACCAATGGCAAAAAAAATGAATACTGCAACTATTCGCCGACAAAGGCGAAAAACTACGTCAATAATACGTCAACAAGTCAATTCTATTTAATTTGACCAGAAATCTATGGATGAAAAGCAATAGGGTAGGAGTGAGCGGATATTTAGTGTCTGGGTCCATTTAGGGCCCTTCCCGTCAGCGCGGAGGAGCGGGGGCTGAGCGCAGCCAGCCCGAATGAACGCAGCTGGGCTGCGCGAAGCCAGGACTATAAAAACAGACACTAATTATAAGGTGTCAAGAAAAACCTGAAAGCTCATCCCATCAACAAGATCCAGCTTTTTCCGAAGCCTGAAGCGGCCAGTCTCTGTGCCCCTCATGGAAAGGTTCAACCGCTGGGCTATTTCTTTGGTACTAAGCCCCATTTTTATAAAGGCGCACATTTTTAACTCTGGTATAGTGAGCCCCGGATAGATGCCTTTCAGCTTTTTAAAAAAATCACTATGGAGCAGATTGAAATGCGCCTCGAAGGCATCCCAATCGCTTGTGTTGTTCAGGTGAGATTCAATTTTTACAGTCAGCTTGCGAATAATGGCTTTTAAAGCCTCCGAATCGTTTGTTTTGGCAGTTGTTTGAAGCGCGTCCTGAACCTCAAGCAACAGGTCATTTTTGGTGACCATTTGCAGGGTGATGGCTGCCAACTCCCTGTTTTTTGTTTTTAGATCCTGTTCTAATTCCATCGTTTTCCGTTTTACGGACTCCTGAATCTTGCCTGAAGAAACCTGCTGGCTGAGCGATTTTTCGACACAGGAGAGCCAAAGCGAATACGCCTGCGCATATTGGCCGAGGTTGTATTGCGGCTCATAGACGATGGTGGGTTTAATATTGGACAATGCCTCTTCTAAGGAACGTAGGCGCCCATGGCAACCCCCGCTGCCTTTGCTGCACCCACAGCGCCGGTCGTTTCCACCACTTCGATTTGACTGCCAAGCATCGTTGCCAAAATGGTAGAAAAGGTTTTCGACTGAAACATATTGTCATTCCCAACCCGGATGACGTCTACGTTGAGCCCCATCTCTTTTAAAATATTGATGCCGTATACAAAGGAAAACGCAACGCCTTCAAGCGCAGCCCGGTAGAGGTGACCTCTTGTATGGCGGTTAAACTGCAGGTTAATGATGTGGGCATTCGGATCCCGGTTGTCCAGCATCCGCTCTGCGCCATTTCCAAAAGGCAGGATACAAACCCCTTCTGACCCTATCGGTACGGTTGACACCATTCTTTCCATGTCCGAGTAGCTGTGTGAACCACGCGCGACCTGATGCTTGATCCAGCTGTATTGGATGCCTGCTCCGTTGAGACAAAGCAAAACCCCGATGCGGTTGAACGCTTGTTCGTAATTAACGTGCGCAAAAGCATTGACCCTTGATTTTTTATCAAAAACCGGGCGGTCTACTATTCCGTAAACGACACCCGAAGTGCCGCTGGTTGCTGCCACTTCTCCGGGGTGCAATACATTCAGCGCAAGCGCATTATTGGGTTGATCCCCGGCCCTGTAAGTGACGGGAGTTCCCGCTGAAAGGCCGGTTCGTGCAGCCGCTCTATTCGTTACCCTGCCCTGGATGGGAAAAGTCGGTACCCGTTCAGCGAGGTTGTGTTCGTTGAGTTGGTAGTATTGAAGCACCTCCCGGGCAATTTCCTTTTTTTTAAAATCCCAGAAAATCCCTTCTGTCAAGCCAGGTATGGTGGTGACGGCTTCGCCGGTCAGCTTCATGGCAATGAAATCGCCGGGCAAAAGAATTTTATCGATTTTTTCGTAGACTTCCGGCTCGTTGTCTTTGATCCAGCGGAGCTTTGATGCCGTGAAATTACCCGGCGAATTGAGCAGGTGGCTCAGGCAATACTCTTCGCCAATTTCCTGGAAAGCTTGCTGGCCAATGGCTACAGCACGGCTGTCGCACCAAATAATGGCAGGACGGAGTACCTCCTGATCTTTATCAATCAAAACCAGGCCATGCATCTGATAGGCAATCCCAATTCCTTTTATCTCATCAGGAGCAATATCGGCTTTGTCTAAAAGCCGTTGAGTAGCTAAGCAAAAGTGCTGCCACCACACTTCGGGTTGTTGCTCTGCCCATCCGCCGTGGCGCGCCAGCATATCCATTTCCTGATCGGGATACTGGGTGATGGCCACCGTATCCTGGGTGTCAATACGGACAAGCGCTGCTTTGATGGT
>NZ_JADKCX010000136.1 GCF_016718685.1 Haliscomenobacter sp. | reverse complement strand
CACTAAATAATTTCAAATATTTTCATTCACAATCATCAAAATTTCACTTCTATGAGACGCTTGCTTTTTGCAGCAACTGCTTTTTTATGCCTTGCCGCCACCAGTTTATCCGCCCAAATGACGGATATGCATTGGGATACCCACGGTGTCGGGTTTAAAGTGCCGAATGACTTCGTAATAGAAGCCAACAACGCCGAAGAATTTTCTGCCAGCAACGACAACCTGTTCTTTAGCATCGTTCCGATACAAGACGAAGAAATAACCGACGACGACCTGGCTGAAGCCGTTGTAGAAATGGCTACAGCTCTTGAATATGACGATATTGAGGAAGGAGAAGCCATTGAAGTGGATGATTTCTCAGGTTATTACATCAAAGGCAGAAAAGACGGCACCAACGCTATTGTCATGGCTGTACTCGACAAAAAAGCAGTACCAACCTGCTGGTTGTCATTGTTTATGTGGATGGCTTTGAAAATCAGGCAATTAAAATTGCAGCGAGCTTGTATGCGTATGATTAACAACGCTGATTACTCCTGTTTGCTCTGGATTTTGGGGTTCACACACTTTGCGGACTTTGCAGGATAAACCTTTGCGTCCTTTGCGGTAAGAAAAATTAACCGCAAAGCGCACAGGGGAGCGCAAAGGTCGCAAAGCGGCAGTCAACCCTCTCTGTACTAAACAATTATCAGGATAATCAATTGTTTAGTCATAAAGCAATGGCGCCTCCAACCCCAAATCCTTGATCAGTTGGGACAAAGTATTTCGCATAAAGGGCAAGTTCAACCCAATAAGGTAACCGCTCGGCATGAGCTGCTAATTTTTCCGTAAGGGCCGTTAATTCTTGTTGCTCTGCTTCGTTGATCTGCGCAGATTTTCGAGCCCCCACGGGCATGAAACCGCTTCCATTCCTCTTCTTCGAATTCCAATGTTATTTTTTGAAGCAATGCGGCTTCTGAAGTCAAAGGAGCATTTTTTTTGGGCGGCGCTTTTGTCTCAAACGGCTCCGCCAGATATATTGATTTAGGCTCCTCCTTGTCGGGCGGCTTCTTCGCGTAGTTGCTGCTCCAAAGCTTCCGGTAGTTCCAGGATAATATTCACAAGGGATGATTTAGGTTTCATTTGCTTGTTGTGAAAATATGGGGGATTTTCCTATGTTAACGTAAGTTTGGCATTGACTATTTGAAACCGAAGATTTTGAGATTTGGGTTTTCACACAACGGCACAAATTCCCAACTAACAATCCTTTTGCTATTCGTTATGTGAAAATGATCCTTTTTATAAGAGGATGTCCTCAGGTATGGAGGGATGTAATTAAGTACCACCAAATTTGCCGCAACTGGGACCACATTATCACGGTTGAGTCGTAACCCTGAACCGTCGCACGCCCGGTGGGGAGAACTCCAGCAATATAGAAAAAAAAATCTTCAGTCCATTGAAAATGAGCGCCCCAGCTATCTATTCGGGGATTATAAAGCGGTGCGATCAACCCGGTAGAAGGGTCCTTTGCATCTGTTGCAACTCCTTTATAACTATTACAGCCTTGACAGGAATAAGCA
Organism: Haliscomenobacter sp.; assembly: GCF_016718685.1. GTDB lineage: Bacteria > Bacteroidota > Bacteroidia > Chitinophagales > Saprospiraceae > Haliscomenobacter. The sequence continues at coordinate 7,304 of NZ_JADKCX010000136.1, read as the reverse complement.
AGATTGTCTAAATTGGATGTTCCTGCTTTTATCAGCGGAATAAGGTGTTCAATTGAAAACGAGCTTGGAGAATACTGATCCTGAGACAAGCAATATTCGCAGCAAGCAGAAGGCGCTGCCGGATGAATATCTTATCTTTTTTAGTCATAAATGAACAAAGGGGCGTTCAAACCTAAATCATTCATCAGCTGGGGTAATGTAACATTGCGAAGACGAGCAAGTTCCACCAAATAAGGCAGGCGATCTGCGTTGGCTGTTTCAATTTTTTTCGGTATGGACAGTTAACTCTTGTTGCTCCGCTTCGTTGATCCGGCCTGACTTACGCAACGCCACTAAGGCGTGAAACCGGTTCCATTCTTCCTCCTCAATTCCAGGTTTATTTTTTGAAGCAATGCGCCTTCTGTCAAAGGCATGTCTTCCTGATCGCTGCTTTAATCACCTAAACGCTCAACGATATGGCGATTCAAACTCACCCCGTGTCGGGCGGCTTCTTCGCAGCCGATGTTCCAAAGCTTCCGGTAATTCCGGGACAATATTCATGAATACATGATTTGGTTCGTTGTTTGCTGCGAAAATACGAGATTTTAGGTTAGGATTTCCAAATGCATAATAGCTATATAACATTGCTTTTTCTGATTTTTGAGAATGATCTTTGGATCTGTTGAAAGATAAGGCGGCGTCTCGCTTTGCGGACTTAGCGGAACCTTTGCGTACTTAGCGGGAAAAAGGAGTCCCGCAAAGAGCGCAAAGGTCCCGCCAAGGATGCTAAGGCGGCTTTCAACCCAAAGCTTCCTCATTTTCAAAGTACACTCATTGTCGATTTGTCATTTTCGCAGAAATCAGCAAGTGGTGCGGGTTGTTTGTCGCACAACGCGTTTTTTTGATTTCACACAACGGCACAACGATCACAACGGCTTGGAGTTCTTTCTTTTTGTTGTGTGCGTGGTGCCGTGTCGGGTATTGTCTACCACAAAGAAATCCGAGACAGTAAGTAAAACATGTAGTTTAATTTTGTGCCCTTTGGCAGGGGGATAAAGCAAAGCGAAAGGTTGTGAATAGAATATCGGAGAAAAATTGTTTTCACAACAGAACATCCTACATTTGATTTATGCTTTAAGGTGCAAACACGGGAATTGGATGGCGGTTCGGCATGGTTAATATCGGATACTTCTGAGTTGGAGGTTTACTGAAGTCTATGAAGTGTGGGTTGTAATTGTAAGGAAGGCTGATGCAGTTAGTGCTTCTCCAGGTTAAAGTAAACTGTTGCAAAGTGGGAAGGTAACGTCGTTAATGGTACTCAGTGATTTATAGAGTGACTGGTTATTTAGCCGTTTTCGGCGCTCGAAAAACAACCTTCTCTCACTAATGGCCCCCATTTTCCACCTTATCTTTGTGTCGAGAAGAAGAAGGAATTAACAAATCCTAATTTAACAGTTATCTTACAAATCAGAGAAGATTGCAAGGTTTTGTCGGATAAAATGTTGAAATTCAGTAAAATGTGGATAACTTATTCGGAAAAAATTGTCACGAATGATTTACTCCATCTTTGAATTATGATTGTAGTAATAGAAAGAGAAACTCTGGAAGATAAGGAAAACGCCTGACTGGAATCAGGGCGCATTGATAATTTATCATTTAATCATCCATCATGAACGACTGATTTAGTTACTCCTTATAAAGGAATAGACTTTGTACTTAGAGAATACAAAGTTACGTCTATTCTTAGAAAAAGTATACACCATGTGTACCTTTTTTGCATAACTAAGGAAGATTAAGTTAGTCTGCGCATGATGGCACAACTCTAATGGGCTGGGAAAACTTGGCTAGGAGTACAGAAGTGTGCTCGCAGCGCTCCCAGGCAACATAAATCATTTAGCGCGCCATCGGCCAATCCGCCAAAATTTTGTAAAGATGCAACCCAGCATCTACAATTTTTGGTGTTGATAACCAAGTTTTTAAAAGCAGCAAAACTTTCTGCTGCCAATTTTTTATCTTCTTAGATCAGTGGCTACCTGACCTTTGAAGCACAACAAAGCGGGCGGGAACCTCGCTCCCCGCCCGCTCATTTTTCTTTCCGTTTCTTAAAGTCTGCCAGCTGAAGCTGGCGACTACAATACCTCGCTTACCTCATGGTACGGCAGGCCGAACGCATCAGAAACGCCCTGATACACCACTTTGCCATTCACCACGTTCAGGCCAAGCTGAAGGGCATGGTTATCGGAGCAAGCCTTTTTCCAGCCTTTATCGGCGAGTTGGATAGCGTAAGGCAACGTGGCATTCGTCAATGCGATGGTGGAGGTGTAAGGCACTGCACCCGGCATATTCGCCACGCAATAGTGAACCACATCGTCAATGATGTACGTTGGATTCTCGTGGGTAGTTGGTTTGGTTGTTTCAGCAGCCGCCCTGATCTACAGCCACGTCCACCAACACGGTGCCGGGCTGCATCGTTTTGAGCATGTCACGGGTGATGAGTTTTGGTGCTTTAGCGCCCGGAATGAGCACGGCGCCAACAATCAGGTCGTGGTCCCGAACCAGCTTCCGGATATTGTATTCATTGGAATGAATCGTCGTCACATTGGCCGGCATTACATCGGCTAAGTAGCGCAACCGCGGCAGACTCACATCGAGGAGGGTTACTTGTGCGCCAAGGCCCGCCGCCATTTTAGCTGACTGCATGCCCACAATGCCGCCGCCAAGCACCAGAACTCGGCCAGGAGGCACACCCGGTACGCCACCGAGCAACACGCCGCGGCCTTTGGAAGGTTTTTCCAAATATTTGGCGCCTTCCTGAATGGCCATACGACCTGCTACTTCAGACATTGGCACCAACAAGGGCAGGGAGCGATCCGGCAATTCGACCGTTTCGTAAGCTAAACAAACTGCATCGCTGGCAATCATGGCGCGGGTCAGCGGTTCGTAGGAAGCAAAGTGGAAATATGTGAAGAGCAGTTGATCGGGTTGGATCAATGGATATTCCTGCTCGATGGGTTCTTTTACTTTGATGATCATTTCGGCAATCCCATAAACGTCTTCTATCGCCGGAAGGATTTTTGCGCCGGCGCCGACATATTCATCATCCGAAAAACCGCTGCTTACGCCTGCTGTCCCTGCACATACACGGCGTGGCCGCGCTTGCTCAGTTCCAGCGCTCCTGCGGGCGTCAGGGCAACGCGGTTTTCGTTGTTTTTGATCTCTTTTGGAACTCCGATAATCATAATTTGAGTCGTTTTATTCGATTAGGAAATATTTTGCCGCGCAAAATAAGGCTTATCTGATTTAAACCGCGACCCGTAAAGCAACTTCCCCTAAAATTAATACCAACTTCGAAAATTTAGCGTCGGTCAAATGGCTCCCGCGCGCGGGGCGCCGCGCGCCGTCTTGCAGGTGATTTTCCTTTCAACAACTCAAAAGCCCGAACAAAATCGGGGATGCCGTAGCCCAGTTCATTGTCGGGCGCATCGGCCTGACTGCCACTTTTCCGCACTGCATCCATGATTTCAATGTTGGTTTTTTCCGGAAAAGCGCTCCACAAGGCCGCGATCATCCCGGATACAAGCGGGGCAGACAGCGAGGTACCGCTGGTTGGGCGGATCTGGTTAGAGGAAGCACTGGCGGACATCACGCGCGCACCTGCTGCGGAAACATCCGGTTTGATCCTGCCGTCGGCGGTAGGGCCGAAGGAACTGAAGCCGGCTTTTTTACCCTTGCTGTCAACAGCGCCAATTGAAAAGGCGCCTTTGGAGTCAGCCGGGACACCGACGTATTTCCACTCAGAATCGCCTTCGTTGCCGGCGCTATTTACCACGATCATGCCCCGGGCAGTGGCCAATTCGGCAGCCTTGCTGGCATCTGAAGCGCCGTTGAGACTGCTGTATTGATAATCCATTGTTTTGTCGCTGAACGTCGTATAACCCAAAGAAGAGTTGATGATGTCTGCGCCGAGGCTGTCTGCGTATTCCAAACCGGCAATCCAGTTGCACTCTTCCACCCGATATTCCGAACGCACATCTTCTGTTTTTACCAGCACGTAAGACGCATTTGGCGCTGCGCCCACCAAAACGCCGGGTTGGTTGGCTCCCATCACGGAAAGTACTTGCATTCCGTGTGAGCTCGATTCGCAAACCTGCCAGTCGTTGTCCACAAAATCGCGCGCAGGAATCAACAGGTTTTTCGTGCGCAGGCTGTCAAAAACGTAGTGCTTATCGGCACTTGTGAACCCACCGTCTAATACCGCTACCGTAATGCCCGAACCGCGATGGCCCAGAGGCGTGCAGGCTATGGCCATTCAACTGTTTGATTTGCTGGTCGGCGTAGCCATAATGCAGGCTGTCAATGGAAACTGCTTTGCGTTCAGCCTCAAAGGTGCCTTCCGGTGCTTTGGTTTTCCAGACACTGGCCACGGGCGCTTTGCCAACGAACGTGACGGATCCCACACAAGGCAGTTTTTCTAATTGTTTGACCACGTTTGCAGTTGCAGTCACCGTTGCTGCATTGAACCAACGGGACGTATATTGAATACCGGCGCCACTATTTTTCACCTGTTCTACGTATTTAGGATTCACCGGCAGGTCTTGTGCAGTAACAGGCGTATCGGTTTTTTTTCTGCGGTCTAAGGCTTTTTGCGATAAAAAAGCCTCCGGCTTTTGACAGAGAACGGCGTGCCGGATTTATCTTTAAAGGTAACCCAATAAAAGCCGGGCAATTCAGGCGCGGGAGTCGGAGCAGCCGGTTGTGCCAACAAAGAACCCATCGCAACTAAGCTAAAAAATGCGATAAGGGAGAAGCGAGTGATTTCAGGTAACTTCATCATCTAAACGAATTTTAAATTGAACTTCCAAAGATTTGTATACCAGCACCTTCCAATCCTCCCGCTGGTATTCGCGGTTGATTTGATAAATGGTGTCCTTAATTGAATTCAAAGTGAGGTTTCGCCGGGGCGCCTCCTGAGTATAGTAATCATGACGGTGTATCTTCATAGGGGTCACTAAAGGTTCTTTGGCTACTTTGATCATGTAGTGCAGTTCTTTGCCTTCTTTATTTCTCCAACGTTGCAAACCTTCTTCCGGTTCTAAGATCAACGCTGGCGCAGGGGCCCTCCACTTAAAAACCATCCCGAATAAAACATCACCTTTTTCATTTGGTTCTGGAGCTTCATGCGAATTTGGAGCACCAGGTCCTGAAAAAAGGGATCTTTGATCGTTTTTGGCGCTTCTGCTTCCAATTTTATTGTCTGATAGTAGCTGTCCCGGAACCAGATTGCTGCGCCGTTGAAGTAAAAACCAAGCTGTTCAAACAGGGTGCGATAAAACGTGCAACTTCCAGCGGTTGCGCGCCGTAGACGTGGAGAAAGCAGCGATTCCCATCGGGATTTCCTGCTTCACAAAGCGCTTTTTTCCAGTCAAAAAAATCATTTTCCCATTGTTCGATGGCTTCCCGCATCGCCGGTTGATAGGGCTCAATGCCCAACACGGCGATGCTCAGCGCCATTTCGATGGATTCGATTTGTTCGCTCAATTGCCTGCCCCGGTCAGCTAATGCCAATAACGCTGCATACCGGGCCGCTTGTTGGGGTTGTTTCCAGAAAGTTTTTTCTTCTTTTTGAGCCATGCGCTCCAGGGTGCGTATTTCGCTGGAAAAGCTGCTGTACAAATACCCGCTGAGAATACCCTGAATTCTGCGGCGCAACGAACCGCCGTAATTGGCATAGTTGGCTTTTTCCAATTCTTCCAGCAATAGATCCAGGGCCAGCGGATCGCGTTTGATGCGGATAACCGGCGCCCCTTCTGTTAGCTGTACCAACACTTCAAGGCGCTCGTCAAAATCTTCCTGATTTAGTTTGCGCGCAAGCGGCAGCACCAATTGCTCGCGGATGGTGCGTTGCAAATACCGTGCTCCATATTTTTCGTGATATCCCCGCTCAGCGAGAAAATCCAGTACCGGTTCTTCAATTTTGAGCGACATGCGCCGAAAACGGATGCCTTCGCGTTTTTTCAGCAGGGCAATTTCGCGCTCCACAACAAACCGCACCGTCAATTGATCGAGCGGTGAAAAAGGAATGAGTTCGTCAATGCGGTTGAATAATTCCGGGCGAAAATGCTGCTGAGCCACATTCATAAAATGGGCGATGGCTTCTTCTTGTTCGGCGCCCTGCTGTAGCCGCACCCGCCCCATTTGAAAGCGTGCCGCCCCGATATTGGAGGTCATGATGATGATGGCACTGCAAAAATTGACCACCCGGCCGCTGCCGTCGCTGAGGCGGCCTTCACCCAATATTTGCAACAAAAGGTCAAAAAAACCGGCGTCGGCCTTTTCTATCTCATCAAAAAGCAGGACGCAAAAAGGCTCGCGCCGAACTGCGGACGTGAGTTGACCGTCCATACCGGAAACGCCCCCGATCAGCCTGTTGACAGCGCCATAATCTGAAAATTCGCTCATATCGAAACGCACCATGCGATCGCGGCTGCCAAACATAAACGCAGCCAGTACTTTGGCCACTTCCGTTTTTCCAACTCCGGTGGGGCCAACAAACAACAGGGACGCAATCGGTTTTCCCGTTTTTGAAAGGGCGGTTTTTATGCCCGTCAATACATTGGCCAACACAGCTACTGCTGCTTCCTGGCCAAAAACCTGGTTGTTGAAATGGGTCAGTACCGCTTTGGCATCCATTGGAATGTCGGGATCTACAATAAAGGCGGCATTCCGCTTTCTTCGCAAAACCGCTGCATGACCTCCGATCGGCCAATGGTCTTCGGCGCAGGGGCTGCTTTTTCGCGCATTAACAAGGCTTCGAGAAAGCGGATGGGCTTGCCGGGCATCCCAGAATAGGGTGCAAAACGCCGGTGCAGGCGAATGGCTTCCCGGATGGCTTCCTCCTCCACCCCGATATTTTCAATAGCAGCAGTTTCTTTGATTTTGCCCAACACCATAAATTCGAGTTCTTCTTCCGAAGGCTCTTCGAGGCGGATGAGTTGAAACTGGCTCAGGTATGTCGGGCTTTTCAATTCGATGAGCGACAGTTCTTCTTCCGTGCATTCGGTAATCATGCTGATTTCACCCCGACTGATAAAAGGCAGCAGGTATTCGGCGAAAGTTCAGCTAAGTTGCGCACGAAAAGATAATCTTCTGTGGCTGCCAGTTCTTTGCACAGCAGGGGCAGGTTGTATTCCCAGCCGGCATTTTCGGTCATGAGTTCTTTGATCAGAAGGGAGGCGGTCGTTTCCAGAATACGGCCTTTGATCTTGAATTTTTTGTGCTGATGCGCCATTTCCCAGACCAGCGCTGTTTTTCCGACTCCGGAAGGC
>NZ_JADKCX010000135.1 GCF_016718685.1 Haliscomenobacter sp. | reverse complement strand
AGTGCCGGAGTTTGATTTCGAGAATGGCGGCCTGAATGGAATCCAGGCGCGAGTTCACGCCGACTAAATCGTGGTAATAGCGCTTGGTTTGGCCGTGGTTGGCGATCATCCGGCATTTTTCAGCGAGGGCGTCGTCGTTGGTATAGATTGCGCCGCCGTCGCCGTAGCATCCCAGGTTTTTGGATGGATAAAAAGACGTACAACCGATGTGGCCGATGGTGCCCGTTTTTTGGGTATGGCCGTCGCGAAAGGTATAATCAGCGCCGATGGCTTGCATTGTCTTCAATGACAATGAGGTTGTACCGGCGCGCCACTTCCATGATTGGTTCCATGTCGCAGCTCTGGCCAAAAAGGTTGACCGGCACGATGGCTTTGGTGGCAGGGGTAATGGCCTGCTCGATGATTTCAGCGGTGACGTTGAAGGTCTGTGGGTCTACGTCCACCATAACTGGTCGCAAACGCAGCAGGGCAATCACTTCGGCGGTAGCCACATACGTGAATGCCGGTACGATGACTTCGTCGCCGGGTTGAAGGTCGGCAGCCATCATGGCGATTTGCAGGGCGTCCGTTCCATTGGCGCACGGGAGCGCGTGTTTCGCGGGGAGGTAAGTTTCCAGCGCGGCCTGGAAGGATCTTCCTTTCGGACCATTGATAAAAGCCGCAGATCCCATCACTTCCCGTACAGCCTCGTCCACTTCGGATTTGATTTTGTCGTACTGCGTATTCAAATCCACCATCTGTATGTTGCGTAATGCAGTTGCCATTTTTCGTTAATTTATACTTTGACCACACAGGGGCAAAGCAGTAGATGCATTATTTTCAGTTCATTACCAATAACTTATTCCAAATATCCCGAAGGATTGCACTATACAAACATGCACAGTTAGAACAATATTAATACTCAAACTGTTGCAGGGCTTTTAGCGCTATTGTTTCGCCAATCGCCAAAGAAGCTGTTGCCGCCGGCGAAGGCGCATTGCAAACATTGATTACGCCTGGTTGCTCATAGATCAAAAAATCATCAGCCAGGTTCCCCTCCCCATCGCAAGCCATTGCCCGAACCCCTGCGCTGTAACGCCGAACGTCGTTTTCGGTAATTTCGGGGATCAATTGCTGCAAAGCTTTCACAAAAGCCTTTTTTGAATACGAGCGGCGCAATTCAGCCAGGCCGTTGCGCCAATACTTCCAGGCCAACCCGCGGAAACCCGAATAAGTCACGGTTTCCAGCAATTCCGGAAGATTTACCTGCCACCGGCTGTATCCCTCCCGTTTGAAAGCCAGCACCGCATTCGGGCCAGCCTCGATTCCTCCGTTGATCATGCGGGTGAAATGCACGCCGAGAAAAGGAAGTCCGGATTGGGCACCGATAGATCAGGTTGCGCACCAGGTGCTGCTTTTCAGGGACGATTTTGTAGTATTCCCCCCGGAAAGGCAGAATTTTTAACGCCAACCCGGGGATGGTCATCGTGGCTATCCGATCGGAATACAATCCGGCGCAATTGATCACGAGTTTTGACCGCACTTCCCCGCGTTCGGTTAGGGATGAGCACCTGATTGTTGTCGCGCCGGATGTTGAGCACTTTTGCTCCAAACAAAGCCCGGCCACCTTTATCGGTGACCAATTCAAGGTATTTTTCAGCGACCTTTTTATAATCTGTAATGCCAGCCTGGGGCACCCAAATGGCTTCAACGCCTTTTGCATGGGGTTCAATTTCAGCCAGTTCGGAAGGATTAATTTTCCGAATGCCTGCTAATCCGTTCGCCAGTCCACGCTTGTAAATCTGGTCGAGCTGGATTTGCTCCCGGGCATTGACCGCCACGATCACTTTGCCGCAGATGTCATGGGTACGTCATATAGCGTTCCGCAAAAGTCGAGCAGCATGGCGTAGCCTTTCCGGCAATGTTCAGCGCGGGTACCGCCCGGCGTGTAATAGATTCCCGAATGGATGACCCCGCTGTTGTGGCCGGTTTGGTGCCGCGCGATCCCGTCTTCCTTGTCAATGACGACGATGCGCAAGTCTGGTTTTCGGGCACTAAGTTGGAAGGCCGTTGCCAAGCCAACGATTCCTGCGCCAATAATGGCTACATCTATGCTCTGTATGTCGGTTATTGGTTGCAATAATTTAACTTGGTGTCTGTTTTATAGCTCGATAGCTGCGTTATGTTCGGCCCAAAAACGGTCACTTACCCGAGTAGGCTCCCTTTTTTGGGCCTTCACATGCCTTGCTCTCAAACTCTAAAAACAGACACGAGACTGAGTGGGCAAACACGATTAATTAGTCCTTTGCCCAAAGTAACAATGGTCTGGGCCTCGTCAATCCCCAGCTTTTGAGGTTTTCAAATTCCTCTTCACTGTAGATCAGGTACCGTATTTTTCGTTTGATCAGGGTTTCTACCTTCTCAATCAAGTGTACAAGGTAGTTAATTTCAATATTGCCGATAAAAACGAGGTCAATCACCTGGCTGTCCAGGCCTTTGGAAAATTCTCCGATGACATAAACCTTGCTCACTTCGCCGAGGCGTTCGATGACATTTTCGATCACCCGGTCCAGGCCAATTTGTTTAAGGAGAATGTTGTGTACTTCTTTGAACAGGGGGTGCTCCGTATTGGCCTGAAAGATTTTTTTATTGCCATCCAACCGCGACACCAGCATGCCAGCCTCTTCAAACCGGTTGAGTTCGAGGCGAATGGCGTTTGAAGATTCTCCAAACTCGCTCTCCAAGCTTCGCAGGTAAGCAGTAGCATCGCTATTGAGGAAAAATTTCATCAATAATTTAATGCGCGTTTTGGAAGAAATCAGGATTTCGATCATAATCGAGTAATAAAACTACTCAAAAAGCAGCCGTAAAGATAGAACGGCGTTTTAATCCTGCAAATTTTACCTGATGAGATTTTTTTAGATCGTAAGGGCAGAAAATTTTCTGCCCTTGCTTCTGACGGTACGTCAAAAGTAGGAAAGCCGGATCTGAATGGCCCGATCCTGATCGAGGTTGATCAACTGCTTCTCAAAAGCCGGTGCGCTCATAAAGCCGCGGGCATCGTTGGAAAAACCGTAGCCTTCTTTGGGAATTCCCAAAAAATTGAAGTCCATCTTCTCATTTTTATTTTCGTCGTGAAAAATCTGGACGGCGTATTTGCCTTTCGGCAAACCCTTAACCATCAAAACACTACGCTTATTGGCAATGGTTACAAATTCCTGTTTCACCACCTTTTTTTGCTCATCCAGCACCTGAATGGCGATTTGTCCTGCATCATTCCGAATCTTGATGATGTTTATTTCGAGGTTGAACCCACTGGCAAGGTTATGTTCCGACATTTTGCCAAAAGGAGTATTTAAAACTAAAATTTGAAAAAAAACAAAGAAAATCGCCATGGTCATGTATTTTTTTTAATAAGTGTGCGTTATCAATTAAACAGTCACTGGACTGTAAAGTTCTTTCACATCGCATCCAAGCAAATACCTTGAACAAGCACACACACACGCTTTTTCAAAACCGATTCTTTTATAAAATTTTTTCTTTATGACACGCTTTAAAAATTTTCAAGGTGACGACGTGCTGGATGCACACCAATTATTGTTGATTAAAGGAGGAAACGAAGGCGATCCGCCACCATGGCCGGACGACGACGATGACTTCTAGAGAAGAACAAAATTTAAAAGGGGATTTATTCCCTGAGCTGACGGCCACTGCATCATTTTTTTGCGGTGGCCGTTTTTGTGTTCGCTGAGTTTTTTGCCTTTCAGTCCTGATAGCTGCGTTATGCAAAAAGGCCAAAATTGGTCATCACCTTAGCCAGGCGAGCAACGTGGTCCCACTTTACCTGACCAGGGCCCTTCGCATGCTCTTTGCTCTCCAAGAACTCTCAAAGACCGCAGACGACTCGCACTTAGACCAACCCACCTACCAGTCGTTCGCGTCATCTTTGGCTTGCATGGAGTAGAACTAAGAGGCACAATAGGAAGGTCTTTTTTTCCTGTCAGGCGAAAATTGGGGCGAAATTTGTATGTTTGTTGGATATGAACGAACAACCATCCGTGAAGCAGGATTTTTTTATTTTTTTGAAGCCACCACAAGGATATTGGTTTCCACCGGGAAAACTATGGATTGCCCTTTTCTTTTGATTGGGACCCTGCCTTCGGTTTTGCAGGCCGATTCGCTGAATGCCACTCAGAACAAGCAACGTTTCGACGCCAATGAAGCTTTTAACCGGGCGAATGAATATTATAAGGATGAAGTCTACAACAAATCGCTGGGCATCCTCCTGGAAGGCATCGAATACCTCCGTCCGCCAGACACCACTTATTACCGCTATATCCGCCTGATTGGCCGCAACTACCAAAAGTTGGCCTATTACCAGCGTGCCCTGGAGAATTACCTCATTTACCTGAAATGGGCAAAATCCCGAAATTCGCTCAAGGACATTGCCAGAATCAGCGGCAGCATTTCCGCCACCTACCAGGCGATGGGCGATTTCAAAAAGGCTTACGATTTTGGGTTGGACTGCCTGCGTCAGAACGAAGAAATGAAAGATTCTTCGGGTATGGCGGAAGCGTATTACGAACTGGGAACCCTGTTCTTTTATCAAAAAAATCCAGAAGAAGCACTGGACTATTACAAACAGTCCATGGCCATCAGCCAATCCCTCAACGAAACCAAAGCCTTATACTCCTGTCTCGGTGCGCTTGGTTCGGCTTATGAAGAACTGGGCGATCTGGAAGCAGCGCTGAATTATAACCTGCAATCGCTCGAAATTGCCCGCAAAATGGGGCAAAAGTCGCCAGAAGCCTATGCGCTGCACAATGTTGGCACGGTATACATCAAAATGAAATTGTACGACAAGGCCCTGGATTACCTCAATGCTTCGCTGAAACTGAAACAGGAACTCGACGATGTCTGGGGCCTGGTAGCCAGCTATAAATACTTAGGATTGCTGTACCTTGAAAAAAAGGACTTCAACCAGGCCATCGAACACCTGAGTAATGGGTTGGAACTGGCGAAAGCCAGCAACAGCAAAAACCGGGAAGCCGAATTATTGACCATCCTGGGCGAAGCGTACGAAAAAGCGGGGAGCCCTGCGGAAGCCATCCAGTCCTTGCGCCGCTCTGCCGGCCTGAAAGATTCCATTCTTTCTGAAGCCATTGTGCGCGAGTTGGGCGAAAAAAAGGAAAGCTACGAACTGCTCAAAAAAGAGCGGGAAATTGCAGTGCTGACCAAAGAGCAGGAAATCAGTCGCTTAAGAACCAGCATCATTGCCATCATCGCCTTTTTTTTATTGCTGGCTGGCTGGCAGGTATGGCGTCAATACCGCCTTCAAAGGCGCAACAATGCGGTGCTGAACGAAAAGAACAAATACATTGACGGTCAAAACCAACTCCTGCAATTGGCAAACGGCGAACTCCAGCAATTTGCTCAGGTAGCTTCCCACGACTTGCGCGAACCATTGCGCACCATTGGGTCGTTCAGCACCTTACTGAGCCGGCACTACGAATCGAAATTCGACGACGAAGCCAAAGAATACCAGGGATTTATCCAGAGTGCCGTCAAGCGCATGCAGCACCTGCTCGACGACCTCTGTTGGATTACGCCCGGTTGGACCACAAGGAAAGCGACCGGAAATTACGGACCTTTCGCGCCTGGTGCAGGAAGCCACACTGAATTTGAAAAGCCAGATTGAAAGCACCCAGACCCATATTGAAGTGCGATCATTACCCAGTTTGCGGGTGTTTCCGCGTCCCATGGTGCAGCTTTTTCAAAACCTCATCAGCAACGGCATCAAATATCGGGGAGAAGCGACGCCCCATATCCGGATCAGTTCCTCCTTTTTCGCAGCAGAACAACCAGTACACCATTGCGGTAAGCGACAACGGCATCGGGATGGAACCGGCCAATCTGGAGCGGATTTTCAACATGTTTGTCCGCCTGCACGGCCAGGGGAAATACGAAGGTACCGGCATCGGCTTAGCGACCTGTAAGAAGATCGTTGAGCGGCACGGCGGAAAAATCTGGGCTGACTCTACGCCAGGCCAAGGCAGCACGTTCTATTTTTCAATTCCTTCTCATTGAAAAATTGGCCTTCTTTGTACCGCCAACTCAATTTATTGCTATTTTTGGGTTTGGGACAATCTACATGCCTTTAATATTATGCCAATACTTGACAAACTCATTGCCCTTTTTCAAGGTGAAGCTTCCCCAGAGGCGCAGGCGAACCTGCACCTGATCCGCCAGGGCAAATACAAAACGTCTAAACCTTACACTACGAACATGTTGAATTCAATTACGCTTTCCTCAGACATGAAGACGCTCTACCTGATTGACAATGGCAGGGCAATTTCCTATTCCCTTGAATCTGGCAACGGCATCCTGATCGGCGCACTAAAAGATCAGTTGGTTGTGGCCAGCGCCCTGGTACCGATTGAAGAAAACCCAACCCCGGATGGCGGCGGATCAGCCACCCGGCGGGCAGCAGACGAAAGCTAAGACTGAACACCACCGGTAAAAACCAGTGGACGCTGACCTATAACCGGCCCAACCGGACGCTGTCTATTATTGGCGTAGGTGACATAGATATCGGGTTGCGCAGCCCGGATGATTCAAAAGAATGCGACAGCCACACGCTGAATCTTGGAAAGTCCATCGTTCATATCATCAAAAAGAACGATGAGATTGAAATTACGTCGCTTGAATTGAAGACAACCGAATAACTTACTTCTTCAGAATATAACTTACAGTGGGTTTGCGCTCAATTTTGTGGTTTGCCCAGGCAAGCAGGAGTTCATCCATGCCAATTGGCGCCTGTATGAGCGCTGAATTTTTGGCTTCGACCAGAAAAAGTCCTGAAGTCTCTGTATATCCTCCGTACTTCCCCCGAAGGCGCATTGACCAATTCCCGGATGTAAGAAAGCACTAAAAACTCAAAACCATCGGTTTTCCCTTCGTAGGTCTGGTGCAAAAACCGGGAGGAGGAACGGATGGCATTTTCCAATTTATCAAGGTCGCCGGATTCCAGCACCGCAATCAGGTTTAGCAGGTGTATGCCTTTCTGAATGTCCAACTTAGGCTTCATCTTAGCCGAACTTTTGATAAGTTTCCGGCTCCAGACTTCACATTTCTGGTATTTTTCGATCATAAACAAGCCAATCGCCAGGTTTGCCATGATGGCGATGACGCTTTCCGGGTTGATGCCGTATTTATGGATGCCCGCTTCAATCTCAGGCTCTAATTTTTCCGACTGATCCACCGCCCCGGTATTGATGTAGTATAAGAGCTTGTTAACGCTTTCTTTGAAAAGAATGGCGCGGTCGTGGAAATAGACCGGGTTTCCTGGTCCAGAATACTTTATCCGTTTGCCCGAGCAATTGGTTGTACATCGCCAAATCCTGATAATAGCGCCGTTCTGCCTGCATGGATTTTACCTTCGCATCGGGGTCTTGCAAGAAGGCGAATTTTTCAATGAGCCTGTTTTTATCAGCGTCGTTATTGAACTGAAAGCGCTGGGTCAGTTCTCCTAATAAGCGATAACAACTGTCTAAATATTTGTACTCTTCCATCATCAGCGCCACTTCTTCCTCTTTTTCAGCAATGAGTTCTTCGATGACTTGCCGATAGTTTTTTTCTTTTCCTTCTGAAGCGATTTTGCTTTCTTCTTTATTGATTTCGAGCAAAGCTAAGTGATCGCCCAGGTCTTTGGCCATGGCTTTGGCTTCGCGCAGGCGGCCTTCACTTTGGCCAAAAAGCCCCGTTCGTAAAGATACCGCGCATCTAGATCATTTCTTTGATGCGTGCCGAGCGGGAATTGGCGCTGCGGTAATCGCGCATGCTGCGCAGGATGGCGTCGTAGAGGTAACTTTTGTCGGACGGCAGGTTTTTGCCAAAACGGTCGCGAAGTTTGGCCTCGTCGTATTCCTCCATGTCGCCAATATCATGGAAACAGTTCGGTAGCGGGCGCTTTCGCGGCCACTTTTTTGGGCGTCGAGGGTGCGCATTTCCGCTTTCGACTTCGACATGGCCTGGACGAGTTGGAACAGATCTTCTTTGCTTTCATGGTGCCGCTTGCTGACCGCACCCCCCCCCCGCGCCAATCCCATAACGAGATGTTAAAAACAAGGCAAATTTACAGAAAAATAAAAAAAAATTCGCCGTTTGGAAGTCCCAAGTTTAAAAAGAAGTGGCATTTAAGAATTTTCAGCACATTGATAACTGTTAACCAAATATTTATAATAAACAAAAATCGACTAACTACTTGATGATTTATCAAAAAATAGGCTTTAGAAACCCAAACTATTTCCCCGAACTGGTTTTCATAGGGCTTGCGTGGGGTCTATATTTGTACTCGTAATCAAACGGATTGCAACAGCGCATCAAAACAGCACAAACACTGAATAACCAGCGCTACTGACATCATGGTAAACTGAAGCTTGCAGTTTTCTGCGGCTTGAAGATAATCTGGTTTATTTCTCAATCTATCTGTCCTTAATTACAAGACTCACTCTTAGGCCGGGCAGTGGAACTCCAGAACCACTGCCCGGAAGTTCGTAACCCGGCAAAGATGGGAAATGACCTGAACAGGCTTGCTATGAAACACTATACACCAAGCACAAGAAGGTTAAGCCTCTGAAGTGCCACTACCCCCTACCCAATCAGGCTGATTAGCCTGCGAAGCATGCTGTGATTAAACGATTAAATGTTCATAGGG
>NZ_JADKCX010000134.1 GCF_016718685.1 Haliscomenobacter sp. | reverse complement strand
AAAATTGGCTATTACCACAATGGAAACCAAGGGCTTGAAGGCCGGGAGGTGTTCAAAAGGAGTGGCCAATGGAGCCATGAGGTATTGGACCGCATCAAGCACCATCTTTACGTTTGCCCAATGGACAGTAAAGCGCTGGAAAGGCACCTTTTATCCCGCAACCATTTGAGGAAAAATGAGGGGCCCGGATCAAATACCAGCAAATGAAATATGAATTGGCGGAACAAGCCAATCAGGATCGAAAAAAATACCAGGAATTGAAAGAACTGCTGGTGAATGATTTTATTGATGCAATCATCGCAGCGGAAAAAAACGCAGGCAACACAACGCCTGGGGAATAGCGGGGCTGATCGCTTGTTGAACGTTCAACATTCCTTGAACTTCGCCCTCAGAAATGTTTCTTCCCTCAAACTACTTTTGTACATTCACGCTGCTGAAAACATCCACTTAAGTACACCATGCACGACAACAAACTTATCGCAATTGCATTTTTCTTGCTCCTTTTGATCGCCTGCTGGTGGTGGCTTTTTTTCAAAAAAAAACGCCCCAAGACCACCACATTTCCAACACCATGGAGGTCGATCCTGACTAAAAAAGTTGCTTTTTATATGGAGCTTTCCGCACCAGAAAAGCTTCGATTTGAGGAGAGTGTACTACAGTTTTTTGACAAAGTCCGCATCACCGGTATTGACACTGACCTGAATGATACCGACAAACTGCTGGTAGCAGCAAGCGCAGTCATCCCTCTCTTCGGATTTCCAGGATGGCGTTACCGCAACCTGCGCGAGGTGCTTGCTACGCTGGGCCATTCAACCATGACTACGAGACTGAGCAGGGCAAAGCGCGCAATATCCTGGGCATGGTCGGCAGCGGTGGCATGAACCGGATGATGATTTTGTCCAAACCAGCCCTGCACCAAGGCTTTGAGCAGCAGCGTTCCCTTCACCATGTTGGCATCCACGAGTTTGTGCACCTGCTCGACAAAGCGGACGGGTCTACGGACGGCCACCCGGAAGCGCTACTCCCACCACCCTTATTGAGCCCCTGGGTGAAACTGATGCACCGCGAAATTGCAGCGATCAAAGCCGGAAGGTCGGATATCAATGTTTATGGCAGTACCAACGAGGCCGAGTTTTTTAGCGTGGTCAGTGAATATTTTTTCCAACAGCCGGAACGCCTGGAAAAAAACCACCCGGCGCTGTTTGATATGTTGGAAAAGATTTTTAGACAAGATTTGGCGTAGCTAAGCAATCATAAACACGTTGTGCCAGGAGGGATCATGAACCAGCGGTGTGGCGGTAGGGGTTAATGGGGAAGACTTGGTCGAGCGGAAAAAAAAATGTAGTTTTACTGATCTACATTTGCCATACTATGAAACACCTCACCGCTTTATTCATCTTAATCTCCTTTTCCATCGGATTGAGGGCCCAAAACAAAACCGGCCAGGCGCTCATCGACTCCTTGCGCAATAGCCTTCCCAGGCTCAAATCCGACACCCAGAAAGTCAGTACCCTCAACAAAATCAGCTATGAACTGCGGCGCTTCAACCCCGATACGGGTTTGTATTTTGCCAACCTGGCCTTGAACCTGGCTCAAAAGATTGGGTCAAAAAAAGGTGAAGCCCAGGCCTATCGTTTTGCCGGCATCAATTTGTACCGCTTGTCAGATTATCCTCGAGCACTTGATTACCACCAAAAAGCTGCCAGCCTATTCGAAGCTTTGGCGGACAAACCTGGCATGGCCGCCAACCTCAACAACATCGGCAACATCTACCTGGCCCAAAGTGATTTTCCCCAAGCCCTCGAATACTATAAAAAAGCCTTGCCCATCAATGAAAGCATTGGCAACAAACAAGAACAAGCCAACAACCTGAACAACATTGGCAACATCTACTTCAACAACTCCGATTATCGACAAGCCCTGGTCTATTATCAAAAAACTTTGCCCGTTTTTCAGATTTTGGGCAACAAGCCCAGTGAGGCGCTGTGCCTGGGGAATATTGGTGCAGTGTACGAACGTTTAGGGGATTTCCCACAAGCATTGAGTTTTTACCAAAAAGCCTTGGCGCTGTATGAAGGTTTAGGAGATAAATCTGGACAAGCCGATATTTTTTTGAACATGGCCTACATTTATTACAATTTAAGTGACTACCTCAAAGCACGCGAATTTCACCTCAAAGCATTGCCCATTTGGGAAAATTTGGGCGACAAAACCGGACAGGCAGCAAATCTCTCCGGGCTTGGAAGCGTCGAAAAACAGCTTTCAAATTCTACAATGTCCCAGAAATACCACGAAAAAGCGCTCGAGATGTATGAGCAAATTGGCAATGAATCCGGACAAGCGGTTAGCCTCAGTAATTTGGGGAGTCTATATACATCCTTGAGCGACAATCAAAAAGGATTATCCTTTCTGCAAAGAGCCTTGACCATTCATGAAAAATTGGGTGACCTGAATGGGCAAGCCATCGAGCTCAATGAAATAGGCAATATCTATGCATCCAAGCAGGATTACCTCCAGGCCATTGCCTACCAAACCAAAGCACTCTCCATTACCAAAAAAATCGGTACGCTGTCGGTAGAAAGTGACATTTGGGCTTCGTTGAGCCGCATTTATGAAAAACAAGAAAACTACCTTCAGGCTTACGAAGCCTACAAAAAACACACCGAATTGAAAGAAAAAGTCCTGGGGGAAGAGTCAAAAAAACAATTTACCCGGACTGAAATTCAGTACGAGTTTGACAAAAAAGAAGCGGAGTACAAGTTCAATCAAAAACTGACTGAAGAACAGTTGCAAAAACAAGTACTACTTGCCACCCAGCGTAGTCAGGAGCTCAGGCTCCGCAGTCAGCAACTGGATTTGAGCAACCAGGAGAAAGACTTACAACGTTTGGCTTACCTTAAAGAAAAAGCAGAAAAACAAGAAAAAATCAAGGAATTGAGCTTATCCGAAAAAGAAAAACAATTGCAATCCGCCCAATTAAAAACCTTGAACCAGGAAAGCGAGTTGCAAAAAACCAAAATCAAAGCCAGGAATATCCAACGCAATATTTCTATTCTCGGGTTATTGTTGGCAGTACTTGCCTCATTTTTCATCTACCGCAACTTCAGCAACCAGAAAAAAGCCAATCGGGTCATTTCAATGGAAAAACAAAAATCCGATGAGCTTTTGCTCAACATTTTGCCTGCCGAAGTAGCCGATGAACTTAAGGAAAAGGGATCTGCTACCGCCCATTTGTATGACAATGTTACCGTGCTGTTTACTGACTTTGTCAACTTTACCCAGGTTGCCGAAAACCTGTCTCCCCAGGAATTGGTTGGTGAAATTGACCGCTGTTTTCGCGTTTTTGACGGCATTGTCGGAGAAAACGGGTTGGAAAAAATCAAAACCATTGGTGATGCCTACTTAGCCGTCTGCGGGCTTCCGGGGGCAGATGCTCAGCATGCAACGAAAACGGTGCTGGCCGCAAAATCCATTTGTGCCTGGATCAATGATCCGCTCAATGCAGCCAAATTTCAAGTGCGCATTGGCATCCACACCGGATCAGTGGTAGCAGGAATTGTAGGGGTCAAAAAATTTGCCTACGACATTTGGGGTGATACCGTAAATACAGCAGCCCGGATGGAGCAAAACAGCGAGCCAGGCAAAATCAATCTTTCAGGAGCTACTCAGGAGCTGGTGAAAAATGACTTTGCCTGTACCTACCGGGGAAAAATCGAAGCCAAAAACAAAGGCGCGATTGATATGTATTTTCTAAATTGACTCAAAAGACATTATACGTTACCGGGTCTTACCTGAACTTGTTGGGGCTGATTTCCCGGCAATTGCAAGCAAATCAATCCTTTGGAAATGACCATCGCTGCACCGGGCATGGCCTGATTGGCAGGACTTGCACTTACATCCTTATTGGTGGAGTTGTTGTGAATGAAAATTCTTCCGCCACGAACCTGAAGTGAACAATTGTTGCCGTTGCCTTGTGAATAGGTCGAATCTGTATTTTTCACACGTGAATTTTTTCCTTTTGCAAATTGGTCATACACACAAAAATTTCCATCTAGTTGCATGATTCCCAATTGGTTGCCCTTGATTGAATTCATCAATTGTCCCGGCCCCAACGATCCGCCATCGGGAATGCTGGAGGGGGCATCCGATAGCAATTCAAACTTCCCGGAGTTGGCAATGACTACTCCAGGCTGATTTACTGGAGTAGGAGCATCAAACGGAATGTAGATGTCCAAGCTGTAATTCAAGGTTTCGCCAGGGGTGTATTGATTGTCCCCAAATGGCACCACAAAATTGATGGTTTTGTCGGAGATGGGATCATTGACGATTACAGTAGAGGTAAAGGTTTGGTTTTGGCTGTCGGTGACTTTGACGATTACTTTCAATGTTTGGTTAATGGGGGCTCCATTGTCGTCTAGGTTCAATGAAAAACCGAGCCCTGGATCTGCTGCTTTTACAGTAACTGTTTGGATGGTTGCCATGTTTTAGGTATTGTTGAGTGATTAGAATGTAAAAACAAGAGGTATTGCCACTTTTTTTTCAGAAGCAATTGAATGGAATAGAAGTGTGGGTGGCAAAACAAAAAGGTAGGTCGTTGCTGTAAATATAAAGCGATTTTGATAGATTCTACAATTAAATTGCCTTAACCTAACTCGGTTTTTCCCGCTGGTTCAAGTCCCCACTGGCCTGCTGGCCTGAAGATGTGAACCAGCAGAGAAGACTTGGACTAGCGGAGCGGCTTTTGTTAACTGCAACCATATCGGGAAACAGTTGTCGTTGAACAAAAGCTAACAATGAAATACACAAGAGGGATTCTCCTCATTGCCTTAATTTCCTTTGGATACACCTGGACCAAAAGGGTACATTCAGTATCAGGTAAAGTACTTTCTGTTGATGAAATAGATAATTTTGTTTTACACCAGATGGATTCTTTGAAAATACCTGCGGTTTCAATGGCGATAATAGACAATTCAAAAATTGTGTATCATCGTACTTTCGGCGTAAAAAACAAAAACACAAAGGAACCCATTAACGCCAATAGTCTCTTTGACGCGGGTTCACTCACCAAAACCTTATTCGCTTATTGGGCTTTGAAGGCAGTGGATAAAAAACAACTTGACCTGGATCGCCCGCTTTATCAATATCTTCCGTATCCTGATATTGAATATGATGAACGGTATAAACTCATTACAACTCGAATGGTATTGAGCCACACTTCCGGGTTCCCTAATTGGAGGCGTTTCAACAAGGACAAAAAATTAGATATAAAATTTCCCCCTGGAACGGATTTCAATTATTCAGGTGAGGGTTATGAATATCTTGCCAATGTGCTTGCACACCTGAACAATACGAAAAAAGATAGCCTTGAAAGTTTCATAAGAAAAGATTTGTATAAACCATTAAAAATGAAAAATTCAAGCACCGTTTGGAGTAAAAAAGTAAGTGCTAATCGCATTGATGGGCATATCAATGGACAGGTTGCCAAAGGTTGGGGGATATCATTGGATAACCCAGGTTTTTATGCTGCTTACAGTTTGCAATCAGAAGCAAAAGATTATGCAAAATTGTTGATTGCGATCATGACAGGACAAGAATTAGCTGAAAAGACCAGAAAGGAAATGTTAGATATTCAAATCGATTCAAAGGCAAAGGAAAAGGTTTGGGGCTTGGGGATTGAAATCATAAAATCAAATGATGGTAAGCTTTTGTATACGCATGGGGGCTTCAACAATGATTTTTCTTCAGGTTACCTTTTTTCTACGGATACAAATAATGGATATGTATTCTTTGCCAGCAGCGATACAGGGTATAAA
>NZ_JADKCX010000133.1 GCF_016718685.1 Haliscomenobacter sp. | reverse complement strand
CCAATACCACCTGGCATACCATTCATGAACCCTGGATTAATATTGTGACTGGTTCTGTGGAAACCTTTGTTGAAAAACTGTCGGTTAAGGTGTCCCCTAATCCAATGGGCGATGGGGCTTTGTTTGAACTAAAAAATACCCCTCAAGGCGCAAAAACACCCCGGTGCCACAGACCAGATGGGCCTGAAGTTTGCGTCAGCATTTTGAAGGGATAAATATACCTGCAACGGAACGTCTTGGCGCCAGGGATGTATTTCTTTAAAGTGGGAAATCAAAACGGGAAGCTGGCCACAGGAAAAATAATTGTGCAGTGAATTATTGATTAGTATGAAAACTTAGACGCTCTTTGGAAAGCCCGGTGTGGAAAACATCTTGGCTTTGTTTTTTTAACGTTATTTTGACCCACAATTCTATCACCAACCTACTCGCCCGATGCAACGAAATTTTCTTTTCTTCTAGGCAGCGCCGCCAGACGGCAACACAGGACAACCACCGCCAGGCGCCCAATACCTGCCCATGGCGCGCAACAATGGCTAAACCTGCTTGACCTGCCCTTTGCCTCCGTTTGAGGGTAGATATCCCACACCACTGGAGTTCATCCACAACCTAAGTTGGCAATGAAAAAATGCTATTCGACGCAACCTTTCTTGCTACCGATGTCGTATTCGTTACCCCGCTCTATTGGTACAGCGTGTCTGCTTCCATGAAACTTTACCTCGACTATTGGTCGGCCTGGTTCCGCGTGCCTGGCGCCGATTTTCGGAAACGCATGGCTGGGAAAACCGCCTGGGCCGTTACGGCCTACAGCGATGAGGGGGATGAACAGCTTCATCACGCCATTAGTGAGCATGTTGCGCATGTCGGCAGATTACATGGAAATGCACTGGGGCGGAACGCTGGCAGGCTATGGCAACCGCCCCGGCGACGTGCTGGCGGATGCAGCGGGTGTGGAGCAGGCGAAGGTTTTTTTTGGATAGTTGGTTGTCTGAGGATTTGGTTATTTGAGGATTTGAGGATTTGAGTATTCGACACTTCCCGACAAATATTTCGCATCCTCAAATCCTCAAATCTTCAAATCCTCAAATTTCCTAAACTCCCCCGGCGTACACCCCTTCTTTCGCAGCCACAACCTCGAAAACTGGCGGGCATTGGCAAACCCGCACGCCCCCGCAATTTCTTTCACCGTACGCTCCGTGTGCAGGAGCAATTGTTCGCCGTGTTCTAAGCGCAGGTTATCGCGATAAGCTTGTATCGTGTGTCCGGTGTGGCGCTTGAACAAACGCGATAAATGGCGGTTGCTCAAATTCATTTGCCGGGCCAAATCTTCGATGGTGAAGGCTGCGTCCAACCGGTTGGTCAATATTTCCTGGGCTTTGTACACCTCGGCATTGAAGTGGTTCTTAAAATCGAGGAAAATGTTTTGTTGTGATTTGGTCTCCGCCCGCCGTACATTAATCACCATTTCCTGCGCAACTTTTGCGGCAAGCAGCGGATTCCGCCAGCGCTCTACCAGCGCTAAAGCCATATCAATCCCGGAAGTCATGCCAGCGCTGGTAAAAATGCATTTGTCAAAAACATAAAGCCGGTTATCCAAAACGCGGGCTTTCGGAAAGCGTTCCTTCATGTAGGCCAGGCATTTCCAATGGCACGTACACGAAACGTGGTCGAGCAGCCCAATTTGTCCCGAAAATCAGCGCGCCGGAGCAAATCGAAGCGATGAATAATGCCTTTGCTATGCTGTTCCCACATCCACGCTTTTGTCGCTTCAATGGTTCCGGTCAATTTTGCCCGCCTGGAAGCTTTTGAAGTCAATGCCTGGTATGCAAACCATATCTCCTTTTCGCAGCGACAAATCCTGCAACGTAGTTTGTGGCGCCAAAACCAGTCCCTGCGAACTGGCGATCATGCCCTCCGTTGAAGCAAACAGCGTTTTGAAATTTCCGTTGCCCAGATTAGAAGCTTCATAAAA
This sequence comes from Haliscomenobacter sp., assembly GCF_016718685.1. Classification (GTDB taxonomy): domain Bacteria; phylum Bacteroidota; class Bacteroidia; order Chitinophagales; family Saprospiraceae; genus Haliscomenobacter. The sequence continues at coordinate 8,347 of NZ_JADKCX010000133.1, read as the reverse complement.
AACCTGAGCGGGGCCAGCAAGGTCTTCAAGATGGACGTGGGGAAAAAGCACAAATGCAATGGTTGTTGGCGCCATTCAAGTAACAGTTTGCGGGTGAGAAGACCAATCCGGACATTCCTGAGCCAAAATGAGACTTTTTGCAGAGGCCGGTTCGGTCAGGATTAACTTTGTCAAAAACGAATTTATCATGAAAAAATTTCCAGAAATCACCCTGCTGTTTTTACTCGTCATGAACGCATTACACCTGCACGCACAAACGCCGGAAAAGCCCCTTTCGGTGGGCATTTTTATTTACGAGGGCGTTGAAATTTTAGACTTTAGCGGCCCGTCAGAAGTTTTTGCTGCCACCAATGGCTTCAAGCCTTTTCTCGTTGCCCTGACCAAAGCGCCGGTCACCAGCCAGGGCTTCATTGCGGTAACGCCGCAGTACTCCATTGAAGATTGCCCGCCAACCGACATCCTGGTATTCCCCGGGGCGCAACCAACCACCTGCTTGGCGAAGCAAACCTGATCAACCTGGATCGCTGAACGCGCGAAAACCAACCAGTTTATGATGTCTGTTTGCACCGGAGCGGCGCTGCTTTCCAAAGCCGGCCTGCTCGATGGCAAAGAGGCGACGACTTTTCATGGGTTTATCTCCCAATTACAGCAAATGACGCCCAAAGCCAAAATCCATAGTCAAACCCGCTTTGTTGACAATGGCCAGGTCGTGACCACGGCGGGTGTATCGGCGGGCATTGACGGTGCCCTGCACGTCGTTTCCAGAATCAGGGGCGAAGCAGTTGCAAAGGCTACGGCAAAGTACATGGAATACGACAAATGGCAGCCCCGGGAAGGTAAAGTGATCGAATCGGCTTTTTTGGGAGACGTCCGGAAACTCGGCATCGAGCCTGCCCTGAAAAAGCACAAAGCCGGAGCCAATGGCGTCCAGCCGCTCTATATCCTGGCGAAATGCTCAACCTTGCACATTAATTGCGAAGCCAAGCCCGCAGAAAGCGAAGCTATTTTCGCACCCTGATCAAAACTGTTCAGCCGACTACCGCGATGTACGACGGCATTGGTATGGCCTGGAAAAAAATGGGCAAAGCCGCGCCGCCGGATAGCCGTACTTTTTTGGAAAAATTAGCAGCGGGCGACGTTGCCTGGGCGAAACAAACGCATGAGGAGTTGATCAAATCTCAGCCTGACTGGCTGCTTTTCAACGAAAATGACCTCAACTCAGCTTGTTATAAAATGCACACCTAACCCCGGCACAACGGGGACGATTGAAACCAAAGCATTCCGTTATGGCATCCAGCCTGCGCTGGGGTTTCGCTCTGATTTTTTTGAAGCGGCAGCTTCTGCGCGGTTGATGGGCATCAGCTATTCCGACATCCGGGGCAGTTTGATTTTCGACACCGAAGTCCAGGTGCAGTACCCGAAAGCCAACAACAGTCGGATGGTGCTTGAGCCGGCTTTACCCTGCGTGCCGGATTGGATTGGGGAAAAATTCAGTTGCAATACGCACACAGCATCAACTTGGCGACGAAAATTTCGCCAAAGCGAAGGGCATTTGACACTGGGATTCATTTTTGCATTTTCAGGTCATGGTGAATATTGCCTGTTTTTTGAGTCCGATAGTCTGAGCTGAAGGTGACACCTTTTAAAAGGTGTTACCTTTCTCTCGAAGACTCAAATATTGCCGCTCGATCGGGACTTTGATAAATACTTTAAGGGCTCAACAGATCTTGATCTAAATTACTATAAAACCTGCCATTGACAGCACCAGAAAATATTTACACACCCTCGACAGCCTGAACCATTCTGGGCTTTCAGAGGATTCCCTTCAATACCATAAAACGATGGCTTTGCTGACTGTACGGCTTACCCTTGGTTTTGCCAGGAAGGTTGTGGAGGATGTGATCTAAGTCCGGTCATTAACGGATTAAAAAATTCATAAAAAAATATCCTGATAGTCTATTAGCTGACAATGCGAAATATAACCTGATAGAAATGAGTACCTGGTACGTTCCTGAGGATGAAGATATTCAGGCTTCTAATAGCGATTATCGTGATTTCATCCTAAAATACCCGGAAAGTGACAAAATTGCAGATGCCCGATATAATTTCTTCACCACTTTACATACATTTTCTCCCCGTAATGTAGCTAAAATCCTTAAAACAGGGCGTGAATTTGTCAAAAAGCATCCGGCTGACCCCAGGGTGAAAGATGTTAAAATAAGCCTGGAAATTGCTGCCGGCCAAAAATAATGATGAAAGTTATACTTCGCTGCAATAGGTTTTGTGCAAACCAGATATGACAAATCTCTAAGATTTGTCACATCTCAATTACGCCAATCACAAAACCTATTGCCGTTGAGAATAGTTTGTTGTCGCAACTTATCTTCGAATATCGGTAATCGCAACCATTATTACATATATCAATGCGTTCCGGAGATCGCTTTATCCTTCTATGTTCTAAATAATGGTCGAACACAAATTATAACACAAATTATTTTTTTTATTTTATTAAACACAAATTATACCTACATTTATTAGGTCAACTCCTGCCAATTTATAAACAACTAAACAATTGATTATTGAGCTTATCTTTGAATAAAATCTGATTTCATTCTCGGGAAGCGATTCAATAGACATCAGTTTCCTGGTCAGCCTCCTCACCTATTCCAACAAGGAAATCTTCAACGCCAAAAAAGATGAATTGATCGCTCAGGGAATGATCGAGAAGTCATTTTTAGATTTTTACCATAACCAGGTTGAGGTAGATGATACAGAAGAATCTACTTTTATTGATTTTACCCCCGACCAGGTACACCAATCGTTTAAGGATATTTCGACGGTTTTGAATAGTGATGAAGGATTGTATTGTTATACGGTAATCAACGAAAAATCAGGACTCCCTGTCAGTGAGGAAATTCTGGAAGCTGAAAAATCGGGGAAAATTCAAAGCTTTTTCCATAACAAACAAAAAATAGGGCTTAATCAAACCGTGAATGAATTCAGATCATTTATTCCCTACACTATTAGAAATACTGGGAGTTATTTAATTGAAAAATTTACCTTTAATGACCATAAGACAAAATCTGAGGTGAACGATAGCTACGAAAAAGCGGTAGAACATTGTTCTTCTGTGGAATCAATTCCTATCAAAACTACTTGTCGTAAATGGGATTTAGATAAATTATTCGGACAGGTTTATGAATTTTGCCTGGAAGCAAAGCAAGAGAATTGTACGTTATTTGTATTTGGAGGTTGGTAAATTGAATTTTCAAGAAGCCATACGACGCGCTTCTATCTATAAAGCAGGGATTGGTGATTTTCATCATATTTTTGATTGATTTCTATCAAACCTGAATCGCGGTAGTTGACTTACCTTTGTCAATTATCTTATTACAACTTATTGGTCAAAACAGCGATTCTATTTATGCGCCTCAACCATTTCGCCACCGCATTCCTTCTCACCGGAATGCTATTTTCCTGCTCCAGTTGCAGCACCCAGCCGCTCCTTTCCGGAAACATCACCGTAAAAGAAGGCTGGAAACCCGTGGTCTATTTGATCATGCCCCGGAGTTTTTCTGAAATTGCGGCGAATTACAATGGCTTATTGGTGGATTCTGCCCAGATCCGTCCGGATGGTCAGTTTGCATTTAAAACCATACCTGATGCAAAGTCCCCGACTTTATACCAACTAGCCATGCAACCCATCAACAGTCGGTACGCTAATCAGTTGCTTGATGAGGATCCATTGCTGGCCAATTATATGCCGATCGTCTTACCTGCGGGAGTTTCCATCCGTTTCAAGGCGGAATCGGATCGCTTCCAGGCAAGTTTTAGTCTCGAATCTGCTGGCGCGACGGCTCCGCCTCGCGTCCCTGCTGGCGCGACGGCTCCGCCTCGCGTCTCCTATTCTCCGGGCTCCAGCCCGACATCACGACCTTGATAACCCTCCGCGACATCCGCCATGCCGCTTTCAGCCAATGGAAAGCTCAACTGACCGCCGTCCCTGACGAGGAACACCTGCTGGAACAGGAAAACGCGGTTCGCCAGTTTCAGGCGCCGTTGATGGCATTTGCCGATTCGACCACGTCCATGCTGGCAGCCTTAGTCGCCACACGCTGGGTCAGCCTGCAGAACGACTACGAACGCGTCCCCGAGTTTTTACATGGCCAATGCCAAAAGTGGTCTGAATTACAATCCGGCGCCCCGTTTGTGGCGCAGTTGTGTGAAAAAGCAAACGCCCTGCCCTTGCTGACGGGCGAGGTCATCCCCGATTTCAGCTTCGCCATGAGCACCGGGGATACGGTCTCCTTAAAAAGCCTGTTGGGCAAAAAACTAACCATCCTGGACATTTGGGCGTCCTGGTGCGTACCCTGCCGGCGGGAAAACCAGCAAGTACTGACTCCGCTCTGGGCAGCCTACCGGGAAAAAGGCCTCCAGATCATTGGTTATTCCATCGACAGCAGCGAGGGCGCCTGGCGCAACGCCATTAAAAAGACGGCGCCGTGTGGCCCGCACGCTTCGCACCTGACCGGCGACGAAACGCCGTTTATGGATGCCTTGCGCATTGCTACCATTCCTGCCAATTTTATTTTAGATGGAGATGGGAAGGTGGTGGCGAAGAATTTGCACGGCGAGGAATTGAAGGCGTTTGTGGAGGAGTTTTTGAAAAGTAGGCAAATTGGGGGAGGGTAAAGTTGGCAAATTGGCAAAAGGCAAATTTTTGCCTTTTCTTGCTTACTTGCCTCTTGCCTACTTGCTCCTTGCCAATTTGCCTATTTGCAAACTTACATTCCAATCGCCTTCTTAAATCCCTCATCGTCCGGCTTTACGCCTGAAGGGAAAAAGTTGGTCAATTCGCCCTGCTCATTTACCACATATTTGCAGAAATTCCAGGTAGGCGCCTGGTCGTTCCAGCCATTTTTATCCTTTTGGGAAAGCCACTGGTAAAGCGGGTGCTGCTCGCTGCCTTTCACACTTATTTTTTCAAATAGTTGAAAAGTAACGCCGTAGTTTTTTTGGCAAAATGCGCCAATCTCCGCGTTGGTGCCGGGTTCCTGGCCCCCAAAATTATTTGCAGGAAAACCAAGCACCACAATGTTTTCGCCATGTTCTTTATGGAACGCTTCCCAATCCACGTATTGCGGGGTGTATCCACACTCGGAGGCCACATTGATCAGGATGACTTTTTTGCCTTTAAATTTTTGAAAATCAATTACTTCTTGATTGTCAAGGGCAGCCAATTTAAAATCGTAAAAGGAGGTAATTGCCATAGCATTTTCAGGTTTTGTAAGCGCGACGCCTCGTTTGTACCAGGCGGTTAAACCCACGACGGCAAGCACAAGAAAGAGCAGGAGGAAAATTTTCATATTGTGATCTTTTGATAGTGTAACAGGGATTTGGGGATTTGGTTTTCAGGTTCACGGATTAATGGATTCTTCTCCCTGCAAAAGATCAAGCAATCCGATTGGATCAGGCAACAGGATCCGCCGGCCACTGATTGAAATCAGATGACTTGATTTCAGCGTATTCAAAGACCGAACAACTGTTTCCAGAGAAGAACCAACGTATTCAGCCAATTCACTCCGGGTCATTGTGACGACGCCGGAGGGCAACCCCGACCGACGGTATTGTACGTATAAAATCAACAACGCAAGTACGAGTCGCCGACGCACCGAAAACTGGGAAAAGACCGTCATGCGGTTCATCCATACCAAACTCCCGCGCCAGGGCAGTCAGAATATTCCTGGCGAAATGGGGTGAAGTATTCAGCAATCCCCGAAAAGTATCGCCCGAAATAAATCCGACAACCCCATCTTCCAACAAAACAGCAGAAACAGGATGCGCTTCCTCCGCAATAAATTGGCGATGACCAATCAAATCGCCATCAGAGTAGATATAGTGGGTTTGGCGTTGGCCATCTGAGGTCTCCTGGAAAATTTTCACTTTACCCGACAGGAGCCAATAAACCCCTTTCGGGAAAGCGCCCTGACAAAATAAGACATCCCCTCGCTTTCGGGATTCTGACCTGACCCCTTCCTGCAACTGTACCAAGTCCTTAGCCGGAAGATTAGTCAGGATAAAACCCATCTGAAATAAGTATGGCTGTATGGTTTGGATAATTTTTGGTTCAGGTCAATCATTCCATTAAATGGCTGAACAAGATGATTTCACAACTGGCACAGCCGATTAATCCAGAATTGAACAGGCCGTTTCGGTGGTACAACAAGGTATAAAAACTGTAAATTACTGGTGTATAAAATGAAATGAGCCATCCGAGGCTTCGGATGGCTCAAAAACTTGAACCTATATTTACTTAAAACTCCAATTCATTTCCAGGAAGGTTGTTCACCCTGCGGCCAACTTTGTAGCCCAAATCAAGCGCAGCCTCTGCATCCATGCGAAAATGCACCCCGATAGGAAGTCGGGGAATAAGCATTTTCCTGCGCCATTCTTAGAAACTATTGAAGGAGCGCAGTGCCGATGAAGTCAACCCGATCTTCATGGCACCTGTCCGTCATCCCAAAACTATGTCCAAATTCCGCAGTGAGCACTTCCGCAGCAGCCGCGCCAAAAGTGCCGTGGCCGGAAGGATAAGTCGGAAAAGCAGGGGTGAAAAACTGCCCCGAACCATCCGGGCACATGATAGAGTTCCAGTCATCATGTCCCATCACGTCACGGATGTAATCCACCGGGCGCAGCAAATTAAATCGGTATTTTTCACCCCAGCAACGGATTCCGGCATCGCAGACGGCCATTCCCATTTTTGCATTTACGATAACTGCCTTGGCCAGGTCCACTGACATGTTATCCACCACCTGATTGGCAACTGGCACTCAGCGACCAGCCGGCGTAAAAGGAAGGTAGGGCGACCATCGCTCCAAAACTCTGCAATCCATTTATCTTCATAATTTAAACCTTGCTTGATCAACTTCACCTTATTTTCAGTCTCTTTTGCCTGCACATAAAACTCACTGTTTTCATGCGTGCTGTATGGAAGCGGGTCTTCGCAGCGATCGTCAGGAGTCGCCGCAAATGTGCGTACATCGCCCCAATGCGGCAAAAGCGCTGCCGTAATTGGGGTAAGTAGGTTGCCAAAGACCAGGGCCACTTGGAGGCACATAGGCAGGATCCGTGTTGTGCAAATAGCCTTCATGACCTGCAGCATCGGATTTCGACCAGGCAAAAATAGCTTCTGCCACGGATTCTCCCCATTCTACCGAAGCGCCAAATAATTCGGGAGAGATTTCCGACTCGTATTTCGAAGTAAAATAGCTTTGTAAACTGATGATTTCAGATAGCTGAGCTGCCGGCACGGTCGGATACAATTTTGCAATAATCGTCGCGTACGCACTGTTCAAAGCGGTTGGATAATGATAAGCGCCACTCCCCTCAGCCACGGGCAATTCCAATCCGGCATAGTAATTACCCAGCGATTTGTAATCGGGCATTCCAGGTACCGCCGTTTCATAGGCAGCTAAACCAATGTACCCAAAAGAGCGGGCAGAAACCGGAGGCAGGTAGCCGGGTGTAAAACGCTCAACCTCCAGCAGTAATTCATTCCATTTTAGGAACCACCTCGCTATCGTAAGATTCAACAAGCGGATTGACCGGCAATTCATCTTGTTTACAAGCCTGAAAAAAAGTCAGGATCAGGATTCCGGTCAAAAATACTTTTCCGGGATGGTGTAATGTTTTTAACATGAGACTTTATTTTAATGATGATTGGGAGCTGATTCCGCATACTTGAGCCGCAGCCGTTCTGAGTTGTTGGGCATATCTCCTGCTCACGCTTGTCTTTCTGCTCTACTTGTTGCAGGAATTGAATTTTCGTCGTTCAAACGCCTGCTTCTCTGCCAATAGGTTGTGGATTTTTGCTGCAGATTTTTATCTTGTTCCCCCGCCTGATTAACCAGGGATTGTGCCGCTGCATCCAATTGTTTAAATGACATAAACATTCGGATATGGTCGGCATTCCTTGCTTTTATAAAAATATCCCGATCTATAGAAGGGAAATCAACTGGAAAAACGCGCGCTAACTGAGCCGAGGTAACGTCCCATAAACTGTCAACACTTGCTTTGATCTGGCAATGGCGCTGCTCCAGCTCAACAGTCTGGCGCAATAACTCGGCCTGTTCCTGTTCCCACTGAATCCTGCTTTTGCAGCCTGACAACCCGAGCATCGCATTGAGGAAAAGGAATGCGGAAATAAGAGCAATAGTATTTTTCATCCTAATGGCTGTACAAGTGAAATTTGGCGGGAGGGACGCATTTTTTTCTGGTTACTTTGCAAAGGTGAGCAGGTTTCAAAGTAAAAAGTTTGACAAAAGTCAAACTCTGGATTTTGAAG
>NZ_JADKCX010000132.1 GCF_016718685.1 Haliscomenobacter sp. | reverse complement strand
TAATCCGCGTTTCAATCCCCCGCTCGCATAATGTGTTAGACTGTGCAAAAAAGGCTTCAGGGGATTCGGTAAAGAAGTGTTATCTACTTATCTTTAAGGGAAAAAGGGGATACAAAATGGCATATAAAACAGGTATTGATCGGTCGCAAGTCAATTTTTTCCCAGGTAGTTTGGAGGAAGAAATCTCATCTGACAATGTCGTTCGAGTGATTGATGCTTTTGTTGATTGGTTGGACCTGGCTGAACTGGGCTTCTTATCCATGCTACAAATAATGTTCGTGGTACTTCTGTATATCCGCCATCGATGCTACTGAAGCTGTATTTGTATGGATATCTGAACCGCATCCGATCATCACGCCGTCGCTTAGAGACAGAATGCCGAGACGCGCAATATAGAGTTGTATTGGAAGTTACACCGCATGACCCTGCGCCCTGATCTTCCCAGCCTTGAAAATCGCGTGGCTCACCAGGGTTTTTAACCCGCCGCGGCCTGTCTTCCGCTCTCCAGACCGGCGGTTACAAATTCACCCGCTCAAACGCTGCTATCCGGAATAAAATCAACTGAATAGCGCGGGATAAAAGCGTTTTCTGTCACCGTTGCACTGAGTATCCTGTCTATTTGAAATTGGCGTGTTTCTGCGGCTGGCAACTTCACTCCGTAAAGAATCAGATGATTATCGGCTGTAACCCGCAATGAATAAGGTTCAATCAGATAAGTTTTGCGAACACCGGTTTCCTTGCGGTAATCAAGCTCCACACAAAGCCGGTTAACTGCGGCAAAGCGGATAAGGTCAAGCATACTCATTTGTGGCGTTCCCATATTTCTACGCCAGATGCTGACCTGTTCACCAGCCTTGACCGGAATTGAGGCCATAGGTATTGCTATTGTTTCAGGATGCTCAAGCCAGGCGAAAAAATCTTTTAATTCATTCCAGAATGAGTCAAAAGGCGGCAATACCGGTAATTGGTGGCCAACTGGTCTTTCCAGCCAGCTTCGCAAGCAGTTCTCTGCAAATCGAGGTCGCTTTGTAGTGGGGAGCTGATATTTTTGTAATTGCATTTTTTAGTAAGCACATCCCGGACTTGTTCGGCAAGACTGCGTGATTCTGGTCTGCGGAAAAAATTGATTACATCGTATAAATCGCGTGGCCGTACCCGCTCTTTTAAGGCCCGGATTTTTTCGGCAAACACCTCTGCATACGAATAGCTCCTGAATAGTGATGCCTTCCTCCGGTTGGTCGCCATAATCGTGTCTTACCGGCGTTAAAACTGGCTCATCCAGAACTTCATCGGTTGTCAAATCAAGTTTAATTCGGGCGCCAGCCTGCTTGCCTGCCGGGGTGACGGGCCCTCGGTAATAGATACGCCCCTGACAGGATGCAACTCCCCGGGGATTGTTAAAAATCTCAAAGGTGATGCGGTCAACTGGAATTTCTATACCGCTCTTTCCATAAACCCAATCGGCCACCTTCTGCGAAGGCCTTCTGGGCAAGAAGGCTTCATTGATGTGAGTGGTATTGTTTAGCGTAAAATCAAGGTCTTCTGAAAAGCGATAAGTTTCAAAGTAACATTTTTTCAGGCAAGTGCCGCCTTTGAATACCCAAGCCTGGCGGAGTTCGGGATGCTGATAGATACCGGCAAGTAGCCATCCAAGCACATAATCCTTTTCCACAACATGAGGCTGTAACCTGGTGTATGTACCAGAATCGAGGATTTCACGCTTTGAAATCATTGTTTCAGGGTATCAATTTGTAAATTAGCCGGTATGAATAGACGCCATTTTGTAACCAACTTATCTGCTTTTTGTGAAGGGTCAAGTTTAGAATTTCCCTTGCTCAAGTGCGTTTTGCAGGCTGCTATTAAAGGGTGTTCTTCCCCAAGCATTTGCGAAGCTAAGAAACCCAGTCTTTTAAATATAGCCCCATTCCCGAGCCTTATGGCATAATCTATGAGCAAATCTTCTTTGAAGTGCTGGCTTTTAAAATACTCACGCAGGCAATCCACTAAATGCTGGATGCCCCCGCCTGTCCGGGGGTCTGAAAGCATATCAATAATGGTTCTGGACGGATCAGAAACAAAAATCTTCTTTTCTTTCTTCCATACGGGCTTGATGCCAAACTGGTTTTCAGGCGGCGTATGGCTTACGACAAAGGAGATGTTATGAAAAGTTTGATTCCGCTGGGAAACCTGGCGAGTAGTAAAAATACAAATGTCTTTGAATATCTGTTCGGTTAAATCCCAATGTTCAGCCGCCGACCATCCTCCAACATAGGCAGGTTCAAACAACTCGGGTATCATTATCCAGGCATCTTCAAGGGCTTGTCCGGTGGTATCTGCTTCCAAAGGCACAGCAACATACAAGCCTCGCTTGATGCGGGCCAACCACCCTTGTTCACACCACCGGGCCAGTGTTTGTATGCTTCTTCATTGCTCATTCCAAGAATGTTATGGCATTGTCAATAGTGAACAATTCCCCCGCCTTCACGCAGCAGTTTGCTCAGCCGTTGGCGGACTTTGAACTTTTGCCTTTTGCTTTTTGAACCATAGTATACTTAAGCTTTGATACTTCATTTAAAACGAGCGTTTTCCAAGCTCTAATATACTACAACTTTTCGCTTTAGTATAGTTCAAAGTGAATAATTCATTTTTTTAGGGAGTTGGACGGGTGGTAAAATTACCGCGCCTTTCGTCCTCACCCCTTAGGAGTAAGCGGTAATGGCTTCTGCTCAATTCGGGACGCAGTGTGTCCCGAATTGGAAATGTGAGATAAAACTGCCGAATCCGGCGTAGTTCGCGTTCATCAAAGCCCGCGCTGCCATAAAGTATTCCAAAACCCGATCTCCTCCCGCGCCTTTGCCCCTGCTCGCACCGAGGTTCACTACTTTCCAACCCCTGATTTTTAAATACGGCATTGCTCGTAGCGATCTCTGATCGCATACGCCCCTAAGCCCTACTCAAACAGTGCATTCATATCGAGGGAATCTTGCACCAATTGTAGAGAATATTCATTGGCTGCCAAGCCATTTGCTGCGATGATTGTCAGGAAAATGGTCTTTTTGGTGCCCGTTTCCATGCGAAAAGCCATGACTTTGTTGCGAAGGTTTTCCGCATAGGATTTTGAAACGGTGAAAGGTTTTACTGAAAACTTGATCTCGCAGAGATTGATGACGCGATCTTTTCTGTCAATTACCATGTCAATTTGTGCGCCCGGACTGCTTTTTCGGCTCCTCCAGGTTGAAATTTCCGTATAAACGGCTGCGATAAGAAAAAAAACAACTTGTAGCCAAATTGACATAGCAAATCAGCTACAACTGGGTTTTAAAAACGATTTATAGCCGATTTGCCGGCCCACTGGCATAAAGTGTTCCAAAACCTGGTTTTGCTCGCGCGGATTTGCAATCCGTCGTTGCCTGCCTTCCGCCAGCCTGGTTTTAAACGCGGCATCTCTGACCCGGAGCGTACTCCCCATAGTGGTGATCCGCTTCAGCATGAGTTCCATGATGTTCATGCCCTGCATGGCATTGAGGTAGGCCACGCGCCCGTCGGGACGCAACACAATATGCAACACTCAGCGCATGATTCGGCCTTCTTTCTGGAATTCCTTTTTGATGCCGTCGTGCAGATCGGCAAATAAAATCTGTTCGTCAGCGCGGTCTAATGCGCGGAGACAGGCATATTGAACAACATTGATGATTTCTGCGCCGGTGAGTTCGTATTTTTGCGCAAAGGTAGGTGGGTTGATGTCGCGGGCCAGCTGGATTTTTTCCGGAAAGGCTTTCTGCCAGAGGCGCAGGCGCTCTCCAGTGCCCGGCATCGGGAAGTAGATGATGGATTGAAAACGACGGCTGAACGCCTCGTCAATATTACTTTTGAAATTGGTGGCCAGGATGACCAGACCATTGTAGTGCTCCACGCGCTGCAGCAGGTAGGACACCTCCTGGTTGGCGTATTTGTCGTGGGCGTCGCGCACACTGGTGCGTTTGCCAAACAGGGCGTCGGCTTCGTCGAAGAACAGGATCCAGTCTTTGTTTTCGGCTTTTGAAAATAAATTAGAGAGGTTTTTTTCTGTTTCCCCGATGAATTTGGAGACCATCATGGACAGGTCAATGCGGTATACATCTTTGCCGGTGTATTTGCCGAGCAGCGAAGCCGTCAGCGTTTTCCCGGTACCCGGCGGGCCGTAAAACAGTGCCCGGTAGCCGGGTTTCAGTTTGCGGTGCATTTGCCAGTCGCGCAGCAGGGTATCCCCGTGTTTTACCCACACCTCCAGCTCTTTGATTTGTTCCAGGGTGTCGGAATGCAGCACTAAGTCGTCCCATTCCAGGCCCGTTTCTAACAGTTGCGCCGGAAAATTCATGCTGAAGCGCGGGCGCGCCACTTTGCCGGTGGTGAATAAATCCACGTATTCCTGCGAAAGGATGATGCGGCCGCTCATAACCGGCTCTCCTTCGGGCACTTCTTCGAGCCATAGGATGCGCTTTTTGGCAAAAAAATGGTCTTCGCTGAACAGCTTCTGCAACTCCAGCCGCTTTCCGGGTCGTCGCCGGCCAGCAGGAACAAGGCCGTTTCGCCGGTGGGGAGGAAGCCGCGGAAGTTTTTGCCGCGCACGCCGCCGATTTGGGGGAAGTCGCCGGGTTGGGGGAGGGATTCCTGGATGATGGTGTCGAGGAACTGGGGGTTGAGGTGGGGGGCGAGGGCGATCGTGAGGAGTAAAGTATCCTCCGCAGCAAGTTGATTTTGTTGTATAAATTCGCTAAAAGACGAATTATTATTTTCCAAACTTAATCCGGGAGCATGTCCTTCATGTTCCCCATTTTGGTTGAAATAAGATTTCAATCGCCAGCGGACAAGATTTAAGGCAGGTAAGCAGGAAGGACGTATTAAGCGCCATAATTTTCTCATTATATTTTTTTACTGTCTTGAAATAGTCCAAAATCCTTGTGCATTGCTTTTCAACTCCTTGTGTGTAATCGTAGAAATGTCTTTACTTTCATTAGCGCCAGAGTCCAGCACATTATAAACCGTACCAGCTTCATTCACGCCATTGAGTACCATAAAATGGCCTCCATAAGATTTATTGCCGCCACTTCTATTTTGGCCGGTACAATTTTTGCACAAAAAAATAATGAGATTCCCACTTCGAAGTTGGGCTTTGGCCTGATCAAGCGAAATTTTTTGCCCTTGAAACCCCGGGAAGCCAGTACTGACGTTAGATACCATCGTATCACCTGCTGTGCCACTATTACAGACTCGGCCATTGCCCTTAGCGCCCGCATAAGCAGCTGCTTGAGTGGGGGTGACAATCTCAAATTGTCCGGTTGCAGCCAGACTTTCCGGATCCTCCTGATACAGATAGTTGATCACCATGGCCAGCGAGGCCGGGCCACAGCCTGCCTCAGCAATATCTGTACAAGTACTGGAAGTACCATATCGAATTGCGCCCCAACGACTGTCGAATTGTTTGTATTCATGCGCAGAAGAAGTAAGTGTAGCGGCCAACGTATTGCGTTCTGTTTCAAGTTCTTTTTTGCGTGTTGCAAGCAGGTCTAAAGTAGGGTCTGCAGGATCGCAAACTTGAGGAAGCAGTGCCATTTTTTTGGTCTATATCCGATAATTCTGCTTCTATTGATTCAATATTTCGCCTGGTTTGCCATCTTTTTAATGGATACAGCTGGCGCGCATTGGCTTCCCGTTCTGATGTACGCCGGACTAACGCGGTGCTCAGGTTTTCTGTATCCGGATCAGCGGAACAGACCGGTCCGGATCCTAAACGAGCGTGAAGCGATGCTATTTCTTCGTCCAATAAGTTGAGGCGCTCTTCCAAAAGAGGAATCAAAAAATCTCTATTCTGATTTAATTGTTCTTGAATTTAGCAGTTTCGTCAGAACTAAAATTCATACTATCCAACTGCGAACGGATCAAAAACTGCTTTCTGTTGCGTCTGGAAATTTCTTCCTGAAGTATATCGAGCATCAACAAGCGCGTTGCATCCGGCATGATAGGACTTTCCTCCTACAAACTGCCTCATCAGAACTTTGATCATCATCGTTGAAGTACATTTGAAGAAATTTCGGGCTTTTCCGGATGCTTGTTTTTCCCTGCACCATGCGTCAGCTCGTGCGCCAGCAAATGTTTACCACTGCTGTTGTCCGGATTATATTTACCGGCATTGAAATAGACGTCTTTTCCATGCGTAAATGCGTGCGCACCCAGGTCTTTATTTAGTTGAACCGCCTCACCATCCGTATGAATATTGACCTGACTAAAATCAACCCCAAAAGAATTTTCCATCTCGGCGCGGGTTTTCGTG
>NZ_JADKCX010000131.1 GCF_016718685.1 Haliscomenobacter sp. | reverse complement strand
ATACCGTCCAAATTTATCCCCATACACAGCCAGTCCACCCGGAATTGATTCAGGTACCTCCAGGCGCACGACCAATTCTCCACTCACCTTCGCGATGTTCAAAGCTTGCGGCGGAATGTTTACCGCTACCCGGTAGCCATAAGACCCGGCTTCTTGCAGTTTGCGCACTTTGGGTTGGTAATGCCAGGACAATACACCCCGGTGATCGGCAGGATCATCGGCAAGGTCTACTCTGCCCGCAAAAACACCATTCACCGTAACATTGACCGTGCTGGGACTGAGGTATTCATCGGTCATAGGGTAGGCATTGGGATTGAGGCTGGGGTCAACTTTGCCACCCAACATGTAGTCTACATTGACATTGGTGCTTTTGTCCATGTCTTTGACCAACAATTGTTTGGCGCCTAGTTCGGCAATAAAGGTTGCGGCCTCCGTGCCCGTAGGTTTTTCAGCCATTTTGAAGGTGTATTCAAAAAAGCCACTACCCGCGCCATTCACTTTGAGGCCGTCCAGGATGTTCCACTGCTTTTTGCTCCATTGCGCCGCGCTGAAATCTTTGGCGCTACGCTGGTCAATTGAGCCGATTTTGCCATTGGGCAAAGTCATGGCTTTGGGGGCGGGTGTTTCCACTACAAAACTCATGACGTTGTGGTGCAGGTCGTTGCCCAGCGCATCTTGCAGCGTCAGTGACAAGTGGGCTATACCCTTTTCATTGGGCAATTGCAAGTCCAGCGAATCCAGTTGTTTTTGCATCCAGGGGGTATAAGGCACACTGCGCTGGGTTGTCATCCAGGTTTTTTTCTGCCCCAGCGCGTCGTAGCCGTAGAGTTTGATTTGCAGGGTCAGGGTTTTGCCCAAATCAGTACGGTTGGTGTAAAAAGAGGCGTAGAGGGGAATTTTGACACTTTCGCCCGGCTGCACCGTTTTGCTGATCTCGTTGCCTGTAGAGATGTAGATCATGGAGTGGAGGTCGTTCAGTGACATGCCTTCCACCATTTCTTCCAGGCCGGTAAACTTGTTGGTCCGGTCAAATTTCCAGTAGCCGTTCCATTCGTTGATCACGTCGTGGTGCTCGGTGTACAGCCAGCCAGCTATTTTGGGGTACTTGCGGAAGGTGTTCATCATGCGGTGGTAGTCCCAGCTCCAGTCCACATCGCCGGTGCTGCCATCGTAGCCCCATACGTTGCCACATTCGGAGTTGATGTTGGGTTGACGGCCTTGTACATACCCCGCTTCAAAATGGTGTTTGCTGCCGGGATAGGTATTGGCGTCGATGTTTTTGAGGTGCTCTTCCCAGGCCCAACCGGGCAGGTATTCGTGCCAGGAGTTGATGTCGGTTTCGGTATGGCCCCGTCCACAGCAGATGGAGTTGTCTTCCACCAAACGAGTGGGATCCAGCTGTTTGGCCAGTCGGTATACCGAAGCTACCCATTTTTGGGTTTCGGGCAGGTATTTGCTCTGCTGTTTGCCATTTTCCTCCACTTTGGTGGTCAATCCCCAGGTTTCGTTGAAGGTGATCCAGGAAAAAATGGCCGGGTGGTTGTAGTCGCGTTTGATCATTTCCCGCAGGGTGTATTCCGATTCTTTCTGCGCATTGGCGTCAGGCTCTCCCCAAAAGTTGGGCAGATCGGACATGACCAAAACGCCCAGCTTGTCGGCCCAATACAATTTGCGGGGGATGTCCACCTTGATGTGGGTGCGGATGCCGTTCAAACCAATGCCCCGGGCCAGCAGGATTTCTTCTTTCATAAATTCGTCGCTGGGGAAGGTGTAAAAACCTTCGGGGTGGTACGATTGATCCAGGGCGAGTTGCAAATAAACCGGCTCATTGTTGAGCGCGATGTAGGGATATTCGGTTCCTGGCAGATCGACCACCGAAATTTTGCGCTGGCCAAAATAAGACTTCAACACATCGGCAGCGCCCTTGCCATCGCCGAGTTTGGCTTCCACCTCGTAGAGGTAAGGGTCTTCCAAAGTCCACAAATGCTGATTTTCGATGGCGACGTCAAAAGTGAGGCTGCTGCTTCCCGCCGCGATTTTCTGGGTGCTGGTTTTGCCAGCCAGTTTGAGTTCCAGTTGTAAGTCGCTGCTGGCGGGTGCAGGCAGGTAAGCCGTGACTTTTACCTTGTTGTTGTCGATATCGGGCGAAAAGTGCAGGGCATCGAGGTGATTTTGGCCCCGGGCTTCCAGGTAGATGGTTTGCCAGATGCCGCGGGCATTGCCGTAGCCTTGTTTGCCATACAGGGTAAACTGACGGCGTTTGTCGTCTACCCGAATGCTGATGCGCTGGGGGCTATCGTATTTCAACAAAGACGTCAACTCAAAGGAGAAAGGCGTATAGCCACCCTGGTGTTTGCCGAGTTCCTTGCCATCGAGGTAAACGGTGGTTTCCCAATCGCTGGCCCCAATGGTGAGGAAGGTGCGTTTGCCTTTCCAGGCGGCGGGCACTTTGATTTCGCGCTGGTACCAGGCGATATCGGCTTCATCGCCTACCCCAGAGAGTGGCGCACCCCAAGGGAAAGGGACATTGATGGTTTTGCTGAATTTGCGCGCACCATTCATCCATTTCTGGGCTACGCCTTGATCGTTTTTGTCGAACTCAAATGCCCAGGAACCGTTGAGGTTGACCCAGTCAGGGCGCTCGAAGTCGGGGCGGGGGTGTTCGGGGAGCGGGATGGATTGGGCGCTCAGGAAAGGTACAATACAAATAAAAAGTGTGTTGATCCAAACACGAAAGTTTGGCTTGGAATGATGTAGTAGGTAGGACGACATGCTTTAAGTTTTGTTTGTTTCGACCAAAACTAAGCATTGTTTGCGAACCAATTTTTATTAAACGCAGCCGATTACGTTTTTTACCGCAGATCCCGGACGCGGGTTCCGGATTCCATAGTCCTA
Source organism: Haliscomenobacter sp. (assembly GCF_016718685.1). Taxonomy (GTDB): domain Bacteria; phylum Bacteroidota; class Bacteroidia; order Chitinophagales; family Saprospiraceae; genus Haliscomenobacter. The sequence goes on along the minus strand of NZ_JADKCX010000131.1, from coordinate 1,771 downwards.
TTATGCAAGCACCGCTGGAATTCGTGTCAATCGCTTGCCCAGGTCGCAAAACTGGGGAGCCGCCGTCGTGGTGAAAAACCTGAGCTGCGCACAGCGAAAACTGCGTGCGTAGGTCGCTTATATACAACTTCTCCCGATCCGCCTTAATTTTCTCAGACACCAAATACTCATCGTAATCCATCAAACTATCGATCACTCCGCGAGGGGTGATTTCGATGATGCGGTTGGCTACGGAGGAAGTCAAAGCGTGGTCATGCGAGCTGAAGAGCAGGTTGCCCTTGAAGTTTTGCATGGCCGTGTTGAGGGCAGTGATGGATTCCAGGTCGAGGTGGTTGGTGGGTTCGTCCATGAGCACAAAGTTGGGGAAACCCAGCATCACTTTGGCCAGCATACAACGTACCTTTTCTCCCCCCGACAATACGCTGGAGTGTTTGTGGACTTCATCGCCCGAAAACAACATCCGGCCCAGGAAGCTGCGGATGAATTGTTCGTCTTTGTTTTCGGAATATTGGCGGAGCCAGTTGATCAAGTCGGTATCATTGGCCGCTTTGAAAAACTCTTGATTTTCGTTGGGAATGTAGCCTACCGTAATGGTTTGTCCAAACTCAAAAGTACCCGCGTCGGGTTTTTGTTTGCCCGCCAGGATTTGATAAAAGGTAGTGATGGCTGTGGCCTCGCGGCTGATGATGGTGATTTTTTCACCCTGGTTGACCGTAAAAGACACATTGGCAAACAACAAACTGCCATCCGAAGCGGTGGCTTTGAGGTCGCGCACGGCCAGGAGTTGATCCCCTGGTTCACGTTCCATCTGGAAGTAGATGTAGGGGTATTTGCGGCTGGAAGGTTTCATTTCTTCCAGGTTGAGTTTTTCCAGGGCTTTTTTGCGCGAGGTTGCTTGCCGCGACTTGGAGGCGTTGGCGCTAAAGCGTTGGATAAATTCCATCATCTCCTGGCGCTTCTGCTCGATCTTTTTGTTCTTGTTGGCCGCCTGCTGGAGCATCAATTGGCTCGATTCGTACCAGAAGGAATAGTTACCCGTAAAGATGTTGATCTTTTGGAAGTCGATGTCCGCCACGTGGGTACACACCATGTCCAGGAAGTAACGGTCGTGAGAAACGACGATCACCGTATTTTTAAAATCCGCCAGGAAGTCGGCCAACCAGGTGATGGTTTCGGCGTCCAGGTCGTTGGTAGGCTCGTCGAGCAGCAGGATATCGGGATCGCCAAAAAGGGATTGCGCCAGCAGCACTTTCACTTTGTCGGAACCGTTGAGGTCTTTCATTTGGCGGTAGTGCAAATCCTCCTTCACGCCCAGGTTGCTCAGCAGGGTGGCCGCGTCGCTTTCGGCGGTCCAGCCGCCCATTTCACCGTACAGGTTTTCCAAATCCGCCGCCCGCAATCCTTCTGCTTCGGTCGCATCGGGATTCATGTAGATGTCGTTTTTTTCCACCATGATGGCGTACATCTCCTTGTGCCCCATCAACACGGTGTCCAACACGGTGAATTCCTCAAACTCGAAGTGGTTCTGCTTGAGCACCGCCATGCGGTTGTTGGGCTCCAAAGAGACCGAACCGCGGTTGGGGTTGATTTCGCCCGACAGAATTTTCAAAAATGTGGACTTGCCCGCACCATTGGCACCAATCACGCCATAGCAATTGCCACGGGTAAACTTGATGTTGACTTCATTGAACAAAACCCGCTTGCCGTACTGCAAGGACACATCGCTAACTGAAAGCATTTGAGGAGGTATTTTTTTGCGGGGGCGAAGGTA
>NZ_JADKCX010000130.1 GCF_016718685.1 Haliscomenobacter sp. | reverse complement strand
TGATTGAGCGCCATAAGTGCCATCCGGGTTGTTCCAGGCAAGTTGCTCGTCCGCACTTTGGACATGGTAAGATGACCAGGTGTCAAAATCTAAATCAAGAAATGCCTGGGTTTCAGCGAGGCAAACCTTTTTGATGGCTTCCTCTGCAGAGGTTTGTCCAATGGCGTGTGCACAAAAAGCAGCATTCCTCCAACGACGAGAATCCAATGAATTTTTCATTTTTGGAAATTTTAAGAATTATGCCTACACTTTCGCTTTCGGCTTTTCGCCTTACTTCCTGTTGACGCGGGTTCAGGATTTATTTACAACCAACAAGGTAATGCTTGTTTTTATCCTGCAAAATATAGATGTAGAAAAATTTGCACGTATCCATACTACTGGACATTTTTGCCCGATAAGACCTTATAGGTTTTTAAAACCGATAAGGTCTGAAGCCCCGAAATAAAAATTTCCGGTAGTATGGATCAAACGTTGCTAATACTGCTTAATTTGCTCCACTAATTGCAAGAAATCCGGGGCCTTATAGTACTCATCGTTACCGTGTTTTTCGCCATTTGGAGGAGATAATCTTTAATGCTGATGCCATCTTTGTTCTTATAATAGGGGTCGGCTCCGTTTTCAAGGAAGGCCTTGCAACAACGCCAGTAACTAATATACGCGGCCAATAAAAGGGCGTGAGTTTTCCTTGAATTGCTCTAAATATACTTTGGCATTGACGTCGGCGCCGTACCTGACCCAGCACCTCAATAATTTTTCCTCGTTTCGTTGACCTCCTATGATGTCAAAAGAGGCGTTTTGATCCCGGGGAACTGGTGCAATTCGGATCAAGCGCCATGTTGCAAAAGCAATTCCGTAAAATCAACCTTGCCGGTATAGGCAATTTGAGTAAAATTATGACAAACGCTGGAGTCTGGTTTTACCTGAATCAAGCATATATTTTAGTGCCGCTAATTTGCGCTCATTTGATTTACTGTCTTCAACGACATCACCGCAAAATATCGTCCAGCAATTGTTTGTGGTGAAGGTGCTCAGGATGCGATTGTAATAATTTTTTCCACTTCCCAACTTTGCCTTTATGGAAGGCCCCAAACAATTCCATCAAAACAGGGTCATCATATTGCGGGTTAAAGGATTTTTGGGTATTTTGATAGACCAGACTAGAACCGGACAGGGCGAGGAAATAGACGATCAGGGCGGCAACACCCAGAAGGCCAATGCCTAACCACAGGTACTTGATCCAGTTGCCTGGCAAATTGAATACCAGGCGAAAAACAACAAAGACAATTGCCAAAGCGAGCAGCAGTGTCACGGGTTTGCCCACCCCCCTGGGCAAATATCGCAGCAGTACCATAAAAATCAGCAAGCCCGCAATGATGAGGGAGATTAAGGCGGGTGATATTTTAGAGAACATAATTTACGCAATGGTTTGTAAATAATTGTATTGAGCGGTTGTCTAATTCCATTCTACTGGACATTTTCAAAGTCAGAGAGGGGGCACGTTTGCTAAACTTTAAAAGTTTGGTAAACGTCGTTCAATATCCAGTGCACGGCAATTCAAACCCCTGTTCTTTAAGCCTTTCCAATGCATCTTTCATCGCCTTAACTTGTTCAGGAGCGTGTCCCTTGCCAAACGGTAACTTCTCAACAACTTTAAACGGATGGGTAGATCGGTAAGATTTTGTCGGATTGCCAGGAAATTTTTATCGGTCAAATCAGGGTCGTCTTCAATGGCGCCGGTCGGTTCCACTAAATAAATTCTTTCACGGCCTGCTCCAAATGCAAGTTCAGCGCCCCAAATCGCAGCGTCAGGGTGGCCGTCAGGAAAATATATTTCGCATTTTTCTTTGCCCAAAATTTGAATTGAAGCCAGCTTCAATTAAATCCCCAACTTTTAAGTCAGCCTTTGTGCCATGAAAATAAGTTTGAGCAAAAGGGGTCGAACCTTGTCGCCTGGTGTCTGCTCGTTTTTGTTGTTCCATGGTCAAATTTTATATTTGATGGGCGCCTTACTTTTTACAAGTGTATAAGTGTCACTTTAATTGTTCTGTTTAATTTATCAATTTCGATATCAGTTCGTTCTGCCCATCCTTCTTCTGCTCCGTAGAATTTGTAAATCAGTATTTTCAGAAGTCCAAAATCCTTTTAGATTATGTGTTCTTAATGAATCATAGATTGGTTCTGCAAAATTGTAACTTCCTTTTGTATTATAAAATTTGGATCCCTCTATCTGCTTTGAAATGGAATCAAAATCCTTTTGACTAACTTTTATTTCATACTCCCAAGTGTTAATCACGATCAAACGCACCAGAGGTATGAAAAATATCATTTTCAATTGTTTTAAAAAAGAAGGATATTTCAACTCCACTTTTTTCTTCAATTGTATTTTTCATATCATATCTTCCTGAAAGATAAGAGATGATTTTAAAGGTGACGAAAAGTACAATTGTCCACTTTAAGAGTTTTATCAATTTTTGAGAAAACGAATTTTTCATTTAACGTTTTTTTCTTTTTTTGGTTGCAAATAACTTGCGGATTATCGTACCAATCGAGACTTCAAAGCACCGTATTCACCATAACTTCTACGACGCCAATACGACGATGCCCCTGCTTTTGGTGTTTGCCGAAAGCAGGGGCATCGTATAGCTGTTCAGTGTTGTGGTCATATTAGGATTCATTATACAAGCAACAAGTTAAGGCTTGTTTTTTATCCTGCAAAACATAGAAGCATCAAGCTCCAAATAGTGTCTGTCTTTAGAGTTCGAGAGCAAGGCATGTTTGAACCCAAAAACGGGAGTTTACTGAGGTAAATGACCGATTTTGGGTTCAAACATAACGTAGCTATCGGACTATAAGCACAGACGGCCCTCCAAATCCTCACCCGATTCTGCTCGCTCTCCGACCCCCGACCCCGTATGCCTCCGCCGGCTGTTTTCGGTTTTGCCAAACCGGTAGGAAAACGTCAAGGTAACCGCCCGGCTGTCCAAATCGCTGTTCCAGTCGGCGTCGGTCAGCCGGAGGTTATTGATGATGCCGTCGGACCTGCGCGTGTAAAGCAGGTCATTGGCGTTCAGTTTGAGTGTGCCGGCGTCTTTCAGGATCTTTTTCGAAATCGCCAGATTAAGGGTGCCGAAGCTTTTAATCAGCAATTGCGCGTAGACAAGGTCGCTATGGTATTCGCCCCGGACTTCCGCGCTCCAGCCTTTCCCCAATTGCAGGCTGTTATTGAGCGAAATATATTGATAATTACCTGCGGAATTCAATTGTTCCGTGTATAGCGCGCTTTGGAACGACAAACGCCCCGCTTCGGCATACACGATGAGGTTGTACCACTTGGTTATGGGAATGTTGGCATCCACAGAAAGGCTGATGGCTTCGCTGTTGGCAATGTTTCCGGGCCGGCTGTAATAAATGCCGTCCACAATTTCCAGCGTTTCATTGATGCCGTCTATAGTTTTTGAATAATTCAGGGTGGTATTCAGAAACCCTTTGTAGGAATGGGACAAGGGAAGGTTATTGGAGAACGTCGGCAGCAAATCAGGGATTGCCGGAATAGAACGTAAACTTGTCGAGCGGACTAATGAATGGGTTCAACTGTTGGAAAAAGGCCGGTCAATTCGTTTGCCATAAAGAAAAAAGACAGCACGTTGTGGTCGAGGCTATCCAAATGCCACGACGCAAAAAGTGGGAAAAAGATTGTGGTAAGTCCTGGAAAACTCAGATCCCGGTTGCTCAACATTGCCCAATTGGGCGCCTTTCAGGGTGGTGGTTTCTGCCCGCAGACCGAGTTGGAATTCAATTGTTCCAAAGCTTTTTGAATAGTTCAAATACGCCGCGTGGATCCACTCATCGTACAAAAACCGATTGCTCAGGTTGTAATCAATGGTCGTAACATTTTCCACGGTGTTGGTGTACGCCGCTTCGTTGTCCGTTTTGTGAAAGCCGATTTCCAGCCCGCTTCAAATCTTGAACCTGCTCCCAATGGCTTGGTATAATCTGCCTTGGCGGCATAAATGGTGATGTTGGAAGGCAATTGTCCCTTGATAAGGTCCGAATATTCAAGGCTGCCGTTGCTGTCGTACAGGTAATTTGAAAACCTGGTCGTTGTCCGAAGTATAGGTCACATAATCCGCGTCTACGATAATATTGCTGCCCAAGGTGTCGAGGTTGTGCCGCAGGTTGATGTTGTAAGTGCCGTTGGAAAAGCTGCTTTCCTGCCGGTTGTCGGCGACGATGGTTTGCAGGGTGTCCTGCTGCGGATTGAGTACCGCCGCAAAATTGTCGGTATTGACCTTCCCGGGGTTGACCAACCCTTTCACGACCACCCCGAGCGTGGTGTTGTCACTGAGGTAATAATCCACCCCCAATCGGGCATTCAACGAGCGGCTGGAAGGTTGGATGAAGGAGTTTTGAGCAAAAGAAGACAGGGGCGTCAGGTCCGGATTTTTGTAATACCGGTTGATGTTCAGGTCCTGAAAGCTGTTCGAGACGCCCGCATTAATATTGGTGTAAATACTGAATTTACTGCGGTTGATGTTCAGATTCAGGCTGTTGTTGCTCCTGGAATACTGGCCCCGGGTGAACCCCAGCACCACATTGCCATTAAAGCCGGGGCGTTTATTCCGCTTCGTAATGATGTTGATGACGCCCGCATTGCCCGCCGCTTCGTATTTGGCGGGGGGATTGGTCATAATTTCAATTTGTTTGATGTTGTCGGCGGGAATGGCGCGCAGGTAACTTTCCAATTCTGAGCCCGACAGGTAAGTGGGTTTGTCGTCAATAAATACCAGCACACCGGCCCGGCCTTTTAATTTTATTGCGCCATTGGGGTCGAGTGAAATGCCCGGCGACCGCTCCAGCGCTTCGAGGGCACTGCTGCCGGCATTGGCAATCAGCGCGTCCACATTCACCACGGTGCGGTCTATTTTTCGCTGGATGTACGGCACTTTTGCGGTGACGGTGGCTTCTTTCAGCAAGGCAATGCTTTGTTTTAACTGGATGAGCAGAACCTGCACGACGGGGTTGTTTTGATCCAATTTGACGGGGCCGCTCACAAATTTTTCAAAGCCCACATAGCTCACTTCCACCAGGTACGTATTCGCAGCCAGCCCCTCAGAAACTGTATGACCCGTTGGCTTCGGAATACGCAACGCCAGCAATGGTCGTATCTGTTGCTGTTTTTAAAACGACGGTCGCCAATTCAATGGGACGCGTCCTGTTCGTCGGTCAGTTTGCCATTTAATTTGAAATCAGATTGCCCGTGTGCCAATAAGGCATGGAGGCACAGGATCAAAAGTGCTGGAAAATTTTTCATGTTTTGTTGTTGTCGGGTGATGAATGGGTTCCGGTGTTGGCGCTATGGCGGCTATTGCCAGAACGTGCGTTAAAATAAAGAGATTCTTTTGATAAGACGGAGATTTAGGGGTTGGTGTTGGGGATTATCCCGTTAATGGGGGGACATTTAATCTTAGAGCTTGTTCGGGAAGAAAACATAGATTTTTGAATGAAGTAAGACGCTTTTCTCGTGCATTTGCCCGATTGTTTCCCAAAAGGCCGCCAAGGATACCGCCAAGGCCGCAAAGGCGATGACGCCTTCTGGCTTAGCGTTCTTTGCGGATCCTTGGCGTTCTCCGCTTACGGGACAAGATTTGCGGGAAATTTTAGACACGGCCGCAAAGACTATTCCCACGGCCACTTTGAGGAACATGAACAATAGAAGAACCCTCTAACCGGAAAAGTCCCCCGGAGAACCCGAACCAATACGTTCCATTCCGGTCTTCCAGCATATCCTGCACCCCAAAAACATGGGTCAGGTCCATGCGGTTTGTGCCTTTGTAAATTTTGAAAGATTTTCCATCGTATCGGTATACGCCGACACCGGTGGCGCCGACCCAAATGTGGCCCTTTTTATCTGTGTAAATGGTGTATATCTGATTTTTGCTAAGGCCCTCCCATTCAGGAAATTGAACAAACGCTTTGTCGCCTGTCCCGGGCAGCGCAGAAGGATCATACCGGCAAAGGCCGCCTTCTCCGCTTCTTTTCTCCGGATCAGGATGGTCATTTTCTGCGACCCGGGTTCCAAACCAGATATTGCCCTGCTCATCTTCCTCAATGACCTGAACGTTATTGGAAGGCAGCCCATCTTTTTTGGTGAAATGCGTAAAAGAGGCGCCATCGTATTTACAAGCGCCATAACCATCTCTGCCAAACCAAATATTGCCTTGTTTGTCTTCCGTGATTTCCGTGATCCAGTCCATGGTTGTTTGGTACGGCAGTAAATCAACATCCGGTTTTGGGATGGGAAAATCGGAAAAACCGCCGTCCTCGTACCGACAAACGCCGCCCCACGTGCCAACCCAGATATTCCCTGCCCGGTCTACCAGGATATTGGATACCCGATCGTGGCACAAGCCGTCTTTTTGGGTGAAATTGGTAAAGGTTTTCCCACCTGGCCGGCGACTTGTGCGCGGGCGGAGGAAGTGGCCAGTCGTATTTTGACAGACCGGAATGCGTGCCGAACCACATATTCCCCGCTTTGTCTTCTGCAATGCTGACCACCGTAGTGCCGGGCAGTCCGTCTTTTTCAGAAAAATAGGTCAGCGTTTTTTCGCCGGCGCGGAGCAACGTAGAAGGGGTATAGCGGGCCACACCGCTCGACATGGTTCCAAACCACAGATTCCCTTTGCTGTCTTCAAACAGTTCCACCACATATTGGTCTATTGGGGTGTCCGTTTCCGGCATGGCCGATGATCCCGGATTTGAATTGGGTTGTGCGCTGCAGGCCGTGATCACTGCCAGCAAAAAAGTAAGGACCCGATGTGCGGGAATGAAGCAAAATTGCTTCATGGATTATTTTTACAAAGGTATCCCCGCGGTTGTTTTTGGGCTTTTTTGATTGTAAAAGGATGTAAAGGAGATGTAAAGGTTGGAGGAAAGGTGGCTACGCTTCTGCACAGCGTTTTCGGGCGTGGCGAAGGCGGCGATTTTCACCACAAATGTTGATGCGGAGGACTGAACTTACTGTTTACTAATAAGATTTAAACCTATAATTTGACAACTTTGATACAAGTTTTGACTTCACTGTTTGCTATTGTCACCACATAAACACCTGCTTGAAAAGTACTTACATCAATAGCAAAATCGCCTTTGTC
>NZ_JADKCX010000129.1 GCF_016718685.1 Haliscomenobacter sp. | reverse complement strand
GGTGATATCGGTCGGATGAATATGGTGTTCAAGTTCTACCTACAGGTTTGGACAATGTTCTCGGTGGCGGCTGGTGGGGCGCTGGGTTTGTTGTTTGCTAGTTTGCCGAACTGGGGCGGTGGAAACGCTTGGCATGGAAGGTTCGTTGGTGGCATTGATATTGGTAGCATTGCTTTATACCACCGCCGCCAAAGCGAAAATGTCTGACCGGATGGTGATGAACGCTCCACACGCTCGACGGTGATGCTTACATGGCACTAGCGTCTTATGGCGATTTTGGGCGACAAATTCCGTTGGTGGAGATGCAAAGCCATTCGCTGGATAACAACGGTGCGGGGTTCACCAGTGATTGTGGAAGCTCAGCATGTCGAATACCGCTGGGTTCGCGTTTCCGCGTTAATGCCGGTTTTTGCCTGCAGTGGTGGGTTGGAACTGGCACCAACGCCAGCAACAGGCGATTGCTGGTGACCGGTCTATAACCGTGTGGACGTGTCGGTTGTTCTATAACACAGACCCGATCTGAAGGCCAACTTCTTGAAAAAAATACGATGTGCGCTATGTGATTTTGGGTGAATACGAGCAAAGCTTGTATGAACAGCCCGGTTTACAGGCATTTACCCAACTGGTCGATGAAAAAATCTTGACTGTTGCCTACCAAGCAGATAACACCACCATCTATCAGGTAGATGCAGCGGCCTTACAAGCATTGGTTGCGCAAACACAAGCTGTGAACGGGGTGCCACCGCGAGCGACATTACAGCGGTCTTACTATGGTTGTTGGCCAGTTTGGCATGGGGGTGGCTGGGGTTTTGTTCGCTCAGCGCTTTTTGGGGCGCTGGCCGATAAAGGTACAGCACTCAGCAAGACTTTAGGCTTGCTGAGCGGCTATATGCTCTGGTTGTTGAGGTATTTTTTGGGTTACTCAAGTTTGGATGGTGGTGGCATTGCTTTTACTGTGTTACTGGTCGCCGGCCTAGGAATTATCTTACAGTTGCGTCAGCCGGCCACTGCTCGCGCTTGGCAGTGGGTGCGTGAACATTGGCAGTATGTGGTGACGGTTGAAGTGCTGTTTGCGGTGATATTTATCGGGCTGGCATACATTCGCCTTAATCCTGGGTGCCCAGCACCGAAAAGCCGATGGAATTCGCTTTTTGAATGCGATTTTGCGGGGCGAAAACTGCCGCCGCTTGATCCGTGGTTATCGGGTTATTCCATCAGTTACTATTATTTTGGCTATCTCTTGATGGCGATGCTCATTACAGCTTAACCGGTGTGTTGGCAAGCGTTGGTTTTAACCTAGCGTTGGCATTGGTCTTCTCCCTTGTACTGCACGCCTTCGGTGTGTTGTTCCACCTGATTCAAGCGGTGCGCACTGTCAACAAAAAAGTGCTCGGACCCCTACCTGATGTGTAAACAAAGTTTGGGCGCGCTCTGTTGGCACCAATGTTGTTGTTAGGGACTGGTAACCTGAACGGCTTTTTGAATGGCTGTATATCAAGGCTTTGGTGCCGCGCAAAGTGTTTGGGGCGCGTTATGGCCATTCCTAAATATCAAAAATATCGACAGCCCACCCGTCGCCGCCAGTACATGGCGTTTTTGGTGGTGGTGGCAATCCTCGCGTGTGGCGTGATATTGCTCTCAGTGGGGGCGACATCGAAGTGATCGATGAGTTTCCGTTTTTTTCGTTTCTGTTGGGCGATTTGCATCCGCACGTCTTGGCCTTGCCGTTCGTTATTTTGTGTGTTGGTATTGCGATGCAAGTATTCCTTTGGGCGCACTTCACGCTATGGTTGTAAAGGCCAGGCTGATGCGGCAAACCGGACTTGCGGCGGCAACTCAACACTTGGTTTGACGATATTCTCCAAATCTCGCACTCCGTTATGGTTCCTGTTGCTGGTTTTCGGCGCGTTGGGGTTTCTGAATACTTAGGATTTTTCGATTTATGTCTTTGTGTTGATGGCGGCTTATTGTGTCGGGCGCAGCAGCCAAGTTGGGTGGCAAAACAGAATCTTTGTCCAGACAGCTTTGTTGGGGTTAGTCACTGGTAGGTGGCATTTGTCTATACTTCCCGTTTTATCTCAATTTCAAGTCGCAAGCCAATGGCATTTTGCCTAACCCAATTTTTAGTACGCGCCCAGCGCAATTTTTTGTGATGTTTGGCACGTTGTTGGTGCCCATTGTGATTTTGTTGTTATGGCAGGCCGTGCAAAAATTTAATAAACTGGACTGGCGGACAGGTTTGACCGGAAGTCTGAGCGTTTTAGCTGGCCTGGCACTGGTTTGTATCGGCATTATCACTTGGCAGCGGCGGTCTGGAAATACGCACCTGAAGTTGGCCGCATTTTGGGAGGCATCGCCCCGATCAAGCAGCCGGGACGATTTGCACGGCGCTTGTGGTCGGCATTCGGGCGTTGCACCGTTCTTGGCAGTACTACTGACACTGGTCAGCAGCCTGCTATTATCCGCTCGGCAGCGGCTGATTCCGCCCGTCGCCCGGCAGGCGGTCTTATTGGCGGCGGTACTTTTGGTCGGCACCTTATTTTTGAAGTAGGGCGGTTACAAAGCAAGCCCGCTACTTACAATACCGGTTTGCTCCTGATGTTAGGCGTGCTTTTGGCGGTTGCTACCATCGCTTTGGTCTCGTATCGCCTATTTGTGCGCCGAATGAGGTTGCCAATACTGCCCCAGATGTGGTTACGCCGTTTGTACTAGTGTTGGTTTTGACCGGCGCCTTGCTGACATTGGTACCAGAATTTGTATATTTGTGGGACCAGTTCGGTTCTCGCATGAACACTGTATTCAAGTTCTATTATCAGGCATGGGCTTTATGGGCGATTGCTGCCGGATTTGCGGTTTGGTATGTCTTGCATCATGCTCGCCGATTGGGTAGAATCGTGACAGGCGTGGTGTGTGGGGCTGTGTGTTTGGCGGGGTTGTTTTATCCCATTTTTGCGCTACAGGCCAAAACCGAAAACTGGCAAAGGCACGATTATGCGTGATGGTAAGCGTGTTGCCACGTTAGATGGTTTAGCGCATTGGAACGAAAACGAAGATTGGCTGGCTGTGCAGTGGCTCAACCAACATTTGGATGTTTCTGGTGTGATAACTGAAGCGGTCGGGGGTAGCTATACCCAGTTTGCCCGTATTTCGATGAGCACTGGGTTGGCAACTGTGCTGGGGTGGCCCGGTCATGAAGGGCAATGGCGTGGTGGCTATCTGGAAGTGGGTAGCCGCGAAGCTGATATCAAACGTTTATACAGAAACCCCCTACTTGGCAAGCTTTGCCGATTTTGCAACAGTATCACGTTAACTATGTTTATTTGGGCGAATTAGAACGCGGCGGCTTGTCGACACCCTGCTGAAAAATTTTATGATAATCTGGTGCCGATTTACTGCAGTGGTCGTTTGCAAGACCCGCTTAAAGTATGCGATGGTTCCGAACCAGTCATTATTTATCAGTGGAAAGGAATTGGGCAATAACGATGACCGCATTTAAACTGCAAAATAGTTTGTATATATTATTTTCAGTGTTTACACCCGGCGAATGGCAGGCGCGCTTACCAGCGGTCTTGGCCGGTAGTGTGGTGGTATTCTTCCCCTGTTGTTTCGCAAACAACTCGGAGATGGTGCGAGCGCATTGGCCTGTCTACTACTAGCTTTTTCGACGAGGTTCACAGCGGCTGCCCGCTCGGTCGATGGCAGTATGTTAGGCTGGGCCATGTTGTTTGGCTTGGTTTGGCAATTGCAGGCCTATCAACAGCAGCGTCAATCAACCCAGTTGGCTTGGGCGGCGTTCTTTTTAGGATTGGGTTTGGGTAGTGCTGCCAGCTTTTGGCATGGGATATTACTGTTTGGTTTGTTGCTGTTTTTGACTCCTTTGCTAACCGGCGAGCCGTTTTTGGTGCTATGGGATGAGCAAACCACTCAGGCTGTCTGCGCGAGCGGTGGCAATGGTTGCTTTTGGTCGGTGTTGTCACATTTTTGGCCAGCACCAGCACCTTTT
>NZ_JADKCX010000128.1 GCF_016718685.1 Haliscomenobacter sp. | reverse complement strand
GCTTCCAGTCAAAATTGGCAATCTTCTTCTTGGGTAGCCACTGCTGCATGGTTTCGATGTACTTGGCTGCCATCATGTGCAGCACTTCTTGTGGGGTAGATTTTTGGACTTCGTGATAAGGGAGGCGCATTTGCGTATGAATTTCTTTAAGCTTGGGTCGATAACTGAATCCATCCTGGTAGAAATCCTCCTCCTGTTCAATCACATAAATGAAAGCCACTCCAGCAATGTCACCAGAAAAGCGGAGGGCTACCTTGGCCAAAATGTAAAAAGTTGCAAGTTTATTTTTTTACTCATAACTTTGAATTTCAAAGTACTTTTAAAAACCCTCAAACCCACCACCATGAAAATCGACATCATCATCGCCTACCTCCAGCGCTACGAATTTGGCCACGAGAAAGATTTTGTTCCACCCATCACAGGCATTCATCTAGCCGCCCTTACCCCGAAAAAACACCAGGTGCGGGTCATTCACCAACAAGTGGAAGCCATCGATTATGATTCCGATGCGGATTTGATCGCCATTTCTTTTTTCAGTGGTTTCGCCAATGCCGCTTTTCAGTTGGCCAATGCATTCAAGCAGCGCAATAAAATGGTCATTGGTGGCGGGCCGCACGTGACGTACAACGAGGAAGAATCCTTGCAATATTTTGATGCAATCGCCACCGGGGAGGTGGAAAATGTGTGGGAGCTGATCTTGCAGGATGCAGAAAAAGGTGCACTAAAAGACATCTATCGGGGCACACCCTGCGACATGAAAAACCTACCCACTCCTCGGTATGATTTGTTGCCCAACAAGTTTTTCATCAAAAAAGTACTGCAAGCCACCCGAGGTTGCCCCTTTACCTGTTCATTTTGTACCGTACCCTCCCTGAATCCAGGCTTCCGATTGCGCCCGATTGAAGATGTGATCCGGGATGCGGCGTACGATGATTTCCCGTATTGGTGGCAAAGAAAAGTGGTCTGGTTTTGGGACGACAACTTAACCATCCGCAGGCCCTACATCAAAGCCTTGCTCAAGGAAATGATCCCCCTAAAAAAGTGGTGGCTGACCCAGGCCAGTATGGACATCGCCAAGGATGCGGAGCTGCTGGATTTGATGAAAGCCTCGGGCTGTATCGGGGTGTTCCTGGGCATTGAATCCTTTGGGCAAGAGTCTTTAAAGGATGCCAACAAGCGGCAAAACAAAATTGAACACTACAAAACGGCGGTAAGTGAGATTAGGAAAAGAGGCATTGCAGTCATGTCCGGCTTCATCGCAGGTTTTGACCACGATGATTATGCCAGCATCGTGAACATGGCGGACGAACTCATGAAAATAGGCATTGACGTGCCTTTTTTGAGCATCATGACCCCCTTCAAAGGCACCAGCTTATATGAACAACTGAAGGAAGAAAATCGAATGCTGGACGACCGGGGCTGGAATTTTTACAATGGCTACAATGTCGCTTTTCAACCCAAAAACCTCACTCCATTGACCTTGTTGCAGGCGCATCGGGAATTGTGGAAACGCAGTTTCAGTTTTAAAAATTCAGTAATCAGAATCATCAGAGGGCTACGCTTGCGCAGAGGGGCCTTTTTTTTGACCTTTTTTATGAACAGCTTTTACTGTTTGAAAAAATTGCGCGGCAACTATCCGATTGATATGTCCAAAAGAGCCGCAATTCAGGTGCCACCGCTGACCAAAATTGAACCGGTAATGGCCGCTGAACAGGCACCCACTGTCTAACCGAACAATACACTTTCTGGCTACGTTGAATACAAAAATCAACGAACCATGAAAAGGAACTGTTTGATCGTTTGTATATGGCTGGTCGGGACAGTACACTGAGTGCCCAATGGACACCAGATATCGCAACCTTAAATTATAAAACGGGATTGAATGAGGACAGCACCAGCACCCGTGCACTATAGCCATCCGCATCATTCCAAACGAGACTTACCACAACGAATTCCTGATTTTTGTACCTGAACGCCTGGATCGGCAGTACCTGCGCAAGGAATTTTTCAACCTCTCCACCCTACAATCTGTCAAACCCCACATCGAGCGAATCAACGGCAATGTGTATCGGGTTTCCAAATTGAACTTGCCAGTTGGGGAGTATTTCGTGCATTTTCGGTATAAAGGTGATGTTGCGGTGCATCGCTTCCGGATAGTGATGTAGTTTTTTATGTTGATTTTATGGCCTCTCAAGTGAGCAAACTGTTCGTGGCTGCTGAACGCAATTACTCGCTATAACCGAGCACTCCTGTTCATAACCGAACGCTTAGTGTTGAATCAGCCTGGTTTAATTTATTGAAAAACAAATAATTATATAAATGGTATGAAATTTGGAGCACATGCTCCCAAAGCCATCACTATGTTCCGCAACTACTTCAAAACCGCCTGGCGGTTTTTGCTCAAGAATAAAAGTTATTCTGCCATCAACATCACCGGATTGGCCATCAGTATGGCGGCCTGTATTGCCATTTTGCTCTTTGTAAGTTATGAAAAGAGTTTTGATGGCTTCCACAGCAAAAACATTTATCGGCTCAACGAGGTGCAGCAATTTGAAGGTATGGTGGCTTCGCAAAAAGTGTCGCTATCCATGTTTCCCATGGGCCCTACCTTGCAGGAAGAATTTCCGGAAATCAAAAATTTCACCCGGGTAATCAGCAATGGCCAAACTCCTCTGAATTATGGCGACAAGCGCTTTTTCCTCGATCAATTGTTTCTGGTTGATTCTACCTTTCTCAACATTTTTGATTTTGTTTTGCTAAAAGGAGATCGAGGGGCTGTCTTGGCAAAACCTAATAGCATCGTGGTGACGCAGGAAACCGCAGAAAAGTTTTTTGGACAAGCAGACCCTATTGGCAAAACCCTCCAGGCCTTTGGCAATGACACCACCAGTATGGTCATCACGGGCGTTTTGGCGGATGTGCCTGCCAACTCCCACCTGCAATTTGATGGCCTCATTTCGATGCGTACCCACGCCAGAGCAGATTGGATGGACAACTGGGGGGGCAACTGGCTGAGAACTTACCTGGAGCTCGGCCCTGAAGCCAATGTAGCGGCCTTGGAGCGAAAATTTCCCGCTTACCTCAAAAAATACATGAGCGAAGGGGACAATTGGAAAAATTACCAGCTGTTTTTGTTGCCCCTCCAAGACGTGCATGACAAGGCCTCGGACATTGGCCTGGATGAGCTGAATTACCGGAAGTTTGATGGGACCTATACACGAGTCTTTTCCATCATTGCGCTGATTGTATTACTCATTGCCTGCATCAATTTTGTCAACCTTTCTACGGCTCGTTCAGCCGAAAGGGCGATGGAAGTGGGGGTTCGGAAATCGATTGGTGCTTCTTATGGGCAACTGTCGCTACAATTCATCGGGGAGTCAGTGCTGCTTTGCTTCATCGCGGTATTGATCGCAGCAGTATTGGTTTGGCTGTTTTTGCCCGCAATCAACCAGCTCAGTGAGCGGGAATTGCACTTCTCCGTGTTCAAGGATTGGAAGCTGGCGCTTTCCCTGGTGTTGGGCGCTACGCTGCTCGGCGTTTTGTCTGGATTTTACCCTGCGATCTATTTGTCGTCTTTCCAACCCATCCAGGTACTCAAAGACAACATTCAGGGTGGAAAGGGCAAAGGATGGCTGAGGAATGTGCTGGTGGTCAGCCAATTTGCCTGCGCCATTTTCCTGATCATCTCTACTGTTTTGACCCTGAAGCAGTTGATGTACATGAAAAACCAGGCCACCGGTTTTGACCGCGAACAAGTGGTCAACATCTCCATCCGGCAGCGCGCGGGCGAAAAATATGAGGTGATGAAAAAAGAGCTGCTCAACAATGCCCTGGTGTCGGGGGTCACCGCTTCGCAAGATGAACTGGGCAGCCACCTCGATCAATCGGGGATAGAATTTAGAGGAGATGGGCCGCGGCGAGAGTTGACTTCCACCCGCTTGATTGTTGACCCCGATTACCTGTCGCTGTACAAGATTGAATTGGCGATGGGCAAAAACTTTTCGCCTGAAAAATCAGCCACTGGTAAAGAGTACATCATCAATGAAGCGCTGGCGAAAGAATTGCTGAAAGAGACACCCGATAAAGACCAGTCCTACCTTCTGGGTAAACACTTTGGATTCGATTCCGTTGGCTACATCGTGGGCATTGCCAAGGATTTCAATTTTAATTCTTTGCACCACAAGATCGAAACGATGTTCATGTTCAATATGACGGATTGGGGTTTTGGCACCATGTCGGTCAAAATAAACGGCACCAAAACCAAGGAATCTCTGGCCTTCATTCGTTCGGTTTGGGAAAAAAACTGCCCGGGGCTGCCTTTCGACTACGAGTTCCTGGACGATCATTTTGAAGAAATTTACCGAGCCGATGCCCAGGTGAGTACCATTGTGGGCATCCTGGCTGTGTTGGCCATCATCATTTCCTGCCTGGGTTTGTTTGGTTTGGCTTCCTTTACCACGGCACAACGCACCAAAGAAATTGGCATCCGTAAGGTATTGGGTGCCACCACCAGCGGGATTACCGCCTTGCTGGCCAAAGACTTCCTGCGCTTGGTCATCGTGGCCATTTTGATTGCCTCCCCCCTGGCTTATTATCTGATGCAGCAATGGCTGAGCAGTTTTGCTTACCGCATCAATATTCAATGGTGGGTATTTGCAGTGGCGGCAGTTGCAGCGATTGTCATTGCATTTTTGGCCGTGGGCTCTCAAAGTGTGAGGCGGCACTGGCCAATCCAGTGAAAAGTTTGAAGAGTGAATAAGGTTTTTTCAACCTATTAAAAAACAAAACCATGCTGAAAAGCTACCTGAAAATCGCCCTCCGCGATCTTTTGAAGCAAAAAGGACTTTCCCTTATCAATGTCCTGAGTCTGAGCATTGGTTTGGCTTGTTTTACCCTTTTGTTGCTCTTTGCGGTCAACGAGTTCAACTACGACCGTTTTCACACCAACAATGAGCGCATTTTCAGGGTTTACCGCTGGACGGAAGCCATGAACGATGAAGGAACCGAGGGTGATCCCTATTTGCCTGTTCCGTTAGGCCCGGCCATGAAAGCTGATTTGCCTGATTTGGAAACCTATACCCGTTTCCAGGAGGCATGGGGGGAGAGTTTTGTGCGGGTCAATGGCACGGTTTCCAGGTTAGGTGTCTGCTTTGCGGATCCACAGTTTTTAAATGTGTTCAGTTTTCCTATGCAATACGGCAACCAGGCCAAAGCCTTGCCTGGCTTGAACAACATTGTGCTGACAGAAGCAATAGCCATCAAACTTTTTGGGGAATCAAACCCGATTGGCAGGCAGTTGGAAATCAAATTGGAAACGGAGTTCGAGCCTTTTGTTGTAACGGCTGTGGCCCAAAACCTACCCTCCAATACCAGCATTCAATTTGAAGCCCTCGGCAACTTTGAGAAAGTGCTCGCTTCAGCCAGAATGATCGAACGCAAAAACAGCTGGCACCATTCTGCTTACCATACGTTCGTTAAACTGCGGGAGGGCAGCGGCCTGGCTACTGATGAAAACGCTTGCTTCAGTTTCGTCAAAAATATTACCCCGGTGAAGAACAGGAATTGCGCGACCGTGGATTCTGGAAAGGTGAAGGCGCACCCGTGACCTACCGCATGCAGCCCTTGCGCGCCATGCATACCCAAACCCTGGTCGGTGGAGGCCAGGTGCCGCCCATCGAACCCCGCAGCATCTGGATTTTGCTGGCCGTGGCTGCCGCAATTTTGGCGATTGCGGGCATCAATTTCACCACGCTGTCCATTGGTCGTTCTGCTTCCCGTGCCCGCGAGGTAGGGGTGCGCAAGGTGATGGGCAGTGGCCGCAGTGCGCTGGTTGGGCAGTTCCTGGTCGAGTCGGTGGTGCTGGCCGCTATTTCGGCGGTTTTGGGCCTGGGCTTGATGCGTTTGATGCTGCCGATGTTCAATCAATTGGCTGATCGGGAGCTCGTTTTTTCATTCCAGCAGTTTCCCGAATTGTTGTGGATGATTGGCGGCCTGGTGCTGCTGACCGGGCTATTGGCGGGGAGTTATCCTGCACTGGTCTTGTCGGGGTTCCGGCCAGTGGAAATTTTAAAAAGCAAAATCCGCCTTGGGGGGTCCAATTTATTCACCAAATCTTTGGTCACGGGCCAGTTTGTACTGTCGATTGGTTTGATCATATCGATGTTGGTCATTCTGCAACAACTGGATTTTATGCGTTCCAAAAATCCTGGCTTTAACCGCGAAAATGTAGTGGTGGTAGACGCCAGTGGGACCAACTCGGAACGCATTTTCCCCTTGTTCAAACAAGCCGCGCTGACCCATCCAGAAGTAATTGGTGTAGCGGGGGCAGAGCTTGGCCTGGGTGCGGAACAAGGCTGGAGCCGCCAGGGCTGGGTACACGAGAACAAGTTGCACGAAGTGTATGAGTATTTTGTTGACAATGAGTTTCTCAACGTATTGAACATGCAATTGGTAGCTGGACGGAATTTTGATCCCAAGTTTTCGATGGACACTGTCAACTCTGTCATCATCAATGAAAGTATGATGCAGCATTTTGGCTGGACACTAGAAACGGCACTGGGCCAAAAACTGCTGGGCTATTACGAAAATGCTGAAAAACCCCTGCCGACGGTCATTGGAGTGGTCAAAAACTTCAATTTTCTTTCCTTAAAAGAAGCTGTTCAGCCACAACAATTCCACCAGTTTTCGGACTATACGCCTTTTAAATATTTTGTGCGGATTCAAGCAGGTGACCCTGCTCCGGTTCTGGCTGCTTTGGGCAAGAATGGAACAAACTGGAACCAACGCTACCGCTCAACTACAGTTTTGGACGATACACTCAACGATTTTTACCAAGCCGAAGCCCGCCTCGGGCGCATCATTTCCTGGGCAGGAGGCATTTCCATCTTCTTGGCCTGTTTGGGTTTGTTTGGTCTGGCTACCCTATCGGTTTTGAACCGCACCAAAGAAATTGGCATTCGCAAAGTGCTGGGTGCATCTATTGCGCGGCTCACCACTTTGATCGCCGAGGATTTTCTCAAATTGGTGTTCATCGCCATCCTCATCGCTTCCCCGCTGGCCTGGTATTTTATGGACCAATGGCTGGCCGATTTTGCCAACCGCATCACCATCCAATGGTGGATGTTTGTGCTGGCAGGTGCAGGTGCGGTGCTGATTGCATTTTTGACCGTAGGTTTCCAGAGTGGGAAAGCTGCGCTGATGAATCCGGTGAAGTCGCTACGGAGTGAATAAAACGCCCATTTTGTTCAAATTTACCAGCGCTCAGTAGGACTTTAACCTTTATCAAGCTAAAGGTTAAAGTCCAACAGAGCACAAAGGTTTATTTGGTATGAATTTTTAGCCATTGCAATATTTCGTTCAATGCGATTGGCGAAAATGTTTGTTCAATGCTGGCGTATTCAGTTGGTGAGCCAGTTTTACATTCTTGAAACAAGTGGTTCAGGTTTGGCAGTTCTTTGTGGTTACTTTTTTGTTCCCGGCTTTTGTCAATGCTTTTTTTATTGCTGCTAAATTTATTTTGGGAGGAACTTGTAAATCTTTTTCTCCATTGATGGCCAAACTGGACATTTCACTTTCCAATGCAATAGCCGGTTGTATTTGATGAAATATTGCATCCAGGGGCTGGTAAGTTGACCCACTATCATTTTTAACAGATCATCTTCACTCATTCCTGCTGGCCTTTCGGCGGCTAGAATGTCTTTATGGTTTGTTTGAAATAGGTCGTTAAAGCAGTGTTTAACTGTTCAGTGTTGGTGGATTGCGCAACAATATCAAAAGCTCCTTGGTTGATTTTCAGGTTTTTTTGTAAAACAGAATCTGCAGTACCAGATGCTTTGCCGATTAAGTCTTGTTGCAACAACAGCAATTGGTCACCAGGAATTCCCGTTCCTGCCAACAATACGATAAAAGCAATGGCTTTGGAATGCGTGGCAACCATCGGGGCAATGATGCCCCCTTCACTATGCCCGATTAGGCCTATTTTCTTTTTGTTTATTTCTTTTCTGGACAGCAAATAGTTTACGCCTGCTTCAACATCGGTTGAAAAATCCAATGAGGTTGCTGTTTTAAAATCACCTTTTGAGGCTGCCGTTCCTCGGTCGTCAAAGCGCAGAACGGCTATTCCGTTTTGGTTAAATAATCGGATAACACCAGAAATGGTTTATGCCCCAATAATTCCTCATCTCTATTTTGAGCACCACTTCCACTTATCAAAACTACCGCAGGAAATACGCCCTGCTTTTGCGGCAAGGTCAATGTCCCGGCTAAGGTGATGCCTGCTTTGGTATTTTCAAAGCTTACGTCTTCTGAATAGTAGGGATAAGGTTTGGTTGGCTCTTGCGGCCTGACCTGTTTTTCTTTTTCAATTGCTTTTTTAGATAAGTTCAAGGGAAAAGATTGTCCAGCTTGTTTAAAATTGCCAACGACAACATTGTCATTCCCTAAAACACCCTCGTATTCAATTTTTGCGCTTGAAATTGCGAGTTTTAAAGTTGAATTTTCAAAGCTGGTAGTCGTTACCGGGATGTCTTTTGCGCCCTGGTCTGGACTGTCCATAGTTGAACTGAATCCAGTATCCGTTTTACTGACATTGAAAACTATCCTTAATTGGATGCCCTGAACTTTTAGAACACCGTTCCATTGCCCGGTAATGTCCTGCCCAAAAACCAGGTATGACATAAAAATTGCCCACAATGACAATGCTATCTTTTTCATATAAAGTAATTTCAAACAATAGACTT
>NZ_JADKCX010000127.1 GCF_016718685.1 Haliscomenobacter sp. | reverse complement strand
CAAGAATCATACTTTCCAACCAATGGATATTCCTGGTCGTATTGGTTTTTGAGTTGTTGATGACGGCGTAGTTGTGGTAACTCACCCAGGCAATATTTTTGCGAAAATTGAATTTGATGAATTCGAAGCGGTTGGTACGTGTCCAGTCTTTGGGTTTACTTTGCACGTTTTTGACGTAATCGGCAACCATCTCGCGGTTCCAAATTTCACCCATGTCGTACAGTTCGAAGTTTGGGACACAATTGTTGTCAAAATGCTTCATGTCCGGATTGGTGAAAACCTCAAAAAACCCGGTGAGTACCTGTCGGATTGCCAGGGTGTCCTTTTGCAGGTTTTGGGAAAAGCCATAACTGACCGAGAGGAGAAAAATGAGCGATAAGCAGCTTTTTTTTGCCATGATTGAAGTGTTGAAAAAATGTAAAATTTATACCACCCCGCCTTCGGTGGAGCGTTTTTTAGCAATTCAAATGCGCTTCGCGCTTTGGCGCCTTCGACGAGAGCGACATGATGGAAAACGGACAAGAACGGACTAAACGGATGGGAACATACTTTGTCGCCTTCCGGCTCATCTTATCCGCCAGCAAGCGTTTAATCAAAATCCGATCTCCATCCGCTCTTCAGGCTCATCCTTCTAAACTCATAAGTCATAGACGCAATCAAAAAGCTCAAAAGCATATAAAACAGCGTGATGAGTTCCGGTAGGCGAAGGCTTGCGAGTTTAAAAGTAAGAAAACCTACCTCAATCCCCAAGCAACGCCTTCACCGCCGCCTCCAGCTGCTGATCCTTCCCTTTCCACACCAGCTCATACTCATTCCACACCTTGATATCCGGCTCCGTCGGCCAGTTCTCCAGGTATTTCCCGTTCATAGCTTTTACGCCAACGGGAGGCACACCCCAGCGGATGCTGTTGTCTTGCAGCGCTTCCCAGCTCGCGAAGGTACAAGTACCCGGCACCTGTTGGCCCACCAACTTGCCGATTTTTTGGTCTTGC
The DNA here is from genome assembly GCF_016718685.1 of Haliscomenobacter sp. Classification (GTDB taxonomy): domain Bacteria; phylum Bacteroidota; class Bacteroidia; order Chitinophagales; family Saprospiraceae; genus Haliscomenobacter. Next base: position 5,303 of record NZ_JADKCX010000127.1, on the reverse strand, counting down.
ATGGCGAAGGCGTAGCAGTGGCCATCCGAATAATTCGCTTCGTTGACCAGCGAGATGCTCGGTTTGGTCCAGCGGAAATTGGGTTCGTAGCCGATGCTGCGGGTATCGGTGGTATAGTCCATGAATTTTTTGCCCGACAGGAAGGTCGCCAGGTCGGCCACCAGGTCGCCACCGCCGTTGAAGCGGGTATCGATCACGATGCCTTTTTTGCCCGCGTATTTGCCCATCACGTCCTCGTAGGTGGTGCGGTAGGCACCGTCGTTCATTCCGGGAATGTGTACGTAGCCCAATTGGCCATTGGAGAGTTTTTCCACTTCCGCCTGGTTGCGCAGTACCCAGCGGCGGTACAGCAGGCCGTTTTCCTCCCCAATCGAGATCGGTTTTACGATCAGTTCCCGGCGGGTGGTGCCTTCCAATACACTCAGCAGGGTGTTTTTGCCCGCCTTGCGGTTCAGGTATTGCGCCAAATCCCGGCCCGCTACGATGGGCTCGCCGTCGATGGCCTCGATGATGGCCCCGGCTTGCAGGTTCAAGCTGGCTTTGTCCAGCGGGCCGTTTTTGACAATTTCTTCAATGCGCACGCCGGCGCCCGTGTAGTTTTGGTCGTAAAAAGCCCCCAGGGAGGCCGTTTGGTCACCATTGGGGTTGATGGAGTTAAAGCTGGCACCAGTGTGAGAAATGTTCAGTTCGCCCAACATCTCGGAGAGCAGTTCTGCAAATTCGTAGTTGTTGCCGACATGGGGCAAAAACTGCAGGTAATCCGGTTTGTAGCTGTCCCAATCCACCCCGTGGAAACTGGCGGTGTAAAAGGTCTTTTTGGTACGCCGCCACACGTGTTCAAACATAAAGGCGCGTTCGGCGGCCACGTTCAGTACCATTTCCCCATTGATGCCGATGCTTTCCTGTTTGGAAGCAGCCGGATCAATTTTGACGATGCGGCCATCGGTATTCAGGAAGATGTTTTTTTGCTCTTTATCCCACTGCATCGAGCCTCCGCCGGTGGAGTTGAGGGGGATCAACATTTTGGTTTCTTTGGTGCGCAGGTTGGTGCTCCAGAGGTTGAAGCCCCGTTCAAAACGCGCCAGGTAGTACAGGGTTTCGCCGTCTTTGCTCAACAGCACGTCGGACATGTTGGAAGAGTGGATGGTCAGTTTGACTTTGCGCAAGGCCAGGTCATCAAAGTTGAGCACGATGCTGTCCTTTTTACATCCTTGTTGGCTTTTTCTTGGTGGTGTCTGCCTTGCTCGCCTTTTCTTCCAAATCTTTGGCCAGGGCCGCGTCTTCTTTGTTCAAACGGTACTTGTCAAAGGCTTCCTGCGTGAAAAACAGGGCGTAAGCGTCCACCTGCGAGTTGCCACCTTGCGCCACAGACTTCAAACCATCGCGGTTGCTGAACCAAACCATGGCTTTGCCGCCCAAAATCCACTTAGGCCGGAAATCCTGAAAGCCACTTTCGGTCAGGTTGGTGGCTTTGCCCTTGCCATTGCTGGCGACGATGCCGATCTCTCCGGTGGGTACGCCGGGGATGCTGTAGTCAAATAGAATCCATTTGCCATCGGGGCTCCAGGAGAAGTATTGATCGTTGTCGCCCATTGAAAAGAGCTCCTGATCGGTGAGCAGGGTACGCGTTTGTTTGCTGGCGATGTTGTACACCTTGAGGGTCATGCGGTCTTCGATGAAGGCAATCTCTTTGCCGTCTGGGGAGTATTCTGGCTGGTAATTCTCCTTGGCGTTTTCAATGATCGGCGTTTCTTTCAACAGCGTAGAGGCGTAGAAATAAGGCTCCTCACTGCGGCTGATTTTGGTCTCGTAAATTTTCCAACTGTTGCCGCGCTCAGAGGAATACAGCAGGGCTTTGCCATCGGGCGAAAAGCTCACACTGCGCTCTTGCTCGGGCGTATTGGTGATGCGTTTGGTCACGCCGCCTTCCACCGAAGTGACGAACACTTCGCCCCGAAACACAAACGCCACCTCTTTGCCATTGGACGAAACAGCCAGGTCGCGTGCGCCCGCGCTCACGGGTACGATCTGTTCGTTGTTGCGGCGGGCATCGGCCGCGATGTTGACGTTGAGCTGTTTGGGCTTGGCTTTGGGGCTCATGGTGTACAGGTTGCCCGCGTAGCTGAAGCAGAGCGTGCCGTCTTTGGCCTGGCTCAGAAAACGCACCGGGTGTTTTTTGAAGCTAGTCAAGGCTTCTACTTTCGTCGGACTGTCGAGGGCAAATTTGTGTACGTTGAAAGAACCATTCGCCTCGCTGAGGTACACGACACTTTTGTCGTTGTCAGCAAAAATGGGGTTGCGTCTTCCCCATTGAAACCCGTCAGCTTGGTATGTTTTTGAGTCTTGCTGTCATAAATCCACAAGTCGCGGGCAATCGAGGACGTATGGTGTTTGCGCCAGGTATTTTCGCCGCCTTTTTTGTCGTGGTAGACCAGTTTGCTGCCGTCCTTGTTGTGTTTCACATCTTCGGCGGGGTGGGCAGCAGCATGATGACTTTGACACCGTTGACGGAGACCTGGTACAATTCTGGTTGAGACCCAGTTGGATACTGGCGGTTACTGGCCAAATCCATCCTAGCCGAACCAAAAACGATGTTTTTGTCGTCGATGCTGTAGTCGTAAGGGGTATTCATTGGCCGAGTGGAAGGTCAAACGTCTGGCCTCGCCGCCTTCGGCGGGGATACTGAAGAGGTCAAAATTACCAAAACGGTCGGAGGCAAAGCAAATGGTTTTGCCATCTCGTGACCATACGGGCATGAAGTCATGCGCTTCGTGCAGGGTCAAAGGCGTGGCGTTGCCGCCTTCAGACGATACCTTCCAAAGGTCACCTTTGTAGGTAAACACCACTGTTTTACCGTCGGGCGAAATAGAGGGGTAACGCAGCCAGGAGGGGCTGTTTTGGGCAAAGCCGGATTGGCTCAGAAGCAGGAAAATACTGACAAAAAATAAAAGTCGGGTAACTTGGTTACGCATTGGTTAAGTGGTTTTGATAGGCTTGTCGCAACGTGCCTGATGATTTGTGGCCAAGATAAGGAAAAGAGATTTATCTTTGATTGCGTCCCTGTTCACTACAATTTTTGTTATTCAAAAAAAACACCATGAAAACAGCTTTGTCCGAACAAGCATGGTTCAATACGCCCACCATGCACCCTTTCTGGATGGGGGTAATCAGTTTTTTAGTTGCGCTATTTGGGCTATTTTTTTTAGGCTGGAAGCTTGAATCTGTTATTTGGCTGTTGTGGTTCGAAGTGATTTTTGCGGTCGGAGCCAGCCTTATTCGCGCTTTTTTTTCCTTGCAGGGAGAAGGTTTTTTTCCAAGCTTCTTTTTCGAATTTTCATTACCGGTGCGGGTGCCGCGTTGGGGATCACATTCATTATGTTGACCGTAACCTTTACCATCAATGGAATCGACACCTCGAGCCGTTCCGCTTCTGCGGACATGGAAGGTTTTTTCCCTCAAATGGTGGTGCTTTTTTTAAACTACCTGGCCGGGCTCATTTTGCACTTTTTTGTCAATGGCCATTACAAAACGGCAAACCCGGTCCATGAGTTAATGGCGACTTTTGTGTATTTGCTCATTCTTTTGGCACTGATCATGCCCATCACGATGCACTTGTTGCCCAAGTACCCGGAATGGAAAGATGCAAAATGGATTGGACTGACGGTCGTTTTGGTCAAATTCATTGTGGATGCCGGTTTTAGCAGAGCAGGGAAAACCACTGCCCAAATTAGCAATCCAGGTTAACCAGGATTTATAACAGTATGAAAAAACTTTGTAAACATCAATTCAATTGTCCATGAAAAACAATGGCTGATTTTGGCGGTAAGCTGCCTTACCGTCCTTTTGTATACACCAAACCAAACCAACACCGGAAAGAAACCGTTCCTCCACCCCGCCAAAGGAGGAAAAATGACTTCGCCCTCCGTACACTCAATCCCGATTCCTTTGTGGAAACGACCCGCGAGGTCACCATCAAAGGTCAGCGGGTGCCCTACAAAGCCACCGCAGGCACCATTCCGGTGTGGGATGAAGAAGGCAAAGTACTGGCGGGTTTGTTTTACACCTTTTACGAGCGTACCGATGTCAAAGACCGCTCCTCCCGCCCCCTGGTGATCTCCTTCAATGGTGGGCCGGGTTCCGCCTCAGTGTGGATGCACATCGCCTATACGGGGCCGCGCATCCTGCAAATCGACGACGAAGGCTATCCGGTTATGCCCTATGGAATCAAGGACAACCCCTACTCTATTCTTGACGTGGCCGACATTGTACACATTGATCCGGTGAATACGGGGTTTTCCAGAATTGTCGCCAAGGATGTTCCTCCGGCTAAGTTCTTCGGGGTCAATGCCGACATCAAGTACCTGGCCGAATGGCTCAATACATTTGTGAGTCGGTACAACCGTTGGGCTTCGCCCAAGTACCTTATAGGAGAAAGTTATGGCACCACCCGAGTGTCAGGTCTAGCGTTGGAACTCCAAAATGCCCAGTGGATGTACCTCAATGGGGTGGTATTGGTTTCCCCCACCGATTTGGGGCTTGCCCGTGACGGGGCGGTAGATCAGGCTTTGCGCCTGCCCTTCTTTGCGGCTACCGCCTGGTATCCTGAAAGTGCTGTCCTTGTTTGCAAAGAAGGACCTGACGGAATGCGCGAAGTGGAGGAGTGCGATCGTGGTGCCCGCCTTGGCCGGAGGTTTTGAAAGCAAAAAGAAGGCCATTGCGGCCAAATACGCGCGTTACTCAGGCTTGTCTGAGGAGGTGATTTTGCAGGCCAATCTGGACATCACCGTGCAGTTTTTCTGGAAGGAATTGTTGCGGGACAGGGCTTTACGGTGGGTCGTCTCGATTCACGTTACCTGGGTCTCGATCGGCAGAATATTGGTCTGGCGCCCGATTACAGCGCAGAACTGACTTCCTGGCTGCATTCTTTTACGCCACCGATCAACATCTACCTGCGCGAAGAATTGAAGTACAAAACCGACTTGAAATACAACATGTTTGGCCCTGTGAATCCCTGGGATCGCACGGGCGACAAAACCGGTGAAAACCTACGCCAGGCTATGGCCCAAAACCCCTACCTGCACGTGTTGGTGCAATCGGGCTACTACGATGGGGCCTGTGATTACTTCAATGCCAAGTACAACCTCTGGCAAATGGACCCGAGTGGCAAACTAAAAGGCCGCATGAGCTGGAAGGGTTATCGCAGCGGACACATGATGTACCTGCGCAAAGAGGATCTGGAAAGCAGCAATGAGCACTTGCGGGGAGTTCGTAAACGGTCTTTGCCGAAACCAGGGCGAGGCAGC
>NZ_JADKCX010000126.1 GCF_016718685.1 Haliscomenobacter sp. | reverse complement strand
CCTACATCCCTTTAGTCCGCACTGGTAAAGCTGCCAGCGCCGGAAGCCCATTCATCGGTTTATCCAGATAAAAATACGCCGTTGCGCAATAGTCTTCCTGACGGTAAAAATTGACCCAGCCATCCGGAAAATCAGCCGCATCCAGGGCAGGAGGATTGCCTTCAAACAAACGCACGAACCCTTTGTCGTGGCTGACCGATACCGGAATCAGGGCAGTACCCTCTTTGAGCATCCGACGCACATCATCGCGGGAATGACCACCGAGTACCTGGATCGTCGCCCGCAGTTTTTGCTGAAAATAAATGGGGTCGGGAATGTGGAAACGGTAAAACGACCACTGCCGGGTGCTGTCGTTGGCCACCGGGCAGCCCTGGTACCATTGAATGAACTTGCCCAGGCCCCAACCGGAGCCGATGTAATCTTCGGCACCCGTACCCACGATGGTCGGAAATTGACCGTCGCCGTCCAGGTAAATTTTGACCTCACCTTCTCCCCACCAGCTCGTTCCGTACTCCGGCGCGGTGATCAGGCCAACGTTGACACCCAGGAAACGGCCTTTACCCGTTACCTCGGGCAGCATATTGAAATCTTTGGCCAACTCGGTTATGTGCTCGCGCCGCCAGTGGGTATGGAAATACAAGGCATCGGGGGGGAAGGCCGTTACCCGTTGAAAATCGACATCGTAAAAAAACAAACCCAATTCCTTATCCGATTCATTGGTTACCGTGATCCGGGCGCCTTTGCGGAAAGGCATGGGTATCCGGCAATTGAACGAACGGCCTTCGGGACTGGAAAACAACGCGTTTTCAAAGGGCATGATTTGACCATGGGAAATGCCAAAAAAATCGCCAATGGGTGCGGATACTGCGGGCTGAGTGGCACCGTCCCAATACATGTCGATGCGCAAGGCGCGCATCATCGCTGGACTGCGGTCGTTGAAGGTGAGCCAAATGCGTTGCACGATGCCCATCCCCGTCACCGATAGCAGGGTTTTTACCTCACCGGCTTGGATGGGCTCGTAAGCGTGCCCTTTGGCCGTTTTGTTTTCCATCCCACCCACGCCGGGTGCGGCTTTGGGATTTTCGAAAGTGGCCCAACGCGGCTTGTCGGTGCTCATGCGGTAAAGCGGGTCTTGCGCCCGGAGCGACAAGCTGAATAGTGTGCAGAGAAAAAGGATTGTTGGTTTCATGATATGCAAGGTTCGAAAGTTCGGGGGTTCGTAGGTTCGGGGGTTCAATCGGGCACCTCGGCTCCGCTCGGCGACCGATTGAACCCCCGAACCCTAGCCGCGAACCCCGAACCTAAAAGGATCCACATCCACCGCAATCTTCACACTCGAATACCCCTCTTCCTGCAACAAAAAGTGATCAGCGGCGGCGATTAAATCCTTGGTGCTGGCGATCAAATGTGGATTGCGCTCCAATTTAATCAGAAAATCAATCAGAAAATAGGAGCGCACCCTGCCCACGTAAGGCACTGCCGGGCCACGCAGGCGATCGCCCAGTTTTGCCCGCAAAAAATTGCCGTATTTCTGGGCGGCGGCATTGACCACCTCTGGTTTTTTGTGCTTCAAGGTGATGCGGATGAGGCGGTAAAAAGGCGGGTAAAAAAACTCCTGCCGCTCCATGATTTCACGGCTGTAAAAGGCTTTGAAGTCCCCGTCCAGCACCTCTTTGATGACCGGATTGGCCACGTTGTGCGACTGAATGATCACTTTGCCCCGCTTGTGTTTGCGCCCGGCCCGGCCTGCCACCTGTAACATGAGCTGAAAAGCCCGTTCTCCGGCACGAAAATCGGGAAACTGCAACAATTGATCGGCGCTCAGCACGCCCACCAGGCCCACTCTTTCAAAATCCAGTCCTTTGGTGACCATTTGGGTACCCACCAGTACATTGATGCGGCCTTCCTCAAAATCGTTGATGATTTTGGCATGAGCATTTTTGCTGCGCACCGTATCCAGGTCCATGCGCCCGATTTTGGCATCAGGCAGAAATATTTTCAGTTCGTCTTCAATTTTTTCGGTGCCAAAACCTTGTACGATCAATTGTTTGCCCCCACAAGCCGGACATGCTTTGGGCAACTGGGTTTGGTAGCCACAATAATGGCATTTAAGGTTGTTTTGCCCTTTGTGGTAGGTCAGACTCACGTCGCAATGGATGCACTCGCAGGTCCAGTTGCAGGTACTACATTTGTAAACGGGCGCATAGCCCCGGCGGTTTTGGAACAAAATTACCTGTTCGCCCCGTTCCAGGGTCGCTTTCATTTCATTGAGCAGGGTCACCGAAAAGTGGGATTGCATGCTTCCTGCGCGCAGGGCTTTTTTGAGGTCGACGATCTCTACTTCCGGCAATTCCAGTCCGCCAAAACGCTCGGGCATACGCACCAGTCCGTATTTGCCCACCTGGGTATTGTAAAACGACTCTACCGAGGGCGTGGCCGTGCCCAGCAGCACTTTGGCCCCAAACAATTGGGCGAGGTAAATGCCCGCATCCCGCCCGTGGTAACGTGGATTGGGGTCTTGTTGCTTGAAAGAAGGATCGTGTTCCTCGTCGATGATGACCAATTTGAGGTTGCGGAAGGGCAAAAACAAGGCCGAACGTGCACCCAAAACGAGGGCTTTGCCTTCCTTGGCACGGTTCCAGATTTCCACCCGTTCGTTGTTGTTGAGGCGGGAGTGGTACACGTCGACCTGGTCGCCAAAAACGCGTTGCAGGCGTTCAATGATTTGAGTGGTCAGGGCAATTTCGGGCAACAGGTACAAGACCTGTTCACCGCGACGCATGGCCTCACGAATCAGCTCCACGTACACCCGGGTTTTTCCACTTCCGGTAACACCTTGTAGCAGGATGACGTTTTTTTCTTCAAACTGGGCATGGATCTCCGCAATGGCACGTTCTTGCTGGGCGCTGAGGACATCGGCTTCTACAATTTCGTCTTCGTATCCACCAATGCGGCTGACTTCCCGTTCGTACACTTCCAGAATGCCCTTTTTTTCCATGGCTTGGATGACGCTGGAATCCACTTTGGCGAGTTTGTAGAGTTCTTCCCGGCGGATGTAATCCTGTCCCCGTGCCAATTGCAGAAAGGCCATCAAGGCCTCCACCTGTCGGGTGGCCCTGCTGAGTTTGTCAAAGGCATCTTGCAGGGTTTCGGGCTGACTCGCGTAGGGCTCGCGCAGGCGTACGCAGGCGAGGGTTTTGGCTTTGAATTTTTCCTTGAGGTCTTCCTTGAGGTAAATGATGCGTTTGTCCAGGAGGTCGCGGATGAGGGGGTAGATGGTTTTGATGCCCAAAATATCGCGCACCTGCTCTAGGGTAAGTTCGTGCTGAATGGTCAGCGCCTCGGCGATGAGGTAGGCCCGGTCTTCGAGTTCCATGATGTCGCCCTCAAACAATGGACTAAGGGTGATGCTGGTTTCGCTGGCGAGTTTGAGGTTGGCGGGCAAAGCGGCGTGCATGACCTCGCCCAGGGTACAGCAATAATACTGCCCGACCCATTGCCAAAAGCGCAGTTGTTCTGCCCAAATGATCGGGGTATCGTCGATGACAGAAAGGATACTTTTGGTTTTGTGCCCGGGCGAGGTATTCAAAATCTCAATACCAGGGCTGCGTACTGTCGCTTGGGGCCAAACTGCACTTCTACCCGCACGCCGACCTGTACCTTGCTCACCCATTCTTCGGGTACAGCGTAGGTATAGGGTTTGGGTACAGCCATAGGGAGAATGACGGTGACATAGGTATTGCTATCAGTCGTGGGATGAAGTTCGGACATGGCGTAACGCAAATTGTTTTGAGTGGGGGAAGATAAAAAACTTTTTGAAAAGATGATTGGATGCAATCGGAGAAATTCTAACTTTATTTAATGCGCTTTTACCTTTCATCCCTAAACCGATCAACTTCGCCTACCGCTTACAGCCCAAACCTCCCCATACGCTAAGCGAGACTACACATTCTCGAAATACACTTACTTTTTTTTTGCATGTCTATGGATAAGGTGTATCATTGCACTGCGAATAATGCTATATCATCCCATGAAAACGAAGACGACCTTTTTTTCTTTTTTGTTTGTGCTAATTTTTTTGACCACAGCAACCACAGCTCCCGATTACCCACACACTGAAAACACTAACACCTGTGCTTGTGAAATCTACGTTCCCAATGTCTTTAGCCCCAATGGCGACAGCAAGAACGATGTGTTCAAGGCAGTACCTGGAACTTCCTGTTCCCTTTCACAATTTAGCCTCAAGGTTTTTGACCGGTTTGGTGCCATGGTCTTTGAAAGTTCTTCCACCGATGAAGGTTGGGATGGCTCTTTCAAAGGCCAAAATGCACCCTCAGCTACGTATATCTACGTGGTTCAGTATGAATTGAACGAAGACACCAAGAAGTTGCCCAAAGTCAACTCCGGGTCAGTAGCTTTGATTCGTTAAGCTAACTTTTTGTTATCGATGGCGGCTTGAATGGCATCCGCCAAACGTTGGATGTGCTGCTCCATGGTGTAATGGGCATTTGCCCGGGCGCTCCCTTTCTTTCCCATTGCTGCAGCCAATCCAGGATCTTTGGCCAATTGAACCATGGCTTCTGCCATGGCTTCCCAATCTCCTTCATCCACCAAAAATCCGGTTTCGCCTTCCAGAACTACATCTTTGATGCCGGCGTGGCGGGTAGCCACAATTGGTAAGCCCGATTTCATGGCTTCGAGTACGGAAACTGGCGTTCCTTCCGAATCACCATCCTCAGCGCGACGCGAGTGTTGTACAAAAACGCGTGCTTGATGGTGCAATTCTGCAACCCTGCTAGGGGAACATGACCCCAAAAACTCAATTTTTTCGCTCAATCCCAAATCTCGGGACAAGTGTTTGCAGGTCTCCCACAATTCACCTTCACCAACCATGAGCATTTTTGCGCCAGGAATTTGTTCGGCCACCTTGGCAAAAGCATTGATCGCGTATTGAGGTGCTTTTTGGCCGTGAAGCTTCCGACAGTGATGAACACGGGAGGTTGTACCAATGTCCTGATAGTTGAATAAATGGGTATTCGGCGTGCAAGGATTCAATACCAGCTTTTCGGCAGGAGCGCCCAAGGCAATGAGTTGCTGGTTCATATCGGCAGAAACGGAGATGATGGAGGCCGAATAATCAAACAGCGCGGGATATTTTTTTCCAAAGAGGGCAAGGGTTTTGTAATGGTAGGCATCCCGACCATGAAAATGGACGATCAAGGGCACCTTATTTTGTTTACAAACGTCCAAAATGTACGTTGCTGTTGGGCCGTATTCTACCAATAGCGCATCAATGTGGTGTTCGCGGAGGTATCTTGACATGGCTTTTTTTCGAAAAAAATAGCCAATGCCGGTTTCGCCAAACAATCGATCGATGCCGGTTTCGAGGTAATTGAACCATTTGGAATCAGAAAACAACGGCTTGCCCTGCCCATCGTAAATGGGATGGTAACCCATTTTTGGCAAGGCATAAAAGTGGTGCATCTTGAAAGGCAAAAGCTCAATATGGGCCCTCAGAAACGTTTCCGAATAGGTTGGAATCAAGGGCGTAACAATGGCAACATTTCTTTCCATGGATGCCAAATTAACGCAATAAATGGAGATCACCTTTAAAAAGTGCGCGGGCTCCGCTGCGGTACTGGATTTCAATTACATATACATACACGCCTGGATTGGCTGGTTTGCCGCGGAAAGTTCCATCCCAACCTTTAGCCAGATCATTCAAATCAAAATTGGCACCTTCGTACACCAATTCGCCCCAACGCCCAAAAATGCGCATGAGTAAAACACCCCCTGTACCTGGCTCTCCAAAGACCGTGAAAATGTCGTTTTTCTGGTCGTTGTTAGGCGAAAACACATTGGGAATGTACATTTTGGTGTTGTCGAATACCTGTAGCAAAGTGAATGCACTTGCCTCACAGCCTTGCTCATCGCGGAGCATCAAGGAGAGGGTATCATTGACAATTCCGGTTAAAGTAGTAGTCGGGCAATCTGTACAACTCAGCAGGTTGTCTCCCTTGCGGACTCGCCATTCATAAGTCAAAGCGGAACCTCCGCTCGTAATGACGGGCACAACCAACACGGTATCTCCAAATGGCAAGGGTGCTAAGCTTGGAAGACTCAATACAATGGGCGTAAGGATAGGGATCGCGATTTCTTTACTCAATTGACACTGGTTGGCATCTTTCACACTGATGGTGTAACGCTGGCCAGTCATTAGATTGGGAAAACGACCAAGTGCACCAAAACTCCCCCCATTGAGCGCATAAGTATAAGGCGATTGGCCACCGAGCAGGGAATCCACCTGAATGCTGGCTGATGGTGGAGCAGCACAATTGATATTGGCCAGCTGAAGGGTGAAATTGAGACTACTACTGCCCACCGGGAAAGTATCCTCGACCAGACAACCTTTGGCGTCCGTAATGGTAATCACGTAATTTCCTGCACAAAGCGCGGTGATGCTGCTTGTGGTAGCCCCGGTGTTCCACAGGAAATTTAAGCGACCTTCACCCCCAACCGGGTTCATGCGCAGGATGCCCTTACATTCGTTGATGCAGGTATTGACGGTTTCCGGAGAAAGTCGAATGGAAGTGGTGGCCCCAACTACGATACTGGTATCGCGGGTAATGCCATTAGCATCGCTTGCAGTGACCGTATACCTCCCCGCACAAAGGCCCCTGAGCCTGGACGTTCGTTGTCCATTTGACCAATTGAAGGTAAAACCGGTGGTGTCTGTAATGCCTGCCAGGTTGATCTCCCCCTGGCAGGTGTTGAAACAAGTTGTATCTGCTCGTGCGTTGAAGCGGAATGGCGTAAATACCTCCAGCAAAGTAAACCCTTCTGCGGTGCAGCCTTGTACATCCTCAATTTGTAAAAAAATCGAGTCTGGGGTTTGCACGAGGACGCCCAAGGTTGAGCAGCTCAGACAAGTGCTGGTATTTAAAGGGTTTTTGGGCTGCCAACGGTAAGTTGTGATGGGACCGTTGGGTGAGTTGATGATCGCCAAGATTCGCAGCGAATCTCCCAGAGTACCCCTGAATGTAGTCGGTAAATTGAGTTGGGGAGGAGTAAAGCTGGCAATTGTAAAACTGGTGTCCCGAACACAGCCTCCGTTGGCGGTGATCGTTACTGAATAATTTCCAGCACACAATCCGCCAATACTGGCATTGCTTCGCCCATTGCTCCACTTATAGGTATAGGCACTGGAATCCCTTCCTTGCAGTTCGATACGCCCGGAGCAAGTATTGCCACAAATGCCTTCAACTTTTGCACTGATGGGGAAATTACCACTCTGACAAATGGCACAACTTACATCACTGACCCGCTCCTTTGAAAAACGATAAGGGATATCGTACGAATTCATGTTTTGCGACTCAACCAAACTTTGATTCGTTTTGCGGATGCTCAGGTTTTGAGTAGTCAGGCTGAGGTCTTTGGAAACGAGACAATTGTTCCCGCTTGGAAATACGCCGTTGAGGTCAGTTTGAAGTACGATAAAGTTTTCGTTGCCATTGGTCTGGAGTTTTCCAACCAGAATAATTTTTTGACCGTCAACAACAAGGTCTTCGAAAGTAACCCGATCAGCGGGATTGGAGGGTTCAATGGTTTTGGAAAAAAGGATATTCCCTGTGGAGCTTGTTCTCATAAGGAATTCACGTGGGGGCCATTCGTTGGCGTAATTCGACCCAGGAACACCATGGATCCATCATTCAAAACGACCTGACTGTAACGAGAAGCGAGCAGGTCATTGGCATTACTGGTTCGGAATCGTACTGCTGTAACGGGGTTACCCAAAGAATCCACCACAAACAATCCCACACCAACTGGAGTATCTGCACAAGCATCGGGCGAAAAACGCACGTTACAAAACAGGCGGTTGGGATTTGAGGAAAGTGGATGCGCTTGATATATGGCTCCGTTGAGGTCAAAATCAACGCCTTCATAAGTCCACCAGCGTCGATTTTGCAGGTTCGCATCAAATGTTCCCAATCCCGGGCGTTGTAAATTCCCGCCGCCACAGGGTGCAACAGTGCTGAATCCACCGTAATAAAAAATCTTGTTGTGTGCTTGTAAAAAAACATGCCCTCCGTAGCTGGGCCATTGGTGGGAATAAAAGATACCTGAGATTGGATGTCTCCCTGAAAATTCAGCTTTACTGCACTGAAATCACTATCCGGAGATCCACAAGCGGTATTTCGTGAACTTCCAATTACATAAATTGAAGAATCTTGCTGGGCAATTCCCGAAAAAAATCCAAGGTTGGTAAAATCTTCACAAATGGAAAACCCTTTGGCCCATTGCAATCGTTCATTTCTAAGTCTTAAGATCGAAGAGGTAAAATTACCAGTACGTGCCCAGCTCGTACCGTGAATCAGGAAGTCATTGGGGGCAACTTCCAGCAGCCCAAGGGGAAGCTCTTGGGCCGTTGAACCAATGTGCAAGGTGTTATTCGACAAGATGCTTCCATTCCGAAAAGTGAAAACCCCAAAACTATTGGGTGCGGTATATACAATGCGAAAATCCCCCGGGGTTTCTTTACTGGCAAAAATTTTGGCTGGACTGATGTTGACATTGGGGGCATTAAAGACCGAAACTTGAGCATTGGTAAAAATGGGATAACTTAAGCAGATCAATAACCCTAATAGCTTAATTTTCATGGAATTTATTTTGTTGCAAATTTAAGGCCTTCGACAACACTGCACAATCAACATACGTAATATTATGCTCCAAAAAGCAAAATTTAACATTAGCCGACAAAGTGTTTTTGAGCAATAGATTTTGCGCAGCATCCAAAAAGTTAATTTTGTGCACTCTAAACAACGCTATGCAAAACACGGCAGCCTGGCAGGCATCTAAATTTATAACTTCTACACGTCAACAGGGGCGTTGGATTCCCAATCAACAGCATGTATACCCAGGTTCCTGGTTCATCATCTCCGTGTATATTGATCTGTACGTGGCAACCATTCAACAATATGCCCGGGGAAAACTCCTGGATCTGGGCGCAGGAATGGTGCCCTTTTACGGCATGTACAAAGACAACATCAGCGAAAACGTTTGTATAGACTGGGCCAACTCCTTGCACGCCAACCCACACTTGGATGTTGTCGCCGATTTGAATCAGTCTTTTCCATTGCCCGATGATACCTTCGATAGCATCCTTTGTTCTGATGTGCTGGAACACATTGCCGACCCCTTTGCCTTTATGCGCGAAACCGCTCGGGTGCTCAAACCCGGTGGCGATTTGATGTTGATGGTGCCTTTTTTTTACTGGCTGCACGAAACCCCGCACGACTATTACCGCTATACCGAATTTGCACTGCGTAAAATGTGCGCCGATAATCAATTGGAAGTCTTGGAGTTAAAAGCTTACGGGGGATACCCCGATGTCTTACTGGATTTGCTGAGTAAAGGCTTGGGACGCAAGAAATGGCTCGCGGGGCTTTTTTTTCGATTGGCTAAAGCTTTGGCGAGTACCCGTATGTATCGAAAACTCAGGGCAAAAACTGCGGATCGATTTCCATTGGGGTATTGTTTGGTTGCGCGTAAAGGGGACCTTATTTCCCCCGCGTAATCAGCCCCCACAAGATGTACAACCCCCGCAACAACGCATACAAAGGATATTTGCGCCGATCCGCATTGGCAAAATGATACCGAACCGGGGGTAAACTGACCCGTGTGGGCACTTTTATCGCCGATTTGGGTAAGGGCGTAGCAAGCAATTCTTCCAGCAAGCGCTGCCAACGCGCCAAAGTGGTATCCAGAGAAAATTGATCAGCAAAATCGCGCAGTGCAGCCGCTGAACGCTGTTTCCAAAACGCCTCTTCCCGCAGTTTTTTCAATTGAATGACAAAATCCTCTTTGCTGCCGTCAAAAATGAGCCCATTTTCGCCGTGGCGAACCAGGTTGTGGATGCCTTCCATGTTGCGGCACAAAGGCACTACGCCACAAGACATGGCATCCATGACACTACCAGGGGTGCCTTCACGGTCTGAAAACAAAAGTAATACCTGTTATTGGGCCAACTTCTGTTTGTAGGCATCATCCAGCAATACACCCGTAAAACTGACCTGCTTTTGCAGACCCGCACTGGCCACCAGTTGCTCCAATTGGGGCCGCAGTGGCCCATCGCCTATAAAAGTCAGCTGCAAATCGGGCATTTTTTCCAGGGCATAGCAATAAGCCTCCCAAAGTTTGAGCAAGCGTTTGCGTTCTTCCATCAATACACCAGCGTACACGAGGTGAAAGGACTCTACATTTGGCCAGGCTGCATGGTATGGGGAAGTTGGTGCACCAGAGGGAATCACCCGAATACGGTCTGGATGGAGGGGGGCAGTTTTGAGAATTTCTTCCACAATGCGGGCATTCACACAAACCAGTGCCGAGGCATTTCGAGC
>NZ_JADKCX010000125.1 GCF_016718685.1 Haliscomenobacter sp. | reverse complement strand
ATTGTCAACTACCAATACATGCACAACCGCCGAACTTTTCGGGTGGAAGGGTATTACAAAAACTACAAAGACTTAGTTCAATACGCTGAAAATCAATTTATTCAAAGCAACAATAAAGGTTATGGACACGCCTGGGGAATGGACGTTTTCTACCGGGATCAGAAAAGTATAGAATACGGTGATTTTTGGGTTTCGTACTCTTTGTTGGACACCAAACGGAAGTACCTCGGCTTTCCGGTGGAGGCCATGCCAAATTTTGCATCCCGACACAACTTTGCCGTAGTATACAAGCACTGGATCCAGCGGATTACGACTTCGGTCGGACTCACTTATTCCCACTCCAGCCCACGCGCGTTTGATGACCCAAACCAGGAGGGTTCATGACCGGGCGCACTTCCCCTACAACGACCTGAGTTTCAACGCGAGCTACATCACCAACATCTTCAGCAATTTTTTACGGTGCTGTATATTGCGGTGAACAACCTGCCGGGCTTCAACAATACCTTTGGGCAGCAGTTCAGTAATACGCCCGACGCAGAAGGGAATTATACCGGGATCGCGGTGAGGCCACCTGCAAAGCGGTTCTTTTTTGTGGGGCTATTCATCTCCATCGGCGAAAAATTCGGCGGATTTAGTGTCTGTTTTTATAGTTCGATAGCTGCGTTATGTTTAATTTCAAAACCAGTCATTTACAATAAACTCTGTTTTTGGAAATTAACAGCCGGCTACTCGAACTCTAAAACCAGACACTTGGCTAAATTTCGATAGCTGCGTTATGTTTGGCCCCAAAATCGGTCATTTACCTTAGTAAACTCCCGTTTTTGGAATTAAACATGCCTTGCTCTCGAACTCTAAAACCAGACACTTGGCTAAATTTCGATAGGGGCGTTATCGAATGCAGCGCACCGCAATCTTAGGATATCGTACCCCCTTACCGAAAACTAAACCTCAGACAAAAACATTTTAAAATTCATTTTCAAAAACCAAAATAAATATGAAAAGCACATCTTGATTGCCGTTAGTTTTTGTTTTCGATTGCGTTATTCGCACAAAATGAACGCTCTACAGCGGCCATGCAAAAAGGAATTGCGACTTTAGACACTGCCCGGAGTACGAGTACCTTTCTGCAGGCAGCCAACCACTTTGAACGGATAGCCAACGCGGAAAAGCAAGCCTGGCTGCCTGGCTATTACGTTGCTTATTGCAACATGATGGTTGCCACAGGACTCATGCAGGAAGAAAAATTGGACCAGTGCACCGCTTATTTGGATAAGGCCCAAACGGCGCTGGATGCTGCAAAAACGCTGGCGCCGGAAGAATCCGAGATTTATGCTTTGCAGGGTTATATTTTCCAGGGCCGGATTTGGGAAAACCCGATGGCGCTTGGCGCGAAATACAGCCCGATGTCGTATGCGGAATTGGATAAAGCCATTGCAATGAATGCAGACAATCCGCGGCCATATTACCTGAAAGGGCAAAGCATTTTGTTTACACCAGTTTTCTACGGAGGCGGCCCAAAAAATGCATTGCCATTGTTGCAAAAGGCGGCTGAAAAATTTGAGTCTTATCAGGCGCCTTCTCCTTTGCATCCTAACTGGGGGGGTGGTGCGAATAAGTGGATGATTGAAAATGCTGAAAAAACCATGAAAGAAGGGAATTAAATTGCAGCCTTTTGCCCAGAGGGGCAGCGGCCATAAAAATCCAATTAAAGATGACCACAACGGGAATTTGGCTCGCACTACGCACTGGTTTGATTAAAATGGGGACCATCTTTGCCATTACCTTCGCCATTTCCATATTGCTATGTGGGCCTGGATGAGCCATAATCTTAATGCCATGGTTGTTAATGCCATCTACAACAGCCTGTTTACTGTGCTGCTGTGGGTAGGCAATGAATGGCTCGCCGATCATATCCATATTTCCTGGATAGAATATCCGTTGAAACGACTGGCGGTAAGTGCGATCCTCACCGTAGTATATACCCTCGCTGTCATCGTCGGCGTGCGCATCGGAATGGCCTGGTTTTTTTATGGTACCCTTCCTTCCGACACGCTGAAAGACATTGGCGGCGACACGGTGCTGGTGACCCTTACCCTGACCATTTTCATCAGTACCTTTTTGCACGGACGGGCGTTTTTATTCCAATGGAAAGAATCCCTGCTGGAAGCAGAACAACTGAAGCGGGCGCACCTGACCGCGAAATACGAAAACCTGAAAACCCAGGTCAACCCACATTTTTTGTTCAATAGCCTGAATGTTTTGTCCAACTTAGTTTACAAAGATCAGGATCAGGCGGTGCGCTTCATCAAGCAGTTGTCGAACGTATACCGGTATTTATTGGACATGCGCGAACAGGAAGTGGTGTCTTTAGAAACTGAACTTGAAGTTCTAGAGATTACATTTCGCTGTTGAAAATCCGTTTTGGCGAAAGCCTGAACATCAACCTGACGCTGGAAGGTGACTCAGGCATTGCCATTCCGCCGCTCACGTTGCAAATGCTGGTGGAGAATGCCGTCAAACACAACATTGCTTCCAAAAACATGCCTTTGGACATTTCCATATTCCGGCAAGGCGACCAGATTGTGGTGGAAAACAACCTGCAAAGCCGGCTGAATAACCTGGAATCAACTGGAATCGGTTTGACCAATATCCAGGAGCGGTACCGCCATGTGAGCGACAAACCTGTGGCCATCGAAAACGGACCGCATACTTTTCGGGTTCTTTTGCCAGTATTACAAATGACAAAAGTATGATGCGCGTACTCTTGATCGAAGACGAGGGGCTCGCTGCTGAACGCCTGCGCGAACTCATCCTGAAGTATGATCCCGGGATTGAAATTGTCGCGCAATTGGACAGCGTTGCCGACACGGTGCAGTGGTTGGCTTCAAATCCACCGCCCGA
Source organism: Haliscomenobacter sp. (assembly GCF_016718685.1). Lineage (GTDB taxonomy): Bacteria > Bacteroidota > Bacteroidia > Chitinophagales > Saprospiraceae > Haliscomenobacter. The sequence goes on along the minus strand of NZ_JADKCX010000125.1, from coordinate 6,233 downwards.
CCTGGCTTTTTTCGACATCCACTTAGCGGATGGACTGAGTTTTGAAATATTCGAGCGCAGCGAACTGCGTTGTCCGGTTATTTTCACTACCGCCTATGACGCTTACGCCCTGAAAGCGTTCAAGGTCAATGGAATAGACTATTTATTGAAACCCATTGACGCTGCAGAACTTGCGGGTGCGTTTCATCGCTACGAGCAGTTGCGCGTCAACTTCTCCTCCCCTGCCCTACCGGAAATCAATGCCTTGCAGAAAGCCATGCAACAACTCGTCGCACCGGGCTATAAAAGCCGCTTTGTTGTGAAAAACGGCCCGTTCCTGCACGCAGTCCCTGTGGAAGAAATCGCCTATTTTTACCACGAAAACAAAATCGTCTGGTTGAAAAAAAGTGATCATAAGAAACATGCCATAGACTACACGCTGGAACAAATCGAAGAAATGCTCGATCCAAAGCGTTTTTTTCGGCTCAACCGCAAGTATATTGCTGCTTTCCCGGCGATTCGGGAGGTGGTGGTTTTTTCGGGCAGCCGGCTGAAGGTAACGTTAATTGATCCGGTGGATAAGGAGGCGATTTTGATAAGTCGGGAGCGGGTGGAATTATTCAGGAGGTGGTTGGATCAATGATTATAGTAAATTTATCACCGCCACTCCCGTCACCACCAGCACTCCCCCCACCAGCACACTGGCATCTATTTGCTCGTTCAGCAACAGCACCGAAAACAGTACGCCGAAAACGGGCACTAAGTTGTTAAAAATAGCCGTACGCGCCGCGCCAATGGCCCGAATCCCTTCTGCGTACCAGACAAATCCGAGCACTGTACCCAAAAGCCCCAGAAAAATCAATGCACTCCAGATTTGAAAGGACACTTCTCCGACCGGATGCATGCCTTCCCAATACGCCAGCGGCAACAAGCCGATCATGCTCAACAAACAACTGTAAGTGGTGGTCACTAACGGTTCCTGAGCAAATGAAATTTTGCGACTCAGCAGGGTGTAGACGGCCCAGGAAGCCGGGCAACCCAAAGCCAGCCATTCTCCGGGACCAAAATGGTCAAAAACATGGCTCAATTCCCCACGCGTGATGACCACAATTGCGCCAAAAAGCGACAACAAGCCACCAAAAATTTTTGCGGGTTTCAGCGGTTCTCCAAACATAAAAACAGAAGCAAAAAGGATGATGGTCGGATTCAGCGCAACGAGCAGGGAAGCGCGGCTGGCCGGAATCAATTTCAGTGCACTGAAAAAGAAGAAATTATAGACAATAATGCCCGACAACGCCAGCAGGATATTGTAGCGTAATGTCCGGCGATCCATTTTCGGGAGTTTGGTTTTGGTGAGCCACACGACGCACAACAAGCCCAGTGTTGCAAATAAAAAACGCCAGAATGCACCTTCAAACGGCCCCATGACCTGGGCTGCCATCCGCGTGGCGATGAAGGTGCCGCCCCATACGCAGGCGACTATGAGGAGTTTTGCGTAAATCATGGGGCGAAGGTGGGGATTTTTTTGATCACTTTGTTTCCCGCAGAGGCTGGTTGTCTTGCTTTGCGACCTCTTGCGCGAAGATATCCCGCGAAGGTCGCAAAGGACGCGCCAAGTCTGCAAAGTATAGCGTAAACTCCTTTGAAGAAAAACCTAGTCCAGTGCTATTTTTTCACTATAAACATTCCATTTCCCCTACCGATTTGTACAATAAACGCCACCGGGCAATTCGGTCAAATCCAGCGTTCCTTTTTCCAAACCAGCCGAAAAACGCGTTCGGTAATCATCACGCCGAAGGCATTAAAGACTTGAATCTGAGCCTGCTTTTCCAAAGGCTTTCCAAACTCCAGAAAAACGACGCCAGAAGTGGGGTTGGGAAAAATGCGCCAGGACAAAGTTTTTCGGGTAACATGTCCAAACCCGTTACCGGATTGGCTTCAAAAGCGCCAATAGAAGGCGGGATGGCGTATCCGTTCCCGGCAAAATCGAAAGCCGGAGCGGTGAGCGTCAACCCGCGCCAGGCCGGGCTATTGGAAGGAATAGAAAAATCCGCATTGGTGGGCGTGGCAAATAAAGGATCAGCATTCAACAGGCCATTCGTTTCCGGAACGGGCAGATTAGGGCCGGCCCAGTTGGCGTCGTCTGCATTGAACCAAAGGTTATTGGAAAACTCAAACGTTTCCGGCGCTGTATTTGGGCCAATGTTTACTTCTGAATTGAGGTCTTCTTCGAGCCAAACAATGTTGTTGATAAAGGAGTTATTGCCGCAAGGCAGGAACCTGTCGGGATCAACAGTTTCCTGCAGGATGCGAATGACCCAGTTTTCAGGCTGATAAAAGGTATTGTTGGCCACGACGACGTTTACTGCGCCGACATAAGCAATTGGCGCTGTTGAGCCGACGAAGATATTGGCGTAGACCTGCAAATTGGCGGCTTCAAAATGGGCCGTATCGGGTCGAAAAAATTGCAGGCCGGTGCTTCCGCCGAGGTTGAGCGTGCGCTGGCCTCCGTCGCGAAAGAAATTACCTTCAATGCCCACCCACTCGGTACCCCCTTTGGCCTGAATGGAATTAGAGCCGAGGCTCTCAAATTCATTTTGGCGGATTAATCCGTGATGGCAACCCACCATATCAATGCCACTTCCGCCCGCTGCGCCGTTTTCAAAAGCGCAGTTCCGGATTTCGAAGTAGTCGAGCCCGGATAGTTTCAGCAAATCGTTGTTTCCGGACACCGCCAGGTCGCGAAAAACACAGTCTTCAATCACCACATGATGGGCAGGCGTGCTGTACGTACCGCCGTCGTCTATATTCACCCCGTTACCAGTTTGGTGCCGAAAATGAGGCCGCGTATCCACAAATACGCCCGGTCGGAAGCTGGATGGCGTTGTTGCCGCCTTCAAAACCACGGGGGAAATGGTTTGGCTGCAAAGCAATAACAAAAAGACAAGGATGCGCATAGGGATGATTTTTTATGGATAGATTAAAAACAACAGAGCGCCAACGATCTATGATCCCTGGCGCCGTTGCTTTATTTTATGCTGCCTAATGTTTACCAAACTTTGAAAGTTTAGTAAACGTGATCATGCTCAACTACCCTTCATTATCTCTCTCGAAATCACCAATTTCTGAATTTCGAAGTCCCTCTCCGATCGTACACAACTTTGCGTCGCGGTAATATTTTTCTACCGGAAAATCTTTGGTATAGCCGTATCCGCCATAGATCTGCACGGCCTCTTCTGCCACCCGCACCGCTACTGAGAAGCATAATATTTGGCCATTGCTGAAATTTTGGTGCTGGTTTGATGATGGTCCTTCAAGTCGCCAGCCTGACGGGTCAAAAGTTCAGCGGCTTGTATTTTTGTGGCCATATCGGCCAATTTGAACGCAATGCCCTGAAAAGATGCAATGGGTTTGCCGAATTGATGGCGCTCCTGCGCATATTTCACCGACGCTTCATAGGCGCCCTTTGCGATGCCCAGCGACAGGGCAGCAATGGAGATGCGGCCACCGTCCAGAATCTTCATGGATTGAATGAACCCGTCTCCAACTTCCCCAGGATCTGGCTTTTGTGAATCCGGCAATTGTCAAAAATCATTTCTGCTGTTTCGGAAGCGCGCATGCCCAACTTATTCTCCTTCTTCCCCGCAAAAAGGCCTGGCGTTCCGCGTTCGACCACAAAAGCCGTCATGCCGTGGCTGTCCAACAGCTCACCTGTACGAACAATCACCACCGCCACATCGCCGGATTTGCCGTGCGTAATGAAATTTTTTGCACCATTTATCACATAATAGTCGCCGTCTTTTGAGCCACGTGCATTCGGCCAGCGTCGCTGCCCGTATTTGGCTCTGTCAACCCCCATGCGCCGATCCATTCCCCAGAGGCAAGTTTCGGCAGGTAGGTTTCCTTTTGCTGTTCGTCGCCAAACATCAGGATGTGATTTGTACACAGCGAATTATGTGCTGCCACAGACAGCCCGATGGAGCCACAGACTTTAGCAATTTCTTCAATAACAGTGATGTACTCCCGATAGCCCAATCCGGCGCCACCGTAAATTTCGGGCACCAGCACCCCCATAAATCCGTATTCGCCCATGCGTCGGAACAATTCAACTGGAAAAATCTGCGCTTCATCCCATTCCATGACGTGGGGCCGGATATAGCTTTCCGCAAAATCATGAGCGCTTTCTTTTATCAACTGCAGGCTATCCAAAGTCTCTACATTCATGCTTAGGTGATTTATTTGTGTTGAACGATTTGAGTTCACAGTGTGAATACAAATTTACGATAAATTGTTCTAAAATGGCAGACACTATTTACTGCCGGACATTGGTTTTGGCAACACAGTAGCGCCCCATCCCAGAGCTTCCCGCATTTTGTGATAGATCGCTGTGTTTTCGTAGATGCCGGAAAACAATTCCGCTTTGGGGCCGAAAGCATAAACAGGAATCAGGGTTCCGGTATGACCGTTGGTGGTAAATTTCGGCTTGACCGCATTCATTTTTGAATCTTCGTTGATGGCCACCCCCCTGATTCATGGTCGCCGGTGACAATCACAAGTGTGTTGCCATCCTTTTAGCAAAATCCAGCACTGCTCCAATTGTCTGGTCAAAATCGAGCAATTCTTTGATGAGGCAGCTTGCCTTCGCTGGCATGCCCCATCCAGTCAATCTGGGATCCTTCTATCATCAAAAAAAAGCCCGTTTCGCTTTTTTGCTTCAGGAAATTCACCGCAAGGGTGCTGGCAGCAGGCAAATACGTACGCCCGGTACTCACGGTAAGCGGATGGTTGTCGGCGGTAAAATACACCAATTTGGCATCTGATCTGGCGCGTACCTGGCTGATGTCATCCTGGGAATAATCGTATACCCAATAACCTTTGCGCCGCATTTCTGAAATCAGGTCGCGATCATCCATTTTTCGGCGGTCGAAGAATTTTTTACCGCCACCGATCAACAGGTCCACTTCCGTATTCATAAAATCGAGGGCAATTGCTTCGTACCTTTCCCGATAAGACTGATGGGCAATAAATGAAGCCGGTGTAGCGTGAACGATGGATGAAGTTGAAATAAGGCCGGTAGCTAAATGCCGGGCTTCCGATTCTTCGAGGATGGTTTGGCAGCTCGTCGTGTCCGCCGTCATTCCGATGGCGTTGTTGTAGGTTTTTACGCCGCAGGCAAATGCAGTGGCGCCAGCCGCCGAGTCTGTAACTAAATTATCGGAGGAGTAAGATTTGTGGAAACCGATTACGGGAAACTGCTCCAAAAAGCCGGTTGTTGTTGCTGTACAGCGCCGCTGAAATTTGTGAAAGGCCCATACCGTCGCCAATCATCAACACGATGTTTTTGGGCGTTTCGGCCATCACAACCGTTGGTTCTTCCATCAGATTGGGCGCCACGCAACCGCTCCAGCCCGCCATTACGGCAATCATACATAAGGTCTTTTTCACACCTGCCTGCTGTTTATAGCTTCCTTAATTGATTAACTGGTAATCAGTTGTCGCTTTGTTCAAAATAAGTTCTATATCCCTGTAACAAAAGTGAACATTCTACTCGTCACCAAGCAACTTCAAAGAATTATTGTCATTTCCGAAGTTATTATCCGACTGTTTTTTTAGAAAATCACCATAAAATGTTCACCCGACTGTTACCAAACCTGGTTCTTGCAGCCATGTTGTGCCTTTGTGCTATGCACTTAGGTACAGCCTCCAATGCAAATTTACACGCAATTCCGAATGCCGGTTCTGTAAAGAGCATTTTTGACGTCTTCGCGCAGAAAGAAATGCTCGAAGTGACCTTAACCACAGACCTCGGCCACCTGATCGAGCACCGCAAAAAGGAAATTGAGCAACCTGCTGCACTCTCTTACATTAACGAAGCAGGCGATGCGATTTCGTATGACATCAAGATCACGCCACGCGGAAAATACCGCCGGCGCATCTGCGACTTTCCGCCGCTGAAACTGAAGGTTTCCAAATCAGTCCTCGCAATAACGGGGCTTTCAGCGCACAAACGATTTAAAGTTGGTTACGCACTGCATTGAAAATAAAACCATTGGCAATGAACAATTGTTGAAAGAATTTTTGACTTATCGGCTCTACAACCTGTTGACCGACAAAAGCTACCGCGTACAATTGATCCAAATTACTTATGTTGACAGCAACGGCAAAGACAAGGAGAAGCGTTATGGCTTTTTGGATTGAAGACACCGACGAAATGGTTGAACGCCTGGTGGTCTGGAATGCGATCAATGGCCGAA
>NZ_JADKCX010000124.1 GCF_016718685.1 Haliscomenobacter sp. | reverse complement strand
CCCTCTGTACCCAACTGGGTAAAAGTTTCAACTGGGACATCCATTATGAATCCGCAGATGACAATCCGTATCTCGTTGATTTTTACAACGATATGAATCGGTGGTCCTTCAATTTGCAGATTTATTTCCTAAACAGTCGGTATCGCCAGATTTTGTCGATTCTGAGTGGGGAAAAAACGGTCATCCAGGACCGCACCATTTACGAAGATGCCTATATTTTTGCCCGCAACCTGTACGATATGGGCTTGATGACCGGGCGCGACTACCACAATTACCTGGATTTGTTCGAAACCATGTCTTCCCAAATCCAGCCACCGGATTTGTTGATTTATTTGCGAGCGGGCATTCCAACCCTGGTGGATCACATCCAGATGCGAGGTCGGGAATATGAAGGCAGCATCAGCCTGGACTATCTGCGCCGCCTCAACGAAAAGTACGAAGCCTGGATCGAAACCTACCGCAGCGGCCGCTTGCTCATCATCAATGCCGATGACATTGATTTTGCGCGCAACCAGGAGGGTTTGTCGAAGGTGGTGGATATGGTGCAAGCGGAGTTGCACGGGTTGTTTTGAAAAAAATGGAATTTCACCACAGATTTACACCGATGAACACAGATTTTTCTCATTTTAATCTGTGTTTATCTGTCAATCTATGGTGAAGGATTTATTTCAATATAACTTCAAAATCCTCCCAAATTCGCCCTAAATCCAGGTCATCCGTTCTCCCATTAATGCCGATCTACGCCGAAGGCGTTAAAGCGCGAAGCACATTTTACTACTGCACCATAATCTTCACGGCCTCACTCGCCAGCGTCGGCTGCAATTCCCCATACCGCAACCCAAATATCAAATCCAATTTCCCTCGAAATTTCAACGGAATTCTGAATTTGGCATTCAGGACATACTCCTGACCTGCTGCCCAAACCTCAAGTGGCACGCTCGGTACTCCATATTCCTCCCACAAGAATTGTCCATCCCGATGAAAACCCAGGCCCAGCCGCAGTTTGAAGGTTCCTCGGTTCGGGTCAACCGCAAAAGGATAGGGATTGTGCAGTTTCAGCTGTACCTGGATCGAGTCCCCTACCCTAGCCTGTTTCGGCGCATCAAGTACTTGGAGTGTAATTTTTTCGACCACTTGAAAATCCTCCAACACCGTGCCCAGCATCGTTTTTTTGCCCAAAACCAGGGTGTCACAAACCGAGCAGTACGTCTTCTGATCCAGCACCAGGTACACTTTTTTCCCAAGCAATTCTTCCTCATCATTCCAGAGGTCGTATTGGCTTTTGCGGTATTGGGCAGTGGTGAGTTCGTAGGCTTTTTGACCGGTATAAAAATGGTAGAGCGCTGGATTGCGGTAGGTATTGTGAAAAACGATGGGTAGTTGCTTTGCTTTGGATTCCAAAGCAGTGACCCAGGAACGGTTGTCAAATTGTTTGCCCAAAGGGCCCCAGGCCAGCAGCAAACCCACCCGCGCCACAAGCAACAAGCCAAATGAGACCAGGCCCAATACGATGATGGTTTTGGAAGCAAAGGCTCGGGATTGTTCATAAGCAAACAAAAGCAGCACCAAGGGGATGGACAAAATCGCCGTCCACTGTGGTTCCACATGTCCTTTGGAAGTACTCCACAGAAAAAACAGCCAAAAACCAAATACAACTACGCGGTAGCTGCGCTGCATTTGATCCGTAAAAGGCAATTTGAAAAAGACCAACACGATGGAGGGCAACAAAAGCGGAGAAAAAATCACCAACTGATTGAGCAAATACGTGAGGGTATACTCCAACTCATACACATCGTCGCGCCCTTTGAGGTGATAACGGAACGAAGGGAAATCGTGGCTGTACTGCCAATACAAATGCGGTAGAAATAGCGCCGCCCCCATCAACCCGGCGGCATAAAACCAGGGCATGCGCAACAAACGCCAATTGGACAACAGGGTAAAAAAAATCAACAAAATGCCGTGGTACTTGCTGTACAACAGCGCCGCCATAATCAGCGCCCACAAAGCTGCCGAACTGAAATCAGGCTTCGCCAAAAAACGGCGATACCCCCAAAAAAACAAGGCTGAAAAAAGCATCAATGGCGCATCCGCCGTAGCGATGAAGCCATACAGGTGCAAAAAAGGCATGGCCACCAGCAGAGCTAGCAAGGTGTACAAGGCCCGACCTCGTTGTGGCCGATCGGCCAAATCCCAGATTACCCAAAGGGTGAGCGCATTTGCCAGGACGATAAAAAAACGCAGACCCAATTCTCCCGGCAATAAAAAAGTGCCCAATTTGATCAGCAACGCCGTCGCTGGTGGATGATCAAAATAGCCCCAATCTAATTGTTGGGCGTAAATCCAATAATACGCCTCATCTGGATCGAGTTGGGTAAATCCGGCTTGCAACAAGTTGATTACAACCCATAGCCCTAAAAAAATTGGAAACTTAAAGTTGGAGAATGGTTTTGACATTCAGGTTTATTTCAGTTTGCTCATATCCAGCAAATCGCCAAGTTCTTCCCAGGTCAGCACAAAGTCGGTAGGGCCCACGGCGTAAGCGGCAATCTCATATGAATTGTAAAAAAACAATAGGCCTTCTTCTACAATACCAAAATTGGCGGGAAGCTGAAACTTGCCATCCCAGAAATAGCCTTGATCGTTGAGATTGGCATTGGGTGCCAATTCGAGTGTTTTCCGAAATTTTTGCTCGGCCAGTTGTACCAATTTGGACTGGTTGCTGACCAGGTCTTTAATTTTCAGCGGTTTCCCGGTCAGTACGCTGTAATTCAGCAAGGTAATGTTGCTGTTGGGGTGGGCACCTCCTGTGTAGGTGTAATTGCTCAAGGAGATGGATACTGCTTTCGGCGATTCAAAAGTAACCTGCCCTTCCGTTTCGATGCTCCAACCGGTAATGAATGGGTCTGAATTGTCTTCTGCCGCCTGTGATTTGGATTCAGCTGTGTATTCATTGTAATCCTGGACAAAACGATTTCCCAAATCATTGAGGCTCATACTCGCTTCTATTTCCTCGTCTTCAAAGGTCAGTGCAGTTTTGACATAATGCAAAATGGAATCGTTGATTTGTTGAAAAATGACCCCTTTTTCCTTGAATTGCGGGAAATTCATTTCTATGGTAGCACATTCTGCTGAATCCGATTTACAACCATCCGAGGCTTTGGCAAAATGCTGTTGTTCTTTTTTGAAAACAAATTTATTCTTGTCGACTGTTTTTTCTGCTTTTGGCTTTTCGGGTTGGCAACTGGAAAAAGTAAAAAGTAAAATGGCCAGCGTTAGCACGGGGTATTTTGGGTTAAACATGGTTCCGTTTATTAATTTGCGGCAAAATTCTCGAATAATCTACAAAAAATAAGGGCTAAATGCAATTATTTTTACAAAATTTAAGCTTCGTTCAACCTTTAAACAAGCTTTAAAACCCGAATATGCCCAATTGGTTCATCATTGCAAACCCTGCTGCCGGGGGCGGCCTGGTCAAAAAGGTATGGCCTGCGATTGAAGCTGAACTCCAAAAACTTCAGATTCAATATGTTTCCAATTTCACCATTGGCCCCGGACATGCCACTACCATGGTGCAAGAGGCCCTTACTGCTGGCTATCGGCACATCATCGCCGTTGGTGGCGATGGCACCAATCATGAGGTGATCAATGGCATTATGCTGCAAAAAAACGTGCCGAGCGCAGAAGTCAATTATGGCTTGCTCCCGGTTGGAACAGGCAATGACTGGATTCGAACCTATGGCATTCCCCGCGATTGGCGTGAATGGCTGCCACAGCTTTTTGCGGCACCAAGCCGCTTACAAGATGTGGGTTTGGCCACTTTTTGGGCAGGAGGACAAAAATCCGAGCGCTTTTTCACCAATGTGGCGGGCTTGTGTTACGATGCCTTTGTGGTCAAAACCATGGCCGACCATCAAATCAAACCCGGTAACCGCTTTGTGTACCTCTGGTGGATCCTGCGCTGTTTGTTTCGTTTTCAACCCACGCCCTGTACAATTTCCTTTGATGGGCAATCGATCCAGGAATCTTGCTACACCATTAATATTGGCATTTGTAAATACTCGGGTGGTGGCATGCAATTTGTACCGCAAGCCATTCCCGATGATGGTTTGTTTGGCCTTGACCATTGCCCGCAAAATTCCGAAATGGGATGTCATCTTGAGTACGCCGCGCTTTTATGCAGGTACGATTGGTGGACACCCCAAGGTTACCCTGCATCAAAGCAAAAGCATCCTGGTAGAATCGTCCAGTAAGCATGCCGTTTATGTAGAGGCGGATGGAGAATTTTGGGCGAATGCCCGGCGGAGTTTAGGATTGTGGAAAAGGCGATTAGGGTTATTGTACCATTTTAAGTTTTAGGTTTTTAGGTTTTAGGTTTTGCCGGTTGCCAACAACTTAAAACCTAAAACTTAAAACATTACAAACTTTGTTTTCGGTACCGAACTCATGACTTGAATATCCGTCAGCTTCCGGTTGGTGCCACGCCCCGAAATTAAGATTTTTCCATGTTTTTCGTAATTTTCCCAAGGGGTAGACATCCCCGGTTTTTCATCCGATGCCTTGCGGAAATGTTGCCAATGTGCCACCAGATGCGTAGTCTTGTCCACATACACCAGGTAGCGGTTTTCGGGGGTGCGCCCTACGCCCTCAAAGGTCAATTCCAATACATCGGAGGCGACTCCGGCCTCGGTGGGCATTTCTCCTTTGTATTTGAGGGTCACCCCAGAATCTTTCAATTTATAAGGCATCAACAACCAATACGAATCGTTGATCCAAATCGATTTGGCTACACCAGCGTATTTTTTGATGGAATCTGCCTGAGTCATAGCGACGCCTTTGTGTTTGATTAGGCCCGTTTCTTTGTTGAGGTCAACGATATACGTGCTATTGTCGGCCGGAATGTCGATGCGCACCTGGCCTTTCTTTTTGTCCCACAACAAGTTGCGGCGACCAAAAAAATTCCAGTTGATATACCGGGTGCCGTCCCAGGCTTTTCGCCCTCCCATGGCTTCCATTACCTGATCAGCAATGGCGATGGCTTTGGCGTCTGAGCCTGCCGCATTGAATCCTTGGGCGGCTGGATTGCTCGATTTTTGGGCTTGAATGCTCAAAGGCAAGATCAAGAGAAGTAAGCAGCCCAGGGTGATTTTGGATAAAAAATGGTATCTGTGTTTTTAGATTGATTGAAGTGTTTAGGGTTGAAAAGTTGAATAGATCGCAGCTCGGCTCCACTTCGGCTTCGCTCAGTGACCGGCTTGGCGACTGTCTCTTCAATTTTTCAACTCTAAACACTTCAACTATTACGCGGGATTACTCCCTTTGTCCAGAAAATCTTGGTAATCTTTCAATTCTTCCCAACGCCCGTCGGCAGCCAAACCAGCTTGACGAGGCCAGGTAGTGGGTTTGGCCAGTCGGAAGTTCTCTCCGGCAGCATCCAGGATTTCATACAATCGGGCTACTGAAGTATTGGACAAATCTTCCCAGGTATTGATGCCAGCGGCTTTGAGCAGGTCTTCAATTTTTGGGCCGATACCCTCTACAATTTTCAGGTCTTCCGGATTGTTGCTGAAACCTAGAGCCTTTAGAGCCAGGTCTTCTGCTTTGGACGGAGAATCAAAATCACCTGTGGTTTCTTTGCCACCATCCAGGAATTTTTGGTATTCGATCAAAGCAGTCCACTGTCCCTCTGCCGCCAGTTTGGCTTGTTGTGGCCAGGAACTTGGATCCATCATTTTATAGGCTGAACCGGCAGCTTCCAAAATCGGTTGGATTTCGTCTGGAGATTTACTGGCCAAATCAGCCCAGGTAGAGATGCCATTGCTGGCGAGTAGTTCAGACACTTTCGGGCCGATGCCTTCGATGATCTGTAAATTATCCGAACCAAATACCGCAGCGAAATTGATGCCAGCTTCACGGTTGGCCAAACGCGCCGAACTGAGTTTTTCAGCAAGTTTATCCACCTTGGCCGGATTGTCACCATCGCCCACATTGCTGCGACCCGCATCGAGGGTATGTTGCAGCGAGGCGAGGTTGTCCCAGTCTCCATCGGCGGCCAATTGTGCCTGACGGGGCCAGGAATCAGGGTTCATCATGCTTAGGCCAGCTCCAGCCAGGATGGTTTTGAGTTCATCCGATGATTTGCCTGCCAAATCATCCCAGGAACGGATGCCATTTTCTTGCAATACCGCTTCAACTTTAGGCCCAATACCTTCGATGAGTTGCAAGTTATTGTCCAGGAAAATCCGGCCATAGCCACTGCGCGCTGATCCTGCACTGCGCAGTTCGGCCACTTTGGCGGCCATTTTTTCAATTTTGGCCGCGTTTACAAAATCTCCGGCTTTTTCACGACCCCCGCCCAGGAAGCGTTGGTATTCAATCAATTCATCCCATTTGCCTTCGTGCGCCAGTTGTGCCTGTTGGGGCCAGGTATCCGGATTCATCATGCCCAGGCCAGCCGCAGCCAATATCACTCGGAGTTCTTCCGGTGTTTTTGCCGCCAAATCACCCCAGGTTTGAATGCCCGCATTTTCCAGAATCACTTCTACTTTGGGGCCAACTCCTTCTACAATCTGCAAATTGTCGGAAGCGAATAAGGCACCATAATTACCCGTATCATCGGTATCTCTACTTACGATTGCCGCAGTTGCTAAACCAGCCGTTGCCAGCTCAATACTTGCCGCAGGTTCAGCCTCCACGGTCATGGACGCAAGTTTAGCATTGGCTACTTCCAGTTTGGCCTTCCAACCAGCAACCTCAGCATCGGCGTGCATGGTTTTTTTGTGCCAGGTATCATTTTCCTTCTGGCATTCTTCGAGTTTGTACCGCAAATCAAACATCTCTTTTTCAAGGTCACTGGCATGATGTATCGCTTGATCGCGTTCAGCAGCGAGGCCTCCACCTGCCACCAGTGTAGAACTGTCTGCGCTGCGTTTACCACGCAACAGGGAGCCCAGTAACCAACCCAACAAGAAAGGCAACAGGCAAGCCAACAAAAGAGGAAGCCAGCAATCAACTGGTATATGTAGCAATAGAATGTTTGTCAACATGACGGAGTTATTTTTTGATTTTCGGATTATTTTTTGATCAGGCGCACTTCAACCCTGCGGTTGTTGTGGCGGTTTTCATCGGTGGTGTTCGGTGCCACCGGCAAGGTCTCCCCTTTGGATGCCGTACTGATCAAATCAGCTTTCACCCCAAGTTTCACCAAAAGATCACGGATTTGTCTGGCACGACTAGCACCCAGTTTAAGGTTGTAATCGGCTTCACCGTCGTTGTCGGTATGCCCCGTAAGTTCGATACGTTCATCCGTTTTGGCTACTCGTTTGGCTAGTTTTTCCAAATAAGCATCCACTTTCGGATCGTAATCTTTCTCGGTAGAATTGACCGGGAAACGAATGATGGCTCCATCGGCAACTTCTTCAACCGTTTCAGGGATTACTTCTTCTTTTTGTAACCACTTAAACTCTGAAGCAGCCAACCAGGCATTGTTATCCGTCGGAGGAGCAGTATTCAGCAAACGTCCGCGCAAGCGAATGCGTTCTTCGGGAATGTTTTTGAAAAAGGCATCCCGGATGGCTGTAGCACGTGCCAAACCCATGGTTTCGAAGCCAGCAGGAGCGGCTTCGCCTTCGTAAAACAAACCGATGATTTCCAGAATACTGGAATTGTTGTTGCCCGCCATGACTGCAGCCAGCAAGGAGTCGAAACCCGGTCCTTTAGTTGGGTTCATATCCCCAAATTTAAATTGGATCGGATATTGACTCAATGAATCAGCTGTGCTGGGCGTAACCGCTGCGGCGACTCCGTTTGTACCACAAGCTTCACAAATTTGCCGGGAGCAAAATTTGAGTAACCCTAGAAAGTACAACACCAAAATCGCCAGGATCAATAAAATCCGCGTAGTTGTCGACATAAGATAATTTGGGTTTTTGAGGACATCAAAAAATTTATGCTTAAATATAAAGAATATGCCTATCAATGTTAAGGTTTCAGGGAATATTTTTAGAAACAAAACGGGACGGGTATAAAAAGGAAAAATCCTGAGCCAAAATTTTATTTTCCGCTTTACCAGTTTCGCTGTTTTTCGTATCTTTGCTGTCCGATTTTAATCTAGTCAATTATGCTTGAAAGTTTAAGTGAACGTTTGGAAGGTGCCTTAAAGGTACTCAAGGGTGAAAACAAATTAACCGAGATCAACGTAGCGGCTTCCATTAAGGAAATTCGTCGTGCTTTGGTCGACGCTGACGTAAGTTATAAAATTGCCAAAGAATTTACGGATCGGGTAAAGGAAAAGGCACTCGGTTCGGACAACGTGCTCAAAGCGGTTTCCCCAGGCCAGCTCATGATCAAGATCGTGATGGACGAACTCACGGATTTGATGGGGGGGCAAGCTGCAGGGCTTAACCTTGCTGGCAAACCAACCGTCATCCTGATCGCCGGCTTGCAAGGTTCTGGTAAAACAACGTTCAGCGGCAAGTTGGCGCACTGGCTCAAAACCCAAAAGAAGAAGAGTCCTTTATTGGTGGCTTGCGACGTGTACCGCCCTGCCGCCATGGATCAGCTGACGGTACTCGCCGAACAGGTAGGTGTACCCGTATACAAGGAACCGGAAAGCAAAAATCCGGTGCAAATTGCCCTCAAGGCCATCCAATACGCCATTGAGCAAAAATGTGATGTGGTCATCGTGGATACCGCTGGCCGTTTGGCCATCGATGAAGAGATGATGGCCGAGATCAAAAACATCAAGGAAGCCATTTTGCCCCAAGAGACCCTGTTTGTGGTGGACTCGATGACCGGCCAGGATGCGGTAAATACGGCCCAGGCCTTCAACGAAATCATCAACTTCGATGGGGTGGTGCTCACCAAATTGGATGGTGATACCCGGGGTGGTGCCGCGCTTTCGGTTAAGTACACCGTGGGCAAACCCATTAAATTCGCCAGTACTGGGGAAAAAATGGATGCGCTGGAACTGTTTTACCCGGATCGGATGGCCCAGCGGATCCTGGGCATGGGGACATCGTTTCCTTTGTAGAAAAAGCGCAAGAGCAATTTGACGAAGAACTTGCCAAAAAACTGGAGAAAAAAATCCAGAAAAATAAATTCGATTTCAACGACTTCATGGCCCAGATCAACCAGATCAAAAAAATGGGTGACCTCAAAAGCATCATGGGCATGATTCCGGGCATGGACAAACTGACCCGCAACGTAGAAATCGACAACAACGCCTTTAAAAAAGTAGAAGCCATCATTCAATCCATGACCCCCAAGGAGCGCACCAATCCGGACTTGCTCAACATGAGCCGGAAACAGCGCATCGCCAAAGGTTGTGGCCGCACGCTCAACGATGTCAACATGTTCATCAAGCAGTTTGAGCAAATGCGGAAAATGATGCACAACATGAGCAAGATGCCGGGCTTCGGAGCAGGCGCTCCGCCTGCTGGTGCAGGGGGAATGATGAAGCGGAGACGGTAAGAGCGATCATAGACTTTATGAACCGAAGATTAATTGAGCAATTCACACAGATTTTGCCGGATTTTCCAACCCAGAATTAATTTAGCATCTGTTTCTCAAAATCTTGGAAGAATCAGCAAAATCTGTGGCACAAAAAGGCCCATATTGGGCATTTACATCTTTCCTTTCCTTAAAATTCTTTTCCTTTAATCTCTTTTTCTTTTTCACTTAGCCGCCCAATACACCCCCATCCCCAACGACTCCTCCGTTCGCAGCGGTCGCCTCCCCAACGGGCTGCAATATTTCATCAAAACCAATGCCAAGCCTGAAAAATACGTTGAACTTCGCCTGGCCATCAAAACGGGCTCTCTACAGGAAAATAAACACCAGCTCGGCCTCGCTCATTTTGTAGAGCACATGGCCTTCAACGGCACCCGCCATTTCCCGAAAAATGAATTGATCAACTACCTGGAATCTTCCGGCGTGCGTTTTGGCGCTGATTTGAACGCTTATACCAGTTTTGAAGAAACGGTTTACCAACTGCAAGTACGCAATGACACCACACACTTGCACAAAGGTTTACTCGTACTCGAAGACTGGGCCAGTGGCATCACTTTTGACCCCAAAGAAGTAGAAAAAGAGCGGGGAGTAGTCCTCTCGGAATGGCGCAACCGGCAAGGACCCAACCAACGTTTGGAAGACCAATACCTGCCACTGCTCTATGGAGGTTCACGCCGTTTGCAGCGCCTACCCATTGGCGATACCGCCATCATCAAACACGCTTCGATTGAAACCATTAAAGCGTATTATCAAAAATGGTACCGCCCGGATCTGATGTCCATTGTGGCGGTGGGTGATGTTGACCCGCTAGTTATGGAACAAGAAATCATTCGACGTTTTGGAAAAATTCCCATCGCCAAAGGACCAAAGCCCAAAGTGTATTCCAATGCCGTCAATGTTCAACGGCGTGGCATGGTTTGTACCGACCCCGAAGCCGCTTTTTGTCAGGCTTTTTTGTACATCCGCCAGGCGACTAAAGAAAAAACCAAACCCGCTCCTAGTACTTATGGCGAACTGCGCGAAAACCTGTGTCGCAACCTCTACAACAGTATCCTCAACCGCCGTTTGATTCGGTTGCAACAGCAGGCCGATCCTCCTTTCACTTTTGCCGGATTGGGATATGGCAGCGATTGGGGGCAAAATCCGATGTTTTCGCTCTCGGTGTTCACCTCCGAAGCCAAGCTAAAAACGGCCATCGCGCTGCTCTGGCAAGAGGTACAAAAAGTACAGCACCACAACTTTGCCCCCGGAGAATTGCAGCGCCAAAAACAGGAAATCCTCAACGTTTTGCAAAATCAGGCCCAAGCACAGGAAACCACCAACTCGGCCAATTGGGCCAACCAGTTGAGCGAGGCGTTCGTGCTGGGGGTTCCCTACCCACTCCACAACAACGCTACCAGATTACCCAACAGTTTTTAGCTGAAATTGACCTGGATGATCTGGCCGGTGTTATTCGTGGGGTTCCAAAAGATAAAAATGCCCGCGTCTTGATCCTGACTGGGCCTGAAAAAACGCGTATACAACTACCCGGTTTGTCCGAAATGTGGCACATGCTGGACTCGATTGAAGCCGCTGCGCCAAGCTTACCCGTCGCCCTCGAAGCCACAAGTGTTGCCGATCTGCCCTGGGTAGATGAACCCTTGACCGCACAATCCATTGTCAGCGAAAAAACGCAGGCGGAATTTGGCGTGCACGAATTCACCCTGGCCAACGGCATCCGCATCGTAGCCAAACCCACCCCTTTCCGCAAAGACCAGATTTTAATGATCTCCTCCAGTCCAGGTGGAAACTCCTGGGTGCCCGACTCCTTATACGTCAATGCCGCCTATTTTGCTGATTTGATGCAACAAGGGGGGATGGGCAAATTTGACTTTGTGCACTATCAGGAAAAACTCACCGGGAAAAGTGTGAATGTCACCCCCTATCTGAGCGAATTGGAAGAAGGTTTCAGTGGCAGTTGCCGCAGCACTGAGCTTGAAGACCTGTTGGCCTTGCTCTATCTCTATGCCACCCAGCCACGCTTTGATACCAATAGTATAGCCTCCTTTCGGCAACGCCAGGAAAACGTGCTGCGCAACATGCTCAGTACGCCCTATTACCAGTTTGCGGAGCTCAAACAACGGATAAAATACGGCGATACTCCGCGCCGGGGACTCAATCGCCTGGAAGATTTGCCCAAATTGAATAGCACAACCTTGCACCACATCCACCAGGAACGTTTTGGCGATTTGAATGATTTGCTGCTCGTTTTTGTGGGTGATTTTGAGCTGGAACAACTCAAAGCCCTGGCTCAACGCTATTTGGGCAATCTGCCAGTCCGGGGCCGCAAAGAAAGCTGGAAAGATTTGGGTTTGGACATCACACCTGGCCACATCGACAGCACCAGCCGTGGGGGGATCGCCCCCAAAACCCTGGTGGAATACACCTGGCACGGCGGTTTTGAGAATACATCCCAGGAACGCTACCACTTCAGCAGCATGGTCAGTGCCTTGCAAATTCGGCTGCGCGAAGTATTGCGCGAGCAAGAAAGTGGTATTTACAGCCTGAGTTTTAATGGCAATGTAGAGCACCATCCGCGCCCGGTGTACCGCATTACGTTAGGTTTCAATACCGACCCTGGGCGCGACGAGGAGTTGATGCAAAAAGCCATTCAGGTGATTGCTGATTTTTGTGCAACAGGTCCCGACACTGCACTGCTGGAAAAAATCAAAAGCACCCAGCGTCAAAACCGCCAAAAAGCCGAGCAGGAAAACAGTTTTTGGCTGGCCCAATTGCACCAGCGCTACAAGGAAGACTGGAATTTGCAGGGACTGCTCACAGAGAAATACCTGGAATTGGTGGAGGGCTTAAATGCCGCCGTCATTCAGGCTGCCGCTAAGCGATACTTTGAAGATAAAAATCGGATCAAGTTGGTGTTGAAACCGAAATGAGGACAATACAGTAAAGTCAAAAACCAGCCGGCCCTTTTTGCCCTCCTCCACCTTTTGGCAAAAAATCCCTTAACCGCTTGATAAAGGATTGGCAACAAACTAATCCCCAATGACACCCAAAACGACCAGACTGAAATTCTCCTTCACGATGGGAACATTGCCAAACCAGTAACCCAATAAGGTAATCGGCACCACCCAGATGGCGGCGCTAAAAACGGTGTACGCCATGTATTTGCCCCAGGCCATTTGCCCTACTCCGGCCACAAAAGGCACGAAGCTGCGTAAAATGGGCACAAAGCGACTGAGCACCACGGCAGTTGCGCCGTATTTGTCGTAAAAAGCCTTGGTGCGCTCCAGGTATTCCATTTTGATCCAGCGGCTTTTGATCTGAAAAATGCGCGGCCCGAAGTAGCGGCCAATCGCATAGTTCACCGTATTGCCCAATACTGCTGCCACAAAAAAGAGGATGATCAACAGCGTCACATCCAGTTTTTGGGCGCCAGCGGCCAAAGCCCCGGCCGCAAAAAGTAAACTGTCGCCGGGTAAAATGGGCGTGACCACCAGACCGGTTTCTGCAAAAACGATGATGAACAGGACGATGTACACCAGGCTACCGTATTGGTTGACCATTTCCAGTAGGTGATCGTCGATATGGAGGATAAAATCAATCAATTGGCCGATGAATAAAAACATGTCGTGTGATTTTTTTGCGTTGCAAAGGAAAGAATAAAATTCACAAAAACTTCACCTTGTGCCCGCCCATTTTCCTTTTCAGCGCCGTACTTTTCAGAAAAATTCAGGTTATGCTAAAAAGTCCAGGCTATCTGCTCCTTTTGCTCTTGCTCCAACTTTTGTCCTGCCATGATGCATCTTTCCGCTCCGGCAAGCATAATCTGCCCGCCCGCCGCATCCAATTGCCCAATGGCTGGAGCCTCAGCCCGGTGGGCAAACAAGTGGTTCTAGGCGATCTTCCCTTGCAGTTGGTACTCAGTACGGATGGCCGTCGTGCCGCCGTCAGCAACAATGGCCAAAGTGGCCACTCCCTGCAATGGATTGATCTGGAAAAAGACAGTGTATTGCATACCCTGATGGTACCCAAGGCTTGGTATGGGTTGGCATTAAACGCCCAAGCCAATGTCCTGTATGCTTCGGGAGGCAACGACAACAACGTACGCATCTACCAAATCATTAAAGACAAACTGCAAATCCAAGACTCCATTGCATTAGGCCAACGCGGGCCAAAAGAATCGATCTGGACGGCTGGAATGAGTCTCGATGAAGCCGCACAAACCTTATATGTAGTAGGTAAAGATTCCAAAGCCTTTTACGTCCTCGATTTGAGCCAAAAACAAGTTCGTCAAAAAATCGCCCTGGATGCCCAGCCTTACACTTGTTTGTTGTCCAAAGACCAAAAAGAAGTGTACATCTCGCTGTGGGGTGGGCGTGCAGTAGCCATTTATGACATCCGTTCCCAGCGCATTGTAGCCCAAATCCCCACTGGTTTGCACCCTACCGAAATGATCCAAAGTCCCGATGGCCTACGCCTTTTTGTGGCTTGTGCTGACGACAATACCGTTGAAGTCATCGATCTACCCACGCGCCGCAATACCGAAACCTTGGTGGCGGCTTTGTACCCGGATGCGCCCACTGGCAGCGCGCCCAATGCACTGGCGCTTTCTGCCGATGGCAAAACCCTTTACGTTGCCAATGCCGACAACAATTGCCTGGTAATTTTTGATGTGGCTGAACCCGGGCGTAGCGAAGCCGAAGGGTTTATCCCCACGGGTTGGTATCCCACTTCGGTAAGGATACACAACAATAAAATTTACGTGGCCAATGGCAAGGGCAGCATTGGATCCATGGCCAATCCACATGGCCCACAACCCACTAGTGGCCACGATGGCGACGAATACATCGGCGGCTTGTTCAAAGGATCTTTGTCCATCATCAGCGTGCCCAGTACCCAGGAGTTGATGCTGTATTCCAAATGGGTATATGAAAATACTCCTTACAACAAAGCCATCGAACAAAAAGCCGCCGGTGAAGCTGGTAACCTATTCCCAGGTGGTGGGTCAGCCCTCTCCAATCCGCTACGTATTTTACATCGTGCGGGAAAACCGCACCTACGATCAGGTTTTGGGGGATGTCAAAGCGGGCAATGGTGACCCAAACCTCTGCTTGTTTCCCGACAGTGTGACCCCCAACGCCCACAAATTGGCCCGGGAATTTGTGTTGCTCGACAATTTTTACGTCAACGCCGAGGTAAGTGCCGACGGCCACAGTTGGTCGATGGGTGCCTACGCCAATGACTATCTGGAAAAAACCTGGCCAACCAATTATGGCGGTCGCGGCGGTGCTTACGACTATGAAGGCCAAAATCCTACCGCCATTCCCAAAATGGGTTTCATTTGGGACCATTGCCTTAAAAACGGGGTCAGCATCCGCAATTACGGAGAGATGGGTTACGGCTACAACCCACCCATCCCGGTGGCACTGCGGCCTTATACTTGTCGCAAATATCCGGCCTGGGATTTGGACATCAAAGATTCGTTGCGCTACGAGCGCTGGAAAACGGATTTTGATTCACTACTGAACCACAAAGCCTTACCCCGACTCAGCATCATTGGCTTGGGCGGAGACCATACCAATGGCGCATCTCCCGGCGCACGTACACCCGCGGCGATGGTGGCTGACAACGATTGGGCTTTGGGGAAAATCATTGAACATATCTCACGCAGTGCGATCTGGAAAGAAGCAGTAGTTTTTGTGCTGGAAGATGATGCCCAAAACGGTCCCGACCATGTGGATGCCCACCGCTCTATTGCCCTGATTGCCAGCCCTTATACCAAACGCCAACACCACGAGCGCAGCCTGTACACGACAGCCAGTATGGTGCGTACGATCGAACTGATCCTGGGCCTGAAACCGCTGAGCCAATACGACGCGGCGGCTACTCCGATGTTCGCCTGTTTTACCAAAAAAGCCAATTTGCAAGCCTACACTGCCGCTCCTTACCGCATCAATTTGAATCAACTCAATCCAAGCAGTGGTAAACTCTCCCAACTTTCGCGTAATCTGCCGCTCAAACAAGTGGATCAGGTGCCGGATTTGTTGTTCAGTGAAATCATCTGGAAGGCGGTGCGGGGCGAGAAATCGGTGATGCCCGCGCCTCGACGGGGGGCATTTGTGAAGACTGGGGAGGAAGAGGATTAACGGCCCCTACCCCATACTTATGGGGTTTCAAGTTCTGTTTTTATAGTCTACATTTACCACCAGAAAAAGATTATGCCTTCATAAGAGCCCTCACTCTCCGCCCGGAATTGTCGAGGGCTCTAGTCTTTTTCTCCGCCCTAAGTGGATTAACCCTGAATAAACAAGCCTCGAATTTGTAATCCTCCTCAGCTGTCTTTATGTTTGTGGAGCATGAATATAGATAAAGCAAAACAAGCGCTCAAACGCTACTTGGGTTATGATCAATTTCGCCACTTCAGGCCGAAATTATCCGGGCTATTTGCGGGTAAAGACGCCTTGGTGTTGATGCCAACGGGAGGGCAAATCGGCATGTTTCAATTTCGCGGTGACGCTGCCAGGACACTTGTAAGTGGTGGTTTCCCCCCTTATTTCCCTGATGAAAGATCAGGTGGAAGGACTACGGGCGAATGGCATCCAGGCCGCTTTCCTGAACAGCGCCATCGATTCGCGGGAACAGTTGAAAGTAGAAGAAACTTTTTACGCTGGTGCGCTCCAGCTCCTGTATGTTTCGCCAGAAAAACTCGTCTCCGGCAATTTTGTCTCCATTCTCAAACGGGGCAAAATCAATCTATTTGCCATTGATGAAGCCCATTGTATTTCCGCCTGGGGGCACGATTTCCGGCCAGAGTACACCCAAATGGGCATGCTCAAACAACATTTCCCCCAGGTTCCCGTCATTGCACTGACTGCTACAGCGGATAAATTGACCCGCAAAGACATTGTTGATCAGCTCAAGCTGGAAGAGCCCGGAATCTTCATTGCCTCCTTCGATCGCCCTAATTTGAGTCTCGAAGTACGTCCGGGTCAGCAGCGGCTGGGGCAAATCCAGGAGTTTGTGCAAAAACGCCCCAAACAAGCGGGCATAATTTACTGCCTGAGCCGAAAAACCGCTGAGGATGTAGCGGCCAAATTGGCCCAACAAGGCCTGAAAGCCGAAGCGTACCACGCCGGGCTTTCGCCCGATCGGCGTTCCAAAATTCAGGACAATTTCATCAACGACAACATCCACATCATCTGTGCTACCGTGGCTTTTGGCATAGATCGACAAATCGAATGTGCGTTGGGTGATTCATTACAATTTGCCCAAAAACCTGGAGGGGTACTACCAGGAAATTGGCCGAGCTGGCCGCGATGGTGCCAAAGCAGATACCTTGCTTTTTTACAGCTTCGCCGATGTGAGCATGTTGCGCGACATCATTCAAAACGGGGAAAATGCGGCTCAAAACGAAATTCAGCTGGTGAAGCTGGAGCGCATGCAGCAATACGCCGAGTCACTGGCCTGTCGACGCCGCATTCTCCTGGCCTATTTTAGCGAAAATTTGAGCAACAACTGCGGCAACTGTGACATTTGTCGCAACCCGCCCCAATACATCGACGGTACTCAGATTGCCCAAAAAGCCTTGTCCGCCGTTTACCGCGTCAACGAACAAGTACCGATGGGAATGCTCATCGACGTGTTGCGGGGATCTGGCCGTAAAGAAATCCGTCAATTGGGTTACGATACCATCAAAACCTACGGGGCTGGCCGTGATTTGTCGCAGTGGGATTGGCAGCAATACCTCATGCAATTGGTCAATTTGGGTTATTTGGAAATCGCCTACGATGCCAACAGCGTGTTGCGACTTACCGCAGCGAGTCACGAAGTATTGTTCAAAGAACAGAACAGTGCAACTGGTGAAACCCTCCAGCTACAAAGAGCGCCAGGAAGAGGAAAGCCGCAGCCAAAACCAAGCCCAAAACCCAGGCCAAACAAGAGCGCTTGCGATGAACTCTTTGAACAACTGCGCCAGGTGCGCAAAGAGATTGCCTAACAAGAGGGCATCTCTCATTTGATCTTTTCGGATGCAACTTTGGAAGAAATGGCCTTTAAAAAACCGCTTAGCGAAGCCGCTTTATTGGGCGTTTCCGGGGTAGGTGAAAAAAATTGGCTCAGTTTGGGCAGCAGTTTTTGGAGACCATTTTGGAGTTTGTCGGCAGCACCTCTCCTAAAGAAAAAAATCTGACCTATAAACTTTCGCTGGAATTGCTCAAAAGAGGCCTGAGCCTTGAGGCAATCGCCGAAAAAAGGGGCATTGAACCCAGTACAGTCCTTGCGCACCTGGCCTATTTGTACGAAACAGGGGAAGAGGTGCCGCTGTTTGAGTTCGTTAGCAAAGTCGAAATTCAACAAATCCTCAAGGCCAGAGGCTATCTGGAGAATCCTTCTTCGCTTAAAACCTTATACGATTATTTTGACGGGAAAATGTCTCATGATAAAATCAAGTTGGCCATGGCTTGAGGCGGAAGAATGGGAAGTTGTGAAAAAGTTGATAGGTTGATGAAGGTTGAAAAGGGTTGATGAAGACGTTAATTAAATCAACCTTATCAACCTATCAACCTTCATCAACCTCCTCGCTTAAGCTTCACCAATTTCACTTCCATTACGGCTCGTGCTCACCAGAAATACCTTCCGCGTGGAAACGTTTGCGCACTGCTTCTTTCGCATAGGCCTGTGCATCCAGGTATAAATCCGGGGTTACGCTGTACCGAAATCCCAGGACGGTAGCCGTAGGAGACAAGTCCAACACGGGGGCAGTAATCGGCAATTCCGCCAGAAAGCCAGGAGATTTTTTGGCTACTTCTTCAAAAATTCTTCTGACTTTTTCCATGTCCTCGTGCGGATCGATGGGCACCAGCGTTTCCAAAACCCGGGTTCCTGCTGAACTCAGATTTTCGATGGCACCGCTGGTTATGGCTGAATTGGGGATGATGATCGTGCGGTTGTCTGGAGTCATCAAAACCGTAGTGAAAATTTGAATTTCTTTGACGACGCCGTTAAACCCCTGGACTGTAATCAAATCACCAACGCGGTAAGGACGAAACAGGAGCAATAAAATTCCCGAGGCAAAAGTTGCTCAAACTGCCTTGAAGGCCAGACCCACGGCAAACCCGCTGCGCCCAAGATGGCGACAAATGAAGTGGTTTGAATCCCCACAATCCTGGCTGCACTAAAGATGATCATCACTTTGAGCAAAACACTGACCATACTCAGCAAAAAGGGGCGTAAACTTTCGTCTACTTTGGTTTTTTCCATTCTGCGGCTCAGGATGGAGACGATCCAATTGGTGATCCAAAGTCCGATCAGCAATACAACCAGCGCTCCGGCTAATTTGGGGGCAAATGTCATGGCAAATTCCATAAATTTGCTGGCTTTGTCTGTAACGTTGGTTCCATTTAATTGTTAGATGTTTGATGAAATTCCTTCGCTAAATTAGCGCTAAATTTCAGGGCTAAAAATTTACACATTAAAAATTACGTGATTTTGCAAAAACCATTTCCAGGCAGGGAGATTGCCCTCCAAAAGTTGCAACGCTATTGCGCTTTTCAAGAGCGATGCTACCATGAAGTACGCCAAAAATTGTACGAACTTTCGGTATACGGAGACCTACTGGAAGAGATTGTTGCCGAATTGATTTCTGACAATTTCCTCAATGAAGAGCGTTTTACGCGCACCTATGCGCGGGGAAAATTTCGCACGAGATCGTGGGGCGCATCCGCATCCAGCAGGAACTGAAGCAGCGCAAAGTGTCGGATGCTATCCGCAAAGGAATGGAAGAGATTGAGGAGGAGGAATACCTCAAAACCTTGCAAAGTCATTGCCAAAAAACAGGCGGAATGGCCGGAGAAGAGGAGTTTGCCGCCCGCCAAAAAACCGCTCCAATACGCCATGCGCAAGGGGTTCGAATCAGAACTCATTTGGGCTATACTCAGAATCGAATAATGCAGGATTTGTATACTATATTGGAGGCCAGTGTGGCAGAATACAACCGTCCGGGAGTTTGTCGCAGCGGATCCATTTCGATTCCGCATCAATTCAGCAAAAAAACAGGACCGTGAAATCATGGGCTTCTGGGGCGCCATGCTGGCTTGGGGGCAACGCAAAACCATCATCAACAAGGCCAATGAATTGGTCCAGTTGATGGATGGAGCACCGTATGATTTTATGGTGAATCATCAGGAAGAAGACCGTCGCCGGTTTCTGGATTTCAAACACCGCACCTTCCAGGCTACGGATACCCTGTATTTTTTGGAGTTTTTCCAACAATACTACCAGCAACACGAGTCCCTGGAGGATGCTTTTGTACAACACCTCTCCCCCACTGCCATCAATACAGAAGCGGCGCTAGCCGGTTTTCACCGTTTGTTTTTTGATCATCCGGATGCACCCGAGCGCACCCGCAAACACATCCCAACCCCGCTGCGTGGTTCTACCTGCAAACGCCTCAACATGTTCCTGCGCTGGATGGTGCGCAAAGACGAACAAGGGGTGGATTTTGGCATTTGGGAGCGCATATCTCCCAGTCAGTTGTTGATTCCACTGGATGTTCATGTCGATCGAGTAGCGCGCCGCTTCAACTTATTGACGCGCAA
>NZ_JADKCX010000123.1 GCF_016718685.1 Haliscomenobacter sp. | reverse complement strand
CAATCCACGGCAGCCTTACGGCATCCCTCCTGCAAGGCCAAGTACAATTCATCATCCAGCAGCAAGCGTTGGATGGCTTCCACGAGCGCGTCTACTTCCAGGCGTGAAAGCAGGTAAAATACCCGGTGTTCTTCCTGTAACGCCATGTACTCCGGAAACTTCATTTGAATGGACGGCACTTCGGCTTGTACATAATCAAAAGCCTTGTTGGCCAAAGAATAATAATAGCTCAAGCCCCGGTTTTCCAGCAAATTCAGGCCAATTGTTGCTTGGTTGGTGACTGCTCGCAGTTCCTCTGGCGCCAGGTAGCCCAGGAATTTGACTTTGTGTTCGAGGTGTAAGTCTGTAGCCAATTGTCGCAGAGTGGTGGATAAATCACCTTCGCCAGCCAGCCAAAGTTCAGCGCCATCGATTTTTTGCATGGACTCAATCGCAATTTCAAGGCCGCGACCACGATTGAGGACGCCCTGGTAAAGGATGATGTGCTGGTGTGCTGGTGTGCTGATGTGCTGGTGTGCTGATGTGCTGATGGGGACATTGCGGATGACCTGAAAGGGAATGCCATAACGCGCCTGGAAAATCTGGGCGAGAGCGGGGCCTACGGTGTATGCTGCGTCAACGCGTGGGATGGCAAAACGGGCCACTGCTTCCCAGATGCGCTTGATGGTGGGGCGATCAACCACTTCGGGCACTTCGCTGAAGTATTCGTGGGCGTCGTAATGGATCTTTTTACCTTTGAAGCGAGCCACCGCCAAATTGGGGAGTATGGTATCCAGGTCGATGGCCGTGTAGACATCAAACGTGTGCCTCAGCAGCCAAAAGAACAAACGCAGGTTGTATTCGAGGTAGAACAGTTTTCCACGGTCAAACCAACAGCGCAGCCGCACCTGCTGATAGCTCGTTTCGGGTAGGCTGGGGGACTTGCGCCGCAGCCGACCGACCAGGGTAACCTGATGCCCGGCAACACTCAAGCTGCCACAAATGCGCATCATGCGTTGATCGTAGCGAAGGTCATTGGTGACGGTGAAAACTAGGCGCATTGGGTTGTTTTAAATAAATCATTTTTCAGGAACAACTTTCCGTTTTTTTCCTCAATCAGCCCTTCCTGCTGCAAAAAAGCCAAGGTCTCCAGCACTTCCTGCCGCATTTTGGGGGCAAATGAATCCACCAGTTCCTTCACGGGCAGGGCTTCTTCGCTCAGCAAGCGGGTGATTTTTTGGCGCAAACGTTCGAATCCTTCGTTGTCCAGGCCTTGCTTTTTGCGCTCCAGGCACACATCACAAACGCCACAAGCGGGGGCATCTTTTTCCCCGAAATAATGCAACAATTGCTGGCTGCGGCAAATGTTTTCCTCGGCATAAGCCAGCGCTTTTTTGATGCGCTCGGCATGGCGGTTTTTGCGGAAGTTGTACAGTTTGGTGTCGAAATGCAGGTGATTGGCGTCCTCCCGTTCGCGGAGGAAACTCAGTTGGGGCTTGTCTTTTTGCGGGTTGTATTCGATGACTTCGTCTTGCTGCATCCGCAAAAGGTTTTTCTGAAGCAACTCATGCGGAATTTTACAATACTCAGCCAACTTATTCTCACTAAAACTGACGTAACTGGAAAAAACGCCCTGGTAACTGCGCAAGATGATTTTTAGTACTTTATCCAGTTCACGGTGTTTGAGCTGGTAGTCGTACAGGCGTTCTTTATCCACCTTGATGAGTAGGGTAGAGGGGGTGAAAACCGCTTCGGATAAGCTGATCAAGCCTTCCTGCTCCAGGAGTTTTAAACAATTGAAGACCCGAATAACCTCCAGGCTATAGTTTTGAGCAAAAGTAGTGATGTCAAAATCGAAACTTTCGCCCTGCCCGCCGCCCAGTGCCAATTGGTAAAAACTACCCAGGGCGCGGTACACTTTGCGGGCTTCGTCCAAGCTCGGAAAAGCCTGTTCGTATTGGTATTCCAAACTACGACGGTCATTGCTGTTGTAGAGCAGCACCGCAAACGATTTTTTACCATCACGTCCCGCCCGTCCAGCTTCCTGAAAATAAGCTTCGAGGCTATCGGGCAATTCCAGGTGCACCACCGTGCGCACATCCGGTTTATCGATGCCCATACCAAAGGCGTTGGTGCTGACCATCACCCGGGTGCGTCCACTTACCCAGGCGTCTTGTTTGGCCGAGCGTTCATCCGGCGTCAAGCCAGCGTGGTAATAATCGGCGGAGATGCGTTTTTTTTGCAAAAGTTGGGCGATCTCCTTGGTGCGGCGACGATTGCGCACGTAAACCACGCCACTGCCGGGCACTTTTTGCAGAATCTCGATCAATTGATCTTCCTTGGCTTCGCTTGGCCGGACGATGTAGGCCAAATTGGGTCGGGAAAAACTGGATTGAAATATGTTTTGGTCTTTAAATTCCAGTTTCTCCTGTATGTCCTTCACCACTTCGGGGGTTGCGGTAGCCGTAAGTGCCATCACCGGGATTTTGGGGAAAAATTCCCGGATTTTGGCAATTTCCAGGTACGGTGGCCGAAAATCGTACCCCCACTGCGAAATACAGTGCGCCTCGTCTACGGCAATGAGGTTGACCTTCATTTGTTTGATGCGGGCGCGGGCCAGGTCGCTCACCAGGCGTTCGGGAGAAAGGTACAGGAACTTGATTTCGCCGTGTACACAATTGTCCAACAGGCGGTCGATGTCGCGGTAGGCCATGCCCGCGTAGATGGCCAGGGCCGGGATGCCTTTTTTTTGCAGGTTTTGCACCTGGTCTTTCATCAAGGCAATCAAGGGCGAAATGACGATGCAGATGCCGGGTTGGCACAGGGCAGGCACTTGAAAACAAACCGATTTGCCGCCTCCGGTAGGCAACAACGCCAAGGTGTCCCTACCATCCAGCACCGACTGGATGATGGCTTCCTGTTGGGGCCGAAATTGGGCGTGCCCCCAGTACTGCTGCAGCACATCAATTGGCTTCATTCCTTGAACGTCTTCCGCCTTTGGCGGCTTATCAAGTATTCGCCCAGAGCAGATGTACGCAGATTATTTTTGAGGTATTTTTGCGAAATCTGCGCGATCTGGGGGAAATAAGATAAGCATCCCCGCAGGTGCAAAATTTGTATGCTAAAAAGTCATCAATTCGCGGTACACCATATCCACCGGCAAGCCCATGATGTTGGTAAAAGTACCCTCAATCCGCGAGATTTTACACAGTCCAATCCATTCCTGGATGGCGTAAGACCCCGCTTTGTCGTAAGGTTTATACCGTTGGACGTAGTAGTCAATTTCGGCATCGCTCAGGGGTTCAAAGAGCACGTCGGAAATTGCGGAGAACACTCTTTCCTTGTCTTTGGACAACAAACACACGCCCGTAATGACCCGATGCATTTGACCAGAAAGTGTGCGGATCATTTGGCAGGCGTCGTCATAATCAAGCGGTTTGCCATAAATCACGTTGTTGATGATCACCACGCTGTCGGCAGCCAGGATAATTTCATCCTCTTGAATGAAATCATGGGCGGCCAGCGCTTTTTTACGCGCCAGAAAACCTGCTACTTCTTCAACGGGCATTTCGGGCGGATAGGTTTCTTCAACGTCTTTGGTTTTGACTTCAAACTGAAAACCAGCTTCTTTCAACAGTTGACTGCGCCGGGGAGAGGTGGAAGCCAGGATGATTTTTCGTTCTAAGGGATTCATTTAACATTGTTTACAAAAAACAACAATAATATGCCTGCGAGCATGACCATTTTGGCCAAGAAACTGATGCGGTGGTAATCACTTGCTTGTTGGGCTTTTTGCAACAATTGGATGCTGTACGCCAAGGGCAAAACCACGCCAATCATTGCACCAAGATAAAACCCCTGATTGAAACCGGACGCTTGTGACAAATATTGCCACAACAACAACCCAATGAGCAATACCGCTATCGCCGTGGCCAACCATTTGGCAACCTTTTCGCCCGCTACAATGGGGTAGGTGCGGCAAGCTTCGGCAGCATCTCCTTCTTTGTCTTCCAGGTCTTTGACAATTTCGCGAAAAAAGGTACTGAAGAAAGCAAAACTGAAATACCAGTTGAAAATCGATTGTAGGGCAAGGGCGCTTTGCGGGGCTTTGGTTTTGAGTTCCCACCAACCCGGCGCTTCAGCCAACCAGACCAGTGCAGCCACACCCAGGCAAAAAAACGCAACCAGTAGATTACCCGCCAGCGGTAATTTTTTCAAACTTACCGTATAAAAAAACAACAAGCCAAAGGAAAGGAGATAAAGGCTGGCCATGTAGATTTGGCCGATGCGGAAAGCCAGGTGTAAAGAGAGCATGAGGCCTGCAAATCCCAAAATGGCATACAGCCAGATGCTGAACTGGGGGCTAATGGCTACATTGATGACCACCTTTGTCTTTGCGATTGACCATGTCCATCTCACCATCGTACAAATCGTTGAGGATGTAACCACAGGCTGTCGTAAATACAGTAGCCAAAACCAGACAAATAAATTCGGAGGTATTGAGACGGGGAGCAATGTCATTTTGTTGAAAAGCGGGCAACAATAGACGGAAATACAGCAGGCATTGAACCAGTGCGACAATCAGTAAATTAGGTAGCCTTATCAAACGAAAAAAGGACATTCGAAGCAATTGTGTGCATGTTAATATAACATCAATACGCACAAATATAATTACTCTTCACTCCATTTTCCTTGCAGACGCAATACTTTTTCGATCACGTCCCGCACGCAGCCTTCACCGCCGTTGTAAGGTGATACATAATTGACAATGGGAAACAGCTCGGGAGCCGAATTTTTAGGGCAAGTGGCCAATCCTACCCGGCGCAATACGGGGTAATCCGGCAGGTCGTCGCCCATGTACAGAATGCCTACGGGGTCGAGTTCGTACTTCTCCACATACTCGTCAAACGCTTCCAATTTGTTGCTGATGCCGGAGTAAATGTCTTTGATGCCCAGGGCTTCGAGTCGCTTTTTAACGCCTTCAGAACGTCCCCGGTGATCACGGCTATGCTGTAAACCTTTATCAATGGCGATGCGTATGGCTAAACCGTCGCGCACACTCATTTTGCGCAGCAATTCGCCACTTTCGGTGATCATGACTTCATTGTTGGTCATCACCCCATCTACATCAAAGATGAAAGTATGGATCGTGCTGAAAATTTCTAGATGATTCATGTGTGTGGGTTGGCGCTCGTTTTGGTATTAGACAGTTTACAACGAGAGACTAGTTCTGGTTGTCGCGCCATTCGTACACCCATTTGGCCTGGATCTGCTCCAGATTGCCTTCACTGCATTCTTCGCGGGTACCCACAAAATTGGGGATTTCCAGCACCCATTCGATCAAATCGGTGAAACGAATGCGGTAAATTTTACCTTCTGCGAATTCATCACCAAAACGTTCGTAGAGCTTCATGGCCACGTCTTCGTGGTCTGTCCAGGTGATGGGGAGATTGTCAAATTGATCAAAAGCCATTATGATGAGGATTTGAAAGCGAGGAAAAAGGGTTAGTGTTCGTGACCAATGATGCGGCTTTGGTCGGGAATTTCAATTTCGATGTAGGCTTCTCCGTCCAGAATCACACACTGGCAACCCAAACGCGAATTGAGCCGGGGGTTGTGCGCCCGATCGATGAAGTCTTCTTCTTTATCTGAAATTTCTTCCAAATCGTCTTCTCCCCTGTGCACGTACACATGGCAGGTGCTGCAAGCACAAACACCACCACAGTTGTGGTTGAGGTGAATGTCGTGGTCTTCGGTTACATCCAGGATGGAGGTTCCTTCGGATACTCCTTCCACGACAATGGGCTGGGTAATTTTTTTATCTTCAAAAGTAAACTTGACAGTAGCCATTAAAAGCAGTTTTGTGAAAACGTGGGCAAAAGTAGTGCATTGTTGTTTGGTAAACAACTAAAGAGGGCAAGAGTTTGACTGCTTTTTAGACTTATTCTAATTAAGCTAAATCAATGCGCAAAATCCACCTCATAATTCCCCTTTATCCGTTCCATCGGCGGATTGTAATACCCGTACTTGATCTCCGGAAACTCCTCTTTGATCAATTCCATCAACTGCTTGACACCCAGGACATCACCCGTGTCCGGTAAATTGATGCGGCCCAGGTACCAATCGGGGTCAATGTTGAAATTGCGCCATTGGATCATTTTTACACCCGTGTCTTTGATGAACGCCCGTAGGGCTTCGTATTCTTCCACGGAGTCGGTCTGGCCGGGGAAAACAAAGTAGTTGATGCTTGTCCAGCCGCCGTAGCTATTGACAATTTTGATGCATTCGGCCAGCGCGTCGAAGTCGTAATTGTTGGGGCGGTAGTAAGGCATGTACACGTTGCGTTGCAGCGAGTTGGTGCTCACGCGGATGCTGTTGAGGCCTACTTTGCAGAGTGCTTCCACGGCATCGGGTTTGCTGCCGTTGGTATTGATGTTGATCGAACCTTTGTCGGTGAATTTCCGGATTTCGATGATGGCCTCGCGGATGGTTTCCCACATCAACAGGGGTTCACCTTCACAACCTTGCCCAAAACTGATCAGTGGATATGGCGCAGATTCCAGGTGCGGTACCGTAAATTCGATGATTTCCTGCGGGGTGGGTTTGAACTGCAAACGATCCTGGTTGGACACCACGGTTTCGTCTTCGGGTTGCTCCGAAATACAGCCGATGCAGTTGGCATTGCAGGCGGGAGAAACGGGCACCGGGCACTCCCAGCGGCCCATGAAGTAGTTGCGGGCAGCGGGGCAGGTATAAGTCAGGGCACAGTTTTCGGCCAAATGTTCTACCAAACGGTTGTGCGGATAGGCCTGGCGCAACTCTTTGACACCTTGTACCACAATCTCGTGGTCAAAACCCGCACATTCCTGCCGAATGTCTTGCTCCACGCGTACGGCAGGCACCATGAATTTGCCGCGGTACCAACCCACGGCGGTATAACAAAACAAGGAAAGAATTGGCGCTTCGGGCTGGTTTTCGTAAGCGGCCAAATACAGACCCGTATGCGCGGGAGGCACAAAGGCTGCTACCGCAAAACCAGGTCGCACAGCCGC
>NZ_JADKCX010000122.1 GCF_016718685.1 Haliscomenobacter sp. | reverse complement strand
ATCCCAGAAACGGCTGATGCGGCGGCCTTCGGCCTCGAAACTATTTACAGGATAAGTCTCATAGGCGCGGCCACCCGGGTGCGCGACGTGGTAGGTACAGCCGCCGATGGAGCGTTTGTTCCAAGTGTCGTACACGTCGATTACCAGCGGCACATCGGCTTCCAGGTTGGGGTGCATGGCACTGGGTGGCTCCCAGGCTTTGTAGCGGATGCCCGCCACGTATTCGCCGTGGATACCCGTGCTGCGCAGGGGAATGCGGAAACCATTGCACAACAATTGGTAGCGATCCGAGGTGATGCCCGTTACTTTAACCTCCAGGCGTTCGAGCGAAGAGTCTACAAAGCGGGCCGTTCCGGAGTTGCTCATTTCTTCACCCAGTACGTTCCAAGGTTCGATGGCGCTGCGGAGCACCATTCCTACGTCGCCCACCTGAGCACGCCCCAGGAAGGGGAAACGAAATTCGAAGAAAGGCTCCAGCCATTCAATTTTGAAGTTGAAACCCGCCGCTTGCAGTTGCGCACACACGTCGCGCAAGTCTTCGCGCACGTAGTGGTGCAGCAGGTATTTATCGTGTAGTTCGGTGCCCCAGCGCACCAGTTTTTGGCGGTAGGGTTGTTTCCAAAACCAGGCAATCAAGGTGCGCAAGAGGAGGATTTGCACCAGACACATCTCCTTGCTCGGCGGCATGTCAAAGGCGCGGAGCTCCAGAATACCCAGTCTGCCCGCTGAAGAATCGGGGCGGTACAGCTTGTCAATGCAAAACTCGGCGCGGTGGGTATTGCCCGTGATGTCGACTAGGATGTTGCGGAAAATGCGGTCGGTCAACCAGAAGGGCAGGTTGTCTTCACCCGGTTCCGGGATTTGGTCAAAAGCAATTTCCAGCTCGTAGAGCATTTCCTGCCGGCCTTCGTCCACCCGTGGTGCCTGACTGGTTGGACCGATGAAGGCCGTGGAAAACAAATAACTCAGTCCGGGGTGGTTTTGCCAAAAACACAACAAACTGCGCAGCAAATCGGGGCGCCGCAGCATCGGGCTGTCTTCTGGAGTCACCCCACCGATGGTGACGTGGTTGCCCCCACCCGTACCTGTATGTCGGCCATCGAGCATGAATTTCTCTGAACCCAGGCGGCTTTGCCGGGCAGCTTCAAAAACATGGTCGTAAATGTGCAGGACTTCCGACCAGTTTTGGCCGGTTGGATGTTCACTTCGATCACCCCAGGGTCGGGCGTGACCCCCAGTTTTTCCACCCGATTGTCGCGCGGCGGTTCGTAACCTTCGATGATAACCGGGATTTTCAGGCGCTCTGCCGTTGACTCGATCGCGGCCAAAAGTTCCAGATAATGCTCAATCAGCTCGCAGGGTGGCATGAAGATGTAGATCTTGCCTTCCCGCGCCTCCACACAAATGGCGGTTCGGAGCGTATTCATCAGGCGGGTTGGACGGAAAGTATCCTTTTCTGCCTCCTCCTTTTTCTTTTTGATGAAATACTGGGGGTCTTTGAGTTTGGCTTCCTCCTCGTCTATTTCTTCCTCGGCGTAGACTTTAGGGTCAGACACCCGCTTGGGAACCCGTTCATCGGGAGGTGAATCGTAACGACCACCTACCTTATCATAATACTCGCCCAGGATGCCCACCTTTTCAAAAGGGTCGCGCTCGATGGGTTCTTCTTTTTGTTCGGGGGCCAAGACCGGCAAGCGGTTGAGTGGCATGCGCAGGCCCATAGGAGAATTTCCGGGCAACAAAAACATGTGCTCACGGCTGAATTCCCAGACACAACTCCACCAGCTTTCGGTATCGCGGTTCCAACCGATGGGCAGGGCGTAACCATTGGGTTTGTCCAGGCCGCGCTCCAGTACTTCCATCAGGGTGCGGCGCTCGACGCTGTCGCGCAAGTCTACTTTAAATGGATCGACGTTGGCGGGCAGGTTACCCTCTTCCCAGAGGTAATAAAATACATCTTCGAAGCCGGGTTTGATGTTATCAGGGTTGATGCCAATGAATTTGGCCAATTCCCGGATAAACTTTTCGGCATCGGCGTGCTCGTATTGGTAATCCCCATCGATGTTGGCCAACCACTCGGGTTTGCGCCACATGGGCAGGCCGTCTTTGCGCCAGAACAACGAATAAGCCCAACGTGGAATGGGTTCGCCGGGATACCATTTGCCCATGCCGTAATGGACAAAGCCACCTTTACCAAAAATATCCTTGAGCTTGTGGACGAGGACATTGCCCAATTTGCGTTTTTCCACCCCATCAGCAGCGCCGTTCCACTGCTCGGATTCCATATCGTCAATCGATACAAAAGTAGGTTCACCGCCCATGGTGAGACGCACATCGCCCGCCTGGAGTTCTTGTTCCACGTGGTGGCCCAGCGCAATCACATCGGCCCATTGGCCATCGCTATAAGGTTTGGTTACGCGGGGGTCTTCGTGGATGCGTTCCACCTTGTTGCTGAAATGAAAGGTCGTATGACAAGGTTCCATACTTCCGGAGATGGGCGCAGCGCTAGTCGGATCGGGCGTACAGGCCAGGGGAATATGGCCTGCTTCGGCCAACAATCCCGAAGTAGGGTCCAAGCCAATCCAACCCGCACCGGGAATGTATACCTCCGTCCAGGCGTGCAAATCTGTAAAATCCTCGGCCGCACCGGAAGGGCCGTCCAGGGCTTTTTGATCGGCTTTGAGCTGTACCAGATACCCCGACACAAAACGCGCCGCCAAGCCAAAATGCCGCAAGGCTTGCACCAGTACCCAGCCCGAATCGCGGCAAGAGCCCAGGGCTTTGCCCAGGGTTTCCTCACAAGTCTGGATGCCAGCTTCCATGCGGATGCTGTAGTTCACCTGGCGGTTTAAATTTTGATTGATGTTGACCAAAAAATTGTTGGTGCTGTCGTTGAGGAATTTTTTGGAATCCTCTATAAACTGCATCAACAGTGGCCCGCGTTCGGTTATTTCCAGGTAAGGTGCCAGTTCTTTCAACAACTGCTCCTCATATTTGAAGGGAAACCTATCGGCATATTCTTCCAAAAAAAAGTCAAAGGGATTGATGGCCCGCAACTCGGCGATGACCTCTACGTCGATTTTGAATTCTTTCACCTTGTCGGGAAAAACAACCCGTGCCAAAAAATTCCCAAAGGGATCTTGTTGCCAATTGATGAAGTGCGGCTCTGGCAAGATCTTCAGGGAATAAGCGGCAATTTCGGTGCGCGAATGAACGGCAGGCCGGAGGCGAATGGTTTGGGGCCAGAGTTTGATCAAACGGTCGTATTCGTAATGCGTGCTGTGGCGAATCGCTACTTTAATGGCCATGGTAAAAAAATTTTCGGGCATTTATCTTCTCCGCAATTATTTTGCCAATTTATTGATTTTTTGTAAAAATAAGGTATTTTTGATCGAAACGATTTTTTTATTCCCAAGCCCATTCGCTACATCGCTTGTTTAAATCGTATACTTCATGACCACAAAGCGTAACTTATTTCAACATTATCCACTCAACCCAGCCTTCTTCGATGAAGTGTTTCAAAAAGACGGACGGGTGTATCCTCATTACGAGGACATCCACCGGCAATTTAGCCAACTGACGAGCAAAGATTTTGAGCGCTTGAACGAGTATGCCAAACTTTCTTTTCTCAATCAAGGCATTACATATGCGGTGTATTCAGACGGGCACAAAGGGCTGAGCAAATTTTTCCTTTTGACCTTTTCCCGCGAATCATCCCTTCTACAGATTGGAACAAACTCGAAAAAGGCCTTATTCAGCGCAACGTTGCCTTGAATCTATTCATCCAGGATGTATACGGAGACCGTAAAATCCTCAAAGACAAAATAGTGCCTTCGGCTTTGATTTTTTCATCCCCTCATTACAGTGAGGAGATGAAGAGCATCAAACCCCAAAATGGCATCTATTGCCACATTTCTGGCACCGACCTGATTCGACACAGTGATGGGGAATATTATGTATTGGAAGACAACTTGCGCAGCCCATCGGGCGTGAGTTATGTACTGTCGAACCGCGATGCCATGAAGCGCACCTTGTCCAATGCTTTCCGCTGGGCCAATGTACGTTCGGTCAACGAATACCCGGCAGAGTTGCTGGCTACCCTACAATCGGTGGCACCCGTTACCGATGATCAGCCTACCTGTGCGCTGCTCACGCCGGGCACTTACAATTCTGCCTACTATGAACACTCTTTTTTGGCGCAAACGATGGGCATCGAACTGGTAGAAGGTGGTGATCTTTTTGTGGAAAACAATTACGTGTTCATGCGCACGATCCACGGGCCCAAGCGGGTGGACGTGATCTATCGCCGCATCGATGATGCCTATCTCGACCCGCTGGTGTTCCGCCCGGAATCCATGTTGGGGGTACCAGGCATCATGGGGGCTTACCGGGCAGGCAACATCACCATCGTCAATGCTCCGGGCACCGGAGTAGCCGACGATAAAGCGGTCTGTTCTTACGTACCCGCGATGATTCGTTATTATTTAGGTGAAGAACCGATCATTCCCAACGTGCCCACTTATTTGTGCGAAAGGGAGGAAGACCTGAAATACGTACTGGAGCACACCCGCGATCTGGTGATCAAACCCGTCGACATGTCGGGTGGCTACGGCGTATTGGTTTGTGATCGCCTCAGCAGCGCTGAACTGGAAGACATTAAACTCAAAATACAGGCCGATCCCCGCAATTACATCGCCCAGCCGAGGATGTCTTTGTCGGTACACTCCACTTACATCGAGAACAAAGGTGAATTTGAACCGCGCCACATCGACCTGCGCACCTTTACCCTGATGGGCAAAGATCGCCAGTTTGTTTTGCCCGGCGGGCTTTCACGGGTTGCCCTGAAAGAAGGGAGCTTGATTGTAAACTCTTCGCAAGGGGGGGGATCGAAGGATACGTGGGTACTGGTTTAGGGTTCGAGGGTTCGTAGTTCGAGGGTTCGGGGGCATTTCAGATTTTCCGAGAACATCGAACCCTCGAACTACGAACCCTCCCCCGGGAGCGCACACAAAAAAACACCCCATGACTTTAGTCGTGGAAAAACAAGAAAAAAATGCTAGCAAGAATAGCCAACACCTTATACTGGATGGGACGGTATCTCGAAAGAACCGAACACCTCGCACGTTACCTCCGAGTACAATACTTCACTACGCAGGATGCGCCGATGAGTCAAAACCGCGATTTTGTACTGGGATCCATTGTCAACATGGCTGGAATCCCCTGGGAAGAAGGCAAACCCTTTGTTGAGTCGGAAATCCTGCACGCTGTGGCCTTGGACGCCAACAACCCGATGTCCATTCTTTCCGCCATCACCAGTGCCCGAGAAAATGCCCGGGGGATGCGCAACATCATCTCCACCGAATTGTGGGAAGTCATCAATAAGTACTACCATTTTGTCAACAATTACCCTGTCAGTTATTTCAAAACCAGGGGTTTATACGATTTTACCCTCAACGCAGGAGAGCATTGTTCGGTCATTCGCGGGTACGTAGACAGTACCTTGACCCACAACGACGTATGGGCACTCATTCGGCTGGGGGTACACCTGGAGCGCACCACCCAAATTGCGCGCATCATCAGTTGCAAGTTGTATGACATTTATGTACTCACCGACCAGAACGAAAACATGTCGGTAGAAAATTACCAATACACCGTACTGTTGAAACTTCTGGAAGGTTTTGACATGAACCGCCACCATTACAAAGCTGCGCCAGACCGGCAAAAAACCATGGAATTCCTGATTTTAAATGCCGATTTCCCCCGGTCTTTGGCCTTTAATCTTAGGCAAATCCAATATTTTGTCCGCAAATTGGGCTTGCGAGAGCATACTCCGGATAGTATCGGGTTTGCGGTGGGTCGTTTGTGCGCCCAGTACCAATACCTGCTTTATCCCGAAATTGAAGACAAGGTTGGCGAGTTTGTATCCGAAACCCTGGCGAAAGTATATGAACTGCATGGAGCTTTGGATAAAAATTATTTTCACGTGTAACCCACGCCCGACTTATGACCGATTACGTAGTAGAGTACCGCACGCTTACAGAATATGAAAGAACCGTCAAGCAAGGAGCTTATGAGTTTTTGATCATGCCGTGTGAAAATGAGACCCAAAAGCTCAAACACCATCGGCTCATCCACTCCATGCGGCGTAGCCCGTTTATGGCCAACAACAAATATGGCTTTGTCACTTTGCATTTTCACATCAATTCGGAAACTTTTGACTATTTTTCATTGAGCTTGTTGGCACAAGTCGCCAAAAACATGCCCCCCATTGATGTGTGCTCCGGGCTAAGGGTTCCTGATGAGCGGGCATTATTGGAAGACATTGAGTTCCAGATGGATCATCAGTCCTTTCTGCAAGCTACACCGCTCAGTACCTTGAAGCCAAGCGATTTTCCAACGGAATTGTTGCTACAACCGCATGAGCTGATCGGCAATTACCTGTTGCGCCTCAACTCGAGTATTTATTCCATGCTGCAGTATGCATCAGGTTCTACCAATACCAGTACCAGTGCACTCACAGCCATAAAAGGTGGCCGCGGCGTTTGTCAGGATTTCGCGCACATCATGATTGGTATTTTGCGTCAGCAATGTATTCCAGCGCGTTACGTGGCAGGATACCTCAACTTGAGCGACAACCGGGCTGATTCACAACTCCACGCCTGGGTGGAAGTCTTCATCCCTCAACTGGGCTGGCGTGGCTTTGACCCCACCAACAACATCCAGGAAGACGACCATTTCATCAAAATCGCCCATGGTCGGGATTACAAAGATTGTCAGCCGATCAAAGGAGTCCTGTTAACCCAAGGAGTCCACAAAACTTCCTACGAAGTATCGGTGCGCAATAGCAATGACTACAATTGGTTTTTGCTTGAGCAACAACAACAGCAGCAGCAATAGCCCACGAATTTATTCGTGGGAAGGGAAGAACATCACGAATTTATTCGTGTGAATGCTGTCTTTGTTCTTTTGTAGATTACATTTGCCTAACCCAAAACCAGTAACAGAAACCATCAATCAACAAAACTTTGCGATGACCTATTGTCTTGGAATTAAAGTACGCAGTGGTCTGGTGGCCATTGCCGATACACGGATCACTTCAGGTACTGAAACTGCCACCGCCAAAAAAATATCGATCCACGAAAACGGTCGCAACAGTCTTTTCCTCATGACTTCAGGCTTGCGTTCTATCCGGGACAAGGCGGTGACCTACTTTGAAGAACTGTTTGAAGACGAATCCTTCAAATTCGATAAAATGTACAAAGCCGTCAACATGTTTGGCGAGCAGTTGCGGCGGGTTGCTCAGGAAGACAAACGGGCTTTGGCCGAGTCGGGCATGTTTTTCAACCTGTATGCCATCGTTGGTGGACAGTTGGAGAACGATAAAGAGCACATGTTGTACCTGCTGTATCCTGAAGGCAACTGGATTGAAGTGGGCGAAGGTTCACCTTTTACCATCATTGGCAATTCCGGCTATGGCAAACCCATTCTCAATCGTGCCCTCAATTACGAATCGAGTTTGCGCTTCGCCTTTAAAACGGGCTTTCTCTCTTTTGATTCTACCAGGGTCAGCGCCAACGACGTGGGCTACCCGATCGATGTTGCGCTCTACCCGCGCGATTCCTACAAACTGCAACAACACCGCCTGGAGGAAAAAGATACCGCTCAAATTGG
This sequence comes from Haliscomenobacter sp., assembly GCF_016718685.1. Classification (GTDB taxonomy): domain Bacteria; phylum Bacteroidota; class Bacteroidia; order Chitinophagales; family Saprospiraceae; genus Haliscomenobacter. The sequence goes on along the minus strand of NZ_JADKCX010000122.1, from coordinate 2,686 downwards.
CCAGATGTGGGCCAACAAGTTGAAAAACAGCATTGATGAAATTCCGGAAACCTGGATGGATGCGTTTTTGAATAAAGAGTAAGTATGGTTGAGGAGGTTGAGAAGTTGAGGAGGTTTAGGCTGCCGCGAGCGGCATACCAAAGCGACATAATGTTTTTTTGATACTTTGCGGAAGCCCTGTCGCTCGCGGTAGCCTCAACTTTCTCAACCTCCTCAACTTCCTCAACTCAGCCCCACCACCTTTCCATCCACCACATCAATGTGCAAAGCCTGCGGGTCTTTGGGTAATCCAGGCATGCGCATGATTTCTCCGGCAACGGCGACGATGAAGCCTGCGCCACGATTGATGATCAGGTTTTCGATGTTGAGGGTAAAATCTGAGGCTACACCGATGTGCGTGGCGTCATCACTGAAAGAATATTGGGTTTTGGCAATACAAACCGGCAAGTGGGAAAGCCCGAGGGTTTCGATCTTTTTCAGCGCGGTTTCGGCTGTTTTGCTGAACAGCACTTCCTTGCCCCGGTAAATTTGGGTCACTACTTTGCGGATTTTTTCGGGGATAGAATCCTCCAATGCGTAGGTATGACGAATGGGCTGCGAAGGCCGTTTCTCTACCACTTCCACTACTTTTTCCGCCAGCGGGAGCGCTCCTCTCCCACCCTCGGCAAAACCATTGTTCAGGGCAAAATCAGCGCCTTTTTCCCGACACCATTGCGCAGTATAGTCCATTTCTTCGGCGGTATCAAAACTGTATTGGTTGAAGGTAACCACCACACTTTGGCCAAAATGTTGCAGGTTTTCGAGGTGGCGCTCCAGGTTTTTCAAACCCGTTTGCAGGCCCTTTAAATTGGGCTTTTTGATGTCGGCCAGCGCAACACCACCGTGTAGTTTCAAAGCTTGAGAAGTGGCCACAAGGACGGATGCTTTGGGGTGAATCCCCGCCTGGCGGCATTTGATGTTCAAAAATTTCTCAGCACCCAGATCCGCTCCAAAGCCCGCTTCGGTGATCACGTAATCGCCGTATGTCATGGCCATTTTGGTGGCCATGATGGAATTGCACCCGTGGGCAATATTGGCAAAAGGGCCGCCGTGGATGAAGGCTGGTCCAGCTTCCAGGGTTTGTACCAAATTGGGATTGAGTGCGTCCTTCAACAGCACGGTAATCGCTCCACCAACGCCCAGATCAGCTACGGTAAAAGGTTGATTGTGCTGGGTATAGCCCAGCAGGATGTTGTCGATGCGGCGACGCAGGTCGTCCAGACTACTGGCCAAACAAAAAATCGCCATGATCTCGGAGGCTGGGGTGATGTCAAAACCCGTTTCCTGCGGGATGCCATTCCCCGGCCCGTTTAGTCCCGATACAATAAAACGCAAGGAGCGGTCATTGACATCGAGTACCCGCCGCCAGGTGATTTGTTTGAGGGCTTGTTCGGTTCCACGGTGCTGGTACTGGTAGTTGTCCAGTAAGGCCGCAATCATGTTATTGGCTGAAGTGATGGCGTGAAAATCACCGGTGAAATGCAAGTTGATGTCCTCCATTGGCACAACTTGGGCGTAGCCGCCGCCACAAGCACCTCCTTTCATGCCGAAACAGGGCCCTAAAGAGGGCTCGCGCAGGGCCACGATGGCTTTTTTGCCCAATTGTTGCAAACCCTGAGCCAGGGCTACCCCAACCGTAGTTTTGCCAATCCCCGCCTTGGTAGGCGTAATGGCAGTCACCAAAATCAGCTTGCTTTGGGCAACTTTGGCCTCATCAATTTCCGTGTACTGAACTTTGGCCTTGTAATGGCCGTATGGAATAAGCGCAGGCGCAGGAATGCCAAGGGCAGCGGCGATATCAGCAATGGGACGCAGGGTAACTTCTTGAGCGATCTCGATGTCTGTTTTCATAAAGGTGTTGTGGTTCTATTTACAGGGATAAAGAAAAGCATTGGATTAGTTTCCGACAATTGCTTTATTTAAACAAAGTAGTGATTTTGGTCAATGTGCGATGTAGTTGTAGTGATTAAAGCACACTTATTTTTGCCCCCGTTCCCGCTTTTCTTTCTCCGCCACCCACTGTTGAAGCTTCAATAGCTGCTCCTGAATGGCCTTGGAGTCCCAATAGGTGCCCTGTTTGATCACCCCGGCAATTTGCTGTGTCGCTCGAATATTTTGTAAAGGATCGGCATCCAGCAGCAACAAATCGGCCATTTTGCCTTTGCGGACTGCACCATAGTGTTTGCCCAATCCCAAAAATTCCGGGCCATTGATGACCGAGGCTTGCAGCGCAGCCTGGGGAGTCAGGCCATAGCGCACCATCAATTCGAGCTCCTGGTGCATGCCCAGTCCAGGGTAATCAAAAGAATTGAGGTAGCCTGCATCTGTACCCGCTATGATGCTTACGCCAGCTTTGTGCAGGTAAGGCAATAGTGCTGCCGCCGTCTCAAACATCCGATGGCGCAGGTCGATGGCCGCTGAATCATCCTTCATCGCCCGATCGACGCGCCACTGGTAGGTGCGTTTGAATTCCGGCCCCAGGTACTTGAGGTAATCATCGTTTAGGTGCTGGTTTTGGTCCAGATAAGCGGTGGCGTAACTGCCAATCATCGTGGGGACTACGGCAGTACCATTCGCGGCGAGTTTCTGGTAATTGGCCAGGGCGATCGTGGTGTCAAAAGTCTCCAAAAACTGCTCGTTGGCCTGG
>NZ_JADKCX010000121.1 GCF_016718685.1 Haliscomenobacter sp. | reverse complement strand
AGGAGGTTTTAATCAAAAATGATTTGGTTAGAGGCTCTAAAAAGTACAATAGGGAAGAACTTTACTTTTTAAGGGCAAGGCTGGTCAAAGCGATCGACCCCTTGCGGTCTGAGGGAGCGGCCTTGCAGGAAATCTTACTACATTGTAATAGCCTGGCCATGGGTGAAGCATCAAATGAAGTATAGGCAGCAAGGGACAAGCCTGTTTCATTTTTGTTCAAGCAATTTTACACCTAAGTCAAACAGTTGACAAAATTGCTGTTTCTCCACTTTTCCTTTCAACAATTCCTGCTCTTTTTAGTTAAGAGAAACATATTTCTAAAAACCGAAATCATTATGAATCAGAAAGTTCACCTCTTTTCCAGAGGCTGGCGAAGCTTTGCCTACAGCCTTTTTTTAACCCTGTTTAGCTTTAGTTTTGCTACCTCAGTCCAGGCCCAAAACAGTTGCCGCGCAGGCATCGGCCGTTTGGGCGAACTCAAGATGTGCCAAACTGGTGCCACGACCAGCATCCAGGCCACGCAAGAGGTAGCAGCCACAGTGCCCACCGGATTTCAAGTGCTTTATGTACTGACCAAAGGAGACAGCCTGGTTATCCAGGGTGTAAGCCGCTTTCCCTACTTCCGCGTAACACCCGATGCCAATTACACCATTCACACGCTGGTGTACAATTCCAGTACCCTGGATTTGAGCATTGTCAAGCCAGGCGTAACCACTGGGTTTGACGTCAATGGATTGCTCGTACAAGGGGGGGGCAACATTTGCGCAGCCCTGGATGTAGCTGGGGCCAAGTTCAGCTTTAGCGCTTGTGAAGAACCTTGCTTTGCCACTGCTGGAACCCTGCGACCAGATACCCGCGCCTGCCTGGATGGGGATACCCTAACCTTGCGCGCAACTGTAGCCACCGCACCCGTGGTGCCAGATAGCTTTCAGGTAGTGTATGTGCTCACGCGTGGTGATAGCCTGGTGATCATCAACGCTGGTGCTAAACCGGAGTTCAAAGTGACTGCTCCAGGAAAATATACCATTCACACCCTCGTGTACAATCCAAGTACCCTGGATTTGGGCATTGTGGAACTCGGGGTCACCACAGGCGTTGCGGTTAATGGTTTGTTGCGTCAAGGTGGGGGCAGCATTTGTGCCGCTTTGGATGTAGCTGGAGCAAAATTTAACGTAGAGATTTGTCCTTGTACAGCCACTGCTGGAACTTTGCGCCCATTGTCCGATGGTTGTTTGCAGTCTGGTTCAGCCAACTTAAGAGCCATACAGAGCACTCGCCCCATTGTGCCTGCTGGGTATCAAGTGGCGTATGTACTTACGCGGAGTGACAGCCTGGTGATCGTCGGTGCTGGGGCCAGCCCTAATTTCACCGTAAATGCTGCGGGCAAGTACACCATTCACACCCTGGTATACAATCCCGCTACCCTGGATTTGGGGATTGTACAACCTGGAGTCACCACCGGGTTTGATGTCAATTCATTATTGCGCCAGGGTGGAGGTGCCATTTGTGCTGCACTCGATGTAGCTGGTGCGAAATTTGAAGTATCTACTGCGGTTTGCTGCAAAGCCAGTGCGGGTACTTTAAATCCGCTCGGCAGTTCGGCTTGCTTACAAGAAGGAAAGGCTACACTTGCGGCCAGCATCCGCCAATTGCCAACCGTGCCAACGGGTTACCGTTTGTTGTACGTGCTGACTTCGGGCAACAACCTGGTGATTCAGCAGGTGAACAACCTGCCTTTGTTCACCGTGCGCGACACGGGGCGATTCACCATTCATACCTTAGTGTACAACCCGGCGACCTTGGACTTGGGCATCGTCAAATTTGGTCAGACCACGGGTGTGGATGTCAATGGCTTGTTGATTCAGGGCGGAGGCTCCATTTGTGCTGCACTGGATGTCGCCGGAGCGCCCTTTAGTGTAAAAACTTGCCCATGCCAGGTGAACATCGGGCGCATTGTACCACAGCCAAATACTTGTCTGAGTGGCATACGCCCGGTCAGACTCAAGGCGAGCATTCTGCATCAGCCCAGTGGCCCCCGCGGTTACCGTTCGCTGTGGGTATTGACCGAAGGAGATAGCCTGATCATTCGGGCAGTGAATACCAATAATCCAGAGTTTTTTGTGAACCGCGAAGGCAAATACCGCATCCATACCCTGACCTACAACCCGGCTACACTGGATTTGAGCATCGTGAAACTGGGTCAAACCACAGGCTTTGATGTGAACAGCTTATTGGTACAAGGTGGTGGCAGCATTTGCGCCGGGCTGGATGTAGCCGGAGCAGCATTCGAAGTCAAGCGCTGTGGCAGCAATGTCGTAGGTGCTTTGCAAAGCTCTGCGGTCTTCCCCAATCCGACCAAAGATTTACTCAATGTTCAATTGGGCAACAATTTGGGGACGGGCAAAATCACCCTTGAGGTGTTGGACCTGAACGGCAAAATCACCCAGCGCCAAAACCTGGATGCGGGGAGTACTCAAGCCGAACTGGATATTCATACCCTTCCGGCTGGACTGTATTATCTGCGTGTCTTTGCGGAAGGGCAGGCTGGCGAGATGTTGAAGTTTAACAAACAATAAGTTTAAGCTCTTGCAGTAGAAATAAATTGGGAGCGCCTGGATGTTGAATGTACAAGGTCCAGGCGCTCTATTCTTAGTCTGCTTTGGCTGGTCTTCACAGCGGGCCTAGCGCAAGAAAAATCGGTTTCCTTCATTCCTACTGAAGTACTCCAATTCCAAATAGCGCAAAATCATACTTCACCGGGTCATCGGGGTCAAAAACTCGGGAGGGCTTCGGTTAGTTCCAGGACGGCTTGCCAATCGGTTTGTTTGCGGGTCAATAAGTTGAAACGGCGCGCTACGCGGTCGACGTGAACGTCCAGCGGTATCAACAATTGACTAGGGGAAATCCGGTTCCAGATGCCAAAATCTACCCCTTGGTCGTCTTTGCGCACCATCCAGCGCAGAAACATGTTGAGGCGTTTGCAGGTAGAGCCACGCAGCGGGGTTGGAATGTGTTTGCGGGTGCGCTCAGGCGCATCAGGATGATCAAAAAACAAACGTTGAAAACCGACTAGCGCGGCTTCGGTATTGAGGGCAGTGGGGGAGAGGTGTTGTACAAAAGCATCTTCCAGGGACTCGTGTTGCTGGTAGTATTGTTGGAAAAATTCCAGAAAATACAAGGTATCCGTAGCCTGGAAGGTGCGGTGTTTGAAATCCAGAAACCGGCGACGGTCTTCTTCCTGGTGGTTCAGGATAAAATCATGCGGTGATCCATCCATCAACTCGGCCAACTCATTGGCTTTGTTGATGATGGTTTTGCGTTGCCCCCAGGCCAGCATGGCAGCCCAAAAACCCATGATTTCGCGGTCTTGTTTTTTGCTGAATCGGTGCGGAATCGAAATGGGATCCGCGGCGATAAACTCGGGGCGGTTGTACTCGGCTACACTGGACTCCAAAATAGTATATAAATCTTGCATAATCATTCTCTAAGTATTGCCCAAATGAGCTCTGATTCGAACCCCTTGCGCATGGCGTATTGAGCAGTTTTTTGACGGGCGGTAAATTCCTCTTCTCCACCCAGTTCAGCCTGTTTTTTGGCAATGATTTTTTGTAAGGCTTTGAGGTATTCTTCCTCCTCAATCTCCTCCATTCCTTTGCGGATGCAATAATCCGACACTTTGCGTTGCTTCAGTTCTTGTTGAATGCGGATGCGCCCCCACGATCTGCTGCGGAATTTTCCCCTCGCGTAAGTACGGGCAAAACGTTCTTCATTGAGGAAATTATCAGAAATTAACTCCGCAACAATCTCTTCCTGCAGGTCTCCGTATACCGAAAGTTCGTACAATTTTTGGCGTACTTCCTGGTGGCAACGCTCTTGAAAAGCGCAGTAGCGTTGCAATTTTTGGAGGGCAATCTCCTTGCCTGGAAATGGTTTTTGCAAAATTACTCAATTTTTAATGTGTAAATTTTAAGCCCCTAAATTAATCGGTTAAATTAGCGGGAGTATTTTCTAAAAACCAAAAATAAGCATGGAACCAACACAAGTTACCGAGAAAGCCAGCAAATTTATGGAATTTGCCATGGAATTTGCACCCAAGTTAGCTGGAGCATTGATTGTATTGCTAGTCGGACTTTGGATCACGAATTGGATGGTCTCCATCCTGAGCCGCAGAATGGAAAAAACCAAGGTGGATGAGAGTTTGCGCCCTTTTTTGCTCAGCATGGTCAGTGTTTTGCTCAAAGTTATGGTCATCTTTAGCGCAGCTGGGATTGTAGGCATCCAAACCACTTCCTTTGTCGCCATCCTGGGTGCAGCGGGCTTGGCCGTGGGCCTGGCCTTGCAAGGTAGCTTGAGCAACTTTGCTTCGGGAATTCTGGTGCTTTTGTTTCGTCCTTATCGCGTTGGTGATTTGATTACCGCCCAGGGTTTTAACGGCGTTGTCAAAGAAATTCAAATTTTCACTACGGTGTTGATGACTCCGGACAACCGCACGATCATCATCCCCAATTCAGCCATCACCAGCGGTGCCATCGAAAACCTCAGTTCAGCAGGAACCCGGGTTTTGGAAACGCTGGTGCCCATCGATCCGCATGAGGACATGGAAAAAGTCAGAAGAATATTTGAAGAAGTTGCCAAAAAATCTCCGGGTTTCCTGGCGGAATTGCCAATTACTGCCCCCGTGTTGGACTTGTCGCCCACAGCAACCACCCTGGGATTTCGCTACAGTGTAACCCCCGATTTATACCTGGACGCCCAGGCTTACGCGAAAGAAGCGGTGCGCAAGCGCTTCCAGGAGGAAGGCATTTCTGGTGAGCACGAGCCAGTGATGGAGGTGAAATTGGTGCAAGCTTGATCTAGCGCAAAAGAGTTTTTATCAGGATTGATAAGAGTTGACAACAGATTTCATCAATAATCTTGTGAATCTGTAATCTATGAACTTTCCCATCCCATTCTTACGCCCCCCAAGCCATTGCCAACTTGATTTTATCATAAGACATCTTCCCATCAAAATAATCGTACAAGGTTTTGAGCGAAGAAGGATTCTCCAGATAACCTCTGGCCTTGAGGATTTGCTGAATCTCCACTTTGCTGACAAACTGAAACAGCGGCACCTCTTCCCCTGTTTCGTACAAATACGCCAGGTGCGCAAGGACGGTACTGGTTTCAATGCCCCTTTTTTCGGCGATGGCCTCCAGGCTCAGGCCTCTTTTGAGCATTTCCAGCGAAAGTTTATAGGGCAGATTTTTTTCTTTGGGAGAGCTGCTGCCCACAAATTCCAAAATGGCCTCCAAAAACTGCTGCCCAAACTGGGCTAATTTTTTTTCACCCACCCCAGAAACCCCCAATAAAGCGGTTTCGCTGAGCGGCTTTTTAAAGGCCATTTCTTCCAGCGTCGCATCCGAAAAGATCAAATAAGGAGGAATACCCTCTTGTTGGGCAATTTCTTTACGTACCTGGCGCAGTTGTTCAAAGAGTTCATCGCGCAGGCGCTCCTGTTTGGCCAGGGTTTTTGGTTTGGTTTTGGCTGCAGCCTTTTCTTCTTCCTGGCGCTCTTTGTAACTGGAGGGTTTCACCAATTGCACCGTTCTGCTCTTGAACAACACTTCGTGACTGGCCGCCGTGAGCCGCAACACGCTGTTGGCATCGTAGGCAATTTCCAAATAGCCCAAGTTGACCAGCTGCATGAGGTACTGCTGCCAATCCCACTGCGACAAATCGCGGCCAGCGCCATAAGTTTTGATGGTATCATAACCCAATTGACGGATTTCTTTGCGGCCAGATCCCCGCAACACGTCAATGAGCATCCCCATCGGCACTTGTTCATTGACGCGGTAAACGGCAGACAAGGCTTTTTGGGCAATCTGGGTACCGTCGATGTACTGGGGCGGGTTGCGACAAATGTCACAGTTGCCACAGTTGTTGCTCAAATTTTCGCTAAAATAGGCCAGGAGGATGCGGCGGCGGCAGGCCAGTGATTCAGCGTATTGTTGCATGCGCTCTAGCTTCACCAGCTGAATTTCGTTTTGGGCCGCATTTTCCCCGTTTTGAATGATGTCGCGCAACATGCTCACATCGGCGAAACTGTAAAAAAGCAAGGTATCTGCTTTGGCCCCATCGCGGCCAGCCCGACCAATTTCCTGGTAATAGCCCTCCAGGTTTTTGGGCAAATTGTAATGGATCACCCATCGCACATTCGATTTGTCGATGCCCATGCCAAAAGCCACCGTAGCACAGATGATGTGGATGTTGTCGTTGATGAAATTGTCCTGAATTTTGGAACGCCGATCGGGCGAAAGCCCGGCGTGGTACGCTTCGGCTTTCAGGCCTTGTTGGGCCAATTTGGCCGCTACATCTTCCGCTGTTTTTCGGCTCAGGCAATAAATGATGCCCGCTTGTTTGGGGCGTTTTTGCACAAACTCCTGGATTTGCCCCAGCCGGTGCTGACCCGGTCGCACTTCGAGACTCCAAATTGGGACGATCAAAAGAGGCAATGAAAGATTCCGGGTTCTTCCAACTTGAGTTGATCAACAATATCTTTGCGGGTCAATTTATCCGCTGTAGCAGTCAGTGCAATGACGGGAACCTGGGGAAAATGTTGTTTGAGCATGCCCATTTGGGTGTATTCTGGCCGGAAATCGTGCCCCCAGGCGGAAATACAATGGGCTTCATCAATGGCAAATAAATTGATTTTACCGCGTTTGAGGATGGAGATAAAATTGCCGGAGACGAGTTTTTCTGGCGAAACGTACAGCAAGTTGAGCGCACCAGCGTAAAAAGCTTCCTCTACTTTCAACTGTTCCCGCGAATCAATAGCACTGTTTAGAAAAGCGGCCTGGATGCCATTCGCTCGCAGTCCTTCCACCTGGTCTTTCATCAGGGAAATGAGGGGGAAACCACCACGCGGTCTCGGCATGGTCACCGCAGGAATTTGGAAACAAACCGATTTACCTCCCCCGGTTGGCATCAGGACCAATGCATCTTTACCCGCAAAAATAGCCCGGATAATTTCGGCCTGGAGTGGCCGAAATTGATCATAACCGAAGTAGCGTTTGAGCGCTTGTTTTGCTTTATCTAGATTCATGCTCCACAAACATAAAGACAGCTGAGGAGGATTACAAATTCGAGGCTTGTTTATTCAGGGTTAATCCACTTAGGGCGGAGAAAAAGACTAGAGCCCTCGACAATTCCGGGCGGAGAGTGAGGGCTCTTATGAAGGCATAATCTTTTTCTGGTGGTAAATGTAGACTATAAAAACAGAACTTGAAACCCCATAAGTATGGGGTAG
>NZ_JADKCX010000120.1 GCF_016718685.1 Haliscomenobacter sp. | reverse complement strand
AGATTTTTGAAAGACATCGGTACTGAAATAAACCCCAGCTTAGATCAGGTAACCATTGGTTGGGGTAGTCAGGATAAAGGCATCATCATGGACATGAGCTTTGATATGCCCTCTTTGCATGCGCTGCTATCGGCCATAGGCTTCGACCCGCCTGACAAAGATACGGCGTCAAAAAAAAATCATGTAACAATAAGTGTTGCCTACGAGAAAATTAATGGAGGCGCCGCCCGGACAGGTTATACCAGTTTTGTTAAAATCACCATCGCAGGACCTGTAAAACTGAGCGATTTTATTGATGCCGAGCATTGTCCTGATCTACCGGAATTGGAAAAGGTAGAATTGTTTTTTGAGGGTGCTTCGACCGATTTAAAGAATGCCCAAGGTAAGCCTGCAACAGAAAAAGATGTAGCCATTCGCTTCATCATGACGCTCGGCCCAACCGAGGGGCAAACCGCGAATTCTGGCCAGACTATCATCGAAGCAGACTATATCAAAAAACCCAACATTACGGATACCAGTGATAATCCGGCGGGTACTAAAACAACCTTTTTGGCTGCCATGTACAGCCCGGATGGTAGGGGCGTAAGATAGATTTTGAGCCTTATGTTCCCATCCAAGTCAATATCAAAGACCTGTTTATACTCAAAACAAGTTTTACACCTGCTAATAAAAGCCAAAAAGCCACTACGGCTACCCTGTTTGGTAGCGATATTGATTTAAATGCCAATATAGATTTGAGTAAATTGCCGGTGGTAGGCAGCCTACTCACTGAAGCTACAGTAGCACTTGAGTCCTTTCGGATAGTGTACAGCTCTGGAGCCTTAAATGTTAAAGAATTAGAGGACGTCAATAAGCATCTGATACCGATGGGTGTACCTGCCATCACCGCACAACGCAGTAATGATAGTACCACACCTCAAACATCAAAAGGTTTAGAGAAAGGCTTTAATTTTCATGGGGTTATCAAAGTAGGTCCAGACGGAAAAATCATTGATCTATTTTCGGGTAGTATGGCCAAAGAGTTACCTGCTACCCAGACTCAGCAGCAATCTACCCCTGCGCCCGCCCCTCAGCAAGCAACCAAATCAGCGACTCCTACCAAAGTTGGTAAAAAATATGGCCCACTTACCATCCAAAGTATCAGCATGGGGTTGCAGAAAGGCTTCCACCTCGACATGACGGGGGCGTTGCACGTGGGTCCATTACAACTGGGCTTGATTGGGTTTTCGATGACTTTCCCCATAGACCGATTTGACCCCGGTGCCCTAAAGTTGGGCTTGGAGGGGCTGAGCCTTGACTATAATAAACCACCGCTCACCATAGCGGGTGGTTTTTATCACAAGGAAAATGAATACATGGGCGAATTGTGCGTGGGTTATAAGGAATATCAACTCACGGCATTTGGCGCGTTTGGAGAGGAAACTGATGAAGCTACAAAGGAAAAGTACAAATCTTTCTTTATGTATGGGTTCTTGGCAACCCCACCCATAGGTGCGCCATTTTTGCGACTGACGGGTATGGCCATGGGATTTGGGTATAACCGTACCCTGGTACTCCCAACGCCTTTAGATATTGAGACTCATCCCTTAGTTAGCCCGGCGATGGGCGGAAGCGTTCCGGATTTTTCAACAATGAAAACCCAAATTGGACCTTCTAAAGGTGATTTTTGGGGAGCGGTTGGTGTAAGAATCACGTCTTTTAAGTTGGTCGAATCCTTTATTCTGGCGGTTGTAAAATTTGGACATGAGTTGGAGATTGATATTTTGGGAAGAACAACGATAACCTCACCTCCGGTTCCACCTGGTTCAACGATACCACCAATGACCAAAATCATCATTGGTGTAGTAGCGCGAATCATTCCCGAGCAAGGGGTTATTGATGTAAAAGGGAATATATTGCCAGGGTCGTATATAAAAGATCCTTTTGGGCATGTTTCAGGCGGTTTTGCCGTTTTGGTTTTAACAAAAGACCAAATATCGAGTCCATGGGCGGGTGGTAAGGCGGGTGATTTTGTATTGACTTTTGGCGGTTATGGACCTAACTATACACCCAAACCCTACTATCCGCAAAACATAGCCCCATTGACATTTAGCTGGAAGCCATTTCATAATTTGGACGTGACGGCGCAGTTGTATTTTGCTATAGTACCTGAAGCAATTATGTTTGGGGGGCATTTATCAGCCAATTTTAGTTCTGGTGGTAGCTTCAATATTTTCGTCCATTTCGATGCAGGCGTTGATTTCATTATGTGGTGGCAACCCAAGCATTACTTGGGTCATGCCTACGCCAACTTGCACGTAGGCGCCAACATAAATGTTGATCTTGGGCTATTTAGTATCCATAAATCCGTAGAGTTTGAAATCCATGGCGATATCACGTTTTGGGGGCCTCCCTTTGCCGGTCATGCATCCTTGAGCGTCAATGTTTTGGTATCTTTTACGGTAGCGGTAGATTTTGGCGCGGCTCATGCAGTCCCAAAACCAATTTCATGGGACGAATTTAGTCACACTGTCTTGCCTGAAGCGGAAAAGGTAGTCAATGTGGCTTTGACCAATGGTTTACTGGGGAAAATAGAATTAGAGGAGAAAAAAGAAACCATTTATTTGGTCAACCCAAAAGAATTGGCGCTGGATATTTCTTCGGCGTTTCCTATTAAAACATTTTCTGGTAATAAACTTACTGTGACTAAAAAACGTGATCGTTTTGGTATCGCGCCGATGGCTAAGACGGAGACGGATTTGAGAACTTCTGAGTTGTCATTCTCTTTTAAGAAAGGTACAGATGATTTTGATTACCATGAGCATTTTGACATAGCCATAAATTACATAATTTCCCGGCTTCCGTTTGGAATCCAGCAATTGAATCAGGCAAATTGTCGCCTGCTCCAGATAAGGATCATAGTTTAATGGAACTTTGTTCGGGTGTCACACTTAAAGCAAAACCGCCTAAAAAAGATATGGTTGGGTTAAAAGTACCATTCAACCCATATGACATCATACTGATGCCCGAAACGAAATGGGCAGAAGATTTTACCTATTAATACATCGAACAATGGCTGAAAATCAAAAGTCCCCTTCAATTTCATTTTATGATAATCACTTGCCTATTCTCCAGGATGGGGAATATACCCTGCAAGTAAGTCAGAAAATTGAAGGGTTCAAGGAGGGTGATGACAAAGCAAAACCTCAATTTAATTCAAATACCATTACATTATACGTCAATGGTCCTCGATTTTATTTGGCCCCTTCAGAGTTACACACGATTTATCCCAACGATACAGCCAAAGGCGATTTTGAGGGAACCTTGCCCAGTATTAGCTTTACCAGAAGTACGCTGTTATGGGAAAGGGATCCCAAGTCAGAAGGTAAAAGCGATGCGCCCTGGTTGTATCTATTATTGGTGGACGAGAGTGAGCTTGCGCAAAGACAAGTGATAACTTTCAACGATGCGGGCGAGGTATGTTTAATGAATCACGGGTTCAATGATAACGCCCTCGTATATTTAGAAAACATAAACGGTCAATTGCCAGAAAGATTGTCACTCAACCAACCTTATTATGTAAAAAATAGATAATAATAAGTTCAATCTAACGGAAGGTGCTTCTTTGCAGCCAGTTTCATTTTCCGGGATTGGTTCGGGTACTTGTTTTATAATGCATGGTGGAATCTTTGAGGGAAAATACAGTTACGCACAACTAAAAGGTACAGGTACAAGTCTATCCCCCATAGCGACATCTTTAGGCATAAAAGAATATGATGATTTGAAATTCATAGATCAGGGTCAACTGATACAATTTATAGATTTAAGTAGTTTTTCCACAAACGTAATCCCAACTTTGCAGGAATTAAAGTATCTTGGTTACACCCGAATCATGGATAGCGAGGAAGATGATAAAGAGGAGCATTGCGTTGCTGTAGGTAACCGACTACCAAAACCCGGTAGCAATAGTACGGTTTATTTGATTTCTTTGGAAAATAAATACAATGGAGACACCCTCGATACCGCCGAGAAAATTTTCCCCGTTCTGCAAAAGTGGACCTTCCATACCAATGATGATCAATTGTATAGCATCCAGTTGAATTTGGAGAAGATAAAAGCTATTCCGAAGTACAATGAATTACATATTGCTGATGATGTGATAAATGACACGGCCATTTACGAGACCAAGGAGGATTTCGAGAAATTCCTTGAAGAAAAAAATGTATCTGCCGAAGTCATGAAAAAATGTTTCCCTTATGCAAGCTCCCCGGCGGCAGTTTCCATGATGTGATGTCAAACCTCAAAAATGGTTGCAGGTCAATAAGTTTGCTGGAAGCAGCAGTTGGTACATTGGAGTCGACTGGCAGTGTAAACTTGCCTTCACAAACCATAATAGAAAATAAGCCAAACAAAGGTCGGGCTTACTATCGTGGCCCTTTAGTTGCGAGGGCAATAAATTTGAATCATGCCTCTTTCAGCCCCGATCAAAATTTAAATACCGGAAAAACAAAACCTCTTTTCATTGATAATATAGGTGATTTAATTCCGCAGAAAGCAGAAGAACTAAAAATAACGAGGACTAACAATGAAATAGATGTTAGTTATGTGGCTTTGCTTTCGAGTTAGGCAAATTAACGGCTTTAAATGATACCGCATTTTCCGCCGCATTCTTTGAGTGGAAGCATGAAGTAGCAGCGGCAAAGGCACATGATCGGGTTCAATCTCAAATTGACCACTTGCCGATACAAATCAAATACAACGCAAACTTAGAGATGCCAAATACGGTAAAAGAAAAATTCATAAACTGGAGTCTCCTCAAGGGTATCCCCATCCGCTATCTGGTACCTGACCCTACGATGGTTCCGACGGAATGTATACGCTATTTCAAAGTGGACAACAATTGGGTCAATGCCTTTATTATGGGTGCTTTTTCGATTGGACATACCGCTAGGGTTGATTTTAAGGGAGGAGCTAAAATCGTTGTTTGTACCGCAGGGTAAATTGATTTCAGGGTTTATCCTCAATAGCTTGGCCGTATCGGTATGGCACGACTATGAATTGGATTGTACAACAAGTTTGAGTGGGAACGCCACAGCCTTAAGAAAATCAAACCTCGACAAATTCACACATATCTACCTTTTTGACGGCCAGATTTCCCAGTTGAAGTTCCACCTCCACCCGGGCAAGCTACATCCGGGCTTTATGGTGGAGAAGACAATGGAGAAGCCAGAGGAAAGACAGAGGAAAAGACAGGAAGACATTGGAAGACAGTGGGAAGACAGTGGAGAAGACAGTGGAGGACAGTGGAGAGACTACCTATCACAAATCGATTGGTGATTGCACCAGCAGTATCGACCAGAACAGCAGGGTCGTTAACATTAAAATCCTTAAAAACTTGCTAAATATGGATTCAGACTCTGTGGGAAATTTCAACAGCCAATTGATGGAAGGTACGCCAGAGGTGGTGTTTAATTAATTGATGCAAAGAGTAATGGCGGGGTTTGTGGGTCACCAAGTGCAGTAGTTTTATTGAAGTTTCTGCCTGGGTTAATCATGAATCGTTCCGAAACCGCCACTACTCATATGCACTATCTAAATACGCCTCATAAAAGCGCTAACAAAACTCGCCGCCACGTCGCCCATGCCCAGGCTCCCTAAAACACAATCTCAATACAAAAACTTATCATTTTTACGCCTTAAAACAGCTTATCTTTGCCTCATTCCTAATGCTTTTTAAAAATGCAGGTATGAAAAAAAATCAGTTTTTACTCGTAGTGCTTCTCTCGATCGGATGCGCTTTCAACAGTTTTGCTCAGAATGAGCTGAAATTTGAAGTAAACAAAATTCTACCATTCATTTCAATCCAGGAAAATAAGTTGGCTGAAATAAACACTCTTACGGATTTGGACAAACGGTACCCCACATCATGGGTCAAAGAATACATTTCCGTGGAAATTTCAGCCTATAAAAATGGAACCAAAACAAGGGCTTCGGGTACCAGCGATGTCTTGAATCAAGGGCAAAAAGAACTGATACGATTGGCTGATCGCAGTAGCGATATTGCGGTAAGTGTAACGTACTTGCCCGAAAACTCGTTGAAAGATAACACCGAGAAGCAATACGATTTCAGTGTCACGATCATGCCTGATAAAAATGCTACTTATGGCGAAAATGCAGAGCAATTGATTCAATACCTGCAACAAAACAGCATTGTAAAGATTGAAGCAGGAAGTTTTACGGGTTATGATTTGACGGCCATTAAATTCACCATTACCGAACAGGGGCAGGTTGCGGATATCCAAGTTGCCATGCCATCAAAAGATCCAAAAATTGACGAAATGCTGGTTACGGCTATTTCAAAGATGCCCAATTGGACGCCAGCAGCGTTTTCTAATGGTTTAAAAGTCAAACAAAGTCTTGTTTTGACCATTGGCAATATGGAGAACTGCATGGTCAATCTTTTAAATATCCGTTCATTTGAGTAAATAGCTCTCGTATATGCCATCATGTTCAAGGTTATCGATAAACGGTAGAATTTAGATAGCCATTGACACAAATGTAATTGTTTAGCACCTCGCCTTCGGCGAAGCGTAACAACATTTTTCAGCCACAAATGACACAAATTTTCACAAATTAAGGCACAAACTTGCGTTTGTGCTTCCGGTACGAACGAAGTTCGTGCCTTAATTTGTGAAAATTTGTGTCATTTGTGGCTAAATCTCTAAAAAACACTCCACCGAAGGTGGGGTGCTAAACTTTTACACACAAATAATACCCGCCATCAACGGCTTTACGAAAATGCCGCCCCCAAGCCAACGCAGGGCGGCATTTTTGTAAAGTCAACCCTTCGATTAATAATAAACGAGTTGGGTGCTGATTCTACGGATAACTTTCTCACCCGCCCAAACAATCCTTACAAACGCCTTCCACCAACAAATGCAACTGCTCAACTTGATGCTCTCGGAGCAGCGCGATGTAATCTTGAGGAAGTTGAGGCAAATGAATCACCTGGTCACATTGATGGCTTCCATATTGATCCTCAAGTTAAATTATTTTTGAAACAACGTTGCAAAAATAAAATTCTTTCTATATTTGCAATGATGTTGCAAAAACAAAATATTATGATTGTAGCCCACAACCTTAGCAAAAGTTACGGCGAACACCACGCCCTCAATAATTTGAACCTCAATATAGCTCCCGGCGAAATATTCTGCCTTCTGGGACAAAACGGCGCTGGCAAAACCACCACCATCAATTGTTTCCTCGGATTCACTGCCCCCAGTGCAGGCAAAGCCGAAATCAATGGCATCGATGTGGCGAGTGACCCCCAAGGCAGCAAACGACACCTGGCCTACTTGCCCGAAGTGGTGATGTTGTACCCCAAACTCAGCGGCCTGGAAAACCTCGACTACTTCAGCCGTTTGGCCGGATTCCGCTACTCCAAAAACCAATTGCAGGAGTTTTTACTCAAAGCAGGTTTGCCGGGCGACAGCATCAATCGCTACGTAGGCACTTATTCCAAGGGCATGCGCCAAAAAGTAGGCATTGCCATTGCTACCGCCAAGCAGGCCAAAGCGCTGTTTCTGGACGAACCCACCAGCGGCCTTGATCTCAAAGCCAGCAACGACTTTCTTCCTTGCTCAAAACCAGCTCAGGAAGGTGTGGCAATCCTGATGGCCACCCACGACATCTTTCGCGCCAAAGACGTCGCTACCCGCGTAGGCATCATGCGCGAAGGCCAACTGGTGGCCACTCATGCGGCTACCGAGTTTTCAGCTACGGAACTGGAAAAAATATATTTGGAAACGGTTTGATCCTCGGAGTGTGTTTGGGATGCTAATTCGCAAGCGAAAATGAGCTAAAATTTACTCCAGTGAGGCACGAAAAGCGGAGTGTAGCAGCGCTACATGAGCATTTTTGGAACGAAACGGGAGTGAATTTTAGCCATTTGTAGCGCGAAGTAGCATTCCAAGCACACTCCCAAACAGCTAAACTATGTTAGTACAAATCATCCAAAACGAGTGGCGCATCGCCTGGCGCGAGCGACAACTGTCGGTCCTCTGGATCATCATCAGTGGGCTCTTGTTGTTTGCCACCTTTAGCGGCTGGCAAAATTTCCAACGCATCCACCACGAAAGAGCAGAGGCGGCTCAATTGATGCGCCAGAAGTGGGAAAACCAGGGCGATCAAAACCCCCATTCATCCGCACATTACGGCACCTATGTGTACAAACCCGTATCCATTTTGCATTTTTTAGATCCGGGGATTGACAAGTTTGCCGGGGTGTCGCTGCGCCTGGAAGGGCACGTCCAACACGGACTGGCCTTCGCCGCAGCTTCCGA
The DNA here is from genome assembly GCF_016718685.1 of Haliscomenobacter sp. GTDB lineage: Bacteria > Bacteroidota > Bacteroidia > Chitinophagales > Saprospiraceae > Haliscomenobacter. The sequence continues at coordinate 6,934 of NZ_JADKCX010000120.1, read as the reverse complement.
ACAAAGTAGCCTGAGCCGTTTTGGCGACCTGCATACGGGGTTGATTTTACAGATACTGGTTCCCCTCTTGCTCATTTTTGTAGCCTTCAACAGCTTCCAACGCGAGCGCAGCAGTGGAGCGTTGCGACTCATGTTGGCTCAGGGTACTGCACCACGCAGTTTGCTGTGGGGTAAAATATTGGCCGTTTGGAGCATGGCTCTGGCTTTGTTGCTCCTGGTTTTGGTGTTGAGCGGCGTCCTGGCCTTGAGCCAGCCTCAACTCAGCCAGGGTACCGATGTGTGGTTGCGCCTGCTGGGCCTCACTACGCTTTACGCTTTGTACTATTTTCTGATCAGTGCTATGGCCGTTCAATTGGCCGCCGCAATCCGCCAACCTGCGTTGAGTTTGCTCAGTTTGCTCAGCATTTGGGTTTTGAGTACGGTCATTTTGCCCAAAGTGGTAGCCGCTTCGGCTGAACAGCAAAAACCACTCCTGGGGGTGATGCAATTCAACGAACAAATGCACGAAGAGCGGGAAAAGGGCCTGAATGGCCACGATCCAGAGGATGCGCGCAGCAAACGTTTTGAACGCAAAATATTGGCCAAATATGGCGTGGATGACCCTTCCAAACTGCCCATCAACTACGATGGTTTGTTGATGCAGGAAGATGAATACTACGGCAATGCGGTATGGGACAAACACTTTGGCCTCTTGAACCGCGATTTACGCCAGCAGGCCCAGTACACGGCCTGGAGCAGCTTTGTCAACCCCTTTCAAGCCTTGCGCAACCTCAGCCTTAGCCTCGCCAATGCCGATTTGTACCAACACCTGCACTTCCAAAAAGCGGCGGAAATGTACCGCCGCACCCTCATCCGTACTTTGAATGAAAAAATGGCCTACGGTGGCTCAAAAACGGGTGATTGGGATTGGATCGTGCCCGAAGCCTGGTTTTCTGAATTGGAAGACTTCAACTACCAGGCGCCAGCCATGGCTTGGTCTTTACAACAAAGAACGCTGGAACTGGTAGCCATTGCCGCCTGGGCCTTATTGTTGATCCTCCTGTTGTGGATGCCTTGGTGGAAAGCCGAGCGTCTGCTTTAAATCCGCGCCCTTAAACGCCTCCTTCACATGATTACGACCATACTTCAATACGAATTAAAACAATTGCTCCGCAAACGGGTAGGCTGGGCTTTGCTCCTGTTTATACTGCTTGGCGGCGGCTACGCCATTGCTTACGGGTGGCTCAATTACCAACATTACCGCACGCAGATCGATGAAGTGCAGCAAAAGCAAGCGGAGACCTATGCCGAGTTGGCTCCCAAATACGATACTTTGACCCAACTGGGGGATCAAGCGCCGGAAAGGCTGAACAGTTTGGCGACCCCATCATGGCTGATTGCGGTACCGCCGATATTCCACCTGGTTACCTGGTTCATTGAGTGCACCTGGCCGTGGGGCAACGCGATCAACAAACTCCCTATCAACGCATTCAATTGTACCGCAATGTCAATCTGCCGGAATTGGAGGAAATCAACAACCCCGAACAGCTTTTGGCCGGGAATTTTGACCTCAGCTTTGTACTGGTTTATCTGCTGCCCTTGTTGGTGATCGTACTCGGGTTCAATGCCTTGAGTCAGGATCGGGAGGAAGGCATTTTATCCTTATTGAAAGTACAGGGCCTTACGCCGAAGCAGCTTTTGTTCACCCGTGTTGGCTTACAATTTGGGCTGCTGTGGGGCTTGTCCATCCTGATTTGTAGCATTGGTTTTGCGGTAGTAGGTGCCGACTGGGCACATTGGCCCGCCTGGGTGCTAGGCTGCGGTGCCTGGCTTATTTTATGGGCTGGACTAGTTGCCTGGGTAAACACCTGGGGGCGTAGTTCTGCTTTTAACGCCACGGTTTTGGCTGGTTTTTGGATTGTCTTGTTGATCCTTTTGCCCGCCCTGACCAACTTTTGGGTGGACAGAACTTATCCAGTACTGCCCCGCAGCGAATTTATGGCCACCGCCAGGGACATCAGCTCCCAGGAATGGGATCGACCCGTGGCGGCTATTTTAGCCGATTTTCAAAAAACGCAGCCCGATCTCTACGCCAAAATCCCTCAGCCCCTCCGCGACACCCAGGCGATTAAAGTATTTATGTACAACGAGAACAGCATAGCCAAAGTTGAGCAACTGGGTGCTCCGCTGATGCGAACCGGAACCCAACGCCTGGGCTTGGAAAACCGCCTCAAATACCTCAATCCGGCCTACGCGTTCAATGCCATCCTCACCACCAGCGCAGGCACTGAACTGAGCAATTTTATTGATTGGCAAAACGCGACCAAAGAGACCTTGAAACAAAACCGGGAATTGGTCACCCAGATTGGCCTGGCGGGCAAAACCTTTAAAAAAGCCGAGTTTGAACGCTTACCTACTTTCAAAGCACCGCCATTGAAGGCGCAGGTAGGCGGCAACTTGCTGTGCCTGGGGATACTGGCTGGATTATTATGGCTACTGGTGTGGTGGAGCGCCCAGCGCAATGCTGCGGAGGTATGAATCGCCAGGAATTTCTCCGCAACCTGGCACTTGGCGCATTGTCGTTGCAAAATGTGGAGGAATTAGCGACCCAATGGGTACCAGAACATAAAACCATGACTCAACAAAACGAATCATTCAGCGAGGTCATCATCATTGGTGGCAGCTACGCTGGTTTGGCGGCAGCTATGGCCCTTGGCCGTTCTTTGCGCAAGGTTTTGATCCTCGATGCGGGTGAACCTTGTAATCGCCAAACCCCGCACTCGCATAATTTTTTGACCCAGGATGGGCAAGTCCCGGCCCACATTGGAGCCGTCGCGCGGGCGGAAGTGTTGCATTACCCGACGGTACGGTTGCGCAAAATCTGGGCCAGCGCGGTGCAAGCCGTTGAGGGCGGTTTTCAGGTCACTGGGGCGGGCGCAGAGGTCTTTCAAGGGAAAAAATTATTACTGGCCACAGGGGTAAAAGACCAAATGCCTGATTTACCTGGGTTTGCAGAATCCTGGGGCATTTCGGTGTTGCATTGTCCTTATTGCCACGGCTACGAGGTAAAAAAGCAAGAACTAGGCGTGTTGGCCAATGGCGAAACCGCTTTTGAAATGGCGCGCCTCATCGACCACTGGAGCAGCGGCTTGACCCTATTTACCAATGGCCCCATGAACATGGAAAAAGCCCAGGTAGAAAAATTGCAGGCCAAAAACATCCGCATCATCGAAACGCCGATTCGCGCACTGGAGCATCAAGCGGGTTATTTGCAAAAAGTCCACTTTGAGGATGGCAGCCATCATGCCTTGAAAGCGCTTTTGCACGGGTGCCCTTGCCCAAAGCAGTGCCATTGCCAAAGACCTGGGCTGCGCTTTTACCGAAATGGGGCATATTCAGGTGAATGATTTCAAAAAAACCAATGTCCCCGGCGTTTTTGCCGCAGGCGACAACACTACTCCTATGCGGGCCGTAGCCGCTGCCGTAGCGGCAGGTACGATGGCGGGAGCTATGATCAATCATGAATTAATTGTGGAGGATTTTTGAGGGGCGAAAAAAAATAAATGTTCATTTTGCCATAGGATTAGATAAGTAAACGGTTCAATTTAAGTGTCTTATCTAATCCTATGGCTTGAAAAAAATGAACATTTGTTTTTGCCCCACTACAAAAGAAAAATAACATGGAAGCAGTAGCAAAAAAATTACCCGTTACCGTGCTCAGTGGTTTTTTGGGCGCAGGTAAACAACCTTGCTCCCAACCACGTTTTGCACAACAAAGAAGGGCTAAAAGTGGCCGTAATTGTCAACGACATGAGTGAGGTCAACATCGATGCCCGTCTGGTCGAGAAAGAACATACCCTTTCCCGCACCGAGGAAAAACTGGTGGAAATGAGCAATGGCTGCATCTGTTGCACCCTGCGCGAAGACCTGATGCTGGAGGTAGAACGCCTGGCCAAAGAAGAACGTTTTGATTACCTGCTGATTGAAAGCACGGGGATTTCGGAACCCGTACCCGTGGCCCAAACCTTCAGTTTTGTGGATGAAGAAAATGGCATCGACCTTTCGCGTTGGGCCTACATCGATACGATGGTGACGGTAGTGGATGCGCTCAATTTTCCCACGATTTTGGCAGCAGCCATACCGTAGCTGACCGCGACGTACAATCCGGCGAAGGTGACCATCGCCCGATTGTAAACCTTCTGACCGACCAAGTAGAGTTTGCGGATGTGATTGTTTTGAACAAAACCGACCTCGTGCCTGCCGAAAAAGTGGCCGAAATCACCGCCATGCTTCAGGGCCTGAATCACGGCGCAGTCATCATCGGTACCAAACACGGCAAGGTAGCGCCCAAGGAAATCCTCAACACAGGCCGTTTTGACTACGAGATTGCTTCCACCTCAGCGGGCTGGATTCGCGAACTGATGAACCTGGGCACCCATACCCCCGAAACCGAAGAATACGGCTTCAGTTCCTTTGTATTCCGCGACAAACGCCCCTTCCACCCGGAACGCTTCTGGCAATACCTCAGCGAGGATTTTGACGGCGGTATTGTGCGCAGCAAGGGCATGTTCTGGATCGCTTCCCGCCCCAGCGAGGCCCTCAACTGGAGCCAGGCGGGTGGTTCCTTGCAGGCTTCTTCCGCCGGGCGTTGGTGGGCGAGTATGCCCCTGCACCGCCGCATGAACATTCCCTCTTTTTTGGAAGCGCAGGAGGAAATTGAAAAAGACTGGGATCCGGTTTTTGGAGACCGGGGCAATGAACTGGTGTTCATCGGCCAAGACATGGAGCAAACCCGGATCAAAATGGAATTGCGGGCTTGCTTGTGTACCCCTGAGGAAATTGAGCAGATGTGGAAGGGCGGGTATTTTGAAGATCCGTTCCCGGAGACGATGAATTAGGGTGAGAAGGATATAAGTCGCCGAGTTTGCCAAGCTATTGATATTTAGCTGATTCCTTCCCATAAACTTATGGCCTCTTCAAGCGAAACTTCCTGCTTGGCGAAAATGGTGGGCTTCTATGTTTTTAAGTTTGTATTGGAGGGTTTTGATGGTTTCTGGGTTGGCAGCTTTAGCAACTTGGCAATATTTTGGGTAGTTTGTTACAAAGTATGCCAATGGATGTAGTGACGAATTGCTTTGGTGGTTCGGATGAGTATTTTCCCTTTTGGCAACTGCTAAGCAGTGGAGCATCTAACAGAGGTATTGAAAATATTATTTGGGATTACTATTAACGACTAGCATGTTCTTGGCTCAACTCCATTAAATGGATCATTAATGAACTCCTTTAGGGTTTTCAAGGTGAAAGTTGATCCAAAAATCAAAATCTCTGAATGATGATTTTTACTTTGTTCTACATATTCAACTAAGTACGCCAAGCCTTTTAAGTTTCCTAGTCTGATTAGAGTAAATCGAATAGAATAGTTTGGAATCTATTGTAGAGCTGGCACTAATTTTTGCAATAATTTCTCTCACATTCGCCCTTGGTGGGAGCCATGGACATAAGGTGTTCAATCAATATTTTTCACGGAAATCTGTGGCGCAATAATCCGATTTTTTCAAAAGATTGGAAAGATAACAATTATCACCCTCTAGCTTGATTAAAATGTTGAGAGCTTTTGCACAGGTACTAGGTTTTTCAGATGCTTCATTCACTAACCTTCTTAAAGTTGGAATAGCGTCTCGTATGGCATATTGCTCAATAAAATTTAGATATATATTTTTGGCCCATTCGCCAGTTTGCTTTGATTGAACAGATTCTATGACAAAGTCCTTTAGAAACTCAGGTTGAAGTTCCTTTTTATCTAATAAATGATTTATAGTGTTGAATTGAGTTGATTTGTACTCCTGATTTTACTAATTTAATAAAATTGCCTCATCGTACTTGAATTTATAATGAAATACGAACCAACTGAATACAATATCTCCTTTAGTGATTTATTCGATTCGATTTTTTCTAAATGATTATCACACCACCCCTCTTAACCCATTCAAGTTCATCCGGCGTTAACTGTATCTCTAGTTTCTTGATTTCAGAGTTATAATTATGTAGAAATTCTTTAACATAAAATATACTTACCCAGGACCAATGATCGTCAATGTTTTTCAATAAATTATCCTTGGATATAGGAGCGAAATCATTTATCAGCGAAAGAAGCAGGTTCGGATATACTTTGTCCTCTTGTTTGATTACTCTCCTATATTTATTGACATCAGCCTTATCAAGCGTATCTTTTTTGATAATTGAGAAAAACACTTTATCTTATTCAATAACGATAACTGGTTCAAAGAGAACCTGCTTTTCTAATAATAGAGCTTCCTTTCGATCAAAGGGTTTTATCGAAGGGGGGCGCTGGGCTGAGGAAAAGCAAGTTTAGTGTAAGTTTCATGAGTTTTTTAATAAAAGATTGGCTTTATCTACCTCCGCGAATATTTAGCTCAAAAAATAATGCTTGTTATCAATGACCTGTCAACTTTACCACTTTCAAAACCTTGGACAAGGTCTTCACACCTCGGTTATCAATGAAGTCTAAAATAGCTTGGCAAGCAAAGATTATTGTCAAGTAGAACTGGAAAGAAAGGTAAAATCAAATTTGCTGATAAAAGAATGAATTAATTCTAAACTTACAATAGCCTGAAAGCACCACCAATCGGCAAACCGAGATTTCATGGATTCAAAGATTTTTTGGGCACTATTTTTTGAAAAATGCAAAGCTTTATCTAAAGCGCATTTTACTGGTAAATCATCTTCAGCAGTCACCCCAGTCTTCAATTATTTCTGGGTAACTGGTAAAAAATGCCACAATTTCTTCTTCTTGTAAAGATTCAAAGCACTTAAGAAAATAGTAGCTTTCATCTCTCAATTCTATGGTCTTGCTGCCATGAAGGATCATCTAATTCGATAGCACGGCGAATTAGCCTAGTCATGTTGACTGTTGGAGAATCTTTCAATAAGTACA
>NZ_JADKCX010000119.1 GCF_016718685.1 Haliscomenobacter sp. | reverse complement strand
CATTCTGATTGTCGCTATTGGGCGTAAAGGTATTGGGCAATAGGTAACGGGGGCAATTGTCCACACAAATGATGTTGCTGCGGGCACTTTCGTTGCCCAATTGGTCTACCGAAGTCACGGCATAACAACCCGCGATGCCCAACTCGGGTCGATGCGCAAACAACAGCGTATTGGGGGAATTGATGGTGCCCACCAGGGTGTAAGTCCCCACGGTGTCCCCGTTGTTGAAATACACCCGGTAGCCCGCCAAATCCGTAGCATCCGGGCAGGTTTCTGTAGGGCGATTCCAGGTGATGGTATTCACTTGCAAATCAGGGTTGGAGCAATCCGTCGGTTTGTCACAAATGGTCGCTACTTTGATCGTGGGAGGACAAGGAGGTACATTGTCCTGAGGCCGGCCACAAACTTCTTGCGAGTGGTTGAGCAGCGGGCTCGGCAAGTCTTCAATGCCATACGTACCCAGGGCGCGAATTTTGTAACAGTATTCCCTACCGTTAACCAAATTGCGGTCGGTGTAACTGTTGCCCGCTACGGTTGTCAAGGAGTCAAAGCCGCCACTGGCGTTTTTGCGCAGGATCACGTAGGCATAATTGTCCCAGGGGGTACTCTCTTCCCAAGACAAGTTGAGTAGTTTATCCGATGAGCCGATGCGCAAAAATACGGTTGAAGCCATCGGCGTTACCCCTAAAGGCGTAGTGGTTGATCTCCCCACATAAAAACGTACCCGATAACTATAGGGTGTAGTCGCTGTGCGCAAATTTTGATCCAAGAAGCAGGTATCGTTGGCGCCTTTGAAGGTATTGCTGTTGAATCTGGCTATGGGTACGAAATCAGCATCCGCCGGATTTAAACCTTCTGCTCGAATCAATTCATAACTGTAGGGCCCCGGATTGACCAGGGTATCCAGATCGTTGGCTTTGGGTTTGGTCCAACAAACTTGTACACTACCGTTCGTAGCCCCTGTTGTGATCACATCCGCCTTGATGATGAGGGGCAGATTGCGATTCAGTTGTACACAAGCCTCTTTGGATGGCAGACTTTCCAAAAGGTTATAGGCATATCGCCCGCCCGGGGTAGTTTTAGCAAATTCGGCCAAAATCCGGTAACAATACGTTTTGCCCGGTTCTACGTCATTGTCGCGGTAATGATAACGCCCGTTAAGGCTGTCCCGGATGGAAAACTCCGTCAGCTCCCAACGGAAGGTTTTTACAAATGGGTCATTTTGATAAGAATTGATATTGGGGGTAAAGGTTGCGGGGCTGATTTTTACTTCAAAAGGTCCACCCAAAGCACCCAATTTTACCTTTTGCCGGGTTTCTTCAATGGGCGCGGTAGCCGTTACTTTAAACTCCAGCACATCGCCGGCGATGACACAAATTTCTTCGTAAGGTACTTCAATTTTAGGGGGCTGATTGTCACAATTCTGGATCAAAATCTGAATGTCGCGCACAATGGTATCCAGTGGATTCCCATCGCGGTACTCGATGATGATCATGGCCAGGTTGTATTCCCCGGCGCGTTGTGGGGAATCCCATACAATTTCCCCGGTTTTTTCATTGATGCTGAGGTTGTTTTTGGGCCCAGGGCTGATCATATTCGGGAAAAGGTAGTTCGGAACCTGTATGCCTCGATCAGAAAAAGGAACGATCAACTTATAAGCCAAACTGTCGCCATCCGAGTCATAGGCATTGGGGTTGTGGATAAAAGGTTTTCCTACACAACCAATATCGATCGGCGGTTGCAACAAAACCGGGGTATTGTTGCAGCCATCTACCTGTGGGTTGGGAAAAGTATAAGTGGTTTGGATGTGGAATTTGATCTGTTCCGAATTGGGGAAGTTGAGGTTCAAAATCCCGCCATTGCGGTTGGGGTCATTCATCGAAATGACGTACGTGCCCCGCGAAGGAAAAGTATGAAAGGCTACATAAATGTTCTTGCGGGTATCGTTTTCAAGCAATTCCCCCTTGCCGATGCCATTCGTCCCCATGGGACCATTGATCCTCAATACCTGCTGTCCGCGAGCTCCCGGTGATTCATCACCCCAAAAAATGGTGAGCGAATCGCGGTCAACCATGAAACTACTGGCCTTGGTGTAGGTCACAATAGTGGCTTTGATGGTTAAACTGGTGACGCAGTTGCCCACTTGCTCTATGGTAATTTCACCAGCACGGTTGTGTGTCGCCATCGCCATAGGCAATGCTATCAGACTGAACAAGAGGCTGATGAAGTATATTTTTATTGAAAAAACCTTGGTAAAAACCTTCATATTCTGGTTGTTTAATACACCACGTGCTAATGTAACAAATTTTAGAGAAAAGGGATTGTCTTGAAAGTTACAAAGTTTGGGGTTCGAAGTTCCAGGTTTAACCTGGGTTTGAACCTGGTACCCTGAACGAACGGTGAACCCCGGAACCTGAACCCTGGAACCCTAACCCAGAACCCCCCTGAACCCTCAGACTGTTAAACTTTTCATAAACCCCTTTAACGGTTGAGTGACTTGCTTTAATTTCCGCATCATAAATACAAAACACGTGAAAATGAAAAATGCCCTGTTGTTTTTGTTTTTACTCGCGGTACTGAGCAGTTGTAGTCCTCGTCTGTCTTATTTCACGCAGGATTTGTACGAGCGCAACCGCTGGAGCGATTCAGAATTGAAAAAAATTCAGTTTTACCTTTCAGACGATGTATACCTGCGCCGGAAATTGGGTGACAACTCTTCTGAAATTGTAGAAGGGAAAGTACGGGTGGTGAACGGACAAAAAATAGAAGAAATTTATATTCCCCGCAGTACGCCTGGGGTATTTATGTTTAGCCCCAAGGCCAATCGGTTTGCGGTTGCCTTTGAAAATGGTTCCGATTCGCGTTTTTGATGTTTGGACCCAACCCCAAAGCTGGAGAACGATTCGTTTTGTTGGCCAAAGATTGGGAACGCAGTTCCGGTACCGTGACCTACGACGGCAAAGAATACGAGGTCAATTACGGAGCCGCTTTTGCAGGCCTGATGGTTGATTTGCGCCGCATTGACCGGCAGGATCGGAACAGCCGCACTGCTGAAGGGAGGAAAGTGGATTAAGCGAAAAGCGAAAAGCGAATAGTAAGCACACCATTGGTTTTTCACCGCGTACTATTTATTTTCGCTTTTCGCTTTTCGCTATTCAATTTGTTTTTGTAAAAGTAAAGTTTTTGGTGATAATAACGTATATAAATTTAATTTTTTAAACAAAAAATTATCTCCAAATAATGTATTTTTAAGCATCTATTCGCCAAACCTGAACATTTTCGTTCATTTTACCTTATGGTTAAAGGTTACAAAGTATTCCTGAATTCCCACCTTCCCATCTTCCCCAAAACAACACTTCCCTTTTTTTTACTAAATAGATGAACATGGCCCTCAAACCTACCAAGCAACGCATCATTGATGCTGCCATTACCCTGTACAATGCTCAAGGCGTTAGCAATACAACCTTGAAGCACATTGCTGAAAGTGTAGGCATGAGCATTGGCAATCTGGCTTATCACTACCCCAATCACGACTACATCATTGAAGAAGTCTACCGGCAACTGGAGGTAGAGCGAGGGCAGGTCTTTCAGGACATGCTGCAGGCACCTACCTTCGAAAACATCAATGTAGAGTTGAACACCTTGATGACTTTGGCTCAGAAATACCTGTTTATCCAATTAGACGGCCCATACATCCTGCGTAACTATCCTCTACTCGCAGAATTGCAGCGTCAGTTTTATGAAAATTCGATGAATTTTGTAAAAATAGCCATCGATATGGGCGTTGAGTTAGGCAATATTGTACAAGAGCAAGTGCCCAAACAATACCAAAGGTTGTCGCATACCATTTGGATGCTTGTCACTTTTTGGTGTGTACAACATAACCTGAGAGAACAAAAAGAACTGGATGTAGAAGAAGTACGGCAATGCATCTGGGGTTTACTCTATCCCCATCTGACGCCCAAAGGGCTGCATTTGTTTAATAAAATATCCGAAGCCAATAAACTATCTTAGCCCGATAAAAAGCAAAAATGAAACGGATTTGCGTAATCGGCGCGGGATGTTCTGGAATAACGACCATCAAGAACCTGCTACAAGTCGGGTTGTACAATTTGGTTTGTTACGAGCAAAACAACCAAATCGGCGGAAACTGGGTGTACGCTCCCCATGAATCACATTCCAGCGTGTGTGAAACCACCCACATCATCAGTTCAAAAAAAATGTCGGAATTTGTGGATTTTCCTATGCCCGACGACTATCCTGATTATCCTTCTCATGCGCAGTTGCTCCGTTATTTTCAAGCCTATGTCAAGCATTTTGATCTATCCCCCTATATCCAGTTCAACACCAAAGTAGTTCAAGCCGAAAAAATAGCAGATGAACGATGGTTGATTACCCTCGGGAATGGGCAACAAGAACTATTCGACTATTTACTGGTCGCCAATGGCCACCACAATGTGCCTCGCCACCCTGAACATTTGCCGGGCAACTTCAGCGGACGTTATCTGCATGCCCATCAGTACAAAAACGCTGTTCCTTTTCAGGGCGAACGCGTTTTGGTCATCGGAGCGGGCAATTCGGGCTGTGATTGTGCGGTGGAAATCAGTCGGGTAGCCGAATTTGTGACCATTAGTACCCGTGGGCCTCAATACATCGTTCCTAAGTTTTTTATGGGAAAACCCACCGATACTTTCAATGGACAAATGCTGTGGATACCCAAACCCATCGCGGCCTTTTTGCGACAGCTGAGTTTGCGCATTCAAGTGGGGAAATATTCCGATTATGGGCTGCCTGATCCCAACTTTCCGGTACTTAAAGCTCATCCTACGGTAAATTCGGAATTGTTGTACAAAATTCGACACGGTAAAGTTCATCCCCGACCTGCGGTGGCCAGCGTGGAAGGCAAACGGGTTCGATTTACCAACGGAACGGAGGAAGAATACGATACCATTGTTGCCGCTACGGGGTATAAGATCAGCACGCCTTTTTTTGCCCCGGATTTCATCAATTACGAGGAAGCTGATCGGGTTCCGTTGTACTTGCGCATGTTCCATGCTGATCATCCTACGTTGGCATTCATCGGCTTGTTTCAGCCCCAGGGTGCCATTTGGCCCAGCAGTGATTTGCAGGCTAAACTGGCGGCCAACTACATCACTGGTCGTTGGAAAATGCCCACAAATGTTGCTGAACTGGCCGAGCAGGATGCCGCCCACATCGACCGCGAATTCCTCAAAGCCAAGCGCCATACCATCGAAGTACACGTCCATGAATTTGAGCGCGCCCTAAAAAAACAAATCCTTAAGATAAGTTGAAAAGTTTAGGGTTGAAGGGTTGAAAAGTAGTAAAAAGTTGATGAGACGATTCTCTTTTGTCTTGATCAATTGAATAGAAACCAGGAAATGGTCTTTAAAACACTGAAACTTTTAAACTACTTTTCAACCCTAAACTTTTCAACTTTAAACTTTTGAAATTCATGTTTCAAGCCAATGTATTTGACCAAAAAGTAGCCCTGGTTACGGGCGGTGGCAGTGGAATTGGATACGCCATTGCCGAACAATTGCTCCAGGCGGGCGCCCGGGTATTCATCGCTGGCCGTAAAGAAGAAAAACTCAAAAAAGCCCAGGAAAGCCTCAGTCAACTGGGCCAATGCGCTTATCAGGTCTGTGACATCCGCGACTCGGAACAAATCGGCCAGCTTGTCGCTTTTATCAAAGAAACAGCCGGTCGACTGGATATCCTGGTCAACAACGCCGGAGGGCAATTTCCTTCCCTTGCCGAAGACATGGCCGAAAAAGGCTGGAATGCCGTCATCAACAACAACCTCAATGGTACCTGGTACATGACCCAGGCGATGGCTAAGGCTTTTTTTATCCCGCAAAAACAAGGCGTCATCCTCAACATCATTGTCAACATTTATCGGGGTGTGCCGGGCATGGCGCATACGGGCGCTGCCAGAGCAGGAGTCGACAACCTCACCAAAACCCTGGCGGTAGAATGGAGCAAGTACAACATTCGGGTCAACGCGGTAGCTCCGGGCATCATTCAATCGTCTGGGTTGGAAAATTACCCACCAGAAATGCTACATGGCCTGGCCGAAACCATCCCGATGAAACGCCTGGGCACTACGGATGAAGTAGCCTGGTTGTGTGCGTTTTTGGTTTCGCCCTTCGCCGCTTACATCACCGGAGAAACGATGTATGTAGATGGCGGACAACGTTTGTTCGGGCAACAGTTTCAACTGTAACGGCGAATTTATTCGCCGTTACAATGTATTGCTCAAAAGTTTTAACTTAACAGGCCAAAAAACCTACAACAGATCATGGCCAATCGTGAAAAAAACGTACCGGAATCCGACCAAGATCCAGCGTCAAGTCCACAAATCATCAAAGGATTTGTAGAGCAGGACCTGCGCAGCATCATTTCCTACTTCTACCATTGGGAACAGGAAAAAGGAGACACTCCTTTTTTGCGCCAACCCTACGGGCAAACCTGGAAAACCATCACTTGGCGAGAAGCCGGAGACAAAGCCCGGCGCCTGGTCACTGCTTTGCAGCAAATGGGACTCAAGCCTGGCGACAATGTAGCGATGGTCTCCAAAAACTGCTACCACTGGATCATCACCGATTTGGCGTTGATGATGGGTGGCTTTATTTCGGTTCCGTTTTACCCCAACTTGACAGCCAAAGAGTTGAATCAGGTCATGTTGGCCAGCGAGGCCAGGGTTTTGTTTGTAGGCAAACTGGACGATTGGGAAAACATGAAACCTGGCGTTCCTGAGGGCGTAACCCTGATCAAATTCCCTCATTATGAAGGCAACGCGCTGATCGAAGCGGGACTTGAATGGGACAAGCTGGTTGCGGAAAATGAACCCATTCCCGGCAGCCCCGAGCCGGATTTGCACGATTTGTTTACCATCCTCTTCACTTCGGGCACCACGGGCACGCCCAAAGGGGTTATGCTCAACCATTACCAACCGGCAGCCTTGATCCACAATGAAAAAGTCAATGGCAATTTGATCGATTTCAGTACCGATGATCATCGCTTTTTTTCTTTCCTGCCGCTCAACCACATCGCGGAAAGGGTCATTGTAGAAGGGGCTTCCATCGTGACTGGGGGGACAATATCCTTTGGCGAGGCACTCCATACTTTTGTGCAAAACCTAAAAGACACCCAACCCACCTTGTTTATGGCGGTGCCGCGCATTTGGGCCAAATTCCAGATGGGCATATTGGGGCGTTTGCCAGAAAAAAGGCTCAATTTTGCTGCAAATTCCGCTGATTGGTAACTTGTTGAAACGAAAAATCATTCATGGCCTCGGTTTGAACAAAGCCAGGGTCATGCTGACGGGGGCTGCACCTACGCCGGATTCGGTCAAGTTTTTTTTCCAAAAACTGGGCCTGAACATTCAGGAAGTGTATGCCATGACCGAAAATACGGGCGGCTGTACTTTAATGCCGCTCAATGACATCCGCCCAGGCACGGTGGGTAAACCCATGACCAATGTCGAAATCAAAATTGACCCCCAGAACCAGGAAGTACTCATGCGGGCACCCTGGGTAATGACGGGTTATTTCAAAGACCCCGAACGTACCGCGCAAGTGGTCGAAAACGGCTGGCTGCATACCGGAGACCAAGGCGAAATGACCCCCGATGGCTACCTGAAACTGACTGGTCGTGTTTCCGATACCTTCAAGTCGACCAAAGGAAAATTCATCATCCCCGCGCCCATCGAATGGGGTTTTGCCAAAAATAGCTATATTGAACAGCTTTGTGTGGTGGGTTTTTCTATCCCACAACCCTTAGCCCTGGCCGTTCTTTCGGAAATTGGGCAAAAAACGCCCCTGGAGATCGTCAAGGCTTCCCTGGCTCAAACCTTAAGTGAAGTAAATGCCGAATTGATGAACCATGAGCGGGTCAAAGCTGTAGTGATTACCAAAGAACCCTGGGCCGTAGAGAATGGGGTATTGACACCAACCTTGAAAATTCGGCGGGAGGTGTTGAATCGAAAATATGCGGAGCGGTATGGGCTCTGGTTTGAGCGAGCTGAAACTGTCATTTTAGAAGAATAAAATAAATCGTGTGAAAGACTTCAATAAAAAAATAGCTGTGATCACGGGCGCAGGCTCCGGCATGGGGCGCGAATTGGCCATTCAACTGGCTGGCGCGGGAGCCAAGGTAGTGCTCAATGATTGGAACGAAGCCTCTCTGAATGAGACCATTCAACTTATTGAACGAAATGGGGGAAGTGCCGGAGGGCGCGCCTTTAGTGTAGCCGATCGCTTGGAGGTGTACAACTTTGCCCAGGAAACGGTGAATCGTTTTGGAGGGGTTGACATCGTGGTGAACAACGCGGGAATTTCCCTTTTGCAGCAAAAAATAGAAAGTACCCCCTACGAGCTTTTTGAAAAAGTGATCAACATCAACATGTGGGGGGTGATTTATGGTTCCAAAGCCTTCATTCCTTTCCTGAAAGAACGGCCGGAAGCAGCGCTGGTCAATGTCTCCAGCATTTTTGGCATTGCGGCCTATCCCGATCAGGGACCTTATGTGACCGCCAAATTTGCCGTGCGTGGATTTACCGAAACCCTGCGTCAGGAACTGGCCAAAACCAGTGTAGCGGTGACCTGTGTACACCCCGGAGGCATCAAAACCAACATTGTTCGCAACATCGATACCACCCAAAAAGCCCGTCTGGATAAATTTTCGGATGTTTTTGACCGCATGGCCAAAATGAGCGCAGCTGATGCAGCTACCCGCATCATCAAAGGCATTCAGCGCAAGGAAAAACGGGTGATAGTGGGGAAGGACGCCCTGTTTATGGACAAAATAGCCCGACTTTTCCCCAGCAATTACGAGGACACCATCATGAAAGGGTACGATATCAATAAATTCCAGTAGGGGCAGCCCTATAAACCAAAACCATGCAAACCATCACCACCAACGCAATCGACCTGGACACCCTCTTCAAAAAGCAACAGGATTTTGCCCCGCAAATGGCCAATACCAGCGCTAGCCAACGCATTGAGCGTCTGAATCGCCTCATTCGATTTATGGATGACCAAGGAGAAATGCAAGGTTTAAAAGACGCCATGTACCAGGATTTTCGCAAGGCGGAAGTAGAGGTGATGCTCTCGGAAATTGCGGTAGTCAAAAGCCATGCCTTACATGCCCGACGTGAACTAAGCCGTTGGATGCGGCCGCATAAGGTAACTACGCCGATCACGCTAATCGGAACAACATCCTATATCCACTACGAAGCCAAGGGCGTATCTTTGATCATTTCGCCCTGGAATTACCCATTCAATCTGACCTTTTCACCCTTGGTGTACGCCCTGGCAGCAGGCAATACGGCCATCATCAAACCTTCTGAACTTACACCGCATACGTCCGCCTTTATGGCCAAAGCGATCAAAGCACTTTTCCCGGAAGAAGAGGTTGCGCTTATTGAAGGAGATGCTTCGGTTTCTACCGCATTGTTGGAACTGCCTTTTGACCATATTTTTTTTACGGGAAGTCCACAGATTGGCAAAATCGTGATGGCAGCAGCGGCCAAACACCTGGCTTCAGTAACCCTGGAATTGGGTGGTAAATCTCCAGCCATCATTGATGCCTCGGCTGCAATTGACAAATTGGCTTACCACCTGGCCTGGGGCAAATGCCTCAACAACGGCCAAACTTGTATTGCTCCGGATTACGTGCTGGTAGAAGCCTCCAAGCGCGATGAATTTGTAGAAGCTTTCCGCAAGGGCATTGAGCGTTTGTATCCGAACTCCGCAAAACTTGTCGACAATCCTGATTATTGCCGCATCGTCAACCCTCGCCATTACCAACGCCTGCGGCGCTTGTACGAGGACGCCCTGAGCAAAGGGGCAGTGGAATTGGTTGGTGGAACCTGGAACGAAGCGGAGCGCTTTGTACCCCCCACTGTACTTGTCAACATGAGTGAAGACATGTTGATCATGGAAGAAGAAATTTTTGGGCCACTACTTCCGGTTTTGACCTATTCCAGTCCAGCCGAGGCAGTGAACATCATCCGCCTGCGCCCCAAACCTTTAACCCTTTATATCGGCGCCAAGAATCAGCGGTTCATTCAATACCTGCTGGACAATACTTCGGCGGGAGGAACCGTAATCAATGATTACATGCTTGGTTTCGGGAACCCCAACCTACCTTTCGGCGGAGTGAACAACAGTGGCATCGGCAAGTACATGGGCTTCCATGGCTTTGTCGCTTTTTCCAATGAAAAATCAATTGTGAGGCGGAATTTCGGGACGCTGAGTATGCTTTTCCCTCCTTATACCCAGCGGGTGAAATCCATTATGGAACTGGTACAAAAAAGACTCCTTTGAACAGGGTAAGTCCATAACGCTGTACATGCATAACTAAGGTTTCTTAGGTTTCTAAGGTGGTGAAAAAACTGAGTCAAGTATTTTTTCAACACCTTAGAAACCTAAGAAACCTTAGTTTACTTTTGAATCACTTAGCGCTGAATAATAATTGCCCCCGGTTCAAACTTTTTCCGCACCTGACTCAGCATAGCGTTGAGTTCGGCGGGGGTGCTGTAATTGAACTGAACCCCTACGCGGGTTAGGCCACCAGCTGTAGCTTTATAAGGCGTCATGCCCGCTGCGCTGATTTGTGCGACCAACTTGGCCACATTGGCCTGGTCTTTAAAGGAGCCGATGGCAATGATTCCGGTTTTATCTCCCACCGGAGCCGCGGGTGGAGTAACCACAGGTTTCTCTACCACCTTGGGTGGCGTAGTGGTACTGTTGCTGTTCTCTTTAGCAGGAGTTGTTTTGGGCGTAGTAACCGGCTTTTTTTCCTCTTCGTAAGTATCATCATCGTCCACAATGGCACCTTGTTTGTCACTGGTCAGTGGCTGGCGTTGCTCTTTGGGGATTTCTTCGGCTGGGAAATCATTTTTGTAGTTTTCATCCGTGACAGATGGGGGTGGAACATTGACTTGTGTATCACCACGGGTCGATTCATCTAAAGGACCCCGGATGATGTTGAAAACCAAAAATACAAAGACCAGCGCAGCCAAAATCCCCACCAATAAAACATTGTCTCTCAACCAATGATTGATCAAACGCCCCAGGGGTACCGCAGCAGGCAGTGGCCCACTGGAAGTTTGTTGTTCAACCACCACGGGTACAGGTTCGGCCTCCGGTTCGGGTTTGGCAATGGGGTAGGCTTTGATTTCGGGCAGCCCGTGCGACTCTGTATTGAAATTGGTCGCATCGGGTAAATACTGCAGGTTTTGTTCAAAATCGCGGTACAATCGCCCCAGGTTCGGAAAAGATACGATTTCCCGTCGATCCAGAACTTCCCGAATTTTATTCACATAGTCTTCCACCAAATTGGAGGCTGTATCAAAAGTGATGCCATAAGTTTTGCCAATGGTATCGATCAACAGCCCGTCATCCATGCGGAGGTTGTCGTCAAAAGTGATGGTTTTGGCGGGAGGAGCCAGGGTGCCAGATACCTGGTCAACTACAGCGGATTTGTAACTCCCTACGAATGAACCCAATCCAGGCAAGGACACCACATCATGTTCATGCAGTAAATCCACGATATGTTTGCTAATATCGATTTCCATAATCGCATTTGGCTTTAATGGGGTAAAAGTAAAAAAAATCGTAGTAAGTTATGATTTTTCCCGTATACAGACTACTTTTGAAGTGCTTGCCTTTAAAATGTTTTCACACCACCTT
Organism: Haliscomenobacter sp.; assembly: GCF_016718685.1. Lineage (GTDB taxonomy): Bacteria > Bacteroidota > Bacteroidia > Chitinophagales > Saprospiraceae > Haliscomenobacter. The sequence goes on along the minus strand of NZ_JADKCX010000119.1, from coordinate 8,583 downwards.
TTTTATCTCCATTGTCCTCTTTTGTTTCTTGCTGAGCACCCGCTAAAGCACCTGCTTTATGAATTGGCGTATGTTGCCCATGCCCAGGCTATTGTTGCCCTTGGTTGTGGGGATTGGTGTTGGCGATGGGTACCCCATTTCCTGGGCTTATAAAGAAAAATTTTACTGGATGATTGCTGGGGCTTTGCTCCTGCTCTGCACCGCTTTGCTCATTCGTCCCAACTTTCAGCACCGTGCCTGGTTTGGCACCTGCATTTTTCTGATCTTAATTGGCCTGGGTTTACTCAGGATGCAACAGAGCCATTTTTGGGAAAATTCTGCCCACTTCTCTCTTCAACAAACCAATGATTCATTAGGTGTTTGGGGCAAAATCCTGGAAACCCGGCCCGGACCTAATAGTCATCGGGTATTGTTACAGATAAAAGCTACCCAGGCGTCCGATTCAGTATGGCAAAGTGCAGAAGGAAAATTGCTGGCTTACCTTAAAATTGCAGAGGGGCAAACCCTCCCTCAACAGGGGCAATATCTGTATTTGAGCGGTGCAATTGAAAGGGTAAAACCGCCGCTCAATCCTGATGCCTTTGACTTTAGGGCTTATTTGCAACGACAAGGCATTTACCATCAGGTTTTTGCACCCGAAGGTGCGTGGAAGTTGGATTCGGCACATTCCCAAGCCCCTCTGACCTTGTGGCTGCAAAGATTTTGCTTAACAACCTTACAAAAATACCTTCCTGTGGGCGATACTTACGCTGTAGGAGCCGCGCTGATTGTGGGTGAACGCAGCAACTTGTCTCAAGAAGTAAAACAGGCTTTCAGCAATAGCGGCGCGGTACATGTATTGTCAGTTTCGGGTTTGCACGTAGGCGTTTTGGCCATCGTTTTGCGCTGGGTATTCAGCTGGGTTCAGTTGGGAAAAGGGGTGCAAAAGCTCAGTTTGGGGCTCGAATTGGGCAGCATTTGGTTGTTTACTTTACTCACTGGAGCCGCTCCAGCCACCCTCCGCGCAGCGGTCATGTTTTCGTTGATTATTGGTGCGCGGGCAGTGCTGCGGCAATACAACATCTGGAATATTTTGGCGGCTTCGGCATTTGCACTGTTGTGTTGGCAGCCTAATTTGCTGTGGGACATTGGTTTCCAGCTTTCCTTTTTGGCCATTGCGGGTATCGTGGCTTTCCAACCCTGGATTTACGCGCTTTGGTCGGCCCCCAATGTTGTGCTAGACTACATCTGGAAATTGACCAGTGTGGGCATCGCCGCCCAACTCAGTACGGGCCCGCTCAGTATTTTTTACTTTCATCAATTCCCCGTATTCTTTTGGCTTTCAGGTCTGGTGGCGGTGCCCTTGTCTGGAGTTATTTTGGTGCTGGGCCTGCTTTTATTTGTGCTGGAGGCCATGCACATTCCGGCAATTTGGATTGGAAAATTGCTGGCATTTTCCATCCAATTGCTCAATCGATTGATTGAAGCAATTCATCATTTGCCGTACGCGGTGGCCAGTGGATTTTGGTGGGAGGCCTGGGCTACGCTGGCCATGTACGGGGTGCTGGCCTTGCTGTGTATGGCCTTATACCGCCGCAAACTGGGCTGGCTAAATGCTGCATTGGGCTTGCTGTTGACCTGGGCACTGGCGCACTGGCCCGGAATTTTTCAAGCCCAAAAACAAAATCAACTCATTTGTTATCATGTGCCCAAGGCTTCGGTGCTCGACTTGGTGCAAGGTAGAGTTGTACTCACTTTTTCCAGTACAGACAGCATTCGGGAGTCAATGGCGGCGCAAAACCACCGCTATCATTTGTTGCTTAAAACTTCGCGTAAGTTGGAGTGGGGGAGTAGGCTGCGCTGGGGGCATCAGGTTTTGGCCCAAGAAAATTTATTGATTTGGAGAAAACACCGCATTGGCATATGGGATGGAAATGTAGCTGTGCGTGTACCAGACAAGTGTGATTTTCTCCTGTTGCGCAACAATCCCTGGGTACACCCTGAAGACCTCCCCCAAAATCTTAAACTGATTGTTGTAGATGGCTCCAACCGATTTGGCACCATCCGCTCGCTGGATGAAAAAACTCGCGCAGGAAAAAGGCATTCCCATCCATGATACCGCAGAACAAGGCGGAACCCGCGCCGCGCAGCCCCCCAGGCTAAAATCTGGAAATTTTGCGGGCAATAATCCCGACAAAGTAAAAGTTTATCTGCTTTCACTTAACCAAAACCATCATCCATGAAAAAGCTTCTTGACTTTTTTTACTACACCAAAGCCGAACGTAGGGCTTGTGTGTTGCTGCTCATTTTATGTACAGTGGCATTTTTGTTGCCAGAATGGATCAATTTGGAAACGCCTGAAGACCTGACGGTACTGGCGACAGCCCCTCGACCCATTCAGGTGAAAAAGGCTCCCCGCTACCATCAAAAAGAACCACGTTATGGCAAATCCCGGTATCCTAAAGGGTATCCTGTAAAGGTGTCTACATCCATCAAATTTTTTCCCTTTGACCCGAATACCGTTACCGCATCAGAACTACAGCAACTTGGGCTATCCGCCCGCACGGCAGCCATTTGGGTGAAATACAGCGCCAAGGGAGGCCGATTTCGAAAACCGGAAGACGTGCAAAAAGTATATGGATTGCCACCGGATTGGTATCCCAAGGCCTTGCCATTCATGCGGATCAGCAGTGCTGAGGAAAGTTCGTTCGGGTACTGGTGTAGAAGGCAGATCTTTCCAGCACTATCCAGAAAGAAAACCCTACAAAAAAGAAACCAAACCTTGTACGCCCATCGATGTCAACACCTCCGACACCAGTGCCTGGCAATCCCTACGCGGCATCGGCCCTGTGCTGGCCAACCGTATCGTCAAGTTCAGGGACAAACTTGGTGGTTTTTATGCCCTGGAGCAAGTGCGGGAAACGTACGGCCTGGCGGATTCGGTTTTCCAAAAAATCCTACCCTGCTTGACCTTGGGTAACCCTGGATTGAAGCCTTTGCTGATCAATCAAGTTACGTTGAATGAAATGGCGACTCACCCGTATATTGGCTTTAAAGCAGCCCGAGGAATCTTGAATTGGAAGGATCAGCATGGGCCGTTTACCAAGCCCGAGGACTTGGAGGAGGTGGTGGCGTTGGAAAAGCAAAAGTTGGAGCGACTGCGGCCTTATTTACAGTTTTAGGATCGGCCTATCACCGACCTACAATGCGAAAACCGGCTGTTAGTTATAAAAGTGCCTCTTGGTTTCCTAAAGGTTTCTAAGGTGGTTAAAAAATATCTTATTTTTCTTTTTAACCACCTTAGAAACCTTAGAAACCTAAGAGACACCCTAGAAATCATTTGGATGAGATGCTCCATGATAACGGCAGGCTCAAAAAAATAATAGGGTTAGAAAAATAAATTAGCTTTGCTTACGCACTTAAAATTCAACGCTAATGACACCTCCCTCCACAGGGCAACGCTTGTACTCCCTCGATGCCCTGCGCGGCTTTGACATGTTTTGGATCATGGGCGCCGAAGCTGTAATACACAGCCTCGCCACCGCAACGGGTTCCCCAATTTGGGAAGCCGCCGCCCACCAATTGTCCCATCCCGATTGGAATGGATTTCGATTGTACGACTTGATTTTTCCCCTGTTTTTATTTTTAGCGGGTGTAGCCACCCCTTATTCCGTTGGGCGCGATCTGGAAAACGGAAACCCAAACAACAATTGCTGCTACGGGTCATTCGGCGGGGGCTGGTATTGGTGCTCCTGGGCATCATTTACAACAACGGACTGGTGCTGAGACCCTTGGCCGAAATCCGTTTCCCCAGCGTACTGGGGCGGATCGGGTTGGCCTACATGTTTGCCAACATCATCTACTTGTACACCAAACAGCTGGGGCAAATCATCTGGTTTTGTGCCTTGCTCATTGGGTATTGGTTGCTGTTGCGTTTCAATGCTGCCCCCGGATTTCCGATGGGAGATCTGACGATGGAAGGCAATTTTGCCTCCTATCTCGATCGCTTGATCATTCCAGGACACTTGCATTTAACCATTCACGATCCGGAAGGTTTGATGAGCTGTACTCCCGCCATTGGCACTGCTCTTTAGGGGATCTATGCTGGGAATTTGCTCAAACACGGCACCATGACCCAACCCCGAAGGCCCTGATCTTGGCCATTATGGGGGTGGTTGCCTTGGTTTTGGCGCAGCTCTGGAACCTGGTTTTTCCCATCAACAAAAACCTCTGGACCAGTTCATTTGTGTTACAAACGGGAGGTTGTAGCCTATTGCTGCTTTCCGCTTTTTATTACGTGATCGATGTTTTGGGCTATCGCCGTTGGGCTTTCTTTTTTGCCGTCATTGGCATGAATTCTATCTTAATCTACTTATCAGAAGGATTTATCGATTGGTATTTTACTGCCGAGGCTTTGTTCAAATGGTTGATGCAGCTGTTCAGTGAGCCTTATGCTGCGGTGGTCCTCGCGCTGATGGTTTTGTTGGTCAAATGGGGCTTTTTGTATTTCATGTATTTGAAGAAGGTGTTTTTGCGGGTATAAAAGCCTGTTCAAAAAAGTAAAAGTTTAACACCCGAGGCGGCCGAAGTGATTTTTCAATGTCAATGATTTACAAGTTTGATGGATAGCACAAAACTGTGTAAACCCTCAACTTCGTCAACTTAACTATTCGCTTACAGCCCAAAAGCCGCTTTTACTTTATCCACGTAATCCAATTTTTCCCAGGTAAAGGTCTCTACTTCGTGTTCTACGAACTGACCAGTAGCATCACGCAATTGGACTTTTTTGATTTCTGGTTTACGCCCCATGTGGCCATAGGCTGCGGTTTCGGAGTAAATCGGAGAACGCAGTTTCAACCGTTTTTCGATCGCGTATGGGCGCAGGTCGAAAATTTCATTCACTTTCAATGCAATCTCGCCATCACTCAGCTTCACCTTGGAAGTGCCATAAGTATTGACGTAAATATTGGTTGGTTTGGCTACCCCAATGGCGTAAGAAACCTGTACCAAAATCTCTTCACAGACGCCGGCAGCAACCAGGTTTTTGGCAATGTGGCGGGTAGCATACGCCGCTGAGCGGTCAACTTTTGAGGGGTCTTTTCCAGAGAAAGCCCCGCCACCGTGGGCTCCACGGCCACCGTAAGTATCCACGATGATTTTACGACCAGTCAGTCCCGTATCACCGTGTGGGCCACCAATCACAAACTTACCCGTTGGGTTGATGTGATAAGTAATCTGATCGGTAAACAGGCGTTGCAGGCGCTCCGGCAATTGATCTTTCACCCGAGGGATCAGGATGTGGATGATGTCTTCACGAATGCGGTTGAGCATGGCTGCATCTTCCGCAAAATCATCGTGCTGGGTAGATACAACAATGGTATCGATGCGAATCGGTTGGTGATCGTCAGAGTATTCAATGGTTACCTGGCTTTTTGCATCGGGGCGCAGGTAAGGCATCAGATCAGCGTGGGTTTTGCGGATACTGGACAACTCCTGCAAAATGCGGTGCGACAAGTCCAATGGCAATGGCATAAAGTTGTCGGTTTCGCTGGTCGCATAACCGAACATCATGCCCTGGTCTCCAGCACCCTGATCTTCTGGATTGGCACGCTCTACACCCTGGTTGATATCGGGAGATTGCTCATGAATAGCCGACAGGATACCACAAGAATTGGCTTCGAACATGTACTCCGACTTGGTGTAACCAATGCGGCGAATAACATCGCGAGCAATCTGCTGTACATCCAGGTAAACTTTTGATTTCACTTCGCCTGCAAGCACTACCTGACCCGTGGTTACCAGCGTTTCGCAAGCAACCTTAGAACTGGAGTCAAATGCCAGGAAATGATCAATCAATGCATCGGAAATTTGATCAGCGATCTTGTCCGGATGTCCCTCAGATACAGATTCAGATGTGAATAGATAAGGCATGGTCTAATGATTATAGTAGATTATGCTTACGGAAAAAACCCTTCCTGAGTCCCCCTTCCGCTAAAACGGTGCAAAAATAGGAATTGTCTGGATAAAAAGAAAATAAGTAATTCTGTCCTTGGACTTGCGTACATTCGTCGTGGCAAATCGATGGTAAGCTTCTGATAAAAAACCTTAATTTATGTTACATTTTCGCGGAGATGAATACTTTATGCAGGAAGCCCTCAAAGAAGCGCAACTTGCATTTGAAGAGGGTGAAATACCCGTAGGCGCGGTGATCGCTTGTGAAAACCGCATCATTGCCCGCGGGCACAATACCACCGAAAAATTATTGGATGTAACGGCGCATGCCGAAATTTTGTCGATAACGGCCGCTTCAAATTATTTGAACAGCAAATACTTGCCTGATTGTACACTCTACGTGACCCTGGAGCCTTGTAACATGTGCGCAGGAGCCATCTTCTGGGCGCAGATGGGGCGGCTAGTCTACGGCGCTGGAGATGAAAAACGGGGCTTTATGCGGATTGGCAAAGAACTGCTACACCCCAAAACTACGCTGGAGTACGGGGTTTTGCATGAGGAGTGTAGTGCGTTGTTGAGGGCATTTTTTCAGAAGATGAGGTAAGGGGAGCACAACTCGACCCACCTCTGCTGGCGTTCAGTTTTTTTGAGGTGTTCATAGACGGCTATGACAGCAGAAAACGAGCTTTATGGGATTTCAAGTCTAGCTTGCACTCACCAATCAAGATTTTTGCAAATTTGGGAGGCAACCAGGTTTCTTCCAAATTTGCATGCTCACAAATAGAGGGAGATCTTCAATGCAACGAGAGGCGATCTAAACATCCTGAGCCTCCAGCGCGGATGAATTCCATTAATTGGTTGGGTTTATCTTCTAACATAATTATTTGGGTTTGTGGGGATTGATGGAACATGCTTAATAACCATTCTCTGTTTGTATTGATATTGAATCCGATGGAGTCGATAAATACAAAGTCAAAGTACTTGTATTCTGCACTGAGTATGCAAAAGCTTGCAACATCATCAGCCACCAAGGGCTCCCTTGTAGGAATCAATTCGTTCAGATTCGAGGCAATGCACCGGCTTAGACTATGATCTTTGCCAATGATAGCAATGGTATATTTTCTTTTCATGATAAGGCCTGAAGGGCTTGTTAAATGATTGGCTATGGCTTTCCGCACTCAACGAAATACAAAATTATCAACTATGGTTTGTATAGAGGGGCGATTACCGATGAACCCCCGAGTTTTGAGCACAAACACCCCAAAAAGTATGCCATACAAAAAATACTTAAGCGTGAGCTTTTGCCTGATAATTTACTAATTAGTAATAATGTATGAATATGTTTAATGAAAAATTTGTTCCTGCACTTAATGTTTCAAGTATTTTTCCGGGAAAAACCTTGAAAGAGACTATTTTTACAGTTCTAAGAAAATTCAGTGGAACGATGTACCATTTAGCTCGTTCATCAGGCTTTTAAAATCCCCAAAATCAAAATGAGTTTTTGTCAAAATGGTAGTCCTGTTAATTTATTTCCTAAACCTTACCTTCCCTATATGGTTCTCTATCCCTCCCGTAATTGATCAATCACGTTTTGAACGTCTTCTAGCGAAAGGCTGAGAATGCTGGCAATTCTCTGAGCGTCAAGCCCCATTTGAAAAAGCTCTGGTACGGCGTTTTTGAGCAGCTCTTCATCCCGCATTGCTTCACCTTTTTCGATCCCCTGTTCGATCCCAATGGCAAGACCTTCTTCGCGAGCTTGTCGCTTTAACTCTTCTTGAATGGCTTGTTCGATTCCCATAGGTTGATCTGCTTTAGTGATGGTGATCAAATCTTTTTCAAATTTATTCCTTATTGCTGAATTTTCAAAATCCACGTAAAGGGTAATGAAACTGATGATCTCCTGCTCATACAATCTATTGAATTGGCAATTGATACTTCAAGCAAAATGTCCAGTAACATGGTTTCAAACCCGATGCATCAAAACAAACATGCCATCGCCGCACTGGATATTTTATCCGCTCATGAATGAGTACATCCTGAGCAAACTGTTTCTTGAAGCGCTCATTTTTGGTATCTTTCTCTACAGTACTTACGTCTGGCGCTCCCATCCAAACCGCCTCATCGGATTGGTGATCTGCTTTGAGCTTTTTGTTCAACGATTGGTTTTTCATGCTCCTGATGTTGGTACTCCCTGTTTTGAGGTTTAGATTCACTTAGGAATACTAATGTCTCATAAAAGAAGTTAAGTAATGCTGCGAATACCGACAAAGATGCTTATAGGTGGATGAACGGCCCAGGTAATTAGATGAACGGCCCAACGATCAGGTTGTCTGAAAAACACTCCTTCCCTCGGCTGCTATTTTAGTAACTTTAATCGTTCAATAAATTCCTTGCGGTAAGCATACCCCATGGGGAGGTGTTCTTCGGCAATTTCTACCCTTGCTTTCTTTAAATTGATCGATTCGATAAAGGCAACGTTGATCAAATACGTTTTGTGCATCCGCAAAAACTTGGGAAACAATTCTTCTTCCAGGGTTTTGAGTTGCACATTGGTGGGGAAATTGCGCTTGTTGACCTTTGCGAAAGTCATCTTTCCATTGGCATAAAAAAACGCGATTTCATCAATGGCAATATGTTTGTAGACATCCCAAC
>NZ_JADKCX010000118.1 GCF_016718685.1 Haliscomenobacter sp. | reverse complement strand
CAAAACCGCAAACTCAGCTTCCAGCGCGACCGCGCGAGCTTGGCTCTTACTGGCTTGCGCTCCCGCCTTAACCCTCATTTTTTGTTCAACACCCTGGGCTCTATCCAGGACCTGATCCACGAAAAGAAGTTTGATGCGGTCAACCGCTATTTCACCGAAATGGCTCAACTCATGCGCTATGTGGTGGATAGTGCCGCCCATGAGTTTGTGTTGCTCAAAGACGAACTTGAGGCCCTGCGCAAGTATTGCTGTCTGGAGGCTCTGCGTACCCCTTTTGATTTTTCTATCCAGGTTGACCCTCAGGTGGATCAGGAAAATGTCGAAATCCCACCATGCTCTTGCAGCCTTTTGTCGAAAATGCCATCTTACACGGCCTTCGCCCCAGCAATGGTCCCAAAAACTTGTGCATAAAGGTGGAACAGCCTTCGCCTCAATTGCTCAACATTGCCATCGAAGACTCAGGCATCGGCATCGAGGAAGCTCAACGCCGCCAACAAAACCGCGACTCTGACGCCAAGCGCGGCCACCAGGGCATGGCCATGACCAATCAGCGCATCGACTGGCTGAATGTGGGCAAATCGGAGAAAATTGCACTCCTCATCCAGGACCGCAATCAGATTTCTCCGACCCATACCGGCACCCTCGTCCAGCTATCGATTCCGCTTTGATCCAAATGTTGAACCCTAAATGCTTGACCATGACAACGCTTTATCAGCACCTTGCATCCTTTATTGTTGTGCCAATACTGTTGTCTATCGCTAGCTTCAATGCTGGATGGGCCTACTCCACGCTGACTCCTCAACGTACCGAGGCTATCGAAGATATACTTCCTTATTTCAGTCAAATTGATGCGTTAAGGCAAACCGCGAGTAAGGATTCCGCCGCCGCCATTGAGTTGAGTTGCTTAAAAAACCTGGATAAAAACTGGTTGCAACAAGCTCAATTCACCACTGTTGCTGCGCTTCCCTGGAGGGGCTACCACCGTGGATCGAATTCGAGCAAAACGATCGATGTCTTTGCTGAGTATGCTTATTACAAAGGAAAATTTTGTAAAATAGTTTCCTTTTTTCATCGGCAAGATGTGGCGCTTATGCTGTTGGATGTTCCGGGTAAACCAACTGTTATTGTGCTGAATCGCGCTGCTGCGGTATTCAACTCGAAGGGGGTGAGCTCAAACATGCAACTGTTTTCGCTGAGTAACACCCATCCTGTGCCCCCCAAAAGATCGGTGATGTCCAGAGCGGTAACCCAAGAGTTGATCCCTGCCTGGATTCAAGGGGAGTACATCTCCACCGAGCGAAAGAGTATAGTTGAGATTTGGCGCACTCCAGCTCCGGTAATTTTGCGCGACAGCATGATCAAAATATTGGATCGCTCCTGGAAACTGTATACGGTCCACGAAATTCCAGTCCCTGGCGAAACCAAAGCTACAATGTACCGCATGCTGGCTTTTAATAGGGCGGGTCAACCTGCTTATTTCACGCTTCGAAGGGTGGGCGGGTACTGGTGTCTCCGCTTAAATCTTGAACAAAGTGACAAACTAGGACAGGATTTTTACGAACTCCGATTGCACGCAAAGGATCAACACCTCAACGGGCGTTATATGGGGTTTGCCATCCAGAGTTTCTTTTTGCTAAATATCGTATTTGGGCTTTATTCACTGAATAAAAGCCGCAACTGACTCGACAGCGTGATCACGCAAACCTGGCCCTCACGGGCTTCGCGCCACGCCTGAATCCGCATTTTTGTTCAATACCCTGGGCTCTATTCAAGATTTACTCAATCAACAGGATTTTGTTGCGGCCAATCGCTATTTTTCGGAAATGGCTCAATTGCTGCGCTACGTTGTCGATGCTGCAGCACACGAACGGGTCTTGCTCAAAGACGAACTTGATGCCCTGAACAAATATTGCTCTTTGGAGGCCTTGCGCACGCCCTTTGAGTACAGCATCGAAGTCAATCCGAAAGTTGACCTTGAAAACACCGAAATCCCGAGTATGTTGTTGCAACCCTTTGTGGAAAATGCCATCTTGCACGGCCTGCGCCCCGGCAATCAACCGAAGCAACTAAAGCTCAAGGTTACCTTGGATCGCTCTGATCATTTGATCATCGTGATCCTGGATTCAGGGATCGGAATCGAGGAGTCTCGGCGTAGAAATTACCATAAGGAGCCCAAGCGCAGCCACCAGGGGATGGCCCTGACTGACCAGCGAATTGATTGGCTGAATGTGGGCAAAACGGACTTGATTGAACTCGAAATTCAGGATCGTCGCCGCATTTCCCCCGACCAAACGGGTACCAAGGTCCGACTTTCGATCCCCTTGTAACCCCGCCAACCCACGGATTTATCCGTGGGAGGCAACCATACCGCCCACCCCATGAATTTATTCGTGGGAAAAAACGCCCCATGGCTTTAGCCGTAGGCAAAAACGCCCCAACCTGCTTGACCTAACCCATGGCTTTAGCCGTGGGAAAAACAACAACACAATGATCCGCGCCATCCACATCGACGACGAACCCCACAACCACCGCAGCCTCGCCCGCATCCTGGCCGAAACCTGCCCCCAGGTCCAAATCCTCGGCCAGGCCAACAACGCCGCCGAAGGCCGCACCCTCTACCTCCAAACCCAGCCCGACCTCATCTTCCTCGACATTGAGATGCCCGACCAAAACGGCTTCCAATTCCTGGAATCCATCACCCCGGTGCGTGCCGAAGTCATCTTCGTCACCGCCTACGACCAATACGCCCTGCGCGCCATCAAATTCGCCGCCCTCGACTACCTGCTAAAACCCATCAACGCTACCGAAGTCCAGGCCGCCGTAGCCAAGGTGCAGGAAAAGCTGCTGGCTCGCTGGGGCAAGCTCCAGCTCCAGCAGCTCCTCGAAAACCTGCGCAACCCGCAGCAGCAACCCAAAATCGCGCTGCCCTCCATCGAGCGCGTCGATTTTGTGGAACCCGATCAGATCCTCCGCTGCCAGGCTGAAGGCCCTTATACCCATGTATACCTCTGCGATGGCACCAAGCTCCTGATCACCAAAACCCTGCGCGACTTCGAGAACCTGCTCACTGACCACGGTTTCCTGCGCACCCACCAGTCGCACCTGGTCAACCGCAAGTACATCCGCTCCCTCCTCAAAAAGGAGGGCGAAAGCCTCCAGCTCGTCGATGGATCGGTCATCCCGATCTCCATCCGCCAAAAGACTGAGGTACTGGCTGCTTTGAAGTAGCTGTTAATCTGCTGCTCAAAATTTTTGCAAAACCGAAAAAATGACCGCAACCTTAAAATATCCGCCCGGCTCATTCGATCATCTAAAATAACCCCGCCGCCAACCCACGGATTTATCCGTGGGAGGCACCATACCGCCCCACCCCATGAATTTAGTCGTGGGAAAAGCCATGGCTTTAGCCGTGGGTTCATAGAAAAAACCATCCATCTCCATTTGATTTTACACACATTCCGCCAAAGTTCGGAACAGGCCGCGCCTTGGGTGCAGTAGCCGCCACCCTATGTGGCTGCCCCTCGCCCCCCAATCCGCCCCCCTGTATGGGTTCGACCCCCATGACGGAACCGAAACCGCCAGGACACCTGGCTTCATGGAGATGATTTGATTCGGTCTATCCGAGCCCCGTTGCCCAAAGCAGCGGGACTCGTAGACCTTTCCCGAGTGACCAGTTTTTTGAATGACCCACGACAAATGCCAGGATCTACCTCCCAATTCGTCATTCGTCATTCGAAAAACTCGTCATTCCCAAAGACATTGCTATGAAAACCAATTCCGAGAAGTTTGTAAACTACTATGAGCAAACCAGTAAGTACAGTGTCAAGTGGGCCAAAAGCAGGAAACTGCTGGAGGCCCAGCTTTTGACCTACAACACCAACCGCCCCCTCGCCCAGCAACTCCGCAGCGCCCACCAGGCCCTCGCCGAAAAGCTGCTCTACCTCTATTCCGTGTCCATCCACTACCATCAAGCATATGTGGCGCAACTGGTTCCCGGCACCACTCCCCTACCCGCCCTGTGGACCAACAACGTCCAGCTGTCCCAAATGCTGACCTGCTCCGAACGCACCGTCCAAAACCTCCGCCAACGCCTCCGCAGCGCGGGCATCATCACCCGCGAGGTCTGGCATGGCACCAACTGCCAGTACGAGCTTTTCCTCAGCCCCCAGGTGCTGCACCTGCAACGCGGCGGCGATCCCGACAACCAGGTCGACGCGTTTTTTGTCGCCCCCGGCCCCACTGTCTCCACTCCTCACCGCAAACTTTACCGCATACTGTAACCAGTATAACTGTTCTTGAAACCAATAAATTAAATAAATTAAGCGGCGCGCCTTTTCAACAAGCGGTTGAAAATGAAAGTTTTACGAAGTTGAACCCTGTTGGCCAGCTCAATAATTCGGTGGAAAAGCCGGAAATGCTTGTTGAAAACCCGCTCACGGGCTGTGTTCTGGATACTCCTCCGGAACTTTTTTCTGGTTACGAAACCACCAGCGACAGTGTTCTGGAAACACCCCCCCCGTTTGCGGCGGCCCCCCCTAAATCCTCTGAATCCCCTGAGCGCCGCAGGCGCAACCTCCCTAAGGTGACCCCTCAGGTGCCTGAGGTTTCTAAGGTGGTGAACAAAACCAGCAGCGCAGCTGCGCCAAAACAACCCTCTTGTGAACCTGGTTCAACACTCACCTTACCCGAAAAACTCCCCCCACCTCGCCGTCTACGCCGGCCTTTCCCCTACCGACCAACTCCTCCTCGATCGCCAGGTCAGCCGCCTGGCCTCCGTCGCCTCCACGGTCCTCTACGCCGATCGCTGGATCTGCGACCCCGAACACGAGCGCATGCGCATCGCCCTGGCCGAGTACCTCCGCTACGCCCCCGCCGCCAACTACACCCGTGGCGCCAACGAGGTCGTAGAACGCATCCACCTGGTCCGCCGCTGGATCGATGCCGGCCTGGCCAATGGCCAAAAGCGCTGGGTACCCCTCCCCAGCCTCTACTTCGATGTGCGCAACCCAAGGGCTTCAAAGCCACCAAAGCCTGGTTCAAAAAGCACCAACAGGCCAAAATCGCCATCAAAGACCGCGAGCTGCTCACCAAAGCCGTCAACTTCTACCTGGCCAGCCTCCGCCCCGAGGCAACCATCGCCCCCGTAGAGGCCTACCGCCGCGTCACCCAAACCCTGGGCAAACGCAAAGCAGCATTGGTGCAAATATTCCACACTGAAATCCAAAACACCGTCCCTCATGTCAACTCCAACCACGCAGCGTAAAACCAAGCCCAAGGCCTGCGACAAAGGCCGCTTCAAATTGGGCGTCCGTTTTCTCAACAATCTCGACAAGGTGCATTATTTTTGGTCAAACCGCAACCAGGACACCCGTGGCGTCAGCGCCTACCGCTTCCGGCAACTGGTCCTCACCAAACCGGATTGGATCGGCAAAATCGCCTGGGCCGCCATCTACGACGATGGCCAACGCATCCACGAATTCGCCCCCGACGACGGCTGGCGCTAACCTCTCGTACCGGCGACCTGAGGTCGCCCTCCTTGCACCCAGCCCCCTCAGACCCACCCTAAGGTGCTCTAAGGTTTCTCAGGTGGTTCAAAAAACCGCAGCGCAGCTGCCCCAGTATTCAACCCACAAAATCTTCAACACCATGAAAGCAAAATTCATTTTCATCCCCCTTGCCCTCATCACCCTCATTTTGGCCGCGTCCTACCTCTACGACCTTTCCTTCAACGGAAACCAGGCCATCCATTTTTTACCCAGCACCACCCCCATCGAATCCCTCGAAGCCCTCGCCGCCCAACCCCAGCTCCGCGGCAAAGTCCTCTACATCGACATCTGGGGCACCCGCTGCGGCCCTTGCCTTGATGAATTCAAACACCCCCCCGCCCTGAAAGCCCGCTTCAAGGATCAGTCCCTCGCCTTTGTATACCTCGGAGCCCCATACGGCTATTACAACGATGTCCAACTCTGGAAAAAGAAGCTCAGGAAACACCAGCTCCACGGCTACCACTACCACATGTCCAAGTCATTTTACAACCAGGTTTGGACCTACCCCGGTATCCGCGACACTTTTTCGATCCCCCACTACATCCTGATCGACAAAACTGGCCACATTGCCCACATCAACGCCGCCCGCCCCAGCAACCCCGATACCCTCTACCAACAAATCATCAAACTCTTATAGCCGCAGCCCTCTGTGGCTGTCCCGCCTCTCCTTCGATGCCTCAGGGAGACTCAAATCCCCAGCATCCCTATCCCCAGACCCCACCCACACTAAGATGCCCTTAGATGTCTTAGGTGGTTCAAAAAAAACCGCAGCGAAGCTGCCCCCGCACGCGCACCCCCGTCAGCATCTAACTTTGTGCCCTCAGTGCCCTCTTTTTTCCCTCTGTGCTAAAAAAAATGCCGCTTTAAAGACCCAAAACCCCAAACAATACCTTAACCTAAAGTGCCCCTTTGGTTCCTTCCGTGCCTTAGGTGGTTCCAAAACCCGCAGCGAAGCTGCCCCCAAAATCTTTCAACCCTCAACACCGAGACCATCCACATGAAAACCACCTACAAAGTCAAACGCCTCAAAGACGGCCGCTTCAAATTCACCCTCGACCCTGAGCTCCGCAGCATCCTCTACAACGCCACCGCCTCCGTCCTCCACTTCGACGGCGACGAACTCCCCGACTACCTCTTCGCCCTCCTCCACGAAACCCTCCACTTGCTCGAAGACACCCTGGAGCCCCGCCTGCATAAAAGCCAGGTACTCGCCATGCTGCAATTTGCCAGCAAATACATCGACCAGCCTACGCAGGTACTGATTGTG
>NZ_JADKCX010000117.1 GCF_016718685.1 Haliscomenobacter sp. | reverse complement strand
TCTCGCCGCCTCCACCAAAACCGGGAACCCCTGTATTTACTAGGGTTCCCGGTCACTTTTTGTCTACGACGCTTTTCTTCCAATTACTTTCCTACAATGTCCGTTTGCATGGGTCCCAGGATCGCCAGCAAATCGTCTTTTTCTTTTTGTGGGACATTGAATTTGTCAAGTGCAGCTACCAAATCACCCACTAATGCGTTGAACTCAGCTTGGGTGATGTTCATCCCTTTATGAGATTCCAGCATGGTTTTGCCTTTGTACTGACAAGGGCCACCCGCACCTGCACAAATTTGATCGATCAGGTTGTTGCGCAACAATTGTGTACGAGCTGGATTGGCAACGGTTGCTGCAAAACGAGCATTGATCACGTTGTCACCTACTACATTGGTGAGGAATTGATCCACTACCGCAGAAATGGCGGCTACACCGCCCAAACGATCGTAGAGGGTGGGCGTTGCTTCATCATCTTTATCACAAGATGCAAGCGCAAACGAGGCCAAAAACAGGATGGCCAACAATCGGATTGAGTTTTTCATAAATGAATAGAATTGAGTTGATGAATTAGTTTGAGAGGATTAACCAAAGTTCAAGCGTTTTTGCAAAGGCGGCATAAAGAGGGAAAGCAAGAGGCTTCCCGTAAACAACAATCCCGCCCAGAACAAGTACCCAGGGAAAGCCGCGATTAAACTCATGGGAACTGGACATGCGGGCCCCGCAGGTTTTTCGAATACTTTTTTGCTGATCGGGGTGTCAGTATTGGCTTGAAGTTTGGCCAATAAAGAATTTTCAGTAAATGCATTGGTGTAACTCAACACCAGTAAACCAGAGGCCGGATTAAAGGTGGTTGCGGTGATGCCGGACCAATTCCGGGTATGCTGTGCCAGCGCTTCTCCGGCCGCTACACTGATGCCCTTTACATCAAAAGCAGTGTAGGTTACCAGGGGTAAATCATCACTTGGTGAATACGGTTTGCGCAGGCCGATCCAGGCAGCGAGACATACAACTGCCAGGATGAGCAAAAGAACTTGAATCTTTTTCATCATTGGATAAATTTGGTAATGTATTTTAGCTGAAGTGACGCTGATGCAATGACTAAAGGAATTTCAAAGGGATACTTTCACAAATGGAATAATTTCAAGTGTTATTTAGGTGTTAGATTTCTTTTTATTTTTTTTTTTTTTTTTTTTTTTTTCCCCCGGTCCCCCCGCGCATTTCCCCCGGGTGTTTTTGGTTTTTCCGCCCCCGGGCCCCAAAAGGTCAAATTTAAATCCACAATTTTTTCTTGTAATCCACGGCGGGGGGGTAAATATCTTACGAAGACCGGATTGATTTTGGATTTACAAGCCATGACATTTTTGCAAAAAAAGAGCATCTTTACAACAAGTCTACTTTTAAAATCCCGATCATCCATGCGATTAAGCAGTTCTTTACTTTTGACGCTTTGCCTTTTTACTTTGCCTTCCTGTTATTTGTTGACGGCTTACAAATACCGTCAGTTCAAGCTGGAGTCTTTGGCTTCACTGCGTTCGACGCCCTTAAAAAAAAGTGAGGAACCTTTTGCCTTTATGGATGGCAGGAAGGAAAAGACGCGCTTGCAACAAGTGCTGGATTCTATGCTGGCACCTACCCACACCTATTCCTTTCTGGTGATTCGGAATGATTCGATTCTGTATGAAAATTATTTTGGGGAAATTACCCCCGAAACCCAATTGCCCTCTTTTTCTGTGGCAAAATCTTTTGTCTCTACCCTGGTGGGTATTGCTTTGGATGAAGGAAAAATCAAAAGCCTGGATGACCCCATCACTACTTACCTGCCTGAGTTGAAAAAACGCGATCCCAACCTGGAAAAAGTGACCATCCAACACCTGCTGGACATGCGCAGTGGCATCAAAAGCCTGGAAACGCTCAAAAGCCCCTTCAGCAATGCGATCAAATTGGGTTTTGGGCGCAACATCACCAGAATTGCCCTGAAATCCAAAACGGAAAAAACGCCCGGTGAAAAAGACTACAAAAACCTGAATACCCAATTGCTGGGTTTAATTGTTGAACGGGCAACCCAGCAAAAACTGCAAAACTACCTGCAAACTAAAATCTGGACACCGCTGCAAATGGAGAGTGATGCGAGTTGGAATACCGATGCCCGGAAAACCGTGCGGGCTTTTTGTTGCATCAATGCCACCACGCGTGATTTTGCTAAATTTGGGAGGCTGTATTTAAATCGGGGGAAATGGAACGGCCAACAGATCGTTTCGGAAGACTGGGTAAGGGCTTGCTCTGATCCTGAAATTATGGAGCGATACAGCGGATACAAAAACCAGTGGTGGAGCCGTCAATCTTTCCGCTCTTTTCGCGATTCGACGGAAGCACTGAAATTTCAGCAACAAAACCCGTATCCCAGTGCGGTAAGTAGTCGTTCTTCACGCGATGGCCGGAGTAGAATGTACCGCGTCGCTTACCGTTCTCCCGCATTTTACGCCGCGGGTGTCCTAAATCAATTTGTGTATGTTCATCCGGCAAAAAAACTGGTCATTGTACGATTGGGCCGTACTTGGGGAAACTCTTCTTTTGGACCCGACGCGTTTTTGTACTGGGTGGGGGATCAGTTGTGAAGTTTAAGCAGGGAAAGCATGCTAAAATCTTCCTGTCAAAGCACTACGTTTGATCAATTTACCGTGTACAAATCCGCTCGTGTTGCGCAACGACATAATAAACACCTCGGGACAATTGCATGACGTCCAAGGATTGCCCTGCGCCCAGTCGACGTGACAATAGTTGTTGCCCCAATACATTGTACACCCAAACCTGCGCATCCTCTTCCAGGGACAGCTGTATTTTATCCTGTGCGGGGTTCGGGAATATCAGCAGCGATTTTGCCTTGACTTCCAGGTCGGGCAAGTCGGTACTGATGCCGCGATAGTGATAAAACTTGCGGTCGCTCAGGTTGTATGCTCCAGTGGCTTTGTCCCACTGATAGATCTGCTCCATGGTTAAGTGTTGATAATTGGGTTGATCACCATTCACTACATAGCCGTAAACAGTCAATTCACGAGCTTCTGGGTTGCCATCGAATCCCATGAAGGTTTTTTCCAAGGATGCGGTGCGGTTCCAAACATCAAGTTTGTACAGCAGACTTTGGGTTTTGTTCCAGACCCCAGTGGTTTCATCCCGCAGGTAAGTGTCCTGCTTATAAGCACCAGGTTTGTAGGCAAATACTTCCCGCTCACTGAGTACAAATTCTCCTCTCAAGTACAAGGATACCATCACTTCTTTCAACTTACCCTCAGGATTATAGGTCATGGCCGTACGTGAAACTGGCGAAACGATGCCGAAGAAAAGATTAACTTCTTCGATCAGGGTGTTTTTACCCGCTTCATTGTAGGTATAAGTCACCATGGATTGGTATTTCAATCCTTCAACGGTGATTTCAGAAAGTTCTCTGGCCAGGCGGTTTTGGGCGTTATAGGAATTGGTTTGGAGCAGCGTTTTTTCCCAATTGTTGCTATCCTCGTTCCAGATGTAGATGGCCACGGAGTCGATCAACGTAGAGAAGTTACCACGGCGGTACAGGATAAGTTTGGATTCTGGCTGGTACTTTTTCATCAGCAAGATAACTGTCTCCAGCAAGTTCAACTACCCGCCCCAGTTGATCGCGGGTTTCGGTAAAACGCCCGGTGGTTAACCAATTCCCTTGCTGGTAAATGGCATTAATTTCCACTTGGACATTAGGCTTGGGGTACTGAAATCGGGAACGTACCGTGGGTAAACTATCCTTTGCCGTTAAATCATAGCCAGTAAAATTGCGTGTAGAATCCAGTTTTAAAGGCTCGACCCGCAGGGTTGGATGATTTGCCTCGGTTAAGAAACCAGCATTTACTTTTTTTAGCAGTGTAATTGCCTGCTGTGATAAGTGCTGATACCGTTCGGTTCTGGATAAAGATTGGGCAAACATAAGGCTGCCCGTCAGGAAAGTAACAAGAGCGGTAAAAAATAACTTTTTCATGTCAGTCGGGTTGAAATATTTGAATAAACCGGGGATACCCACACTGGACAGCAAAGCAAAAAAATGGGGTTGCTGTTTTATGGAAAAAACTGCAACCCCTGCCTTGGATTTAACTTTGTTGTAACAATTCTAATTATCTAAACTGGTACATCCGTACCAGTTCCTTAATTTCTTCCAGCGTCCGACTCGGAGGTGTAAACGGTGCCGGAATCGGCATTTTTGAATACTGCTGAAAATACAACACACAAGCATCGCGCCACCAGAGCGCTTCCCGTTGTTGTGCGCCTAAACGCCCCAAAACATCGGCGTGGATTTCAGCGTCCATTTTACCTTTCAGCCCAGCCCATTCCTGTTGCATCGTGTTGACGGCGGTAGATCCCGTGTAATAGCGGGTACAAAGTTCGTCCCAAAGACTACGCCCAGTGCTCAGTTTTTTACCCCAAGGCACGTGGTGAAACCACAGCAAGTAGGGGAGTGGGCAGGCATCGATTTGGCTCCACTGTTTGATGGCTTCAGGATGATACAAACTCAGGGCATTGCTGCCATTTACCCCACGATCAAAGCCCAATCCAATCGAATCGGCGCGGTGGTAATAAATGGAGGTCCAATCGGGTCGGGCGCTGCGTTCCAACCAGGGTTCCGGCCCAAAGTGGATGCCTTGCCCCATGATGTGGTGCAATCCGAGCGGCGTGGTAAAATCGACGTATACTTCCCGCGAACGTTCCATCATGGCCAGAATGGTCTTTACTGCACTGGCATCCTGGGTCAGGGTCATTTTGATCCATTCATCGGCAATGGCACTGCTGCTGAGTTGGTGATCCCAGGCCAAACGACCAAAGGCGTACCAATTGGATTGCGACATCAAATGGCCGCACCAGTTTCGGTCGGACCCTGTATTGGCCACCCCCGCCATTACGCTGATCGGGTATTGGTGCAAACTGCCATCAATGACCTTCGCTACGGTAGAACCTGCGCCCTTAGCATACGTGTCGCTATCCAGGCATTCTTTGAACAAAGGCGCCAGATAAACCAGGTTGGTGGAAAAACCCAGGTATTCCTGGGTGATTTGGAACTCCATCGCCAGGGGTGTTTTGGGCATGGCCCCGAAGAGTGGCGAAAAAGGCTCACGAGGTTGAAAATCGATCGGGCCGTTTTTTACCTGTACGACCACGTTGGGCAAAAACGTGCCATCCAGGGATTTAAATTCTTCATAAGCGGCTTTGAAACGGTCGCCCTTAGGGTCGGCTTTGTACACAAAAGCCCGCCAGATCACGATGCCTTTGAAAGGTGCAAGCGCTTCGGCCAACATGTTAGCTCCATCGGCATGGGTGCGCCCAAAGTCTTGCGGCCCGGGTTCACCTTCTGAGTTGGCTTTGACCAAAAAACCGCCAAAATCGGGCATGATGCCGTAAATCTCACTGGCTTTGTCGACCCACCATTGGCGCACGGCGGGTTCAAGCGGGTCGGAATTTTTGAGTTTGCCCAGGATTTTAGGGGCGGCGAAATTGACTGAAAGGTAAACTTTGATGCCATAAGGTTTGAATACATCCGCAATGGCTTTGACTTTGAGCAGGTATTCCCGACTCATAAAACGGGCGCTGGCATTGACGTTGTTCAGCACCACCGCGTTGATGCCAATGGAGGCATTGGCGCGGGCGTAATCGCGGTAACGCGGGTCAACGGTTTCGGGCAATTCGTACCATTTCCAGAGGGAGGCTCCGGCATAACCGCGCTCGATGCTGCCATTGGTATTGTCCCAGTGGTTCAACATGCGCAATTGAACGCGGGGGACACTGGTTTCCGGAATTTTGCTAACAGGGGTAGCGGTCTGGATTTTGCGCAGCAAGGCAAAAGCGCCGTACAATAAGCCGGATGGGGTATTGGCGAGGATTTTTACCCGGTTATTTTGAGTGGTAATGTTATAACCTTCGCTCCCAAGATTGGGCTGTGGGGTTGTTGTAAGTTCCAAACTGATGCCGCCGGGGGCTGCGCTGGAAGTGCCCTGTAAGCGGATGCTTTTGCCCAAAAGACCTTGTAAACCTGCTTGTAATTCCCGGGCCGCTGTTTGTACGACGGGGTCTGAAGAATTGTAGGCGATGTATTGTGTGTACGGCAGGTATTGTGCCCGGACAGCGGTGTTTTTGAGCAGATCGTATTTCAACCAGAGCCGGTAGCCATCGTCGGCAGAGGCATAAAAACTACCAATGAGGAAAGTGAAGAGGAAAAAAAGACGTGTCATGTTGTTGTGTTGTTTATAGTTGTAATGGCAAAAGTTGAAATTAGTCAATCAAACGTAAATGGGAGCGCGGATGACGAGGATTTGGCGGGTTTACGCGGATTTATTTGTTCGAAAATTGAGATCCGCGTAAACCCGCCAAATCCGCGTCATCCGCGCTCCCATCAAGATCAATACTTCTGCCCGCAGTTAGTGGGTGTTCAAATTTCCCTACAAACTGCGTCGAATCCCCATTTCTAGCCCCCGAATCTCCGCCAATCCCTTCAATCTCCCAATTGCCGAATAGCCCGGATACGTTTTTTTACCTAAATCATCCAGCATCTGGTGCCCGTGATCGGGACGGAAAGGGATTTGTGCATCCACAAGCCCCAAGGCAGCACGGCGTTTTTCTTCCAGCACAATCGCCTTGACCACCGCGTACATGTCTACATCGCCGGTGAGGTGATCGGCTTCGTGGAAAATTGAGGGGGTTCTCTTCCCGTTTGGTGGCCCGCAGGTGGATAAAATGAATCCGATCGGCAAAACGGGTGAACATGGCGGTCAAGTCGTTATCGGCACGAACACCCAAGGAACCTGTGCAAAAGGTAATGCCATTGGCACGCAAAGGACAAGCATCGAGCAACTGTTGCAAGTCACTCGCGGTGCTCACTACCCGAGGCAAGCCCAACAATGGCCGGGGCGGATCATCGGGGTGAATACAGAGGTTGATGCCACATTCTTCTGCTACCGGGGCTACCTGCTGAATGAAGTAATACAGGTTTTGCCGCAACGCAGCGTCGCCAATCTCGGCATAGGCATCCAGCAAACCTTGGAAATTTTCCAGGCTAAAGGCTTCTTCAGAACCAGGCAAACCCAATAAGGCCGTTTGTTGCAGCTTTTGTTTGGCCGCTTCGGACATACCCGCAAATTGGGCTACGGCTGCTTTTTGTACTTCTGGCGAATAATCTTTCTCAGCTCCCGGCCGCTTTAAAATGCAGAGGTCAAAAACAGCAAAATCTTGCCAAACGAAACGCAGGGTTTTGGCACCATTGGGCAATTGGTATTCCAGGTTGGTGCGCGACCAGTCCAATACCGGCATGAAGTTGTAACACACCGTCCGGATGCCGCAAGCCGCCAGGTTGCGCAGGAGCTTTGATAATTGGCAATGTACTGCTCGCGGCTGGGGAGCCCCTTTTTGATGTCCTCGTGGACGGGTAAACTTTCGACGACCGCCCAATACAAGCCTTCCGTCTGAGCGATGGTGTGAATACGTTCCTGGATGGATTCCTGCGGCCAGACATCGCCAACCGGGATTTGGTGCAGGGCCGTGACCACTCCGATGCAGCCTGCTTGCCGAATATGAGACAAGGCCACCGGGTCTTTAGGCCCAAACCAACGCATGGTTTGAATCATAGTATTGTGTTTGTAGAAAAAAATCCCCCTACTTCCGTGGGCTTTCCGGAGGACCAAGATAACTCGTTTTTACACCACCCAGGTCAATGACCAATTTTTGTAAAACGACACCCGGATCAATGGCCCAATATTTAAGGGTGTGTGTGCCTTCCCGGGTTAACAGATGGGTGGAGTTGAGGCTGCGGATGTTGTTGGCCACACTTGCTTCCCAGGCCTGGTTTGATTTATTTTGGTGCAAATTGATGGTTTGAATGGGCCCATCATCGATAGAAATCCCGTAACGCAAACCACTGGATTCATTAAATTCCAGGGTCGGCGAAAATTGTGCTTGTACGCTGACTTCTCCAATTTTTGCACTGTAAAAAGCATATTCCAAATGCGGACTTTCCCCAGCTGGGCTGAGCGCGCTGTGCGTAGTTGGTGAACTGGTAATTGCTCCCGCGACCCGGCCAATATCGGGCAAAATTTGCCATTTTACCGCTCCCGATTCGACCGCATGGGTGTAGTGCTCGGCGTGTGTGGAGACGGATCCATCGGTTTCAATGAAGCCTTTAAAATCGGTTAATTCGGGTAATCGAGCGTTCTGTATGTCAAGGTAAACCACAATGGTTTGACCCGTTGAAGCTTTGATGTTCACAGGGATGCGGGTGTAACCTTGCGGAGCTTTGTTCCAGTCTATGGACACGTCAATCCGTTGCTCATCCTGGATACTGCCGGTTGTAGCGGTGATATTTAGGTACTTCGCGTTGCTTTGAATCTGGAAAGTAAACGGAGTTTTGCCCGTATTGAATACATCGATGAAATGCTTTTCGTTGGGTCTCAAAGCATGGAACGCAGGCAAAACCAAGGGGTCCGCTGCGCTGGTTCGGGCGGTAGAATTGCCTTCTACCGCAATGCCCATTTGTGCAGAAAGTGGCGCATCGTACTGAATCAAATCGGGAATTTTGTCAACTGGCGGTTGTTGCCAATAAGTATACCCAATATGGGTTTGATCCATCAAGTGGTTCCATTTGCCGCCTGCCAGGGTTTGGTTGTAATACTTGCTGATTTCGGCATCTCGTTCAAACAATGCCCTGGCTTTTTCGGCCATGGCATTGCAGGCGCTACGCCCTTGTTTGGCGTACAGCCGATTGAGGGCTACAGTATAGTACAATTCATTCAAATTGGCGCAGGCCTGAATCGGGTGTAACACCAACGGGAAGTAGGCATCACGGTAACTTTGGGGTAAACTGGCATTGATTTTTCTGCCTGGCTAGAAGTTGATGGTATTCTTGAACGACCCGTTCGGCTTCGCGGTAATGCAGCAAACTGTAGGTGTCCTGGGCTGAGACAATTCCGGTTTCCGCCGGGCGTTGTATTTTATGTATTTGGCCAGTAGCTCCGCAATGGGTTTGGCAAAGGTAGCGCCAAATTGTACACCCGCCCAGTGTTCGGTGTAGGCCTCAATTTGGGTTGGGCTGATTTTGGAAGGTCCCAGGCCAGATCCAAAAAGAAGGAAATCGGGAATTCCATGGGCTTGATGTCACCTACATTCACCACCCAGATTTGGCGTGCTCCGTAATTGTAGGCCAATGACATCTGCTCGTGGATGCGTGGCAGTGGATTGGTATTGAGCCATTTGTAATTGCGCGGCCCACCCACATAGTCGAAATGGTAATAAATGCCATACCCGCCAGTATGGGGTTTGGCGTCGAGTTTGGGGAGTTTACGGATGTTGCCCCAGTTGTCGTCACAAAGGAGGAGCGTCACATCATCGGGTACGCGCATCCCTTTGTCGTAATAGTCTTGAACTTCTTTGTACAAGGCCCACACTTGTGGGGTTTCCTGGATGGGTTTTCCCGTCGTTTCGGCAATGATTTTGCGTTGATCACTCACAATGCGTTCGAGCAATTCGATCGCCGTACCTTGCGTCATGGGTTCGTCGCCGTCACCACGCATGCCCAGGGTGACGATGCTTTCTTTGCTGCCCATCCGTTCGATGCTTTTTTTCCAAAACTCCCGTAGGGAAGCATCGTTGGTTGCGTAGTTCCATTTGCCTCCACCGCCGTAACGACGCCACTCGTCGTGCGCGCGCATGAGGGGTTCGTGGTGGGAGGTACTGATCACGACGCCATATTCATCGGCCAAAATCGGATTTTGTGGATCATCGTCGTAAAAGGCATTGCCCCACATGGCTGGCCACAGGAAATTACCTTTGAGGCGCAGGATCAATTCAAAGACTTTTTCATAAAATTCGTGCTTAAAGCCGCCGAACTTCTCGTGTGCCCAGCCCGAAAGGGCAGGGGCTTCGTCGTTGATAAAAATGCCGCGGTATTTTACTTTGGGTTCCGAGCGTGTGGTGGCCAGGCCGAATGAAAAGTGCAGCTTTGGTTTTAACCGGTACATCCGCCCACCAATTCCAGGGAGAAACGCCAATTTGGGAGCAGACATCGTAGGCACCGAAGATCGTGCCGCGTTTGTCGCTGCCTACGATCACCAGTGCCTTATCGATGTTCGAAAATGGTTTGTTTATAGTTTG
>NZ_JADKCX010000116.1 GCF_016718685.1 Haliscomenobacter sp. | reverse complement strand
CAAGACAACAGCAGCAGCATCCCCGAAGCGATCAAAGACAAAATCTTCCAGCCCTTTTTCACCACCTACCTACCGGACGGGGGAACAGGATTGGGGATAAGTTAGCGTATGACATTGTGACCAAGGGCATGGCGGGAACCTTGGAGAATACTTACTTCTGAGGGGCAGGTTCACATTTATAACAAATTAACAATGTTACTAATAATTTAAAATCAAATAATTATGAGAATTATAATTTTACCATTCATTCTTACTGCTTTCTCCATTTTGTGCTCAGCCGTTGCCATTTGTACTGGGCAAATTGATAGCATGAAGCATGAATTGACAAAGAAAATATCCGATAGCATGAGGTAATGACACTCTATGACATTGCTTCTGGTCTAACACAATAGTCAATACAGAACAATCCTTCAATACGAGAAAGAAGGAGCTGCATTAGCTAAAAGAAATTTCCCAGTTGGTGAAATCAAATGCTTGGAGGGGAGTATCTTGTTTATGCCTTAACGGGATCATGGGAAAAGGCATAAAAACCATTTTTATTGTTTAGACCTATCAAAGAAATATGCCCCTAAAGAATCGGTAGGACTAGGCTAATATTATGAGCCTTCTACCTGAAATTAGGTGATATGTTGGTTCTTTGGAATGGGCAAAAAATCATATCATGACCCTCTTTTCAAGGATACGTAGACGCTGTCAATCAATGGGCGGCACTTCATCAGATTTCAGCTCAATATTTAAGATTGAACAAATTAGATTCCGCACTTTTATATGCCAAAAAACACTTGATTATTGCAAAAATCCTATCCTACTGGTTTCGGTCATGCTTATTTGATTTCAGGCCTGATTGCATCAAAACAAGGTAAAGTAGATGAAGCGGTTTCTTTTATTCAAAAAAAGTATTGAAGTGTATAAAAAAATCAAATGGGAATATGCTGTTTATGAAGGGCTGATGAATTGGCAAATGTTTATTATGGCCAAAATCAATTGGACTCTACTCAAAATATGCACAAATCGCCTTAGCTGGTGCTTTGAAAATGAAAAACTAGGTCGTGATTAAAAGCTCCCAGTTGAAAATACTGGAAAGTGTTTATGAAAGAAAAACCCATTAAAAGCCTATCAAATGCTTAAAATATCGAGCGCTGCTAACGACACGATTACCAGTCTTGTAAAAATCAAGCAGGTCAATCTTTAGAACTTAAAGAAAAACAACGGATTGAAAGCCTTCCTTTAGCCCAATTAGAAAGCCGGAACAAACTTCGACTCAATACAATTTTGGGCATTTTGATGAGCGTTTGTATCATTGCTTTGATTTTATATCGCAACAATCGTCAAAACAAATGTCCAATCAAGTTTTGGAGAAAACACTCTCAAATTTAAAATCCACCCAAGCCCAACTCATCCAATCCGAAAAACTAGCCTCGCTCGGAGAACTCACTGCTGGCATCGCCCATGAGATTCAAAATCCGCTCAACTTCGTCAACAACTTCGCTGAAGTCAGTGCAGAAATGCTGGGCGAGATGAAAGAGGAAATAAACGCTGGCAATACTTCAGAAGTCATCGCAATCGCCGATGATTTGGAGCAAAACCTCTCCAAAATCAACCACCACGGCCAACGCGCCTCCTCCATCGTCAAAGGGATGCTCGAACACTCGCGGGCGAGTACGGGGGTAAAAGAGCCTACTGACATCAATGCACTGGCCGATGAATTCCTGCGACTGGCATATCACGGCTTGCGGGCGAAGGACAGTAGCTTTAATGCGACGATGGAAATGCATTTTGATCCGGATTTGCCCCTGGTTTCAGTCATTCCCCAAGACATTGGGCGGGTGCTGTTGAATTTGATCAACAATGCTTTTTATGCCGTAAATGAGAAAGCGAAGCAAGGGATTGAGGACTACTCCCCTACCGTAACAGTCAGCACGAAAAAACTCGAAAATGCCATTGAAATCAGCGTCAAAGACAATGGAAATGGGATTTCTGAGGTGATCAAAGACAAAATTTTCCAACCGTTTTTCACCACTAAGCCTACTGGACAAGGAACAGGTTTAGGCCTGAGCTTGGCCTATGATATTGTGACCAAGGGGCATGGAGGAAATTTGGACGTAAACAGCCTGATTGGCGAAGGAACTGAGTTTATCATTCGTCTGGTCTTTGAGCCTGGCTAAATTTTCAAACAGCTCCTTTCCATGCGCCATTGGTTTTCTTTTTTCCGTTCGGAGGGTCAGTTCGACCATTCGGACATCCATTCCTACCAACGGGAAAATCATTCCTCAAAATTGAACTTGACATTGCCATCTTTGAATGCATTAAAAAACACCTTGAACTAGCATTTATTTACCTGCCTCGTTTTTAGCCGATGAAAATGGGGCAGGGTTTTTTATGCACGGCATTTTGTGTATTTTGCAAAGAGCATTTACTCCGGTAATGCACGCCCTAAAATCTTTTACGATGCGGAATCTAATCTTCTGTTTGCTCCTGTTTCCCTTGCTTGCCTTTGCCCAAAATGAAGCTATTTTTCGCATCGACAGCCTACCCAAAGAAGGCATCTTGCTAAACCAGGGCTGGAAATGGCACGCGGGGGATAATCCAGAGTGGGCGAAGGCGGAGTACGATGATTCAGACTGGGAGGACATTGACCCGACCAAGGATATTGTTGATGAATTACCCGAAATACCTAAGCCTTCGGGGATTTGCTGGTTTCGTTTGCATTTACGCATGGACAGCAAACTTCAACAAAGAATCCTATCCTTTTCCGCTTCACAGTCTGGTGCAAGTGAGTTGTATGCAAATGGGTCAAGAGTCTGGAGCTTTGGCGTAATCAGTAGTGATCCTGATCAAATACTAGCTTTTGATCCTGCCAATAAACCCATTCCTTATTATCATCATGATTCCACCCTTGTTTTAGCGATAAGGTATACCCTCCAACCCAATGTGAGGTACACCCATATATTGTTGCGAAAAAATCCAGCATTTTCCATAAGGCTCAATTACCTGGAAAGCGCTCAATATCAATATAAAAAATATTACGCCCGATTATCCAATCTTGTACATTTCAGATTCGGGGTATTCATCATCCTTTTAATTGGATATGTATCGCTCTATACTTTTTACCCATCAAGGATTGCCTATTTGTATTTTAGCCTGTTTGCCATCTTTGTTACCATTACTGACATCTCCCAATTATTGGGGGAAGGGCCAACAAAGGTCAGTAGCATTTACTACCTGTTATTATCGTCAGTAGGGTTTTACCTGATTGGGACTTTTTGCATGTTGACAGCGTTATATGCCTTAATCGGTCAAAAGAAAACATGGCTCTACTGGTTGCTGCTTGGCTTGGTAGTGCTGAGCATTGTATCCCAAGCTTTAATTTATCGCAATACAATTATAATCGAATTAATTACCCTAATTTCATCAACATTGAGATTGTACGAATCACGCTAAAATCAGTAAAGGGACGAAAAAAGGGAGCATCGATTATTGCTGCAGGCGGAGTAAGTTTTGCCATCTCTTGGGTAGCATTCATTTTACTGGTTTTTATGAATGGTTTGAATATCTCCATATTTAATTCATTATACACTGTTGCAGATTTCGTCTACAACCTTGCTATTTTGAGCATCCCCATTGCAGTATCTATTTATTCTGGCTATGAGGTTGCGCTGAACAATCGATCTCTTACCCAGAAGCTCTCTGAAGTCGAAACACTTTCAATAGAGAAACAAACCATACTTGCTGATCAAAATGAAACCCTCGAACGCCAGGTCACCGAGCGTACGGCTGCCTTGAAAGCTTCCCAAGCCCAACTCATCCAGTCCGAAAAACTCGCCTCCTTGGTGAACTCACCGCTGGTATCGCCCACGAGATCCAAAACCCCTTGAACTTCGTCAACAACTTTGCCGAAGTCAGCGCAGAGATGATTGGCGAGATGAAGGAAGAAATAAAGGCTGGCAATGCCTCCGAAGTCATCGCGATCGCCGATGATTTGGAACAAAACCTCTCAAAATTAACCACCACGGCCAACGTGCATCTTCTATCGTCAAAGGCATGCTCGAACACTCGCGCACGAGCACGGGCGTAAAAGAGCCCACCGATCTCAATGCGCTGGCTGATGAATTCCTGCGCTTGGCGTATCATGGCTTACGGGCAAAAGATAGTAGTTTTAATGCGACGATAGAGACGCATTTTGATCCAGATTTGCCCCTGGTTTCAGTCATTCCCCAGGACATTGGGCGGGTGCTGTTGAATTTGATCAACAATGCGTTTTATGCGGTTGCTGAGCGAAGTCGAAGTACGGTAATGAGAAAGCGAAGCAAGGGATTGAGGACTACTCCCCTACCGTAACAGTCAGCACGAAAAAACTCGAAAATGCCATCGAAATCAGCGTCAAAGACAATGGGAATGGGATTCCTGAGGTGATCAAAGACAAAATTTTCCAACCGTTTTTCACCACTAAGCCTACTGGACAAGGAACAGGTTTAGGCCTGAGCTTGGCCTATGATATTGTGATCAAGGGGCATGGGGGAAATTTGGACGTAAACAGCATTATTGGAGAAGGAACTGAGTTTACCATTCGTCTGGTGTATGAGCATGTCTAAATTTTCAAACAGCTCCTTTCCATACGCCATTCCTTTTCTTTTTTTCCGTTCGGAGGGTCAGTTCGACCATTCGGACATCCATTCCTACCAATCGGAAAATCATCCCTCAAAATTGCACTTGGCTTTGTCATCTTTGTATGCATTAAAAAACACCTTGAACTAGCATTTATTTACCTGCCTCGTTTTTAGCCGATGAAAATGGGGCAGGTTTTTTTGTGCACGGCATTTTGTGTATTTTGCAAAGAGCATTCACTCCGGTAATGCACGCCCTAAAAATTTTTACGATGCGGAATCTATTCTTCTGTTTGCTCCTGTTTCCCTTGCTTGCCTTTACCCAAAATGAAGGTGTTTTTAGCATAGACAGCCTACCGAAAGAAGGTGTTTTGCTGAACCAGGGCTGGAAATGGCAGGTAGGGGACAACCCGGAGTGGGCGAAGGCGGAGTTTGATGATTCGAAGTGGGAAAGTATTGACCCAACGAAAGACGTGATGGATTTACCCCAAATTCAAGATGGTAAAATCGCTTGGATGCGACTCAAATTGAAGCTTGACAGTTCTTTAATGCCGCTACCTCTTGCCTTAAAGATTTCACAAGTCATTGCCTCAGAAATATATGTAGATGGTCGTTTACTTGAACGATTTGGCAAACTGGATTCAACCCAAATAAAGGGCATCTTCGCGGGCTTGGATTTTTCGATTGGTTTACCCAAGCGCAACGCCAACATGGTAATAGCTATTCGATTTGCTTTGCAAAAGTCAATACCGTACAACCGGTTTGGAGGGCACCCAAATAATTGTTTTCGCGCAAGTTTGGTTCCAATTAAGCAGATAGGGGCTCGAACCAATATCACACAAAACATCATGTTTTTCGGTTTAAAAGCAGGGGCATTTTTAATCTTATTTGTTTTACATTTGGTTTTTTTCATTTTGTATCCACTTCAAAAAGCTAACTTATATTTTTCAGGTATGGCTTTATGCTATGTCATCCATATCTTAATGTGGGAAAGCCTAATGGTGTTTATGCCCATTCAAAATCTTGAATTTTTGATGTATTGTGGCATTGTTCGAGTGCCAGTGTATTCTATTGCTTACATTTTACTGCTGACTGCACTTTATGCTATTTTTTAAGTTCAAAAAGACTTCATTTATTGGCTAACCGTCTTTGGCTGTATTGTACTCGTTTTTATCAAGTTTTCCATCTACAAGGGTGGAGTTGGCATTTCAGAAGTGCGTACAACTTATCTAACAACTTTAGGCGCATTGTATATTGTCGTGAAAGCAATTCAAGCAAAAAAACGACATTCAAAACTTATCTTTGGGGCTTTAATCTGTTCCATATTGGGTTTAGCACTTAGGTATAACATTGATTATTATGTGCCTGAATTAAGTCACGGGCTTTTAAGTTCTATTTTTGATTTTATTGGGGTGATTAGTATTCCGGTATGTATATCCTGGTTTTTAGGCGCCGATTTGGCCTTTATCAACATTAACCTGGAAACTAAACTTAAAGAAGTACAACAACTCTCTCAGGAAAAACAACAAATCCTGTCTTCTCAAAACGAAACCCTAGAAAAACAAGTAGAAGCAAGAACCATCGAACTTAAAGCCTCGCAAGCCCAACTCATCCAATCCGAAAAACTAGCCTCCCTCGGCGAACTCACCGCAGGCATTGCCCATGAAATCCAAAACCCGCTGAATTTCGTCAACAACTTCGCCGAAGTGAGTGCTGAGATGCTGGATGAGATGCACGAAGAGCTGGAAAAAGGGGACACTACCGAGGCCATTGCCATTGCTGCTGATCTAAAAACAAACCTGAAAAAATCAACCACCACGGCCAACGCGCCTCCGCCATCGTCAAAGGGATGCTCGAACACTCGAGGGCAAGTACAGGGGTGAAAGAACCTACCGACCTCAATGCCCTGGCCGATGAATACCTGCGCCTGGCGTACCACGGCCTGCGCGCCAAAGACAGCAGCTTCAATGCCACAATGGAGACGCATTTTGATCCAGATTTGCCGCTGTTATCGGTCATCCCGCAAGACATTGGCCGGGTGCTGCTGAATTTGATTAATAATGCGTTTTATGCCGTGCAACAGCGGAAAGTCGGCGTGACTCAAGTCACGCCGACACTACCCCAACCAACTATCACCGTTTCTACGCAAAAATTGATCGTCAAATTCTGATTAAAGTCCAAGACAATGGCAACGGCATTCCCGAATCCATCCGCGACAAAATCTTCCAGCCCTTCTTCACCACCAAGCCTACTGGGCAGGGCACAGGCTTGGGGCTAAGTTTGGCGTATGACATTGTGACGAAGGGGCATGGGGGGTATTTGGAAGTGGAAACAAAAGAAAATGATGGTACTGAGTTTACAATTATTCTGCCTGTAAAAACCCTATAAATTCAAATTGCACATGAAAAATTTATTGATTTTTACAATGCTGTTTTATTCAATAACAATTTCTGGACAACAATCACGTACAGACAGCTTATTCGGCCTGCTTTCTAAAGCAAAAGAAGATAAGGTGCGGGTTAACTTGTTAGCAGAATTGAGCGGAGAATTTGTTAACTCAAATCCTGATTCCGTTTTTTTATTAGCAAGCAAAGGACTACAAATAGCGCAAGCGGTAGGTTACCTCGAAGGTGAAATCAGATGTAAAGGCGACCTTGCTGGTTATTGGTGGACCGTAGGGGATTATGCAACTGCCGTAAAATTATTACTGCAGGTTTTAGCGTTTTACAAAT
The DNA here is from genome assembly GCF_016718685.1 of Haliscomenobacter sp. Lineage (GTDB taxonomy): Bacteria > Bacteroidota > Bacteroidia > Chitinophagales > Saprospiraceae > Haliscomenobacter. The sequence goes on along the minus strand of NZ_JADKCX010000116.1, from coordinate 6,889 downwards.
CCCAAAACAATCCTATAGTAGCAAAAATATATTCCGGTTTACTCAATTCGTACAGAGACCAGGGGGACTACAAAGAAGCATTGTACTACAGTTCTTTAACGCTAAAGGATATTCCACCTAAATTTGAATTTGTACGAGGTATGGCCAACGCCATGAGGGGCTCAGTATATTATGAAATGAATAATCTGGATTCGGCTCAATTTTACCTGACCAAAGCTTTGAATTATCCACTCGTGCTTGGTAAAGGCTGGATACTGCTGATGAACGGCCGTCTTTATGCAAAAATGAAAAAAATAGATACAGCATTCAGTTACTACAGGCAGGCGATTGAAATTTTACGGACAGATAAAAACTACAAAGCTTTAGCCGGTGCTTTTATTAGTACAGGGGAATTATACGAACAAACTGGCAAGATTGACTCGGCGATTAATTATGGAAAACAAGGGCTTGATATTGCACAAAAGAAAAAATTCAATAAAGAAACAATTCAGTCTTATCTGCTGTTGTCAAGCGCTTATGAAAAGGTAAATACTAAAGCTGCCTTGCAATATTATAAGCTGGCGATTATTGGAAAAGACAGTTTATTTAACCAGGAGAAACAAAAGCAGTTGCTCAGCTTTAAGTTCAATGAAGAACTCCAGAAAAGTGAAATGAAAAATGCTCAGCAACAGTCTGTGAACAAAAACAGGGTATTAATTTTGCTTATACTACTGACCTGTTTTGTACTTTTTATTATCATTTTAGTTCGGAATAATCGGCATAAACAAACAGCAAATCGATTGCTTCATCAACAAAAGGAAGAAATTCAAAGCACTTTATCGCAACTCCGCTCCACCCAAGCCCAACTCATCCAATCCGAAAAACTGGCCTCCCTCGGTGAACTCACCGCAGGCATCGCCCATGAGATTCAAAACCCGCTGAACTTCGTCAACAACTTCGCCGAAGTCAGTGCTGAAATGCTTGTTGAGATGGAAGCAGAACTAAGACAAGGCGATGTACAAGAAGTCAAGGCGATCAGCGCTGATCTGCAAGCAAAACCTCTCCAAAATCAACCACCACGGCCAACGCGCCTCCTCCATCGTCAAAGGCATGCTAGAGCACTCGCGGGCGAGCACGGGTGTAAAAGAACCCACCGACCTCAATGCCTTGGCTGATGAATACCTACGCCTGGCTTATCATGGCTTGCGGGCCAAAGACAGCAGTTTCAATGCAACGATGGAAACGCATTTTGATCCAGATTTACCGTTGGTTTCAGTTATCCCACAAGACATTGGCCGGGTGTTGCTCAATTTGATCAGCAATGCTTTTTATGCAGTGAATGAAAGAGCTAAGCAAAAAATTGAAGGTTACTCCCCTACTGTGACAGTAAGCTCTAGAAAACTGGAAAACGCCATCGAAATCACCGTCCAGGACAATGGAAATGGCATTCCGGAAGCCATCAGAGAGAAGATTTTCCAGCCTTTTTTCACCACCAAGCCTACTGGGCAGGGCACGGGTTTAGGACTGAGTTTGGCGTATGATATTGTAGTGAAGGGGCATGGGGGAGCCCTAAAACTTGAGTCCACAAAAGGAGAAGGAAGCACCTTTATCATTACCCTCATCAATCATTCACCCCAATGAAAATTTACCGCTATCACCTAAAGTTTTGCCTGTTCATCGGCCTGATCTTCAACAGCGTTTTTCTGGTAGCTCAGCACGACAAGTTCGTATCGATACCCCGCCCACTCAATGCCACCGGCATTTGGATTACGGACATCAAACAAGACCATTTGGGCTATTTATGGGTAAGCAATCCTGGACTGGCTCGCTACGATGGACACGAATGGAAAACCTATCAGCACGACCCCAACAACCCCAATACCATTGCCACAAATGAGATTGAGTCGGTTTGTCCTAGCTCCAAGGGCCTGGTTTGGGTTGGAACGAAGGGCCGCGGTTTGGATTGTCTTGATCCTACGACTGAAAAGGTGATGCACTACTTGCTGAAAGGAAACAAGTCCTCCAACATGAACGAAAATTTCATTACTGTTTTGCGCGAAGGCAAAGATGGTACACTCTGGATTGGCACCCACGATGGGTTGTACAGCCGTGACCCCATTAAAGGGCGGTTCACCCACTACCCGGCCAATCCTCATGATCCGCATAGCCTCAGCCACCACCAGGTACGGGCAATTTTGGAAGACCGACAGGGGACAATCTGGGTAGGCACCGGTGAACCCACCATGACTAAACCCAACGAAGGTGGGTTGAACCGTTTAGACCGCAAAACGGGTCGCTTCACCCAATACAAAGCCAATCCCGCGGATGCGCATAGCCTGTTCGACAACCGGATACGGGCCATTTTCGAAGACAGCCGCGGAACCTTTTGGGTAGGTACTTACGGCGATGGTTTACATACCTTGAATCGAAAAAATGGGCAGTTTACGCGGTACCCTTACGACCCCGCTCATCCCGAACGCCCCAGCCGTCCTTACCCAAAAGAGGGAAAGATTGATGCTGATTATGGCGTCAGTTTTATTCAGGAAGACCCAAAAGGAAACATTTGGGTTGGGGCTTCTGCCGGTGGATTGTTGCGCTACAACCCCCAGAATGGCCAGGCGACACGTTTCAATAAAGGTCAGCCTGGTGGTATTGCCGATGATTTTTATGGACAGCCAGTATGACTCAGGAGGGTATCCTCTGCTTCGGCACTGTTTCGGGGGTATTGATGAAATTGGTTGAAGCGCGCCCACAAATTCCATTCATAAAATCTTCCAGCCCAGTGCAAGCCGTCTACGAAGACCCTCTTGGCAACATTTGGCTGGGTACCTTCAATGGTTTATTCATTAAGTATCGCCATCCACAATCGGGTAAATTTGCGGTAAATCCCATGGAACAGGCCCTGAAAAATATTCGAATCAATGGCATCTTAGAAGACAAACAACAGCGGGTTTGGTGCAGCACCTGGAATAAAGGGCTTTTCTGCTACGATCTTAAAACCGGAACCATTCGACATTTTCAACACGACCCGACCAACCCGCATAGCATAAGCAAAGACATTGTTGCTTGGGTGTACCAGGATCGGGCAGATGCCATTTGGGTCCCTACTAGTACAGGACTGGATCGATATAACCCTGACGACCAAACCTTTACTCATTACCGCTCCTCGCCCAATGACAGTACTTTACTTAACGTCACCTGCATGAATGTATTAGAAGATTATACCGGTCGGTTATGGATAGGGACGTATGCAGGTGGTGTCAAATGTTTAAACCGCAAAACGGGAAAATTCCGTCATTATTTAAACGGGGAAATAGCCTTCCAGTTATTTGAAGACGCTGATCAATCGCTTTGGGTGGTTACCAACAATGGCATATTGTTCCGCTATGATCGCTCAAGCGATCAATTTAAACCCTTCGAAAAAACACAAAACATCAAACCAATTGCTGGGGTCAAAAGCATCATCGAAGACAATGAGCACAATTTGTGGCTCGGTACCCGTATTGGCATCGTCCGCCTCAACCGGGAGCGCACGGTAAGCACTTTTTTTGATCAAAATTACGGTTTTACGGGGGGAGAGAGTGTTTATTATGCCTCTTGTTTAAAAGCCAGCGATGGTAAGTTATATTTTGGTGGAAACGAAGGGGCTTATCATTTTTATCCAGAGCAATTAAAGGCTACGCAAGTCTCAAAACCCCAATTGATGCTGACTACTTTGACCTTGGCCAATAAACCGGTTTTGGTCAATGCGGAAGGGGCCCTGCCTCAGCCCCTCCATAAAACCAAAAAATTGTACCTCAACCATCGACAGACCGTTTTCTCCTTAGGCTTCGTTGCGCCGGATATTGCACACCCAGAGCAAATCCAATACAAGTATAAGCTCGAAAGCTACGACTCCGAATGGAGAAGTGGAACCAAGCGCCTGGCCAGCTATTACAGGGTCCCGCCAGGCGAGTATGTATTTAGGGTAAAAGCCGCAAATTCAGAAAACAGCTGGGTTGAACGAACGTTGATGATCGTTGTTTCCCCCCCTTGGTGGCAAAGTTGGTGGGCGTATAGTTTATACATTGCCCTTTTAATTGCCGGAGTATGGGGCATGATCCAGTACCGTTCCGCAGTATTGCAGCGCGAAAACCGGATCCTGGAGGAAAAAGTGGCGCTGCGGACGAACCAACTGCAACAATCACTTGAACGCCTTCAATCCACCCAAGCCCAACTCATCCAATCCGAAAAACTAGCTTCTTTGGGTGAACTCACCGCTGGCATCGCCCACGAGATTCAAAATCCGCTGAATTTCGTGAACAACTTCGCTGAAGTTAGTGCCGAAATGCTGGGCGAAATGAAAGAAGAAATCAAGGCTGGCAACACCTCCGGGGTCATTGCCATTGCCGATGATCTCGAGCAAAACCTCTCCAAAATCAATCATCACGGCCAACGCGCCTCCTCCATCGTCAAAGGTATGCTCGAACATTCGCGGGCGAGTACGGGGGTGAAAGAGCCCACCGACCTCAACTCCCTGGCCGATGAATACCTGCGCCTGGCTTATCACGGATTGCGGGCCAAAGACAGCAGCTTCAATGCGGCCATAGAGACCCATTTCGCCGATTTACCCAAAGTGGAAGTCATCCCCCAAGACATTGGGCGGGTGCTACTGAATTTGATCAACAATGCATTTTATGCGGTTGCGGAAAAGGCGAAGCAAAGCATTGAAGGATACCAACCAACTGTGACGAGTTAGCACCCGGAGGCTGAGCGTAGCCGCAGGCCGAAAACGCCATCGAAATCAGCGTCAAAGACAATGGCAATGGTGTACCGGATAACATCAAAGACAAAATCTTTCAGCCTTTTTTCACCACCAAGCCCACCGGACAGGGCACTGGCTTGGGGTTGAGCTTGGCGTATGATATGGTGACCAAGGGGCATGGGGGCACGCTGAAGGTATCAAGCATACTCGGAGAAGAAACAACTTTTAAGCTGCAATTCCCCACCCACGAAATAAGCATTTGACGATGAAAAAGGTACTACTCTTTTTACTGATGATCCCTGCTTGCATTTTCGCCCAGCAACGTGAGGTCTTTCGTATAGACAGCCTGCCACCAGAGGGTATTTTGCTGGATCAGGGCTGGAAATGGCACGCTGGGGATAATCCGGAATGGGCGAAGGCGGAGTTTAATGATTCGAAGTGGGAAGCGATTGATCCGATGAAGGGTATTTTTGAGTTGCCGCAGCTATCCAAAAAAGGCGAGATCAGTTGGTTTCGGCTTTATTTTTCACTTTCAAAGACCCCCTCACAGCAAGGCGGGTATGTTACAGCAAACGGGCGCATCAGAAATTTATTTAAATGGAAAATTATTGGAGCGTTATGGAGTTTTAACTTCTCCTATTGAAGCATTTAATCCGTTAAACAGACCATTTCTGCTTCCGATAGATTCTGCCGGGCAGTACTGCCTGTCGATACGTTATGTGTTACAACCAGGTGTCGGGTACAACGGGGTTTATAACACTAGAAATCAGGCATTTTTCTTAGGATTGCTTATTTTAAAGAAGCACTAAAGCTGGTCAGCCAGTTTGACATTCGTTATACAAATCTTGAGTCGTATAAACTGGGCATATTTTTCATCCTGTTTGTGCTTCATTTCTCATTGTATTTTTTCAACCGAAATCAAAAAGCACATTTGTCCGTAGCTTTTGCATTTTTAGCATTAGGGGCTGCTTATTTATTAAAGCTTATGGGCGATGTTCAAAATCTGGTGGCTTGGAAAAGCCTGTTTTTTGCTACTTCTTCATTTATCAATAACCTAGCCCCACTATTAACACTTCAAACGCTTTTTCTTTTTCTGAGTCAAAAGAAAGGCATCTTCTTTTGGTTTTTGGTTTCGCTTACGGTTGGCTTGGGTGTTTTAGTATTTATGGTTCCCCAAATAGAATGGGGAATGGCATTTTTCATCTTATCTTTTCTCGTTACTGTTGAACACTTTAGGTAGTAATAAACGGAATAAGGGCAAAGATAAGAGGTGCATCGATATTGGCAATTGGCGTAATCCTAAATGCTTTTTTACCTTGTCCTATTTTCATTTATCGGCTTTTTATCTCCATATCTCAACTATGAGATATCGTATTTAATTTGGGGGGTAGTCACTTTCTATCGCCTTGTCAATTTTATTTAGGTATTGATTCTGCTTATACGAATCAAGAATTGAATCAAAAGTTAGTAGAAGTTGAAACCCTTTCTGCCGAAAAACAACTCCTCCTCGCCACCCAAAATGAAACCCTCGAACGCCAGGTAGCCGAACGCACGGCTGCATTAAAAGCCTCCCAGGCCCAACTCATCCAATCCGAAAAACTCGCCTCTTTGGGTGAACTCACGGCAGGCATCGCCCACGAGATCCAAAACTCACTGAACTTCGTCGACAATTTCGCCGAAGTCAGCGCAGAGATGCTGGTTGAAATGGATGCCGAACTCGACAAAGGCGACGTAAAAGAAGCCAAAGCAATCAGCGCCGATATTCAACAAAACCTCAGTAAAATCAACCACCACGGCCAACGTGCTTCCGCCATCGTCAAAGGAATGCTGGAACACTCGCGGGCGAGCACAGGGATAAAAGAGCTGACCGATCTCAATGCTCTGGCCGATGAATACCTGCGCTTGGCGTATCATGGCCTGCGGGCCAAAGACAGCACGTTCAACGCCATGATGGAAACGCATTTTGATGAATCGCTGCCAAAAGTTGAAGTCATTCCGCAAGACATTGGGCGAGTATTGTTGAATTTAATCAATAACGCATTTTATGCAGTGAATGAAAGAGCTAAGCAAAAAATGAAGGTTACTCCCCTACTGTGACAGTAAACTCTAGAAAACTGGAAAACGCCATTGAAATCAGCGTCAAGGACAATGGCTATGGCGTTCCGG
>NZ_JADKCX010000115.1 GCF_016718685.1 Haliscomenobacter sp. | reverse complement strand
TTCCACATGCCATTGACGGGTACACCCAATTTGCGAAAACGCTGAATGGCTCGTTTCAATAAATCGGCATCATAAAACACCCCCATTTTGACCAAATACCGCTGGTCTCCCACGCTGTGAAAACGCTGACACGGATAATGTACGAATCCATCACTGGTGTACACGATGATCCTTTCCCGTAAATTTTTGGCCACTGCCGGGTCCAGACTAACGCTAGGGCGCTGGATATAAGGGGAGATATTTTTTAAATAGGGTTTGATGTCCGCAGAATCGAGCAGGATGTCCTGAATCAGGTTTTCATTGCCGTACAATTTATTCATGTAGGTCACCATCTCTTGTTCGTAAGTAGTTTCATCTACATAACGGATGGGTATTTTTTTGAATTCACGGGCCAATACCAGCGTCATTGCCCCAACGCAAGCCAAAATCACCCCTATTTGTTTATAGACGGGACGTTCAAAGCGCAGCAGGTTACTCAGGTTCTGGCGCAAGGGTAAGTTGTTGAGCCAGCCTACAAATTGAGTCCACCAATCACGATTCTGGATGTTTTTTTGGACAAATTGGGTGAAATCATTTTTGGTAAAAAACTGCACAACCCGGCGTTTGAGTTGAAACTCGGGGTCGTCGATAGAAGGAGCCATGTGCAGTTTTACCCGCAGTTCATCGTCCACTTCCAGCATGCCAAACCCATTGTGAATGCACTGGCGGCGCAGTTCTTTGTAATTGGGATCTTCATAACCGGAAAACACATCGTGGGCGTAGGCAACCCATTGGTCGTCGGCAAAATATTGATTGAATTGTTCGATCGCGTAGATGTACCGATAACGGGGCAGGTGGCGCAAGATTTGATACCAAATTACCCCAAATCCTGCAATCAATACTTGTAGCAAAACCACGCCCCACCAAAAATAGTGTGGCAGCAAGGCAAGCCATTTTTGGACATGCGCCAGTATAAACAGCAAGGCCACACTAACATAAGCCATTGCTAAAGTGTCCCAAAACAACAAGGATTTGAGGATCTTGAAACGCAGCTCGTCACGGTGGTGATAATCGGTGGCTTCAAACGTGATGATGAAATTACGGCCACTTTCTTCTTTAAACACCAAAAAACCGTCGGCAACAATCCCTCCGGCCCCGCGCAAGTCAGAGCTGATTTCGATGTCACTTGATCTTGGCCAGTTTTTGTAATACCCGCGCAAGAACTTGAGCACCGACTTTTTGATGTTTTCTTCGGTAATTTGATTCATCATTGGTATGATTGAAAGTTAACTCATCATTGCTTGTCCATATACAGCGTAGCCCTCAACCTTTATCCTTCATTGCTTAACACCAACATGCCCACCCATTCCTTAAACAGGCCTTCCCAATCTCCGATTACGCCGGGTTCAAATTTTAGCCAGGCCCAGCCGCGCAAGCTGCTGCGATGGTAATCGGTGCAATAATATTCAATGTCGAGTCCAGCTTTACGGAAACAGGCGCGGGCCCGCCGCATATGCACGGCAGAAGTAATGAGCACACAGGAAGCCTTGGGGTATTTTGCTTGAATGATTTGGGTGGAATTAAGCGCATTTTCCCAGGTATTGCGAGCCTGGGATTCAACGATGACGGCAGTGCGGGGGATACCCATGTCTTCAATAAAATCCACTACCACCTGTGCTTCCAATTGCCCTTTGGTGATGATGTTCGCAGAGCCGCCCGTGAGTAAAATATTGCGAATTTTGCCTTGTTGGTACAATTCCAGCGTTTGGGTCAGGCGATTGACACTGGCGTTGAAATGGTGTCGCCCATCCTGGGGATAACCATCCGTCTTGCTGTATCCACCCAATAAAATGCCAATGTCGTAGGATTGAGTGATCTTATTGGGAGGGAGTTCCCAAAGACTACTTACCGCTTCAAACAAACCCTTATTGCTGAAAAAAATCAGGACTAACAATAAAATCAAGGCATAGCGTCGCCGTCGTGCCGCCCGCTTGCTGATGAATGCGGCAATGGCCAACACCATCACCCAAAACATCGGGCGAATCAAGAACAAGAGGGCTTTGGACAGGAAAAAAAACATAGGCGTTAAAGTTTAAAAAGGGATATAGTTTTGAAAAATCCCGGACAACACTTCAGGCCGCATGAGCTGTAAAAGACTGTACACAAACACAATGCCGTACAAACTCCCCCACAAGTGGGCATTGTGCCCAATGTTGTCATTGCTGTTTCGATCCATGTAGGCAGAGTAAATGATGTAAAGTACCCCGTACAGTCCCGCTGGAACAACCCAAAAAACCCGGTCCCAGGGATTCATAAAGATGTAACCAAACACGATGGCGGCCACCCCACCCGATGCGCCAACCGCCCGATAGCCGGGATTGTCCTGGTGTCGGTAATAATCGGGCAAAGAAGACAAAATGATGCCACTGAAATAAAACAACAAATAAAGAATGATACCTACTTGCTGGCCAAAATATTGCTGAAAATAGAACTCTACCCCAATTCCAAAGCTGTATAAGGTGATCAAATTGAACAACAGGTGATTGACGTCCGCATGCACCATGCCGTGGGTAAGAAAACGAAAATAGTCGTTCTTCCGCTTCATTTCGTAGGGAACGAACATGAGCTTGAGGTACATGTCGCGGTTGTTGAAGGCTTGCCAGGAAATAAGTCCGGTCAAGACCAACAAGGCTGTGGTGAAGTTTAATTGCTCCATTGTCTTTTAACTGTTGTGATACGGTTCATTGCGCAAGATAGTCATCGCACGGTAGAGTTGCTCCAAAAAAAACAAACGAATCATCTGATGCGAAAAGGTCATGGCCGACAGTGAAAGTTTGTAATTGGCACGTTGGTAAACCGCTTCGGAAAAGCCAAACGCCCCACCGACCTGAAAAACGAGGCGCTTGTAGGGGGCTTGAAACCACTGATCCATGTTGGCAGCAAATTGCTCGGAAGTGTAGAGTTTCCCCCGTTCATCCAGCAAAATGAGACAGTCCTCATTTTTGAGGCGCTGTAGAATTTGCTCGCCTTCTTTGATTTTGAGTTGTTCTGGGTCGAGTTTGCCGCCATTTTTTACATCGGGAATCAGTACGGTTTCATAAGACAAATAATGCTTGAGCCGGCGCTCGTACATGCCGATGCCCTCTTCGAGGTATTTGTCGGCAGTTTTGCCGATGTAGGAGAAAGTGGTTTTCACAGTGATGCCAAATTAAGTCTTATAAAACATTATTTTGTATTCTGCTTGCGCCGCAGGCGCATCATTTCTTAGGTGACCCCCTAAGGTGCGCTTAGGTGTCTTTGGTGGTGAAAATAAAAATGCCCTGCGGAGCAGGGCCCTTGTTCACCACCTAAGACACCTAAGTTCACCTTAGGCGGCACCTAAGAGGTTTAGGCGTTTGGACTAATGGTATCTGGAAGGTAAAGCTGTGCAACGAAACTAAGGGATTTTTTGTAAAGTAAAGCGATTCGCAACAATCTACAACAGCTTTCCAATCACCAATTTCCCCACCAACTCCCCCTGCTGCTGCCCATTCGTAATTGCATCCATAAAATGAATCCCGCCATACAGCCGCGAAATTCCTGCTTCTTCGGCAGCTTGTTGGAACGAACTGAACTTCCGCGCTTTTAAACCAAAACGCTCCTCCACCGTATCCGTATACGCAAAATCCTCGCCAAAAAAACGGGTCAATATGACGGCCGCGGCGGCAGAAATGGTGGAATGGCCACTCAGGTATTCGGGGAAGGGAGGCGTTTGCAGAAAGGGCTTCCACTTCGGGTCGATGTACTTGCGGATGGCCGTTTCCGGGCGGATGCGGTTGCTGCGGTATTTTTCATCCCAACAACAATAAAAACCATCCATGAGGCCGATGGCCAAAACGGTGTAGACTTGTACGGTTTTGGCCACACTGGCCTTGTTTTTTTCACAGGCAATGCCCGCAATGCCCATCCAATGTGCGCCCGGCGAGATTTTTTTCATGCCCACCATCAAGTGCCCGTTGTCTTGCAGTGCGAAGGGGTTGCAATCCCAAAAAGCAGCGATTTCCAGTTTTTCCTGGCTCAAGTCCTGGGCGTACACTTCTTGCATTTGTGCATAAAAAGCTGATTTTTGATCGGCTGAAAAAGCCACGGGAGGTACCGGTTTAAACTGTGCCGCCGAATCCAAAGTGAAAGGGCGGATGGTATTGAAATTAGGTTCCACGGGTGCAAAATAACCGGGTGGAGTGGGATACCAGGTTCCGTCAGTGCCCAGCGGCGTATACCGCGGATAATTGCTGATGCGGTTGTAGCGGTCGGCTTTGGCGTACGATAAAATTTGGGCGCTGATGGCCTGGGCATATTGGAGTGAATTGTTCAGTACCAGTTTGGAAAATCCGGCGCGTTGCAGGGAGTCAATCCATTTGGTTTCTAATCCGTCCAACAACTTGCCCGAAGGTTGCATCTTTTTTGCCGTTTCGTACATGGCCAATACGGCGGCTACCGGGTAGGAGTAATCTCCAGCGATGGATGGTTTTTCGATTTTTGGAAATTCGTTGAGTCGCCCCTGCATGGAGGGAACTTTTGAGTCGTGCAGCGCCACAACTTCATGCGCGGCCAAAGAGGTATAAGCAAAGAACCTTGCCGCCAGCGGCGGATTGGTCACATCGTGAATCATCACGTCGGTCATCTGCGTGATGACGTTGGAGATTTCTTGCGCCGCTATTTCCGGGCTTGTGCCGGGGTTTTCCTTACACCCAACCAACGAGATGGTCAGCATAAATATGTAGAGCAACTTGTACATTGGTAAAAGTTTGGTACCCTGACGTTAGCACCGAGACTCAACTATGCATAAGTAAGCGACAACAATGGGAGCGCGGATGACGCGGATTGAGCGGGTTTCCGCGGATCTTCTTGCGTATAAATAAATCCGCGTAAATCCGCTCAATCCGCGTCATCCGCGCTCCCATTAAGGCCCATGCGGCAGAGCCGAAGGCTCCGAGCAGGTGAGAAAGCGTAATGCATAAAAGTTACTCAATGGTATTGTCGGGGTTTATTTTGAAATTTATAAGCCTTTATCGGCTGTTGATTGATGCCAACCATCAAACTCCCCCCCAGGTTCAACACACTCCGCACATCCCCCAACAAGCGCAATCCAGCCTGTTTTTGTGGGATGCTGGAAAAACCACCTTTCCCATCACCTTTCAAAATCAAGCCATAGTTAGCATCGTATTTCCCGAATTTCAGGCGGGCCTTGCTGATGTTTCCACCCAAAAACAAGTCTTTTTTGCCATCTTGGTCAAAATCCAGTGTACAGATGGCAAAAACCGGGGCAGCTTGAGCTTCCAGGGGCAGCGCTTTTTCCTGAAACTTGTTGTTCGTGCCCATCACAAAAAGAACCGTTTTGAGATAATTGGCCTCAAGCTTTCAGTTGCCCTTAAGTTCTTCCGCCGTAAATACTTCCTTCAAGGTAGCATCCGCGTAGCTCTTGTAATCCGGGAAACGTGGGCGCATGATGCTCATTTGGTCCAGCAATTCGTCACGAGTGACGTAGGGATAGCTGGTTCCCTGGTTGAAATAACAGAGGATAGGATCAACTGCGCCATTGTCGTCAAAATCTTTAAAAAAGAGCTCGACGGGTTCTTTATCACTGGCTTGTAACTGTGAATTTTGGCCCAGGTTGCCCAGCACCAAGTCTGCTTTTCCATCCCCATTGAGGTCTTCCAGCAGCAAGCGATTCCACATACCCGCGTATTTTTTGTCAAAATATGTACTGCTGACATCCGTCCATTTGCCATTTTTTTGGCCAAAAACGCTGATGGGCATGAACTCGCCTACGAGGATCAACTCGGGTCGTTTGTCACCATTCAAATCATACCAGGCGGCATCGCTGACCATGCCAACTTGG
>NZ_JADKCX010000114.1 GCF_016718685.1 Haliscomenobacter sp. | reverse complement strand
TGCGTCCCGATGGGACGTGCCGTTCTGGCGTCCTAACGGGCTACCGGCATTGCGTCCCGATGGGACGTGCCGTTCTAAGCAATGTCCCGTAGCATGGTTTACACCTCCAAATTTAAAACTTTCTGACAAGGAACAAAACCCTTTGTCAGTTTGCTTGAGAAGAAGAACCTTTTTCCCATTCGGAAATATCCTATTTTCACACCGAAAAAAGTACCTACTAATGGGGCAATCCGGTTTGGGATGGAGAATGATGCGACGCGCTAAAATAAACCTTCGGAGGGTAATTTCGAGGGTATATGGGCTATTGGGCATCCGTTTCACCACGCAGCCAGCCATCATGGGCTACCGGGCTTATGGCCGGCCAGATCGGGTTTTTCTGAACGGACGGGTGTTGCAAACACGCAGTATATTTCGGTCAGAAGACAAGGACACGGACTGGCAAAACTTTGTAAAACCGCTGCGCCGATTCAACAGCCACGAAGTAAACGACGCGGAACTGGAGGTGCGCATTGGAGACAATGTATTTGAAGTGACGAGTGATCTGGAAGGTTATTTCCACTTAGAAGCAGACCTGCCCAAAAAGTTAACCGACTAAAACCTCATGGATTGAAGCGCAAATTACCCTAAAATCGCTTTTCTACAGTACCGGAGAACGCCTGTGCCCCGCCGACGTGTTGCTTCCGCGAAATGCAGGTTTCGGGGTCATCAGCGATATTGACGACACAATTTTGAAAACGGACGTCACTTCACTGCTCTCGCTAAAAATGCTGTACCTGACTTTTCATGAAAAATGCCAACTCCCGCAAAGCTTTCAGCGAAGTGAGCGCATTTATCAGGCATTCATCTGGCGCGGTCCGAAAGAAAAGTCTTCCAATCCTTTTTCTACGTTTCCAACAGCCCCTGGAATTTATACGACCTGCTGGAAGACTTCCTGCACATCAATGATTTGCCGAAAGGCCCCATCCTGTTACGCGACTTCGGCATCCCCTACCAATCCAGCCCGGTCGACTATAAAGGACATAAATTTGAGCACGCCGCCCGCATCCTGCGCACTTATCCCCACCTTCCGTTTGTAATGATTGGCGACAGCGGGGAAAACGACGCCGATATCTACCTCGAATTGTCGAGGGCATTCCCCGGGCAGGTGCGCGCCATTTACATCCGCGACGTCCGCCACATCAAGCGTTCGCAGCGCGTGGCACAACTGATTCGGGAAGTCGCCGATGTTGACATCCGCCTTATCCACAACTATCGCGAAGCGGCAATGCATGCTGCTGATATTGGTCTTATTAGCAAATTATGTTTCGACCGCTTGCGCAACAAGTAGTGTCTGTATTTTAGGGTCCGATAGCTGCGTTATGCTTGGCCCAAAAACGATCCAAATTTTTCACACCTTCGGCGGGCGCAAGAATTACACGGACAGCTAATTAGTCAACTTTTTAATTGGCAGAACTGACCTTTCCGCAAAGAAAATTTGAAGAAATTTTAAAAAACCATTACCTTTCAAAAGAATTTTAACTTTGGTGCGTTCTTATAAGAGATAGCGCTTGTTCGGGAGTTTCAGAATAAGCGAGGAGTTCACAATACACGCTTCACACCTTTCAGGACAGGATCATTTGACGGAAACGTACTTTTTGTACCCGTATCGTAGTAACGCGACTGCCTTTTGTGCGTATTAAGATATAGCATCCACCAGCATGGCTGGTCTATTATCCCTATGAATTAAAAACAACTCCCATGAAAATGCTCTTCATTGCTCTTGCATCCTCCTTGTTTCCCAATCCTGCTATGCCGCAAACCCGCACCATTGGCGGCGAGTGGAGGCCTATTTCGATTGGTTTCACCGCCACTCGCAGGTGGAACTCTATTCCAATGGCACTACCTCTACGCGTTCGGAGACAAAGTTCCCGTACATGCCGGCGCGGCGCACCTCAAAAATCATCGCCCCCTCAGCAATGGCCATTCCCTTTAAAACATCGGCTACGCAACTGACGCTGCACTGCCAACGGAAGAAATCAACGGCTACGGCGATTTCTGGTACCGTGTGAAAGGCCAGGACACCGCCGGGAAAGCTTTTCAGGGCTACGTCTGGGGCGGGCACATCGCCAAAGGCTGGCGCAAAGCCGATCTGACTGGCGACGGCAATGCGGAATTTGTGCTGTTGGGCGTCTCATCCAAACCCCGCAAAAAATTGACCGATATCCAGGGCGAATTGCGCATTTTGCAAAAAGGCCGCGTGCTGCACCGAAGCAATGTGCCAGGGTTGTGCCTGTTTGAAGACTGCGGTTCCAGTGCGTTGTTGCGTATCCTGAATGTGCCTTCGGCCAATAATGCGCTCGTGATCGAAGCGAGCGTTATGACTATCGGTTGTTGGGCGGGCATCGAAAAAACTTATTTTTACTGGAACGGGGCCGAACTGGAACTCATCTACCATGCCGAGCTGATTTCCGGTAAGGTACTGGCAAACCATCCGTTTTCTGTGAAAGACAAAAACGGCGCCGAGGTAATGACCTGCCGCTATGTCCGCGAAGGCGACGACTACAATCCGTTGTGGGATTGCAGGGGAGTGAAAGCGAAACCTGTGGCGGCACAAGCTGTGGTGGTGCGGGCGAAGTGGATCAGATGTATAAGTTGGTTATATAACTTTCCCTTACAATACTGTAACTCTGACGCTCACGAAAAGGTACCTTTGTGGAACTTTACATTTGTGAAGTTAGGATATGCAATCAAACAAAGAAACAAAAAGAAAAGAACGCTGGTCGCTAAAATAGGCAGAGGTTTTGTTATCCTGTTTTCGTCCATTCTATTGCTGATCCTCATCGTTCTCCTGTTGATTCAAACCGCGCCGGTTCAAAATTTTGCCCGGAAAAAGATCGTCTCTTTTCTGGAACAAAAATTGGATACCAAAGTAGCCATTGGTGGGTTAGACATCACATTCCCCAAAATGCTGGTACTTGAAGGGAGTTTATATAGAAGACCAAACTCAGGATACGTTGCTGGCCGGTCGCCAGTTGAAGGTGGACATTGACCTGTTTCAATTACTGAACAACGAAATTCAGATCAACGAAATTAATTTAGACGGAATTACGGCCAAATAAAGCGGCAGTTACCAGACACCCTTTTCAATTTCCAATTTATTATTGACGCTTTTGCAAGCGAACAAGCCAAACCTGCCAACGATACAACCGGCATGAAAATGGCGATTGAAAAATCATTATTAACGATACCAGGGTAGGTGTATTTTGATGTCGTCACCGGCAACGACGCAGATCTTTACCTCGGGCATTTTGATACCGATATCGATCAATTTGATCCCGCAAACTTAACCTACGATGTGCCACGGATTTATCTCAGTGGCGTAAGAGGCCGGATGAAACAGACCACCCCGTTAGAAATCCCGGTTGTCAATACCAACCCAGACCCCGGCGTTGCAAACGAAGTGACAAAGTATTTTAAATTGACCAATCGGGAAATCCACCTGAACGATATAGACATCGCTTACAGCAACGAAGTGTCTGCCATCAACACGAAGTTCAAGTTTAAAGACCTTAAAATTTTCCCGGCAACCATCGACCTTGAAAAAAGCCTGATTGCCATCTGAAACTAGAACTGAACGAGTTGGACGGGATGGTCACTCTGAACAGCAAAGGCGATTCGAAGTCATCAAACTAACCACCCAGACCAACCAGGAAATTGAAACAACGTACCTGCCCTGGAAAATCACCGTGGACGACATCCGCCTCAACAACAACCGCTTTGTTTTTGATGACAACACCAAACCCCACAAAAGCAGTGGCATGGATTACGCACATTTGGGCATCCGCAACCTGACTTTACACGCCAATAAATTCCTGTTCAACCGGGACACCATCGCCGCCAATATTTTCAAAGGCGCGATGCGGGAAAATAGTGGTTTTGTACTCAATGCCCTGAACGCAGACCTGCAATATACCAACCGGGTGCGCGGCTGAGCAACCTGTACATCCAAACCTCGGCTCCGAAATCAAACGCAGTGCAACCGTTCGCTATCCTTCCCTGCAAGCGTTACAAAAAGATCCGGCGGTGGCGGAGTTTAGTTTAGACCTCGACAACAGCCGCATTCTGGTAAAAGATATTTTGACTTTCGTACCCGATCTGGCCAAGCAGCCTGCATTCAAAAATCCTGATGCTGTTTTTTTCGTCAATAGCCGGATCTATGGCAGCCTTGCCCAAATGAATATTTACGAACTGCAATTCAGCGGTTTTCAAAACACCCGTGCAAACCTTTCCGGAACCCTGACCAATGGTTCCGACCCAAAAAACATTACTGCCGATTTGAAGATTGTAGACCTCAGCACGAGCCGCAGCGACATCCTGCTGTTTGCACCGCCCAAAAGTATTCCCGACAATATTACCCTACCTGAAGCCCTGTCGGTGAAAGGCATCGTGAAAGGTGGGGTTGCCAAGATGTATGCAAACATCAGCCTGAATACTTCTTTCGGCGATGCTGGCGTGAACGGCACCATCGCGAATGCGACCAACCCCAAAACCGCCACGTACAGCGCAGAGATCTCCACCCATGCTTTGGACGTTGGCCGCTTCATTCAGCAATCGGAAACCGTTGGAACGGTCACCGCAGACTTTATCGTGGAAGGCAAAGGGTTTGATCCTAAAAAAGCAGTTGCCGAAATCAATGGGGTGGTCTATCGCGCAGATTACAACAAGTATACCTACCGCAATATCCGGTTGGAGGGCGCCATTGCCAACCAGAAATTTACCGCTAAGGGCGGGATGAAGGATCCAAATCTTCACTTTGCCTTCAATGCCAAAGGCAATGTGGGGGAAGCCCGTCCCAGCATTCAGATAACCGCAGCCATTGACAGCATAAAACCGGCCCACTGAATTTGACCGAAGATGCGATGATTTACCGAGGAGAGCTCTACGCGAATTTCCCGGCATTAAACCTTGATTCGTTGAACGGGCAGATTTACATCACCAATTCTTTGCTGGTCACCAAAGACCAACGGGTGAATTTAGACTCCGTTCAAGTAATTGCCGTGCATGAAAACAACCTGCAAAGCCTTGTTTTAAAAACTGATTTTGTCAATGTAAATATCAACGGTCAATACAAACTGACGCAAATGGGGGCTATTTTCAAGAATGCCATCCAGCCGTATTATGCGATCAGTGCGGATACAACAACTGTAACAACCGATCCATACAATTTTACGATTGCCGCAACAATTGTAGATCATCCGGCCATCCATGCTTTTTTATCAAATTTAACGCGCATGGATGACATTGCGCTAGCTGCCGATTTTTCCAGTAGCGACGGGTGGAATGCAAACCTTACTGTGCCTTACGTTTCCCTGGGGACAAATACCCTTATTGACCTGAACATGACGGCAAATACCCAGGGCGACCGGCTTCGGGTGGTCACTAACGCAGGCCGGGTCAGCAGTGGCGAAAGCCTGGCACTGGTTGGCACCCGACTTCGTGCCGACCTTGCCAATGATAAAATTGATTTTGACCTGCGGATCGGCGATGAGGCGGACCGTGATAAATATAAGTTGCAGGGCCTTTTGGCAAAAGAACCAGGAAACCAGTTCGCCTTGTCCCTTCGCCCCGACAGTTTATTGTTGAATTATACGGGCTGGAACATCAACAGCGATAACCTGATCCGCTTTGGTCCGGCATTAGTTAACGCCCGGAACTTTGACCTTAGCAAAGGCAGCCAACACCTGATCATCAATAGTCCGGACACGACGGCAAACAGCCCGATGGAAATCCGGTTTGCCGACTTCAGGCTGGCCACCCTGACCGGTTTCATACAACCCGATTCCTTGTTGGCAGATGGCACGCTGAATGGGAACATTTTATTGAACGACCTCATCACCCAGCCAAATTTCACCACCGATCTTACCATCAACAACCTCGCGATCAAAAGCGACACCATTGGCGATGTGAACGCAAAAATTGACAACACCAAGTCCAATATTTTTGCCACCAACGTAACCATCTCCGGCCGCGGAAACGACGTAGCGCTCACCGGCTTCTACTACCTCAAGCCGCAGAACAACAGCAATATGGATTTGAACCTCGCCATCCGGAGTTTGCAGCTCAATACGCTGGAAGGTGCGAGTATGGGCAGCTTCCGCGAAGGGAAAGGTTCCTGAGCGGCAATGTAAAAGTGGGCGGCACGGTAAAGACGCCTGATATTGACGGGCGACTCAGCTTCAATGAAACGAGCTTGGTTATTTCGATGCTGAATAATCAAATCAAAATTGACAACGAACAAATTATTGCCGTAGACAATAAAGGGTTTCAGTTTAATTCCTTTACTGTAAGAGATTCTGCCGAAAACCGGCTCACCTTAAATGGGTCGGCGCTCACCACAAATTATCTGAATTACAAGTTTGACATGAATATCCGGGCACGGAATTTCAGGGCTTTAAACAGCACCAAAAAAGACAACGAACTCTATTACGGGCAACTGTATTTTGATACCAATTTAAAAATTACCGGTACAGAAGCGGAACCGGTGGTGGACGGCAATCTCCGGATCAATGAGGACACAAAGTTGACCGTGGTTTTGCCGCAATCGCAGCCGGGCGTGGTGGAACGGGACGGGATTGTAACGTTCGTAGACAAAGACGCGCCGGTTAACGATTCTTTGTTTTTAACCACTTTAGATACTTTAAATAAGACTTCCATTTTGGGCATGGAACTGTCTGCGAATATTGAAATTGACCGGAAAGCCGAATTAAACCTGGTGATTGATGAAGGCAATGGCGACTTTTTGTCTCTAAAAGGCGAAGCTGTTTTAACCGGCGGTGTGGATAAGAGTGGAAAAGTCACGCTCACCGGGTCGTACGAACTGGACGCGGGCGCTTATGAAATGTCGTTCAACTTTCTTCGCCGCCGCTTCGACATTCAACGGGGCAGCAAAATAACCTGGATCGGAGAACCTACCAACGCCACTTTGGACATTACGGCGGTTTACATCGCCAATACGTCTGCCACGGAGTTGGTGCAGGACCAGATCACAGCAGCCCGAACAGACCTTCGCTACCGGCAACGGCTTCCATTTGAAGTGTTGCTGAATATGGACGGCCCGCTGTTGAAACCGTTGCTTACGTTCGATATCCGTTTGCCGGAAGAAAGCTCCGTTCGGATAGACAATGAAATTGCGGGACAGGTCGAGCTGCGGTTAAACCAACTGAAAGCCGAACCTTCCGAGCTGAACAAGCAGGTATTTGCCTTGTTGCTGCTAAACCGGTTTGTATCCGAAAATCCTTTTGAAAGCGCGGGCGGCGCCATCAATGCAGGTTCTTTGGCGCGCCAGAGTGTGAGTAAACTGTTGACGGAACAACTGAACAACTTAGCCGGTGACCTGATCGCAGGCGTAGACATCAATTTTGACGTCGTTTCCTCGGAAGATTATACTTCAGGTAGCCTGCAAAACAAAACCGACCTGAATGTTGGCGTGTCCAAACGATTGCTGAACGACCGGCTGAACGTTTCCATTGGCACCAATTTTGAGTTGGAAGGCGGTCGCCAAACCAATCAAACCGGAACCGGCGGCAGCAGCACTTCGCCCAACCTCAATGTTGAATACGCGCTGACCCAGGATGGCCGCTACCTGATCCGGGCTTACCGCCGCAACGAATACGAAGGGGTGGTGGAAGGATATGTGGTGGAAACGGGCGTTAGTTTTATTATGTCCGTTGATTACAATGAATTTAAAGAAATATTTGAAAACAGGAAAAAAAGGCAGGCCGAGAATAGAGAAAGAAGAAGAAAAGAAAGGGAGAATACGCCTCCTGAAAAACCTGCCAATCCTCCAGTTGACGATAAAACCGATCCGATAAACAATACGCGCAAAGAGGATGATGAAAATTAGGTGCTATATTTTTATTCAATGTTTCTGCTGTATCCTGCTGGCCTTGCTGCAGGTTGGTTGCAGCACCACTAAATCAGTTCCGGAAAACGACTTTTTGTATACAGGCGCAACGATAAAAATTGCGCAGACTGATGTGCCGGCAAAACAGAAAAAAGCCCTCCGCAGCACTTTGAAGGATTTACCAAGACCCAAGCCTAATTCCAAAGTCCTGGGCATGCCGGTAAAGCTGTGGATTTATAATATTGGCAGCAACAAAGGGTTGGGCAAATGGCTCCGCAACAAATATGGAGAAGCCCCTGTTCTGCTGAGTGACGTAAATCTCGGCCTGAATGTGGAAATATTAGACAATTACATGGAAAACCGGGGCTTTTTTCACGTAAAAGTGAGAAGCGATACAACGGTTACGCGTAAAAAAGCAAGTGCGGAATACGAAATATTCACCGGGCCGGAATACAAAATCCGAAACATCACTTTCCCAACAGATACCAGTGCCCTCGCCAACGCCATTCGCGAAACCCAGCCGAAAACACTGCTAAGGTCCGGAGCGCCATTCAACCTCGACCTGATTAAAGGCGAAAGAACCCGCATTGATGTGGAACTAAAAGAGAAAGGCTTTTACTACTTCAGCGGCGACTACCTGCTCCTGGAAACGGACACCACCATCGGCAACAATGAAGTGAACCTGTATATGCAGATCAAGTGGGAAACCCCTGCCGAAGCGAAGCTAACTTACCGCATCAACGATGTGTTCATTTATTCCAATTACAACCTTTCCACTGCAAGGCAAGATACCGCTCTGGCGAACGCCGAATTCCAGCACGGCTATTATGTCATTGATACAGCCAAATTATACAAACCTATTGTTTTCAACAAAGTATGCAGTTTCAACCCGGCGACCTTTACAGCAGAAAAGACCACAATACCACGCTGAGCTGGCTGATTAATCTGGGTAATTTTAAATTTGTAAAAAACAGGTTCCAGCCCATTGTGGACAGCGGCGAGCTCAGGCTGAATGCGTATTATTACCTCACCCCGTTGCCCAAAAAAATCGGTGCGGGCAGAATTGACTGGAACTTCAAAACGAACAACCTGACCGGCTCGCAAATCACGCTGGGATGGAGACACCGCAATACCTTTCGGGGGCAGAACAACTATCTGTCAATATCTTCGGCGGTACGGAAGTGCAGATCAGCGGCAATTTTGGACGATCGAATACGTATAGGGTCGGCGCCGAGGGCACGCTGAGTGTGCCGCGTTTTGTGATTCCTTTCTGGAGCATCCGGGGCCGGGGCGAATTTGTTCCAAGAACCAATATGCAACTTGGGTATGAACTCCTGAACCGGTCAAAGCTTACACCCTCAACAGCTTCCGCGGAACCTATGGATACGCCTGGAAAGAAAGCTTGCAGAAGGAACACCAGTTGAATCCGGTGGCCATCAACTACGTAAAAGCGTTAAACGTTTCGCAGCAATACGCCGACAGCGTGGCCACCAATCCTACGTTAGCCAAAGTTATTGAGCAGCAGTTTATTGTAGGATCTACTTATAATTATAATTACAACCAACTTGCGGGCGCAAACAGTCGCAGCGGCATTTATTTCAATGCTTTGGTGGATTGGGCCGGCAATATTTTAGGGTTGGCTAGGGGTGCCAACTGGAAAACAGACGAAGTCGCAACCCTGTTCGGGGTTCAGTTTGCGCAATTTGTAAAAACCGAATTTGACCTGCGTTATTACCGGCAGATCAGCAGGCGCAGTCAATGGGCCAACCGCCTCATCATTGGCGTTGGTTACCCGTATGGCAACAGCCAACAACTTCCGTTTGTCAAACAATTTTTTGCAGGCGGCAACAACAGCCTGCGGGGGTTCAGAAGCCGCACCGTTGGCCCGGGCCGTTACATCCGACCCAATAATGACAGCCCCGACGCGCTATTCCTCCCCGATCAATCGGGCGACATCAAGCTGGAATTCAACTCCGAATACCGGCCCAAACTGTTCAGCATCTTTGAAGGCGCATTGTTTATAGACGCCGGAAACGTCTGGCTCCTGAACGAAGACCCGTTGAAGCCCGGCGCAAAATTCAGCAGCAATTTTTTGAATGAACTGGCCGTAGATGCCGGCTTTGGCATCCGCCTCGACCTCACCATCCTGCTGTTGCGCCTCGATTTTGCTTTTCCTTTAAAAGTGCCGTACGCCACCACCCCGCCGGATAAAGGCATGGTGATTAATTTGGCGATTGGGTATCCGTTTTAATCACGCTCGCGCTGAGGCTCCGGCCTCGCGTTTACTATTCACAAGGGCTCTGCCCTCCTGCACGACCACCTAGACTCCTCCCAGCATCCTGTATTCCGTTCATTTTCCTTGCATTATCCCCAAATTCATCTTATCTTCCCCTGTCAAAAAGCGCTGCATCTCCCTGAAATTCTCTAACCATCAACCCTCTAGACTATGTATACACGCTACATTTTGCTCCCGGCGTTTTACCTCCTGATGACACCTGCTGGTGAGGCGCAAAACCAACCTTCCTATACCAATTCCAATGCCATTCCTGAAAAACCACTGCCGGGCAGCAGGATCCGGTGGCGCAGGAATACTTCCGCATTCTGCGTGCGGCTGCCGATCAGGATATTGCAGATAAAAAAAGTGAAGTAGAAAGGCTTAAAAACCACGGTGAAAAAAATTCCCAGGAATTCTTTAAATCAATAAATCAGCTTGATAAATTAAGAGTGGCCTGGGATTCTGCCAGGATATACGAGTGCGCGCTGTTTATCTCCGGCATCAACTCCGACAGAGCCTTGCAAGTGGTAAAAGATGCATTAAATAAAATGGTGGAAGAAGGCGGTGTAGTCGGCGCGCTCCGTATTTTAAATCCCGAAACGCTGGAGCTTGCTTACCGGGATGCCCGAAAAATGAAGCCAATAACTCAATTGGCAATAATGCAGGTGATAGAAGGGTATGAATTCAGGGCCAGCCTGTTGGAGCCACAATATAAATATGCAGAGATTGCGGAGTGTTATGAAATAATGGCCAGTATTTTCCAAAAAGAATTGAAGGATCAGGAAAAAGCGGCCACCAACCTGATTTATGCAGCAATGTATCGGGGGCATAATGGGGAATTTCAAAAACAATTGGAAATCAACCAGAAAGCGCTGAACATTCGAAAAAAAGCCCTGCCAGCCGATCATCCTGACGTGGCATTGGCCTACAATAATCTGGCAGCGGCTTATGGAAACCTGAAACTTTGTCAAAAAGAACTGGAACTTAATCAAAAAGCTTTAGACATCCGCGAAAAAGCCCTACCCGCCGGACACCCCGACATTGCAACTTCGTATAACAACTTAGCGGTCACTTATCTCAAGCTCGGCAACCCCTCAAAAGCGCTCGAAACGCATGAAATAGCCATTCGGATTTTTGAGAAATCACTACCTGCCGACCACCTTGATCTGGCCTTGTCATACGAAAATCTGGCCTGGACGTACAAGCAACTCAATGACTACGAAAAAGCGGTTGCGTATAGCCAAAAAGCCTTTGGCATTCGTGAAAAAACATTACCTGCTGATCATCCCGATTTAAAAACATCGTTCAATAATCTGGAGTGGTGTTACTATCAGCTTTATGATTATGCCGCATTGATAGATATTTACCTGAGGATGGCGACTATTCAGGAAAAAACCCTGCCCGCCGACGCTCCTGGTTGGTTTTATTCTTACTCAACCCTTTCCCAGATGTATGAAATGTCGGAGAATATCAAAATCAATAGACTGCTCTTTAAAAATGCTGGCTAAGGGAAAAAGAACCAGCTTTCCGATGAGGTTTATCCGGGCTTATTGGCAAATTCATACGACGATATAGCCTCTCGTTACAACAGACTCGAAGCCTTTCC
This sequence comes from Haliscomenobacter sp., assembly GCF_016718685.1. Taxonomy (GTDB): domain Bacteria; phylum Bacteroidota; class Bacteroidia; order Chitinophagales; family Saprospiraceae; genus Haliscomenobacter. Next base: position 2,613 of record NZ_JADKCX010000114.1, on the reverse strand, counting down.
AAAAGCGCTTGAGTATTATATGGAAGCATTGGCCATTCGCGAAAAGATTTTCTCTGCCGATCATCCTTATTTGGCAGCCACTTATCACAACCTGGCCTTGACGTATGGTTATCTGAAGGATGATCAGAGAAAAAAGGAATTCAATTTGAAAGCGCTGGCCATTCGGGAAAAGATACTCCCAACCTTAACAGATTTAGATCTGGCAACTGCTTATCTAAATCTGGCATCAACGTATGGCAGCCTGGGCGATTACCAGAAACAGTTGAATTCAACCTTAAAGCGCTGGCCATCCATGAGAAAATATCTCCAGGTAATACCATGTACCTGGAATGGTGCTATGACTATTTGGCCCCAACGTATCGCAACCTGGGCGACTACCAGAAACAGGTAGAATTTTATTTAAAAAAATTGGCCCTTTGGGAAAAACAAAACAAGCGCCCGTCCCCCGACTTGGCAAATTTGTATATAAATTTAGGTGCAGCTTACAGTAACCTTGGCGACCATCAAAAGCAATTGGAATTTAACCTGAAAGCACTGGCTATCCGGGAAAAAATACGACTCCAATCCGGTAATCCTTTACTGGCAACTTCGTACAACAATACCGGCTATGCTTATGCCAAACTCCGCCAACTTCCTGAGGCAAAAACGTATTTTGAAAAGTACGAAAAAATCAACAATTCCGGCCGCGTTTTCCGCAACTGGGCAATGTACTACGCCCTCCAAAACGACACGCCCCGTGCCCTCGAAAACCTGCAAAAAGCGGTTGAACTCGGCTATGATGACCTGAAATGGATAGAAACGGACGATAGCATAGAAAGCATTCGGGGCGAAGAAGCGTATAAGGAACTTGTGGAGCACTTAAAAAAAAGGTGACCAGGAATTTGCTCGCGCAGAGGCTCCGCCTCGCGTGTACTATTCACAAGGGCTCTGCCCTGCACAACTAACCTAAACCTCCCCCAATACCCTCGCGTTCATATTGAAAAATCGCCGCAAACTCCGTGCGTTGCGGCAAATCTAAATACGGATACACAATTTTTGACAAGTAAAGGCCCTGCGGGTTCGCCGGGGTGATGAACTGTGGCGGTTGTTTTGTGCGCAGGTGTTGTTCAAACGCTTCCACGCTCAGTTTTCCGGTTCCGATTTCCAGCAAACGCCCTACAATGATGCGGATCATGCCCGTCAGGAAGCGATTGGAAGAGATTTGAAATCGCAGCCGTTCCCCGCCGTTGGCAACCCATAAATGCGCGGAACTGACCTCGCAAATGGTGTGTTCAAAACTGGCCGGCGATTTACACAAAGCGTAGTAATCGTTGTATTGGGGCAACAAATCAACCGCCGCTTTCATGCTTTGCAAATCGAGTTGGTGCTCGTAATACAAGGCGCTGCTCCCTTGCAAAAAAGGGTCTTTGTTGGTGTGAATGAAATAATCGTACGTGCGTTGGGTGGCATCAAACCGGGCGTGGGCTTTGTCGTGGACAGGCAGGATGGCAAAAATGGCAATATCATTGGGCAAGGTTCGGTTGAGGCGGTACAAGAACTCCGGGGCTAAGTCTTCCTCTAAATCAGCGTGAAAAATATATTGGCTCGCGTGTACCTGCGCGTCCGTTCGCCCGCAGTTTTGGCCACTTTGGTCAGCACGCCTTCGATCACCTCCTGCACACCCACAGCAGAAGGTTGTCGCTGCCAGCCATGGTAGTTGAGTCCTTTAAAAGCGATATGGAAAAAGAAGCGTTTGATGCGGCAAAACTACGACTAAAGACTAAAACTCACGCATCAAAATCTACTCCGCTGGCGCGAGGCGGTTACTGAGCGAAGTGGAAGTGCCGGCCTCGTGTCTACTATCCTCCGCTGGCGCGAGGCTCCGGCCTCGTGTCTACTATTCCCAGGGCTCTGCCCGATCACGCATCAAAATCCACCACCACCATTTCGCTTTGCGGGTGCGCCTGACAAGTCAAAATATACCCCTGTTCCAGTTCATCGGCTTCGAGGGCGTAGTTGACTTCCATCATCACCTTCCCTTCCAAAAGTTTGGCGCGGCAGGTGCTGCAAACGCCACCCTTGCAGGAAAAAGGCAGGTCGGCGCCCGCTTTCATGGCAGCGTCTAAGATCGTATCGCCATGCGCCGGCAGGGCAAATTCAAAATTGTTGCCGTCCAAAACCACCCGAACAGTGGAAACAATATCTGTCAGGGCTTCCACGCGTTCCTGAACACGGGCCGCCTGCTTTCCGCCGGCTGCCAGGAACAATTCCACGTGAATTTTAGCGCGCTCCACGCCCAATCCGGACAAGGTATCGCGCACCGCTTCCACCATTTCTTCCGGGCCGCAAAGAAAAACTCATCGGTAGCTTCCCAGGCGAGCAAGGTTTTACAAAAACACCGCATTTTTCCGCCGTGATCCGACCATAGAACAAGTCGCTGCCAGGGTATTCGCGACTGAGCAGGTAATGCACGCTCAGGCGGTTCATGTAGCGGTTTTTGAGCGCCTCAATGGCTTCCTTAAAAATCACGCCATCAGCCGTGCGGTTGCCATAAAACAGGGTAAAGGTGCTTTTGGGCTCCGTCTCCAGCACCGCTTTCATAATCGAAAGGATCGGCGTGATGCCACTGCCCGC
>NZ_JADKCX010000113.1 GCF_016718685.1 Haliscomenobacter sp. | reverse complement strand
AAAATCACGCTGACAAAGCTCCAGCATTTCGCTGGATTGCAGCAACACTGAAATTTCATTGAGTTCACCCGGTATTCGCGAGTGCATCCAGATCCTGGATGGCTACAAATACATTGCTGTCGTCATAAGGGCCATTGATGGTTTTAAAAATGCCCACGATCCGGAAAGCGGAAGAAGCCAAATTGCCATCTTTGTCCTGAAAGGTGAGGATGACTTTGCGGTTTAAGCTAAGGTTTAGTTTGTCCAACAGCTTTTTGCTGAGGATGATTTCATTGGTTTTCGGAGGTGAAGAAGTTGCCTTCCACAATTTTACCAGGAAGATTGGTCAGGCGTTGTTCCTCCGCAGGCATGACCCGTTGATGGTAGATGCCGCTGCTACCAGAGGCCGAAGCAATCATCCCCCTTTGACCACAACCCAGTCCGGTAGCGACTTTTACCTGTGCTTCTTTGCTGATTTTTTGTAACATCGCCCGGCCTTGTGGTAGATGATATGGTATCTCATATTCATTTCTAAATGTGGGGTGGTGCAATTGAAGGTGAGACAATTCAGTACTGATCGCTGCATTGATCCGTTGTTCAATCATCCCGGTATAAAAAGCCATGAGAAAAATTCCTGTCCACAAGCCAATACCCACCGCCGCGAGGATAATAAGGCTTCGTTTCCGCTTCTCCAGATGTTTCTCCAGGCTATTTTGATGAGCATCAACATCGGTATTAATTTTTCATGGCTTTTACCGGATCCAGACTGCGCACGTACCAAATGGGATACAAGCCAATGATGAAAGCAATGCACAAAACAATCAGCGACTGCGTCAGGAAAATACCCGCATTCAACGCGGTAGGAAAAATGGGCTCAAAGCCGAATTTTTCGTAGGCTTTAGCAAATTCTCCACTGACCTGAATGGGATTATTTTGAAGCCGAATAACCACTGGGAGACTCAGCGCTATACCAATAAATACGCGGAAAGAGTGATGAAGAGGGTTTCCCCTAGTAAAATAAACCAAGCCAGCTCTTTTTCATACCAATGGCAATCAGCATGCCAAATTCGCGTTTTCACTCGCTGCCATCATCAGATGGTTCCAAAAACCAAACCAATGATGAGGTACAAAAACCCCGTAAAATGTAAAAGAAACGCCATCCAGTTTGATATGGTGGTCGATATCGGGCATCATTTGTGGCCAGCTGAGTAATTTCGTACCGCTTGTCAACGGTAGTGTTCAGCTTTTAGAACGGACTCCATCTCATCAGGACTACCTATGCCCAAAGACCTTGATGTGAGCCTATTTTCCGCACTTAGGAAATATTGGCAGCGGGAAGGGGAGGTAAACAAAGCATCGTTCATGGCTGGGGAGGCCAGATGGACCAATCCTTTAATGGGGTATTTCCCGGCGGCCATACTCCCTTGAAAACCCTGGCCAAACAAGACCAGGGTGTCCTGTACGTCTACATTCAACCGTTTGGCCAGTCCTTCTGCAATCAACACTACCTCTTCCTGGTTGTTGAAATATTCACCTTTACTGATTTTGTGCTGGAGATGAGTGAGCTGATTTTCTTTATTCGCATCCGTACCTACGAGCATACACCCTTTGGTGGTGTTACCCTGAGAGGCCAGTAAAAATGTTTCAAGCCGGGGCACAATACCCGTAATGGAACTGTTTTTGTTCAATTGATTGACCAAAGTATCGTTGAGGGCGAAGCTGTTGTCCAGCACTTGTTCCTCCCAGTAGCCAGCCCGATGGATTTGAATGTATCCCGAATAATACCCCACTACATTTTTGATCAGGTTATCAAAAACGCCTTTTTGGAACGACTGCATCACAATGGCGAACAAAACCGAAAAGGTGATGGATGCCATGGTGATCAGGGTTCTGCGGCGATTGCGCCAGAGGTTTCTCCAAATCAGCTTGATGATCATTTCACTTTGGTCATGTTTTGGGTACTGAAAAAGGTTTCTGCAATCGGGGTATCGAATAGTATAGACTTGTAGATCAAGATCGTCTTGTTGCCTTTTTTATCTACCGGGACCATTTCCATTTTGCGGGCAATAATCGGCCGCCCAGCATTTTTAGGTCGCTACAATGCATCTGATTGACCAGTGCCCATCTTCATCGAAATAGGTGACGTGCAGCATGAGGAAGTCTTTTTTGTCGATGCACATGATCACTTTGCCCCAAACTACGGCGGCGGCGGGCTTGGGTAAGAGTTGAATTTTATAGCAGCTTCGCTCTTCGATCAGGGTGTCTCCCAAAATGGAATGATCGTAATCTTCCAGTACCGAGGCTTCTTGACCAGGTCGTCGTTGGTGAAGTCGGTGCCCATCCAACTCTGACTCATCATGGAAGGAGGCATTTTGATGGTTCTTTCAATGGATGGGATCCAGTTCCAGACCTCTTTTTTTTAAGAAAAACTACCCTTTTTCTTTGCTAGGGTAATCAGATGAGCATCAGGTCATTGCCTTTGGTCCACGATTTGATGCTCCATTTCTCTCGTCCAGGTGGGGCGTACCGTTTTTGAACAGTGATGGTGGCAATGGAGGTTTCTCCTTTGGCACGTTCATCGGCTTTTTTGACAATTTCCTTGGCATCTTGAGCAAAGATGGCGAGATAAGACCCAGTGCAAGCAAAAAAAGGAATGATGCGTTTCATGGAACTTGTTTTATGAAGATCAATCAATCATGCTCAAACACCCGCAATTTGTTTTTGGTCGCAATCAGTTCTTGTTCCAGTACATTGATTCGTTTCAGCAAAGTAGCAATGGCGTCGATGCCTTCGAGGTTGATGTTGAGGTCACAATGCAAACGCAACATTTTTTCTACCTCGCAATTGTTCCTGTGGCAAGTATGGATTGTTCTCGATGACCACGATTTCCACCAATTCATACTCTTGCAAGGCGAAGATGAAAGCGGTGTCAATATTGTGCAGCTGGCAGAATTGCGCGAGCTGGATCAAATTGTTATTTTCCATTGCTTCCTATTTTTGCCAATTCGTTAAACAATGCTTTTCCTGTTCTGAAAGCTGGGTTGGGAGCTTTACTTGATAGCTGAGGTACAAATCACCAAATACATTTTCTTTTTTATACACGGGAAGCCCTTTGCCTTTCAATTTGACTTTTGTCCCGGATTGCGTTTCCGGTGCTACCTTTAATTTCACTTTACCATCGAGGGTATCCACCGTGGTCTCGCCTCCCAATAGGGCGGTATACAAATCCAGCTCTACGTTGGCGTACAAATTGCTGCCTTCCTTTTGAATTTTGGGTGGTCGGTGATCGAAAAGTGAGGGACAGATCACCATTGGGGCCACCATTTACACCAGGGTTTCCATGACCGGCTATTTTGATGGTTTGTTCATGCTCAACCCCGGCGGGGATGGTCAGGCGGATGTTTTTTCCGTTGACGGTCAGGGTTCGCTGATGGCTTTGATACACATCGATTAAATCGAGCTGCAGTTCGGCGCGCAGATCTTGTCCTCGGAACCGGGTTTGCCGATTGCTGCTTCTGCCTCGGGCCTCTTCACCAAACATGGATTCAAAGAAATCCGAGAAATCACCCCCGGCAAAATCTTCCGAGCTTTGTCGTCTTCCTGATTGCCGCTGGTTTTGACTTTGTTGTTGTCTGTTTTTTTCAATTTCATCCGCGTGTTGCCAGTCCTTTCCGTACTTGTCGTATTTTTTCCTCTTGTCAGGATCGCTCAATACTTCATTGGCTTCTTGCTGGCTTCCTTGAATTTTTTTCTGCCTCTTTGTTGTTCGGGTTTGTCGGGATGGTATTTTCTGGCCAATTTGCGGTACGCGCTTTTGATGTCGGCATCCGTAGCGGTTTTGGGGACTCCCAGTATTTGGTAATAATCCATGAATTCCATCTGGTTCGTTTAAGTTTTGGTAGTAAAATGCACACAATCCGCTAATGGTTAAATGACAAAACTCACTGTGGAGCAGTAAATTAATTTATTCAGGATTAACTCACGCATTTTTCACCGCGGAGTAAGGAGTGCGCGGTTCTTTTAGTTGTAGGAGTTTGCCACCTGCGGTGGCTGAAGTTCGGTCTCTAAGAAGATTTTGCTTAAGATCAAGCCAAGAATAATGGGAATTGAGGGTAACGAGCCAACTTTCAGCCATAGCGACCTCCGTTGCCTCTTTGCACCGCAGGTGCGTCTGAAAAACTCTGCGAAACTCCGCGTGCACTCCTTTACTCTGCGGTGAAAAAAACTACGGTTGGATTGAAATCGCAGTGTACAGCAGTAATACTCACTTTTACTTGCACCAGCTGAGGACTAAGAATAGGCTTGCATAATGTGAGTTATTAACTGAATATAAAAGTGCGTGGTTGGCTTATACGACCTCAAAGCTAAGCCCGGCATGGGCTATCAAGCGCTCCAAAAGTGCATCTCCCATCGCTGTACTGCGGTCAAAACGCCAAAAGTACCCGGCATTTTGCCTTCACCCTTTGCCAAACACACGGCACATTCCGCCAGCATTTTAGAGGTAGAACCGTAACCGGGATCCCGGTCACCTTTGACCTGGGCTTTTACTATTTTGCCATCAGGAAGCGTTCCATAGAGCACAAAATAAAATATCCCGATTCACGCACGGCCTTGCTGGGGCCTTCGCCCGGTTTGGGCATGAAGCGGAGTACGATTTTTTGGAGCAGGCCTTTGGGTTTGGCGGATACCAGAACGCCCAACATCAGCAACATCGCGATGCCTCTAATACGTCCTTTAAAGCCCTTGCCAGTCATCATGGCTTTCTCACCGTAAAGGCCTCGCCATAAGGAAATCCCTGGAGGGCATGGCTGCGGCGCACGATCCGGGTATTGATGCCTGCCATGACGAAAGGAGCAATCCATGATTTTGCAACTGGGTCGAAATACAATCCTTGTAAATCCGGACGATCAGGCCCTTTGAAAGTGGGATCGGGATTGAGGGTGTACGGGTTTGCGATGAGTCGGGCAAAACTGCGGTCGGCTTTGGCCTGGTTGATCTGCGCAATCATGCTGGCAAAGGTGCCCCCGCTGAGGCCTCCTTTGGCAGCTTTTACCAGGGTTTTGATGTGGGTAGCATACACCCCATACTGTTTGTGGATTTCTTTTTGTAAAAAATAAACCCCCATATCGGAAGGAATCGAGTCGAATCCACAGGAATGGACAATTTTGATTTTAGCATCAGCGGCAGCTTGATGGTATCGATCGATCATCTGGCGCATCCAACCTGCTTCCCCGCTCAAGTCGCAATAATGAGTCTTGGAGGCTACACAGGCTTCCACCAACAAACTCCCGTATTGGGTATACGGGCCAACCGTTGTACACAGCACCCTGGTTTGAGCTGTCATAGCAAGCAGCGAATCTTTGTTAAAACCATCGGCAATAATGATGGGGATTTGCGGATGCCCCAATTCGTTGAGCATCCGCTGCAGTTTTTCCCGATTGCGGCCAGCAACCGCCCAGTTCAACGGGTCACTGAGCGAAGCCGAAGTGAGGTATTCCGCCACCAGGCGGCCCGTAAAACCCGAAGCGCCCCAGAGAATGAGGTCGTATTGGCGTGTATGCATGTCCTGTTTATTTAAAAGTGGGGGAAGTCAAATATACACTATTCACAAGCTCTAAATGTTAAAATCATTTTGGGTGAAAACCCAAAAACCTCATTCCCGTTTAATCCATGACAGGATACATTTGAAAAAACTGCAAGCAAAAACTCATCTTATGCACAATCACTTTGGTTTTCGCCGCTTCTTCTCCGCCGTTTTGGGCGTAATGATGGCCACCTTTTTCTGGTCCTGTGAAGCAGAAGAACTGGTCTTTTTTACCAATGATGCTGCGGTGTTTTTGGTCATCGATGAAGAAAGCATCGACAATGGCAATGAACCCAATAATTTTTCTGAACGTGATGTAAACGACCAATTGGCAGAGGTAGGCGTACGCCAATCGCTGCGCTACTTTCAGAACAATGTAGGCGAACAAATTGATTTGTATACGGGAGAAGTGGGCGATGAAGGCTGGCACGCCCTAAAAACCATTCCCAATTCCTGGATCAATGCCGGCCCAAGTGGCAACGGATTGCTCAATTTTCTCGCACCTGGCCCTGGCTTAGGCGGTGGCGAGGATGATCGTGAGGTTTTACTGGACAAAATTCCCAATGTCACGCCCTTGCGCGCCACTGGATTGGCCATGCTGAAAGGGAAAACGGTAGTCGCCCTGGTTTACGATGGCGACATCAGCATCAATTACGCTCCGTTAAATGGAAACCTGATGGGTGCTAATCTGGGTTTAGTGGCATTTGATGTGCTTGAAGTCAGCGAACGGAAAGACGGTTCCAGTTCCTCATTGCCGAGGGTCAGCATTCGCATCCGCAGCGTAACCGATGTATCAGCACTGCCGTTGGCTTTGTTTTCAAATGCACCGCTGCCAAAATCTTCATCGGAGCCTTTTGATATTGTGCCTAGCAATACACCGCCTTTGATTAGTTTGACTCCGGCTAATTAGGGGTTATGGTTGTGGTGGATCAGCTTCGTTGGCAGCTTCAACGCAGAATTGGACGAATTGCTAAAAGCAGGTGTACTTTTACCATACCGAGTTGATTTGGGTGAGGGTATATAAAAGCTGCCCTCCAGGCAGCCCGTTCAACCTAAAGAAATTGCTTGTTTAACAAGAACCAGCAGTTATTTTTAGCATGGTACTTGACATTCTCCCAAAACCCCCTAACTTTGCGTCTCAAAGTACTTCATGAAATGACCCAACCACAGCACCAGGAATCTTTGGACACCTTGCAAGCGATCCGTTCTTTGATGGAGCGCTCTTCCCGCTTTATTTCGCTCAGCGGCCTATCGGGGGTGAGTGCGGGCATCTGTGCCTTGATTGGTGCGACGATAGCCGGGTTTTACTTGGGGCGCTTTGACAGTCAGGAACTGAATGACGACAACTTTTACGAATGGGAGCGCTGGGGCATGAAGGTAAGCACCTTCATGTTTTTGGACGCAGGCCTGGTACTGGTGTTTGCCGTTTTGTCCGCCATCTACTTCACCACACGCAAGGCCAAACAAAAAGGGCTAAAGGTCTGGGACGCGGTAACAAGGCGTTTAATTCTGAGTTTGGCGGTTCCATTGTTGGCCGGAGGGGTGTTCATTTTGGCCTTGTTGTACCACGGTATCATTGGCCTGGTGGCGCCTTGCACCTTGTTGTTTTATGGACTGGGCTTGGTCAATGCGAGTAAATACACCCTCGACGATGTGCGGCAATTGGGCTATGCTCAAATTGTACTCGGTTTGCTTACCTGCTTCAACGTTGGCTACGGACTGGAAAGCTGGGCCTTCGGCTTTGGTTTTTTGCACATTGCCTATGGCCTCTACATGTACTACAAATACGAACGCTCATAACGATACCAGGAGATGAAAGTACTCATTGAAGGCTTGAGCGATACCTTTGACAACCGGGTGAGGTTGGGGATCATGTCCATGTTGATGGTCAATGACTGGGTGGAGTTTACCAGCTTCAAATCCATGCTCGACCTGACCGATGGGCGTTTGGCCAGTCACCTCAAAGTATTGGAAGGGGAGTCCTACATTGAAGTACAAAAACAATTCATCGGGCGCAAGCCGAATACCTCCTACCGCGCCACGCCTCAAGGACGTAAGGCTTTCAACGACCATTTGGATGCCTTGGAGAAACTGTTAAAGCTGCGCGCTCCCCATGTGGAACAGCCTAGTGAAAACAAGGAAGCAAAAACGTAGTTGTTTTTTTTTGTTCAAAACTTTGAAATTCAAAGTACTTTTTAAATATGAAAAACCTAATGATCAACGAAAACCAGACCTGGCCAGTACGTTCCCTCAATGGCCAATTGCTGATCACGGTGTTGCTGGCCGGTGGCGCGGGCTTGTACACCATCCTGTTTTGATGGGCGGTCTTGGGACTGAATGCCTTGCTATTCTCTGGAGTTTTGGCCTTGGTGGTCTGGTTGATGCACCCGGAATTCAGGGCCGCACCTCGACTTTGGTGGGTAACTTTGGGGGTACTGCTCAGTGCGGTTGCGGTGGTGTGGCAACATTCTTTATTGGCGCAGATTACGCATGTGGTTTCGATTTTTTTGTTGCTGGGCTATGCGCAAGCGCGTGAATTGCGCTTTTTGGGCTTTGCCTTGTTGTTGGCATTGAGTAGCTTATTCAGTGCACCACTTGCCTGGTGGAAACGTTGGGAGTACACGTACGAAGCGTCTTTTCGTTGGTTTCGCACCTGGATTTACCTGACTTTTTTGCCTTTGGGTTTATTGATTTTGTTTTTCAACATGTACTATTTTGCCAATTCCCAATTTGCCCAACTCGTTGATCAGTTGCTGGCCTGGGTACCACAATTTAGCCCCTGGAAAAGCGCAGCGTTGATGCTACAAGGGGCATTGCTGATGAGTGTACTGATTTGGACATCGGTGTGGACGCCTGAACTTCAGCAGGTAGAACAAAGTTTTGGACTGTGGAAAAAGCGCCGCCGCAAACGTGTAAAAACCTTTATTTCCACGCTGGCACTAAAGCGGCATTACTATTCAGCGTTGCTGAGTTTTGGCCTCTTGAATGGCTTGTTGTTGCTGGTCAATTTGACAGACATTCAAGGGGTTTGGTTGAACCAGCAAGCACGCAGCGCCGCAGAACTAAGCGATTATGTACACCAGGGAACCTACCTGTTGATCTATGCATTGGGTTTGGCGATGGCCGTAACTACTTATTTCTTTCGTGGCAACCTGCATTTTTTGCAGGACAACCAAAAGCTCAAATTGTTGGCTTATGCCTGATTGTACAAATATCATCCTCGCGCTCTCGGTTGCCTGGAGGAATTACCATTACATCGCTGAATACGGTTTGGCGTACAAGCGCCTGGGGGTTTTGTGGTTTTTGATTTTGGTGGTGCTCGGGTTGTACTCCTTGTTTGCAATGATCCAGCAGCGGAGGTCTTTGTATTACCTGTGGGTGATCAATGCCTGGTTTTTGTACGCCAGTTTGTTGGGCAGCAGTATGGTCAATTGGGATGTGCTCATCACCCGGTACAATTTGAATCAGGCGCAGCATGCGAAAATTGATACCCTGTTTTTGTTGAGAGAAGTGTCGGATAAAAACCTGCCCTTGTTGTTGAACGAACACGAGCTCCTACTCGAACGCAGCAATAGCGCACCCGAAACTGTGGACAAGTTTTTGCAGTTGAAAATAAAGGCTTTCGAGCGAAGAACGGCTCGGCAAGGATGGCGCGGCTGGAATTGGGCGGATGAGGTGACGCGGAGGGCCTTATAAATTGCCTGAGCGGCATTTTTTAACACAAAGTTACCAAGGAAAACACAAGGAACACTAAGTATAAAAACTCTGTGACCTTTGTGCTTTCCTTGATCCTTTGTGTTAAAAATTTTCGGCTCTGCTCCCGTACCTGCTCCGCTTTGACTTATTTGTTTTATAATCCCGGAACACAAATTCCCCCAAACCATCCAGGCTGCTGTAAAACGCCTTACCATTGTTGGCACGGGTGAAAGAATCCACGAAGCGCACCAGGTAAGGATCGCGGGCAATCATGAAGGTGGTGATTGGAATGCCAATCTTACGGCAACTCTGCGCCAAATTGAGCGTGCGCGTCAAAATGGTACGGTCGATCCCAAAACTGTTTTTATAGTATTTTTTGCCTTTTTTGATGCAAGTTGGTTTGCCGTCGGTGATCATAAATATCTGCTTGTTGGGGTTGCGGCGGCGGCGCAGGATGTCCATGGCCAGTTCAAGTCCGGCGACGGTATTCGTATGGTAAGGCCCCACTTGCAGAAAGGGGAGGTCTTTGATTTCAATTTGCCAGGCATCATCGCCAAATACGATGATGTCGAGGGTATCTTTGGGATAACGCGTGGTGATGAATTCCGAAAGCGCCATGGCCACCCGTTTGGCGGGGGTAATCCGGTCTTCGCCGTAGAGGATCATCGAGTGTGAGATGTCGATCATCAGCACGGTACTGGTCTGGCTTTGGTAGAAAGTTTCGTGTACCTCCAGGTCTTCGTGGGTCAGCTTGAACTCTTCGATGCCGTGGTTGATCTGGGCATTGCGGAGTGATTCCGAACAGCGAGTTTGTCCAGTTGATCCCCAAATTCGTAGGGCGCAATTCGGCAGTGAGTTCGTCACCCTGGCCTTCGGCTTTGGTACTGTGGTTGCCCTGTTTGGCTTTTTGATGTTGCCAAACACGTCTTCAATGCTTTTTGCCGCAAGGCAATTTCCATCTTAGCCGCAATGGTAAACCCACCCTGCTGCTGGTCGGGTTGCTTGAGGTAACCTTTGTCAATCAAATCCTGGATAAAATCGGCCATGCCGTAATTGTCATCCGTAAGCTTGTATTCTTTGTCCAGTTCGGTCAACCAGGACAATGCCTCGTTAACGTCTCCAGAAGTGTACATCAGGAGTTCTTGAAATACTTTCAACAGCCTTTCAAAAGGAGTTCCTCCTTCTGGTCCGGCTTGATATTCACCAAATTTCCATCCAATCATTGGAAATTATTTTGCGTAGCAAGTTAATGGCAGGATAGCCAAAATTATGGAACACCTTTCAACGGGTATTCGGTTTACCAAAATACAAAAAATATTGGAAAGAGCATGATCGCCTGTTCAATCCATCATGCAACATTTGAGCAATTCCTCGTAATCAGGACGGTCAGAGGATAAAGAATGAATGAAACTTTCGCGGATTTCTCCATTTTGGATGACAAACACCCCGGGCATTTGGAACCCATCACCCAGTTGAGGTCCTGCACCGTGACCGGCTACAACCCCTGCGGAAAAACCACGAATCCAGGAGTGTAGACCAAAGAGTTGATTAAAGTTGCCTTTAATCAAGCCAAATGCCCGGTAAAATGTACATTCAGGGTCGCTGATGTGGATGGCATTGCCCAGGTCATAACGGGTAAAATAACGCTCCGCGATGTCATTGTCGGTCATGTGTACAAAGACGATGCGGGTTCCGGTAGATTCGATTTCTTTGCGGCGCTTGGAAATGTCAGAAAGGGCTTCCCGGCAGAATACGCAGCCAAAATGACGCAAAAATACAAGTAAAACCGGGGCTTTATCCGCAGTGTCCCGCAGGCTTTGGCCCGTACTGGTGATCATTTGATCCAAAACTTCTTCTTGTATTCCAACAGGAATCATAAAATTGAAATTTTAGATAGTAACACGGGGGGCTTTAAAATGTTCTAGGTTTTAAGTTTTAGGTTTTAAGTTCACAAGAATCTCGTGAACTTAAAACCTAAAACCTAAAACTTAGAGTCCCATCCCGTCGTACACATCCATTACCGACTTAACGGCAACCGAGGAATCGTGTAGCAACTTCATTTCGTCGGCATTGAGCTTCAACTCGATCATCTCGGTGATGCCTGCTTTGCCCAACTTGACGGGGATGCCGACAAATGTATCGTGCAATCCATACTGGCCACTCAGGTTGACGCAGCAAGGGAAAATGCGGTTTTCGTCTTTGACAATGGCTTCCACCATTTGCGCAGCAGCTGCACCTGGTGCATACCAGGCCGAAGTGCCCATCAGGTTGACCAATTCACCGCCACCGGATTTGGTGCGCTCCACAATGGCACTGAGTCTGGCTTCGTCGATCAACTCGGTAACAGGAATCCCCGCAACGGTAGTATACCGGGGCAGTGGCACCATGGTGTCGCCGTGACCACCCATGAGTACCGCCTGAATATCCTTTGGAGAAACCTGTAAGGCCTCGGCCAAAAATGCGCGGTAACGGGCAGTGTCCAAAATTCCGGCCATCCCAAATACCTTGGTTGCAGGTAGTCCGGCGGTTTTGAAAGCCGCATAAGTCATGACGTCCAGTGGATTAGACACCACAATGATGATCGGTGACTTTGAGTGTTCCAGGATAGAACGGGTAACACTATTGACGATTTTGGCGTTGGTCGAAATCAAATCATCGCGGCTCATGCCCGGCTTGCGGGAACCCCAGCGGTGATGACTACGATGTCTGATCCTGCGGTTTCGGCGTAATTGTCGGTACCCCTCAGGTAGGTGCTGTAATAGTCGATGGGGGCTTGCTGCCAGGTGTCGAGGGCTTTGCCTTTGGCCATATTGCCCTGGATATCGAGCAGAACAATTTCTTTGACAATGTCCCGGTGTGCCAGTACGTTGGCTACGGTAGCTCCTACGTTACCAGCGCCAACAACGGTTACTTTGCTCATTTTATATTCTTTTATGCGTATTTACAATAGCCTGTTTGGAGTGAAAAATGCTGCCAAAACGCTCAGAAAGCAACCCTTTTAGGCAGCCCCGCAATTATAGGGAATAATTTCTGCTTTGTTCTGTTGGAGACAAAAGATTTACTGAATTTTTGCAAAACTTTCAAATACGCGTGAATATTAGTAGCTTCACCTTTATTTTTGAGTATATTTTGAGAGGCCAGTTTACTTAACCACTTAATCACCACTGTATGCGTATTGTACGTCATACGTTAGCATCTTGTTTTGTTTTGTTGAGTCTAAGCATATTGGCTCAGCCTACCCTTGACGTGCTACCTTGTGCTACTCCTGCTATAAAATCATCCTGGTTGACTGAATTTCAGAAGCGCCAACAAGGCTCAGAATTGAGGTCTGGAGCCGCCAAGTACGTTGCAATGACCATCCATGTAGTGGGTACCGATGAGGGTAAAGATTACCTCAACGGTAATGTCATTTTAGATGCGCTTTGTGCACTCAACCAAAAGTTTGCCCACGCCAATATCCAGTTTTTTATCAAAGATGATTTTAACTACATCAACAATAGTTTACTTTTTGCCCACGATAAACTAACGTTCCCCCAAGTTCCTACACTTTTTCAAATACAATGTATCTGGTACCGTCAACGTATATTTTGTACGGGATCCGATGGGGGCTTGTGGCTACAACTACATGCCGGGAGGAAAGAGCATGGGAATCGTCCTAAGCAACGATTGTACCAATGGTAAAGATGCCAACTGGGCTCATGAGATGGGGCATTATCTGTCCTTGCCACACACCTTTTATGGCTGGGAAATGGAAACGCCGAATTTTGCCCAACCCGCCCCCCATGCTACCAAAATGGGGGTAGAAGTTGAAATGGCTGATGGCCAAAATTGTGCTTTTGCCGGGGATGGTTTTTGTGATACGCCCGCAGATTACTTGGCCGGGCGCTGGTATTGTGACGACAAAGGCATCAGTGTCACCAAACAAATGGATCCTAGCGGAGCCTATTTCTGTTCAGATGGCTCCCTCATCATGTCTTACTCCCTGGATGAATGTGCCGAACGATTTTCTCCCAATCAGGCAGCAGCCATGCACAGTTACTTGGGAGAAGAACTGGTTGGCCATTTTATGGCCAGTGCCCCCTGTGCGCAATTGGGCTCGGTGGGAGATATTTTGAAATTTCCTGGAAATAAGGTGGTGGTCAATACGTTTAATCGGAAAATTTTCTTCAATTGGGAAAAAGCCCCCAATGCCAGTGGTTACCTGCTCGAAGTGAGTTTATTGGCCAATTTTGGCACTACCGTGTACCGGGGCATAACCCGAGACACGTCGATGGTGGTAGACAATCTAAGCAGTTCGCGACCCTATTATTGGCGGATACGACCTTTTAACGCCATGTACGCCTGTAAAACCTATTCGGCAGTGCGTTCATTTACCATCAATCAAACGACGGGATTGCCCGTGTTGAATACCTTACATGAGCTTGAGTTGTTTCCCAATCCGGTTCACCCTGGGGAGGACATCCGATTGCGCTTTGAAGCAGATGAAAACATGAAATTACAAGCTGTATTGGTCAACACATTGGGTGCTGTAGTTCATCAACAAAGCCTCCAGACAAATATCGGCAACAATGAATATCAACTCCGCCCCAATCAACAGCTGCCTTTCGGCGTGTATTGGTTATGGATAAAAGGGGAAAAGGGGGCATTATCGCGGAAAATTGTCGTGCATTAATTGGCTCATAACCATAAAAAAAACCTCTGAAATGACCATTTCAGAGGTTTTTTTTATGGGCCAATCAATTTAATCAATTGTTAAAAAGATTGCTGTAATCGTTGTTGTCACCGCGCGCTTCTTTCTCTGGACGACTTTTGAAGCTATCCAAATCCAGTGACTCGGAAGAAGAAGTTTTACCCGTACCTTCCATCAACATCAGGGTACTCTTTTTCTCCCAATCTTCCAGCATTTGCAGGCCTTGTTCTTCGAACATGCCATTTTGCAGGTCGATGGAATCCATCAGTTTGGAAGACATGTCCATGAAGTTTTCCATTTCACCTACTTTGTTGGCTACGTCTTCGGTGATGGCATCCATCGCAGCATCAAACATAGCACGCTTGTCGGGATCGCCGCTGATGACACTCATGGCCGAACGCATGGCCGAGTGAGAAGTGCGAATGGCTTTGCGCTCAATTTCTTTCACTTTCACTTGATCCTTGGTATCTTCCAGCAATACCTCGGAGTTGCTGTGCATTTTTGATAAGATGCGGTATAGAATCTCCATTTTTTGGTGGAGGGCCGCATATTTCTCATTGCTTTCGCGGAGGCGAGCAGCTTTACGTGAAGCCAGTAACATCTGCTGGTCTTTATCCTGATCGCGGGCAGCCGCAGCCAAACGCATGTTGGCATCGATTTCTTTATTGTTGTCGTCAATCAGGGTTGACATCTGGCGCATCTGGCCACGCAGGATACCAATCTGTTTGCGCATCTTGGTCAGGTTGTCTGACAGATCCTCAATGTAATTCTTGAGAATACCAATGGGATCGATGGTCACAAACATGCCGGTAACCCAACGCATCACACTTTTGTACATGTACCAGATCAGTGTACGCATTCTGGGATCGAGTACCATATAAAGAATGGCCACCAACGCGACAATCATTAAGGCCAGGTAGAGTGTACTTTGTGCCAACGCCAGAATAGCGGGTAAATAGGTTACAAAAAGGTAACCCAAGCCAGCCAAAATAGCTAAACCAAAAATAGCACCAGTAGTTCCTTCTGGTCTTGACCAAAAGTTTTTGGTTTAAATTCGGGATTTTCAAATTTAACTTCAGCCATGTGTAGGTGAATTTTTGTGGGAGCTCAGATCCAAGCCCTCTCAAAATTACAAATATTGTTGAATGTTTAAAATATCGCGGTCAATTTCGTTCATCAGGGCGCGGAGCGTTGCTTCAAAACCATCTTTGGTGCTTTCGATTTTTTCCAGTGCGCCCTGAATCAAATCATCTGCCTGGTCAATGGTGGTTTGGGCGGCTGAAATTTTGCCTTCCAACTCCTTGATCTTGGACTGGTATTCTTCAATTTGTTTGCGGAGTTTTTCAACCTCTACCTGCTTTGACCTAACCCGTTGGTCTACTTGTTTTTGTAGCGCAGCATCAAATTGGGTCTTTTCATTCGTCAGGATTTTTTTGTAATGATCTGCTGTTTTTAACAGCTTCTCCTTGGTCAAACCAACCGTAGCAGCAGTGGCGAACGCAGATTTGAACATCGTGGGTTCATCAATACCCAAACTGACTTGATTGCCGATGGATTGTTTGAACTCAATGTAGTCAAAACCTGGAAGGTTGTTCTTCTCTAAGGCTTGGGTTAAAAAATCTACGCTTTTTTCATCTAAACCATGATGAATTCCAAAAAGCGCTTTTAAACTTTTCTGCATGTGTCGTGGCATTTCTGTTGGCGCAAAATAATGGATTTTATGCACAAATGAGCCGGAATTTTCGATTTTCCTGGATATAACTTGGATGAAAGTTGAGGAAAGTTGAGGAGTTGAGAGGTTGAGGCTACCGCGAGTGACTTGGACAAGGTCGCGGGTCCTCGCGGTGGCTTCAACTCCTCAACTTTCAACTCCTCAAAAAAAAAGTTGGCCTACTACTTGCAACGTACGATTTTTATCGTACCTTTGTTATGAAAGCACAACATCCAGAATCAGAACAAGCAGGGGTTCCTACCAAAGCAGAAATGGACGTCCTGCAAGTACTGGGACTGTAACCAAGTACGGTTCGTTTTGTCAATGATACCTTAAATGCACAAAAAAAGCCGTACAGTATACTTCTACTTTGAAACAAATGCAAGTCATGGTGGAAAAAGGGATGCTGCTTCGGGACGAGAGCAGCATGAAACACATTTATACCGCAGCCATCGAAGAACAGGCGACCAAAGGACTCATGTTGGACAAATTTGTAGACACCCTATACAAAGGTTCACCCAGCAATTTGGTGATGCAGTTGTTGGGCAACAAAAAAACCTCCCAGGCTGAACTTGATGCAATCAGGGCTCTTTTGGATCAACACAAGGATGAACTTTAAGGTACAATCAGTAACTGACTAATAAACTGTGGACTATGCAATTCGTATTCGCAACAGCAATTGTTTCGGAAAGGGTGATTTATGCCCTGAGTTGGACACTCCTGCATTCCCTTTGGCAGGGGATAGTGCTTGCCTTGGTCGCAGGGCTGATCATGCTCCTGTGCAGAAAGGCTAAAGCCAGTGTGCGCTATAATTTGCTGAGCGGGGCCTTGTTGCTTTTTGTGATCGGTGTAGGCATCAGCGGTTTGATCCAATGGCAGTATCAGACCGAACTCTTGTCCCACAAACCTTTGGTGATCAATTATCCTGATCAGGAAGCAGACCCAATTGCTACCTTCAGGGTAGGAGAGGAGGTGGTGGCCCGGGTTTGGGCTGAGTCCCGGATGAGTACATTTGTGGCTTTTTTTAACCGCTACACCTTTGTCATCGTTGCGCTTTGGATGCTAATTTTAGGCATCAAAAGTATCCGCATGGGCATGGATCTGTGGTATTTGCGCCGCGTTTGTACGTACCGCACCCATGTCCCCAATCTGTATTGGCGCAATCGGATGGAAAACCTGGCGGAGCAGCTCAAAATTAGCATTCCAGTACAATTGTTGGAATCAGAATTGATCAAAAGCCCTTCCGTCATAGGTTTTGTAAAACCCATCGTATTGGTACCTTTGGGATTGTTGAACAGTTTGCCTACTGAACAAGTAGAGGCCATTTTATTGCACGAATTGGCGCACATTCGCCGCAACGATTACCTGATAAATTTTGTGCAATGCCTTTTTGAAAATGTGTTTTTTTTCAATCCTGGACTTTTATGGGTCTCACAGCTGATTCGGAAAGAGCGGGAAAATTGCTGTGATGACATCGCTGTTGCGGCCATGAACAGCAAAACCCACTACATCAATGCACTGGTTGCTTTTCAAGAGTTTAACCTCAATGCTTCAAAATATGCCCTCGCTTTTGCGGGCCAACAAAAAATGCCTTTGCTCGACCGGGTAAAGCGCATCATCAATCACCACAACTACAAAACATTAAGTATTATGGAGAAGATCTCATTGTTGGTCAGCATACTGCTGATCAGTACCGTCAGCTTTTTGTCGCTGAACCAAAGCCAGGCACAATCGATCAAGGAAAATCACATTCCCTCTTTTACCAACATCAATGTGAGTGGCAATGGCACAGCGGGTAACCCACAAATCATGTTCCTGCAAGATGCCGATGGCAAAACGTACAGTGTCAAAAGAGTGGACAAAAAAATCCAAGAGATGTACGTAAATGGAGAAAAACTGAGTGAAGACAAGTACTCCGATTACGAAGCAGTCATCAAGGAAATCGACGAACAAATGGAAAGGGATCGGGCGCAAGCTGAAGAAGACCGCAAACAGGCTGAACGCGACCGTGAACAGGCGGTTAAAGATCGCCAGCAAGCAGACCGCGACCGCGAACAAGCCATGCGGGATCAGGAACAAGCCAAACTCGATCGCGAGCAAGCGGAAAAGGATCGTGCTCAAGCCGAACGGGATCGGGAACAAGCTGGGCGCGACAAAGAACGGGCAACTCGTGATGAAGCCCAATCCAAACTAGACCGCGAACAAGCAATACGCGACCGCCAGCAGGCAGAACGGGATCGCGAACAAGCGGAAAAAGATCGCCTGCAAGCAGACCGCGACCGCGAACAAGCCGGACGAGACAGAGCACAAGCCGAACTCGACCGTGTGCAAGCCGAGAAAGACCGCAAACAGGCCGAAGAAGACCGCAAAATGTCCCTCAGTATGGTGAATGATATGATCAGCGACAAACTGTTCAAAGACAAAAATGCCCTGAACACTTTCAGATTGACCAACGAAGAATTTTGGGTCAACGGGGTCAAACAATCGGCGGAATTACACGCCAAATACAAAACCAAATACATCAAACACGCCAATTACCAAATCAATTACGGCTCTAGCCATGGCAATGGCTTGTGGTTTACAAAGCGGAGCAGCAAAGAGTAATACTTAGGAACTGTGTTAATACCCCTCAGTACATTAAAATGGAAAATACTGAGGGGTGTTTGCTTTGATTACAGATAAAATGATCTACTACAAAATGGGTAGTTTAGTCAAATTAAGATTAAGTTTTTGATTTTTTGGGAATTAAGTATTGGTGATTTGCCCCGTTTTTGGAAAGGGAATGGTACATTTGTGTGACGACCTTTTGTATCAAATTTCCGACAAATCACAATCTCCATGAAGAAGCTCTTCCTTGCCTCTTTGTACTTCTTATCTTATTTATCAAAAATATCTATCCAAGGTGTCAAGCAGCCACGTTTCAAAACGATGAGCTTCATTTCAGCACTTTTATGCTTGGGGATGACGATGTGGGGAGAAATTGTTTGGGGGCAGTTGTTGCAACAGGATTTTAGTAGTTCTACCACCGTGAGTACTTACGTGAATGCTGCAGCACCTACCAATGGTCAATTCAACGCCATTTCTACCACAGGTGCGGGTACAGAATTGTCTATCAATACGGGTGGTGCGAACAATAAATTGAGGTTTAACAGATCCGCAAATGCGAATGCTGGTTCGTACTCTAGAACTACAGACTTTTCTCCTACGCCAACGACTTTAATGTATAAGTTCAACTTAGCAGTGAGTGGATCTGCTACTGCGGTCACCTCATTTGGCGTTTTTCAAATTGGATCTGGCTTTGGTACGGCAAACGCAGCTGAATCAATTGCAAATACTTACGCTAGATTTGCACTTAACACCACTGCGACTGATGGTACATTTCTGATACGTGACATTACCAATGGCACAAATAGCGCAAATTTAAGTGGTACTCAGGCCATTACTTGGGTTGTGAACAATTCGGGAGCTACAACAACCTACAGAGCACCCGATGGTACCAACGAGTCTATTGCTAACGATGTAGCGGATATTTGGGCAGGTACGGTAAAATTGTTTAATGATGTGGCCATCCAAACGACTACTCAAACAATTACAGATTTGAAATTTGTAATTAGTATGAGCAACGCCATCGTTGACATTGATGATCTACTTATCGACCCCATTCCGGCTATTCCAACTGCCAATGTAGCCAATCCAATCAATTCAACTAGCTTTATGGCAAACTGGATTGCAGTTGCTGGTGTCACAGGTTACCGGATTGATGTATCTACAGCTAGTGATTTTTCAAGTTTTGTTCCGGGTTACGAAAACCTATATGTTGCTGGACAAGCGACCAACTCACACAACATTACCGGGCTTAATCCAAATACCACCTATTATTATCGGGTTAGAGGAGCGGCTCATTATACGGTCGGTGAATTTGCAAGTGGTAATTCTAGTACTCAAACTGTTCAAACCTGTTCAGCGATCACCATTACCGTAACTGAAAACTCTGGCAATCTCCCCCAAAATGATGGCAACATTTGTTTAGGCGAATCAGCCACCTTGACGGCTAGTGGTGGCGGCACTTATGCCTGGAGCACTACCGAAACAACTGCTTCCATTGAAGTAACCCCTAACATCATGACTAACTACACGGTTACCGTAACCAATGGTTCATGTGTAGAAACGGCTATGGTTGTCATCACCATCAACCCCCTGCCGATGTTTGTTTTTGATGTAACGGGTGGCGGTTCTTATTGTGGAATTGGCCCAGGAGTAGAAATGGGTTTGGATGGATCTGAAGCCACCGCGCGTTATTTTTTCTACAGAAACAGCGCTTTTGAGACCCAGATACCGGGTACGGGCAACGCCCTTTCCTTTGGTTCCGTTCACCCACCTAGGACTTACAATATTGTTCCGCAACCAACAGTAAAGGTTGTTTTATCTACATGAATAGCACTGCGGTGGTTAGTGCCGACGGCCCTAGCTTTACGGCTACACCTACCAATGGTGTCTGCCCCGAGAACAATCCCTACGTCACACTCGATGTGCCCGCCGCTTCTGGCTACAAATACGACATCAGCACGGGAGTGACCTATACTGGCGCCATGACTGCGGTTTCTGGTGGCACCGGCATTAATGCAGACCCTCTGGATGTGTTTACTTTCCCTAGTGCTCCTGCGATAGGTGGAACCCAGTACACCGTGCGGGTCATTGACATAGCCACGGGCTGTTACAGTGATCAAACCTTTATGGTATCGGCTATTCCAGAATCCTGCGACTGTGAAGCGCCACCTTTTGTCAATTTCAGCCCCTTAAATTCTACTTCTTGTATTGGAGCTAAGGTGACCATTGGCTATACCGTCCAAAACGGTCCAGCGCTCATCAATACTGCCGGGTTTTTGGGTGCTTTTTCCAGCACTACATTGAACAATGGGACGGGTACCTTTACCTACACCCCTGCGCCAGCAGAAGCGGGTTTGACCCTGACCATTTTTGCCAGCATTGCCGACCCTGATGAGGAAGGACCTTGCGAGCAAGCTACGGCTTCGGCCAACATCACGACCATTAGTCCCCCCCAATGCGGGTACAGGTAGCGAGACCAGTGCCTGCAATAAACTTGGCGCTGTAATTACCCTGGCAGACTTACTTGCTGGAGAAAATTCAGGAGGGACCTGGGGTATTCAGGGCGGCACACCTGGTACTAATTTTGATGCATTAGCAGGTACGCTTGACCCCAATGGACTCTTCGCAGGCCCCTATGTATTCCGCTATACAGTAGTTGGAACAGCACCTTGTGGGAATGATGTAGAAGACGTGACAGTGAATATCATAAAGGCCGCTAACGCAGGCTCAGGCTCTAGTATCCCTGCATGTGATGGTAACCCGACGATTACGCTGGCTGACCTCCTTTCTGGGGAAGACACTGGTGGTGCCTGGACGCTGGAAGCAGGCTCTGATGATCCGGGAGCTAACTTCAATGCCGGAGCCGGCACCTTAACTCCCAGCGGCCTGTCCGTGGGTACTTATTTTTTCCGTTACACGGTAGCGGGCACTTCTCCTTGTGGCGAGGATTTTGAGAATGTAACCGTCACGGTGAACCCTAAAGTTATTCCAAGTTTCACCCAACTCGGGCCTTACTGCCAGGGCGACATACCGGCTGGTTTACCCACAACTTCCAATAATGGCATCCTGGGTACCTGGAACCCGTCGAGCATCAGCACCGCTACTTTGGGTACGCCTAATTATATATTTACCCCAAATGTAGGGCAATGTGCGGAAACTGTAAACATGATCGTAGCGATCAATACGCCCGTGGCAGTTGAAGCCGGAACACCACAAGCCATCTGCGGCAACCAGACTTTGGATCTAAGCGACATTGGGGCCAGTATCAGCGGTGGCGCTACTACGGGTACCTGGAGCAGCAACGGTACGGGGTCATTCACAGGTGGCGCGGCTTTTGGCAGTGCTACGGCGTATGTACCCAGCCAGGCAGATAAAACGGCAGGAACAGTCACCCTTACTTTGACGAGTGCTGATCCTGATGGGCCTTGTCCAGCAGTACTAGATACGGTGGTCATTACCATTCGGAACCTCAATTGTTCCACTTTCCCCTGGAACGGCGGCAACAACTAATTACTCGACGACAAGCCATTTATAATCTCTGTTTATCCTTTACGACCTAAGCATATGAAAAAGTTTTTTACCATCATATTTGTTTTCCTCTTCAGCTACTCTTGCTGGGCAGGCGACATTGTTTTCACCCTAGTCAATTCTGACGGTAACAACGGTTTCGCCTTTGTTGCCACCACCAACATTTCAGCGGGGACGGTGATTTATTTCACGGACAATGAATGGACAGGTGGAAATGCGGGCACTGCTTTCAATACGGGTGAAGGAATCATTGCCTATACGGTTCCTGTTGGAGGGATCAGTGAAGGTACGGTTGTATCCATTGACACGGATGCAGAGACCTCTAGCAACGGAGGGACGGTGGTGGAAACTGGATCAGTTGACTTGTTAAATGGAGTAGAGCCAGTTTATGCGTATTATGGGACCAATTCGACTACGGTTACGGAAATTCTTTCGGTGTTTAGGGATGCGCCTTTTTGGC
>NZ_JADKCX010000112.1 GCF_016718685.1 Haliscomenobacter sp. | reverse complement strand
AAGGCCTGGGCGGTAATTTCGGTATCGGGCGTTGCCGAAATGAAGTTTCCACCTAAACCGAAAAACACCTTAGCTTGCTTGCGGTACATGGCCTGAATGGCATCAACGGTTGATAAACCGTGCTTGCGCGGCGCTTTGAAGGCAAAGACCTCCTCCAGCTTATCCAAAAATGCTTTTTCAGGCGCTTCCCAAATGCCCAGTCCGGTCACCTTGTACATTACTGTGACCACGCACGGGGCAGGTTCCTCCGCCCTGGATGCCAATGCTGCCTTTGAGCAACAGCAGATTGACTACCTCCCGAATGTTGTCCACTCCATTTTCGTGCTGGGTAAGTCCCATTGCCCAACAAGCGATGATGCGCTTGGACTTTTTGATCATCCGAGCAGCTTTCCGAATTTGCCCCCTTGGAATTCCACAGGCTTCTTCCAAATCCCGAAAATCAAACTGCTGAAGGTGTTTGGCAAAATCTTCGTAACCTTTGGTGCGGGTGGTGATGAACTCCATGTCAAAAATATCGCCCAGTTCCTGTTTTTCCTGAAACAGGAGCATCGACATGATGGCTTTGAGCAAGGCTACATCGCCGTTGATTTTCACTTGCAGGTATAAATCGGCCAGTTTGGTGCCTCCGCGCAGGATTTTCAGCGGGCGTTGAGGGTTCACAAAATTGGTCAATCCCGCTTCTTTGAGTGGGTTGATGGAGATTTTGGCGCCTTTTCCTTGCAGCGTTCCAGTGCGGTAAGCATGCGCGGGTGGTTGGTGCCTGGATTTTGCCCCAGAATGATCACCAAATCGGCGTGGTCGAAATCATCCAGCGTAACTGAACCTTTGCCTATACCCAGGGTGCTGCTCAAGGCTTTGCCCGAGGATTCGTGGCACATGTTGGAGCAATCGGGCAGGTTGTTGGTGCCGAACTCCCGTACAAAAAGCTGGTACAAAAACGCCGCTTCATTGCTGGTGCGACCAGAAGTATAAAAAACCGCCTCATCGGGCGATTGAAGTGCGTTGAGTTCGCGGCCAATCAGTTGGAAGGCTTCATTCCAGGGAATGGGCGAATAACGATCAGAGCCCGCACGCAGGATCATCGGCTCGGCGATGCGGCCTTTTTTGCCCAATTCAAAATCCGAAAGTTGTTGCAGTTCCGAGATGGGATGCTGGGCAAAAAATCTGCACCAATACTCTGGCGTTGAGCTTCTTCGGCAATCGCTTTGATGCCATTTTCACAGTATTCTCCGAGGCGGGACCGATCGTCATCCGGGTCGGGCCAGGCACAACCTGGGCAATCGATGCCTCCTTTTTGATTGAGGCGAAACATGGTTTTGCGGGCATCAGCAATCCGCATGTATTTGCGGGCGTGTTTGAGGGCGCTACCAATAGCAGGTAGCCCACCAGCCTTGGTCTGCGGACGACGCTTGCGGATACCCGTAAGGGTTTCGGGGGGCTGTGCCCCGGTATGTTCAGTAGAAGCAACTACAATGATATCGCTTCCTTTGCTTTCCGCAAGGGGGGTATCGATAATTGTCGTCTTAGCCTTCTTTGCTCTGCTCTTTTTGGTTTTTTCCTCCATTGCGATAAACAAAATCATCACCCGCCAATCGTCGACATCGACTCCGTTACAGGCAGGCCAAAATTACGATTTTTTTCTGCTTCCCAACCATCTTTGGCACGGTTGCCAAGGGCAACTAAAAAAGTATCGCGAATTTGTTCATTTGAGGCTCCTTCACGCATCAGGTCACGAACATTAAACACGCCGCTGTCGTACAAACAGGTTTTGAGTCCTCCTTGCGGCGTGATGCGGATGCGGTTACAGGTACCACAAAAAGTACGGGTATAAGCGGCAATGATGCCAATGTCTCCTTTAAAACCGGGGATTTGATAATTGTATGAAGTAGAATTAGGTGGATCGGGCAGTTTTTCCAAATTGGGGAAAGCGCCTCGCAGGTGCTCCAGGATTCGGCGGTGATCCCAATTCAATACCGGGTAATGGCTGCCTTCACCATTAAAAGGCATTTCTTCAATAAAGCGTACACTTACCGGATGGTCTTTGGTGAGTTCGGCCATGGGGATCAGGTCATCGATGTTTTTGCCATCCATGACCACCGCGTTGATCTTGGTGGTGATGCCGTGTTCCAGCAAGGCGTGAAAGGTGTTCATCACTTCTTTGAACACATTGCGACGGGTGATTTCAAAAAAACGATCGGGATCCAGGGTATCCATACTCAGGTTGACCGATTTGATGCCGATGGCTTTTAATTCTGGGACTAGGGGGGCCGTAGTCGTACCGTTGGTGGTGATGTTGATTTGCCGCAGGCCTGGAATTTGGCTGATGTGGCGCAAAAAATCCATCATGTCCCTGCGTACAAAAGGTTCCCCTCCGGTGATGCGGACTTTGTCGATGCCCATGTCGACCAAGAGTTGTACCAGACGCGTCATTTCCTCGTACGACAACAGCTCGTGTTTGTCTACATAGGTGATGCCCTCTTCCGGCATACAATAAAAGCAACGTAGGTTACAGCGGTCGGTGACAGCTAGTCGTACGTAGTTGATTTTGCGCCCGTGGTTGTCGTAAAGCATGCTTAAAGGGTTCGGGGGTTCGAGAGTTCGGGGGTTCGGGGGTTCGAAAACAGGCACCTCGACTTCGCTCGGCGACCATTTTCGAACCCTCGAACGACGAACCTTCGAACCCTTAATATTTCCAAGACTTCAAATCCGCGCCTACCGGTGCCCTGCTCTCCACTTCCTTCGCCCATTTGGGGATAAACATGCGGTGGTAACGCAGGCGCGAGATGGCATTGGGTTGGGTGTGATCACCGTTCCAGCAATGTTCTGCACGGTCGCCGTAGTCCACTTCTCCGTCGTAAGCGGGGTTGGTGGTTTCTTTCAGGACGTCCTCCATGAGGTAAACCGCATTATTGAGGTAGTAGTTGTCCATATCCCCACAATAAATGTGGATTTTCCCGCGCAATTTGGTGCCGTGTTTTGGCCAGTCGCGCTTGAGGATGTAGGAAAGGTCGTAATTTTCTTTCCAAAACTGTGCAACTTTAGGATTAATTTCTCCAGTGTACTTGTCCCAAATGCGCTGTGGGTATCCATCAGCCCCAACGGGAGAGTATACGGCCTCCCAAATGTCCCATTGTTGGCCGGAGCGGCTCTTGGTGCCCAGTACCAATTCGCGTAGGTTAGCTTCCCGCAGCGTGGCCGATACATGTCCCAGATAATCCCGCATACCTGGGCGCGGCGTCTTTTTGAAATCACTTTCCAGCCAATAGGCATTTTTGTCTTTGTAAATGTCGACTACTGTAAACGCGCGAAAATCGATGGGATCGGGGCAGGCCGCATAACAACCATTGTATTCATCGGGGTAAAATACTTGAGCCGCCAGTGCTTCCCAACCGCCCGTTGAGCCACCGTACATAAAACGCGCCCAGCCCTGGCCAATCCCGCGAAATTTCTGTTCGAGGTACGGAATCAGTTCATAGGTGATGGCATCACCATAAGGTCCCAGGTTTTCGGAGTTGACGGCGTAGGAATCGTCGTAAAATGGGTTGGCGTGCTGGATTTCGATGGCGATCATCCGTGGAAAATTGGGCCCCGTCCACATTTTGTAAAAATCGTAGGCCTCTTGCTGCTCGATGCGGTTGTAACAATCCAGCTTAAACCGAGCGCTGTACGTACACGGAATCGTCGTATCGGGTGGAGTTGTACGCCAGCCCGAAAAATCATCGGGGAAGTGTCCGTGAAAAATGGCCAAGGGATAGCGGGCTTCGGGATGTTCGTCAAAACCTTCGGGCAACAGGACGTGTGCCCCCAGGTAAATGTCGCGTCCCCAAAACTTGGACAAACGTTCACTTTTGAACTTGATGTGTTTGATGTATTTGGTATCAGCGGGTTCGGGGATGGGTGGAATTTCCTGATCGAGGGTCAATACAATGGGTTTGCTGACTTTGGGGTCGTACTTGATTTTGAGGGGTTTGGAATAGAGATTACCTGGTGCCTGGTTCCATTGGCGCCCTTCACCCCGATCCCAACCGAGTTTGACCACTTTTCCATCAGCCCGATGGTAGGTTTGGTATTTGTCGAGCAGTACCTGGATGTAATATTCGCCAGCAGGAACATTTTTTAGGCTTTCAATCGGATAACCAAAAGCGCTTTGGTTAAAAGCTTTCAATTGTCCGGCCTTCCAGTTTTCTACATCAATACCGAAAGCCAGTTGGGTTTCAGGGCCATCGGTGATTTGAAAACGGGGTTCTGCTTTGTTGTTTTTGGAGAGCATGAGTAGCAAACGGCCATCGAATTGAACGCCTTTGCTGGCCGGGAAACTGACCAAAAAGGAGGCAGGTGGAACGGCAGGTTTGGTGGTTTGGGCATTGCCCCAGTGGTTCAGCAGCAATAAAGACAGCCACAAAGTCCAACGAATGGTGATCATTTTCATGGTTAGGTATTTTGGAAAAGTAGGGGTTAAGATACAGATGAGATGGTATTAATTGCTATTTTCAACTTGATCTTTTATACCTGCATCAAACCTACGATCTTTCTATGAAATCTATCTTTGCTTGCTGTCTGTTTTGGCTGATTGGAGGAATTGCCCTTCCTGCGCAAATTCCTGCGTTTCCCGGGGCTCAAGGTTTTGGCACCCAATTGACTACGGGAGGTCGGGGTGGTCAGGTCATTTATGTCAGCAATTTAAACTGTGACGGCCCGGGTTCACTTGCTGAAGCCTTGTCTACACCTGGCTCCAAATACATTTTATTCAAGGTCAGCGGCATCATTGATTGCGCCGCCGAGGTCGTTTGGGGAGATTGTTATATCGCCGGACAGACTTCTCCTGGGGGCGTCATTGTAAGGGGCATCATCATCGACGATTGGTACGAGCCCAACAATGGAGCCAAAACATCATCATCCGACACTTGAATTCACGGCCTGGCAGCGAACAAGTACGGGCAGGAAAAGGCTGGGTAGCCGATGATGCTCTACGGATAGACGGCGCTACCCGGGTGGTGATCGACCACTGCTCTTTTGCCAATGCTACCGACGAGGCGGTACAAATTTCCCGTAGCAACAACCTCACTATCCAATTCAGTCAATTGGCCGAAACCATCGGAGACCACTACGAATTTGGGGGGATGTTGCTCAATTATTCGGCCAACGGCCACCGCAAAGACAGCATCAGCATTCACCACAACATTTGGAACCGCATTGGTGGTCGGATGCCGGAAATGAGCTGTGAACAAAGTGGAGAGGCGCCCAACGACATGTCTTGCCTCCAACACCCCTTACGCATCGAACTTTCGAATAACCTGCTTTGGGACCAACAAATCGAGATGTACTACAACTCGGGGTTCTATACCTCTAATCAGGAAGCGCCAGGCATGCGTTTGTTGTCCAATTTTGTGAACAATCTTTCGGTCGTGCGCAGCAACATGTGCCATGGCATGTTCCGCGACCACATGTTGGGCTTTTCCAATAACGAACTGTTTGTGAGTGGGAACCAGTTGAGCAGATTTCCGAATTACGCGGATTACGACCTGTTTTACTGCTGCAATGACTTTTGTACCGCGCCCAACCATCCCAATCGCGATTTGGGCAAGGCCATTCGGCGCAGTGCACGTTTCCCTTACCCCAACATTACTTACACCGCCACCAACGACCTGCTGGCCAATTTGCGCAGCAACGTGGGCGCTTTCAATCCCTACAGCAGTAAACGCCGTGACCAGATGAACCGGAGACTGATGCAACCTTTGCTGGACAATGTGATCGACACGCGCCCCATTGATGGCCGGGATTATTACCAGGATGCGTTTAAGCTGGATTTTAGCACTCCTCCTGTAGCGCCCAAAGACAGTGATAATGATGGCATGCCCGATTCTTGGGAAAATACTCAAGGTTTGAACCCCAATGTAAAAGACCACAATGGCACTCAGTTGTCGCTCAAGTTTACGGGAATAGCGGGGTACACCAACCTGGAATGTTACCTCAATGATTTAGCAGATCGACTGGTCAGTGGTAGCCCGCTCACCAAAGTTGGCGATAGAGGCCTGGATAAACATTGGGGGAAAATCAATTTTGATCCCTCGTCCCGAATGCTCTACGTAGAAATTGGAGCAACTGCCCCTGAAGGAAATGAGGTAAATGCAAGGGTATACAACACTTATGGCGCAACGTTAGCAGAAGCCAATACACAGGGTCAAATGCTACAAGTTCCCTTGAACCACTTGCCGAGTGGCGTGCACTTTGTACACATCCGCAAAGGGATGCACGCAGTGACTGAAAAATTGTTCATTCCTTGATCCGGTTACTTCATTTTGAACACTTTGCAGGTTACTTTTATTAAATTTCCTTTGATTACTTAAAACCTGCACGATGAAAAGCCTTTTTACGCTGTTTGGTGTTTTTATTGTTGTTGGATCGACTATGGCCCAAATCAAATTTGAACGGGCTTATTTCATCGACAATCAGGGAAAAAAAACGGAGTGCTGGATCAAAAATGCCGATTGGCGCGACAATCCGAATTCATTTGTGTACCGATTTTCAGAAAATGAGCGCAGCACCTCTGCTTCGATCGAAAATGTGCAGGAATTTGGCATCTACAACTTTTCAAAATACATCCGGGCCAGTGTAGAGATTGACCGCAGCAGCGGAGACATCAGCAAAATGGATTATTTTGGCAATGCAGTATTTCATACCGAACAGCTCTTCCTCAAAGTGCTGATTGAAGGGGAGGCTTCACTTTATATGTACGAAGATGGAGACCTCAGCTTGTTCTTTTTTCAGGCTCCGGGGCAAGACATCCGGCAATTGATCTATAAAAAATACATCGTTGACCCCAATACCATCGCCAGCAATGTGGAATTTCGGGAGCAGTTGGGCACCCAACTCAAATGTGAACGCGAACGGGTCGATTTGAGCAAAAACCTGAATTATTACAAATCAGAACTGATCAAGTATTTCATCACCTACCACCAATGCAAAGGGCTCTCATTTACGAATTACGAGGCCAAAGTCAAACGCGATTTGTTCAACCTCCGCCTTACTTCGGGGCTGAGTTTTTCAGCGTTTACGTTTAGCGGCGTTGATGGCTTTCCGCAAAAAATCATTCCCCGCATTGGTTTAGATGCTGAATTGGTGCTACCTTTCAACAAAAGCAAGTGGGCTTTTTTTGTGGAACCCAATCTGCAAACTTTCCTGGCTACGGAGTCCATTCGGGGTGATTTGACTGCCATCAATTACAGTTCGCTGGAGCTCCCGGTGGGTATTCGACATTATTTTTTCGTGACCGAAGACTTGCGTTTCACCCTCAATGCCGTGTATGCTTTTGATTTTGCGTTTAAGTCGGCGCTGAGTTTGAATGATGGTACGAAGTACGACTTGAAAGGGGGCAATGTTTTTGCGCTAGGGGCCGGAATGGCGTATAAAAAATTCAGCGCCGAATTGAGGTGGTACGAGGAGAAGGATTTGCTGCGCTTGTATCCGTTTTTGGAGTCGGATTTGTCGAAGGTGGGATTGGTGTTGGGGTGGAAGGTGTGGTAGCCTAAGGAACGGAAAGCAAATAAAGGTTTTGTATGCTCCGGCAGCCGTGCTGATGACCATTTTCGACAGTGGGCAAATGCGTTTTGCCACCCAATCCTTCCAGGAGTTCATCCAATTGGTTGAACATGGGGAAATCAAATCAAACGTGGATAAGGTCTTTTCTCTAGATCAAATTGTTGACGCGCATCGGTATATGGAAAGTAACCAAGCTAAGGGAAAAATTGTGATGTTGACTTGAATCTAGCATCTGATATCCCTCAATTTCTTAAGATAGTTTAAGGGTTAGTTGGCTGCTAAAGCTTCACCTTTGCCTAATCAACTTTTAGAATCTACCTCAATCCAGCTTAAAAAATGAAAAACTTAAAACACGTCTTAGTCATCGGTCTTTTAGTACTTTCTAAAAGTCTATGGGCTCAAAATATCAAACTTGAGGCAAGTACACTCGAAGCGCATCAAACCTATCTGTCCATCGAAAAATTGATGGGTAAACAAGTGCTGAGGGTAGTCAAAGACTCAACTCTGAAGGCAGTAGACGAGCCGACTTATGCTCGATTAAAAGGCCTTGATTTTCAAGATGGCATTATTGAAGTAAAGGTATTGAGCCGTCTGTTAAAAACTGC
Source organism: Haliscomenobacter sp. (assembly GCF_016718685.1). Lineage (GTDB taxonomy): Bacteria > Bacteroidota > Bacteroidia > Chitinophagales > Saprospiraceae > Haliscomenobacter. The sequence continues at coordinate 545 of NZ_JADKCX010000112.1, read as the reverse complement.
CCGCCCTTCAGACCGGGGTTTTATCGGGATAGCTTTCAGAATTGATGAGCAACACTCAACATTCGAGGGCATTTACATCCGCCCTACCAATGGCCGTGCCGATGACCAGGTTCGGCGCAATCACAGCATCCAGTATTTTTCTTATCCCAATTTCAAGTTTGACCGCTTGAGGAAAGAAGCCCCTGAAACCTTTGAAAGTTATGCCGACATGGGGCTGAACGAATGGATAACGATGAGAATCGAGGTAAAAGGCAAGGAAGCGAAGTTGTTTTTGAACAACAGCCAATATCCTGTACTGCTTGTCAAAGATTTGAAACTGGGTGACAGAGTTTCCGGGGGTATCGGCTTATGGGTCGATGTGGGTACGGAAGGGTATTTTAGGGATTTGAAGGTAATCAAGGAATGATTGAACGGGGTTTAAAACTCCTTTTGGGTTGGATTTTGCTTGCCTCATCAATCTTCAAAATTTTCATCCAACTCTCGTTCAAGCTCTTCAGTAGTAGGCAAGATATTGCGGAGACTCTCTGGTAAAGTTTGGGTCAAAA
>NZ_JADKCX010000111.1 GCF_016718685.1 Haliscomenobacter sp. | reverse complement strand
TAAAATCTAGCGACTGCAGCTCCAGCCCTTGCACCGTGCTCTGCACTGCCGTTTGCCCATTGCGCGGATTGGAAGGCACATACGAATAAATGTACTGGCGGTACTTGACGTTTTTGCGGTCCAGCAAGTTGAAAAAACTCAGGTTGGCCTGGATGTTGGTTTTGCCAATCTTGAAAGCGTAAGTTGTGGCAAAATCCACCCGGTGGTAGTCTTCGAGATAAGAAATCCGGCTATCGGGACTGAGCAATTCGCGAGAGCTCGGGTTGTCGGTCAATTTGGACAAGTCGGTAAAGGGGCGTCCCGAAGCGTAGACGTAAGCCAGCGAAAAATCGAATTTTTTCCAATTGTACTGGTTCACCCACTTCAACTGGTGGCGACGGTCATTGGGGGCCGGAAAGGCTTGTCCCCGCGAAATCATCGGAAACCGCTGGGTACTTTTGCTCAAGGTGTAAGCAATCCAGGCTTCGTAGTGTTTGAAAGATTTTTTCAGCAACAAATCCAAACCGACCGTTTTTCCCGAACCCACAAAAGGACGGAAGTTGATGGCCGTAGAATCATTGGGCAGGGAAACAAACACCTGGGCGTGTTCCACGATGTTGTTGGTATTTTTGAGGTAAAACTCGGCGTCAAACTCAAAACCCTGGCGGCGGTAGTTGCCCCCGATCATAAAATTGTGGGCATTCATCACCGGAAAGGAGCGGTCGTCTCTGGCCAATACCCAATACGGGTAAGTGCGCCCGTAGCGGTCTTCATGGTAAAACTGGTACAAAAACTGCTGGTAAATGCTCCAGGAAGCCTTCAGGCGGAAATCATCCGAAACTTTGGCAAACAGCCCGATGCGGGGAGACAGGTAATTGTTGGCGAGGTAGCGCGTGCCCCGCAACCCAAAGCTGAAATTGATCGAAGAATCGAGCAAATCCGCCTGGTACTCGCCGTACAAGGATTGTTGGGTGGCCTGGTTATCCAGGTTCAATTGGGTGCTTTTTTCATTCCTGATCAGCAGATTGGCCTGGTTGGCTACATTTTCCAAGCCAAAAACCAGGCGTTGACTGGGGCTAAAGCGCCATTCGTTTTTCCAGTTGATATCCCAGCCTTCGATGTGGTTGGTGTGTTGGTTGGAAAAATCAAAAATGGTGCGTCGATTGGGCCCCACCTGCAATACGGCATTTTGGGCAAAATCCCGATCCATGCCGTATTCAGAAAAGGCAATATTCAGGTGAGAACTGAAGCGCGCACTCCATTTTTGCTGCAATTGTAAGCCGAGGCCCTGGTTGTACCAGTCGGCACTTTCGTCGTACACCTCACTCACTATTTCGCGGCGGTTAAAAATGAGTTGGCCGCTTTGACGGTTGTACGCAAAGGCATAATTGTCTTCGCCGCTGAAGTAACTCAAATCTGCACTAAACCGCGCCGAAGGCCGCCAACTGGCTTTGATGTTCGCATCAAAAAAGCGCAATTCGGGTTGTTGTGACACGACCTCTTGCAATACCTTGGCTACTGCGCTTCCGGGCCGAGTGGGGGGCGTGCGGGCGGCTTCCACTTCGGCTTCGAGCAGGTTGAACAGCTTGTTGTTGGCCAAATTCTGGTTGGTGATGCGCCCAGCCGCCATGACCCGAATTTGTTTGCCAATGGGCACATCCAACAAGGCGCTGCTGGTAATGAGGTTAAAATCGACAATGGCCTGCGCTTTGGTTTCCCCCGTGCGTTGATGCGAGCGGATGTCCACAACCGCAGAGGTGCGCCCGCCGTATTCCGCCGGAAAAGCGTTTTTGTACACTTTCACTTCATCCACCACCTGGGGATTGACCAGGCTGAAGATGCCAAAATAATGGGTCACGTTGTACAAGGTAATGCCATCGAGGATGATCAGGTTTTCGTCGCCACTGCCCCCGCGGATGCTCAGGTCAGCGGACAAATCATCGTGAGCGCTTACCCCAGGCAGGTATTGCAGGCTGCGGAACAAATCGGCGCCATTGACAAAAGCCGGGAGCCGTTGCAACCCTTGGCCCCGCACGACCACCGCGTCTTCCTGCAATTTATTGGACATCAGCGGCAAACGCGCCGTAACGGTCATGCCCTTGAGTTGTTCGATTTTGGGGGTGAGTCTTATGTTGAGGTTGAGGGGATCAGCCCCCGGATCAATCCAGGTTTTGCGGGTTTGGTAGCCGAGGTATTGGGCCGCTATTTCGGTGCTGGCGCTACCGTCTTCCAGGGTCAATTCAAAATTGCCCAGTTCATCACTGATCGCCCCTTCGCCCTGCCCACATAGGATATGGCCAAAAGCCAGCGGAGCCTGGGTCCAGGCGTCGATCAATACCCCTTTGACTTTGCGAGGAACTTTTACTTTGACTTCGCTGATCGTAAAGTTTTCTTCCCGCAGGGCTTTGCGCACCAGGACTTGCCCAGTCCCGGTAATTTGGTACTCCAAAAACAATCCGTCCAACAATTGAGACAAGGCCGTAGACAAATCTTTGGCATTGATTCTTTTCGAAATCCGAATGTCGGCTACCGCCAAATTTTCGTAGGAAAACTTGATGCTGTACTTTTTGGCTAAAACTTCAAAAGCTTTTTCCAGAGAAGTGTTTTGGAATTTTTCATTGATGGCATAAGCCGACTGGCCCATCAGTTGACAGGAAAAAAAAGAGAACACAAGCCATACGACCAGGGGTTTTATGGACATGGTTGTTTTAGTTGAAAGGTTGAGAGTTGAGGAGTTGAAAAGTTGAGGCTACCGCCAGCGACACTGTCAACGAACATCGTTTTCCATGCCGCTAGCGGTAGCCTCAACTCCTCAACCGCTCAACTTCTCAACTCATTTTATAAGAATCAGGTCTCCACGTGTACTCGTTTCCAGCCTTAGTGGCCAGCACACGTTAAACAATGCCGTATCAATATTGCTACCTTCAAAGTAGGTCGTCACCTTGCGCCGGGCAATTTCGGGTGTGGTTTGAATCTGCACTTCGAATTGCCGTTGTATTTCTGCAAAAACTTCTTCCAGTGGGGTTTGGGTAAAATAAAACTTACCGTCACGCCAGGCTCCCGAAGGTTGATTGTCGATGGTATAAGGAGTCACCAAATCACCATTTTCGTTGGTTTGGGTAATCAAACCCGGCGTTAATATTTGTGCACCTTTCGGATTGGATACCCGAACCTTACCCGTTACACAGGATACCGCAAAAGAGTTGCCTCTGGCGCGTACGTTGAAGCTGGTACCCAAGACCTCCACTTGGCCTTGTACGGCCTTGACCACAAAGCGGCTGCCTTTGGTCACCTGGAAAAAAGCTTCCCCTTCCAACTCAACCTGGCGGGTAAAACGCCAACGCCAAGGGTGATAGCTGATGCTGCTCGCCGCGTTGATGGCCACCGATGAACCATCGGGCAGTTGATGCGTCAGTTTTTGGCCAATACCGGCACTGACCCGCTCGGTTGGATTGTACAACAAGGCGACCAACAACAAGGTCACACAAGCCGCAGCGGCGTAGCTCAACCAGCGGCGCAGGGGGCGTATTTTGGCTTCTCGCAGCGACGTTGGTGCTACGGCGGGAGTCGTTTGGACAAGCGGTTCTTTTGCTATACTGGTAGCCAGATCGATCCGGTTCCACAATGCATTCAGCACTGCTTCACTCGGTTCTTCCTCGCGCACCGACAGGGCCTGCGCCAGTTTGCGGCCTTCGGCTACTGCGCTGGCCTTTTCCGGGTGTTGATCGAGCCAGTTTTGCCAAAACACGGCGGCTTCTTCATCACCGGCCCTGACCCAGCGGATGAAGGATGGTTCCTGGGCAAAATCCAGGGCAGAATAAGATGTAAAAGTTTCTGGTTTCACATATTCAGGGTTTGGGGACTCTGAGGTTCGTTCAGGAGGTTCGGGGTTCGAGGGTTCAGGAGATAACCTAAACCTTCGAACCCCCCGAACCCCTGAACCCCCGAACCCTTATTTAAACAACTCATCTAAATAAGCACTTCTCGTCTGGTTCGTGTAACTCATTTTGCAAAGACCGAGTCCACTTTGCATCATACTGACGCAAGATCCATCGGTACGGGCTTCATCCAGGTGCGCACGATTGAGGGTACAGTGCCCCAGCTCGTGAAAAATCACCATTTCGCGTTGCATCGCACTTGCTGTTCTCCAAAAATCATCATCCACCAACACACGTTTTTGGCCGTTGGAGATGGTTTGGCATTTGGCGGCCACATTGGCCTCGTCCAGCGCGGTAATCATGCCACTGTATTTGCTCATGTCCAGGTTTAGTCCGCGTTGTTGGGCTTCAAGTGCAAAACTGCTAAACAGGGGTTGCAATTCCGTATCCACACTAACCGATTCTTCTTTTGCGCAAGAAAAAGCGGTCAGCAAAACCAAAGACAGCATCATGAGCTTGTGCATTCGTTCAATATTTTAATGGTATAAGCCAAGCGTTGACATCTTGTACTCAGAGTAATCGAAAAAAATTGCACAACCACACAATAAATAATGCCAGCAGGATTTGCCGCAAGGCTTCGAGGGCCCGATGCGACAAATTTCGTGCCGATTGATAGTTCAATTCCATGATTTCGCCAATTTGAGTATAGTCCATATCGGCAAAGTATTTGAGGTAAAGTACCTCGCGCTGGCGTTCGCTCAAAGCGGCCATGGCCACCTTGAGTTTGGCGTCGCGTTCGGCATCCAATTCCCCCTGAATGAGGAGTTGATCAATGCCGAAGTCGGCCTGAAAGTGGCGTTCTTCGGGTTCTTCACTGGCAATTTTTTTTACTTGACGATCCAGGGTCTTGACAATTTTTCGGCGGAGGGAAACGAATAAGTATTTCCGAATGGAGTCGGTGGCAGAAACCCTTTGGCGGGCTTCCCAAAGCTCAATGAATAAGTCTTGAATACAATCTTCTACCAACTGGGCATCGGGGATAAACTTGCGACCATACTTGAATAAAACGGCAGCATGGTCGCGGTAAATCTGTTCCAAGGCACTCTTCTCACCATCCTTTAATGCTTGCCAACGCTCTAAATCAGACATTTAAAAAATAATTTAAAAAAATTTCAAAAAAGCGAGTACAAGATACAAATCCTCGGCTTACTGCACTATACAATGCATTCTTAACCCAAAAATTTCAAAACCATGTTAAAGTCCATTTTACAAATTGCTGCAGTTTTTGCACTTTTTGCAACGGTGCTTTTCACCTCTTGCCAGAAGGAAGATTTTGTCGTCAGTGAAGACAACTTCACCCTGGGTGATCCGCTGTTGGGTCAAGGTCCTCGTAATGGCCCACGCGACAGTGCTCGTTGTTGTTTTGAGTTTGTATTCCCGATTGGGGTACAACTTCCCAACGGAGATACCCTGGTCATTGAAGGTGAACGCCAACACCAAAACTTTATTGAGCGCTGGAAAAATGCCAACCAGCGTCAACGCCCCACCCTGATTTTCCCCATTGAAGTAACCTTACAAAATGGTTCCAACGCTACCATCAACAGTCCCGAAGAACTCAAAAGATTGATCGAGTCTTGTTTACCCGATCGCCCAGAACCCAAGCCTTGCTACAAAGTGATTTTCCCGGTACAGGTAAAATTGCCCAATGACAGCACCATCACCATCAACAGCGCGGAAGGGTTCGCGGCCCTGCTGAAAAGATGGCGCAACAGCAACCACAATGCCGATAAGCATCCACAAATTGTCTTCCCTTACGGCGTTGAAAAAGCCGATGGCACCAAAGTACGGGTAAGTGGCCCTGAAGATTTGCGTAAAATTTTGGCCGAGTGCAAGCCTGGCCCCGATCGTCCAAACCCCGGCCCAGAGCTTCGTCCTTGTTTCCGCATCGTTTTCCCAGATACCATCCAACACCCCGATGGCAGCACGGCGGTAGCGACTGATGCCGAAGATTTTGCGAAGCAAACGCTGGCCTGGCGCCGAGCACACCCCGCTGCCAATGGGGCAACGATTGTAAAAATTCCGTTCAGCATCATTTTCCGCGACAGCACGGTAGCGGTGATCGCATCAGCGGAAGACCTGCGGAGAGCCAACGCCAAATGTGGCAGCATCGATCCTACGCCTTGCTTCGACGTTGCGTTCCCGGCCAAAGTGAAACTGCCTAGTGGGGTCGTGGTAGAAATCAGATCTGCCGATGCCTTCCGCGAATTGGTAGAAAGATGGATCAAAAACAACCCATTGTCTACCGATCGCCCTGAGTTGGTATTCCCTTATCGCGTCAAAACCCGCGATGGCAAAACCGTAGTCCTCAAGGACAAAGAAGACCTGCGCAAGCTACTGGCCAACTGCCGATAATCCCAAAAAACAAATTGACACATATTGAGCTTGAAATATGGGCCACCGGAGTGATTTCGGTGGCTCTTTTTGTTTTGGGGGCATACTACTTTACAGGGTTTTACGCAGATTTCACACGGATTTTTGCACAGATTTGACGCAGAAAAATCTGTGTGAAATCTGTGTGAACTAAAATTTACAGCATTGTTGTTTTCAACTTTTTCCCTACCTTCCCTACCTCATTTACACCATACATGCAGACCCAATTCGAATACATCCAGCAACTCGCCGGGCAATACCATACTTTCGCTGAAGATTCCGCTCCATTGTATCCGTATTTGGAACAACTGGACCAAGCGCTGCTCAAAAATTTTGAGGAAAAATATGCCGACCCGGCGCGGGGTTTTCAGCCCATCAACCTGCTGCGTTTGGAATGCATCCAAAATTTGTTGCGCGGCAAAGCCCTGAACGATGAAGTGGTCGAAGCCATCAAACAGCGGATTCGACAAAAAAACGAATCCTATTTTGGCCATTTGGGCCCCAAAATGCTCCAGGCCTTACAAGAATATCCCTTGGGCAAACGCGATTGGTTTGCCAATTGGCGCAAAGCCTGGAACATTTTTTTTCCTTTGGTTTATCCCGAGCACATCCGCCAAAGCGCCCGTAGCACCCTTGTCGAAATCGCGACCCAATTGCTAAAAGAACTGGATCTGCCCGATTATACCTTTCATCTCGTCGATTTCAGTGGGCCCCTGAATCTGGGCAGTGATACGGCGTCCTTGTCTTTGTATCCTGCGGATCGAGGAGGGCATCAACATACCTATCAACTATTTGTAAAAATAAGTGCGGTTTCGGGGGCAGGGATAGCTACGGGTAGCAAACTCGGCAAAACCGCGAGCAGCGAAGATCAACTCCTCAGCATTGGTACTTATGCAGAAGCCCTGCGGGTTTTGGAAAAAATGAAACCCAAGGTGCTGGCGTTGAATGAGAAGTTGCCCGCATACGACCGCATTTTGCCCAGTCCACCCGACTACAAAAACCCCATCGCGTACGGCCAGCCCGAAGCCAAAAGAAACCTGGCGGTACAAGAGCCCCCCGTAGCGCTCTTCATCCCGCGCTACCGCTACGAGGATGATCCCGAACGTCCTTTTGTGGCAACGGAAACCTTTGTCCGCCTGGTGCACCTGTTGAAGCGCAAACGCAACGTGATTTTGCAAGGCCCTCCTGGCGTAGGCAAAACGTTTTTGGCCAGCAAACTGGCGTATGGTCTCATGGGCTACAAACACCAGGAACAAATCCAGCGCCTGCAATTTCATCAATCGTACAGTTATGATGATTTTGTGCAAGGTTTGCGCCCGGCACCAAGTGGCGGATTTGAACTGCGCAATGGGGTGTTTTACCAGTATTGCCAACTGGCTCATGCCCACCCCGACCAAGCTTACTTTTTGATCATTGACGAAATCAACCGGGGCAATCTGAGCAAAATCTTCGGGGAATTGCTGCAACTCATTGAGGCCGACAAACGCGCTGAGAATTACGCCGTACGGCTCACTTACGGCTCCGAAAATGATCCTGCTTTTTTTGTGCCGCCCAACCTCTATCTGATTGGCACCATGAATACTGCCGACCGCTCCCTGGCCATCATCGATTATGCACTGCGGCGGCGTTTTGCCTTCGTTGAGGTAGAACCTTGTTTTGATGAAACATTCACAGATTATTTGCAGCAGCAGGGTCTTTCCTCTGGATTGGTTCAGCACATTGCCACGCAGGTACAAAAACTGAATGAAGAAATCGTCCGCGATCCCAATCTGGGCAAGGATTTCCGCCTGGGGCACAGCTATTTCTGCACCTACATTCCCGCCATGGACGAAGGCCAATGGTACCAGGATGTATTGCGCTACGAAATCCGTCCGATGCTGGAAGAGATGTGGTTTGATCAGCCGGAACGGGTGGAAAAAGCTTTCCAGAACCTGGAAAAGCAACGGTCATGATCCCGATTCAGAACCTGTACTACTTGTTGTGTTATGCATGGAACACCCTGGAAGAAGCCGAACGGGTGGCCATCGATACGGAACAGTACCAAAAAATGCCCGATCTGTTTGCCAAAGTGCTGATCAATGGCATGTGGATTTTGCTCAAACGGGGCTTGGATCAGGATTACCAACTGCAGGAGCAGGAAGTATCCGGCGTCAAAGGAAAACTGAACCTGAGTGCCACTTTAAAAACCAATCGCCTGTACTTGCAAAAAACCACCTGCGCCTACGATGAATACTCGGCGGATGTACCCAGCAATCAACTGCTGGCGGCCTGCCTGCGCCAACTCGTCACGATGCCCGATTTGGACAAAAGCCTCAAAGCGGACTTGCAAAAAATCCAGCGTATGCTCCCACCTTTGAGCAGCATTCCTTTTCACCCCCGATCTTTTGAGCGAGTGAAACTGCGCCCCGACCAGCGGCTTTATGTTTTTTTGCTGCACGTTTGCCGCATCATTGCGGAGAACTTGTTGCCAACCGAAAATCCCGGCCGCTTTCAATTTGTGGATTTTCGCCGCGACGAACGCAAAATGAACCGCGTGTTTGAGTCTTTTTTGTTCCGTTTTTTCCAAAAAGAACAAAGCCAGTATTGGGTACGCCGCGAGCAAATTCGTTGGCAGTGGCAAGCTACCCAGGACCCACAACACCTGAATTATCTACCCCTGATGGAAACCGACCTCACCCTGGAAAGTCCCGCCCGCAAAATCATCATCGACGCCAAATATTACCGTTATCCGCTGGGCGGTAGCCGTTTTGAAGCAGACAAACTGGTCTCCGCCAACTTGTACCAGTTGTCCAGTTACCTGCTGAACCAGGAACACCGCGATGAACGTTCAAAAGTAGCAACTGGAATGCTGATTTACCCACAAACGGAAGCGCCACTGCGTTTGGACTACCGCTTTGGGGAGCATGATATTTTGGTGCGCAGTGTCAATTTGAATGCCCATTGGCGGGAGATTCATGGGGAACTGCTGGGTATTTGAATGTCGCTCGCGGTAGCCTCAACTTCTCAACCTACTCAACTTCTCAACTAATAGAATGGCCCCTGACTTCATTCAAGCCAAGAGCCATTCCGGGAATAGAACAGTGTCGAACGATAACGTAACTTAAAATAAAACGAAGTACGACGAGGAAAGCCTCATGGTGTTTACTCATAGTAAGTGTATAATCAATACAAAATAAGTTTGTAAGCTTGGCTGAGGGGCTGTCCTTCCGCATCGATCCAATGCACGAAGTACATCCCCGCCGCTAAGCCTGGTGTATCCACCTGAAAACCAGCTTCTGCTACTCCATTCAGTGGATGGTTTATTACAATTTGCCCCTGGATATTTTTTAGTAGTAGAAATGATGTTGTAGCATGAATTGACTTCGGGTCTCTAGCAGTTGCATCAAACTGCAATGGTGCTTGTGGTGCATTGGCCGAGCCTGGATTGAAATAAAAAGTCCCACGACTTGGATTGGGGTAAACCGCAGGCTGTTCATTGTCCAGGCTACGCCCATTGTTCCGGGTGATAAAAACGCTACCCGTTACATCACTGGAATCCCCTTCCTGACAAATGGCGCGCACCCGCCATTCATAGGTACGACCAATCCGAATCCCGCTTACACTGGCACTGGTGCTGCTGGTCACCACACTTGCCCATTTGCTCAAACTGGGTTTGAGCTGACGAATTTCAGCGAGGTATCTGGTAGCACTTACGGCTTCCCAACGCAGCGTAACTTTGGTCGAGGAATTGCTTTGATTGATGCTCGCTGGTGCAGAACAGCTGATTTTACTGGCGCATGGTTCACAAGATCCGCCGCAGTCTACGCCAGTTTCATCCCCATTTTGTCGGCCATCGCCACATGTATTGCCGTCGGGTATCTGCGCGAACTGCATCAACCCTGGTGATTGTAAAAATCCGCTGCGAAAACCACCCGTCGCAAACAAAGCGTGCATGCGGTTTGCTTGCCCCTGCGTAAACAGATTCATACAAGCGTCGTCGGTATAATCCATAAAATTTTGCACCATCAACTTACCCCCACAGGAGTGAGCGTCTTTAGGACAACCGTGATTGGCATCGTCGGAATCTGGCGTGTCGGCTACCATATCGTCGATGGTACAGTCACCGTCGCCCCAAATGTGAAAGAGGTTGAGCCAATGCCCTACTTCATGGGTAGCAGTTCGCCCTCGGTCAAATGGAGCCTGGGTATGCCCAAAACGGCCAAAAAACTGAAAATCAATCACAACACCATCGGTAGCAGCCGGCCCGCCTGGCATTTGTCCGTAACCCATGATGTCCCCTTCGAGGTTGCAAACCCAAATGTTGAGGTAATGCTCGGTCGGCCAGGCATCAATACCGCCAGATTTGGCAAACTTGACGTCATCGTAGGTAGAAAAATTGGAATAAGAAGTATACCTACGGCGTATGCCCGTAGTCGGATTTCCATCGGGCGCCCGATTGGCGAGCTGAAATTGCAAATCTGTATGGGCAGCTTGTGGCCAGGCACCATCGGCGTCAGGATTCAAGCGTCCAAAATCTTCGTTCAGTACCCGTAATTGTTCAAGGATTTGTTCATCAGAAATGTTTTCATTGGCCTGTTGGTATACAACATTGACAACTACCGGAATCACAATGTTTTTTTCACTTCTCAGCTCCGGATTTTGGGTATAAAGCTGGGTATGTCTTTCAATGAGTGCCCGATTTTGGGCAGTAGATGAATGCTTTTTACAAGGTATTCCCAATGATCTAATGTGGCGCAATTGCGTTGCGCGATAATCGCTTGTACACATAGGATTGGGAGCAGGAAGATTGCGAGTGTTCTGTTAAGCATGATTTGTTAGTTACAGTGTCCAAAAAATCAACAATTCAACCCTTTGGCACTTATTTACCCCTAAGTTTAAGCATCGTGGTGTGGGATGTGTACACAACAAGACAAACTACTCTCTCCTCAAAGAGAAGCCACCTCGACAGTCTCGTTGTTCGTTTTTGGGTATAAACAAGTAAATTATTGGTGCAAAGAATGTACTGTACACGAAGAGCCATACAAAAGTCCCACTCCAAGCCATGGAGGCAGACTTATTGCAAGCAGATTAGCGCTGCATTAGTGTGTTTGAAATAAACCTTTTGGAAATTGAAGTACCTGAAACCGGTTAATTTTGAAACCATCGTAAGGGGGGCGAACGATATTTCGACAGTAATATTACAATTCTTTTTTCGAAACATCCTTATCTTAGAGCGACTTTTTTCATATTAATGTCATTTTTTTTCGAAAATTGCTGCCCTGCCAGAATATTTTAGGGTGTTTTGACCCTGCTTTTCAGTCCTTTTAGTCCTAAAAAAATAGACCAAATTGAGTTTATTCACTGATAGTGAATTGATTGTAGAACACAAAACTACTCATTCATATTCTATTGCAAACTGACATGTACATGACAAGTTCTAACAAGCCATTCCAAAAAATCATGGTGGCCAACCGCGGGGAGATTGCCATTCGGGTTTTACGGGCTGCATCGGAGTTGCGCATCGCTACTGTTGCGATTTACACCTTTGAGGACCGCTATTCGTTACACCGCTTTAAAGCCGATCAGGCATTTCAGATTGGCGCCGATGACGACCCACTCAAACCATACCTTAATATAAAGGAGATTCTCCGCGTAGCCAAAGAAAATGAGGTGGACGCCATCCACCCTGGTTATGGCTTTCTTTCTGAAAACGTTGATTTTGCCCGGGCTTGTCGTGAGGCAGATATCACCTTTATTGGTCCCGACCCCGAGATCATGGACCAGTTGGGTGATAAAATTGCGGCTAAAAACATCGCCCGCAAAACCGGCATTCCACTCATTCCCGATAGCGAACTGGACCTCAGCACCAAAGAAATCGCCCTGGCTGAAGCACGCCGTATTGGTTACCCGGTGATCATTAAAGCCGCCTCAGGTGGTGGAGGCCGGGGGATGCGGGTAGTGCGCGACGACGATACGCTGCTCAAAGAATACACCGAAGCGGGCAATGAAGCCCTCACGGCGTTTGGCGATGGAACCCTGTTTTTGGAAAAATTCATCGAACGCCCCAAACACATCGAAGTCCAAATCCTCGGCGACCGCCACGGCAACATCGTCCACCTGTTCGAGCGCGATTGTTCGATCCAGCGCCGTTTTCAAAAAGTAGTTGAAATTGCACCTGGGGTGAGCATTCGCAAAGAAGGCACCCGCGATAAACTTTTTGCCTATGCACTCAAACTGGCCCGCGCCGTAGGCTACAACAACGCTGGAACCGTAGAATTCCTGCTCGATGAGGAAGAAAACGTCTATTTCATTGAGGTGAATCCCCGCATTCAGGTAGAGCATACCGTAACCGAAGAAGTGACGGGCATTGATTTGGTGCGCTCACAAATCCTGATTGCCCAGGGTTTACCGCTGAACAGTGAAGAGGTAGGTATCCCCAATCAGGAATCCATCGAGTGTTCCGGCTGTGCCATCCAATGCCGCATCACGACCGAAGACCCCACCAACGAATTTAAGCCCGATTACGGTACCCTGATTGCTTACCGCAGTCCAGGTGGTATGGGCATTCGACTGGACGCGGGCAGCGCTTTTGCCGGCGCACGTATCTCCCCATTCTTTGATAGTTTGTTGGTAAAAGTAACCGCCTGGGGGCGCGACATGCCCTCGGCCGCCCGCAAACTGCACCGCGCCTTGCGCGAATTCCGGGTACGGGGGGTCAAAACCAACATTGGCTTTTTGTTGAATTTGCTGGAAAATGAGGATTTCCAAAACCGTAATTTCACCGTCAATTTCATCAAAGAAAATCCGCAACTGCTCAAGTCACGCAACTGGCAGGACAGCGGCACCCGCATCCTGCGTTACGTTTCGGAGGTGATCGTCAACAAAAATCCAGATGTCAATTTCCGCGATCCCAATGTGGTTTTGCTCAACCCTGTGGTCCCCAAATTCAACAAAGACGAGGCTTTTCCCAAAGGCAGCAAAGACAAATTACAGGAACTCGGACGTGAAGGTTTTGTAAAATGGCTGAAAGAAGAGCCCCGCATCCAGTATACCGATACTACGTTCCGCGACGCCCACCAGTCGTTGCTGGCGACCCGGGTGCGTACGTATGATTTGATCAAAATCGCCGAAAGTTACGCCCGGCACCACGGTAGTCAGGTGTTTTCGATGGAGGTATGGGGCGGTGCAACCTTTGACGTAGCCCTGCGCTTTTTGCACGAATGCCCCTGGGAGCGTTTGGAACTGATTCGTCAGCATATTCCGAATGTGCTGTTGCAGATGCTCATTCGGGGTTCCAATGCCGTGGGGTACACCGCTTATCCCGACAATGTGATTGTGCGTTTCATCGAAGAAGCGGCCAAAACCGGGATCGATGTATTCCGCATTTTTGACTCGCTCAACTTTGTCGATTCCATGCGCACCAGCATCCGCACGGTACGCGAACGCACCGAGTCTTTGGCTGAAGCTTGTATTTGTTACACCGGGGACATCATGGATCCTACGCGCACCAAATACAGTTTGCAATATTACCTGGATCTGGCCCGCCGCCTCGAAGATGAAGGAGCCCACCTCCTCTGCATCAAAGACATGGCGGGGTTGTTGAAGCCTTTTGCTGCCGATACCCTGGTGAAAGAACTGCGCAAAGCGGTAGATCTGCCGATTCACCTGCATACCCACGACACCTCTTCCATCCAACCCGCAACCTACCTTAAAGCGGTGGAAGCAGGCGTGGACGTGATTGATTTGGCGCTGGCTTCGATGAGCGGACTCACCTCCCAGCCCAACTTCAATTCCTTTGTCGCCATGATGGTGGGACACGAACGGGAAAACCCCATTCCGCTGCATACCCTCAATGAGTTTTCAAATTATTGGGAATCGGTGCGCCGGGTGTATCACCCCTTCGAGTCCGAACTACGCGCTGGTTCAGCCGATGTATACGAGCACGAAATACCCGGCGGCCAATACTCCAACCTGCGGCCACAAGCGCGGGCATTGGGACTGGAAGATAAATTTGAACTGGTCAAGCACAATTACCGCGTAGCCAATGACTTGTTTGGCGACATCGTCAAAGTGACTCCTTCCTCCAAAGTGGTGGGCGACATGGCCTTGTTCATGACTTCGAATAACCTGAGCGCGGACGATGTGATCAAACGCGGCAACTCCCTAGCTTTCCCGGACAGTGTCAAAGCCCTGATGCGCGGCGATCTGGGTCAGGTAGAAGGAGGCTTTCCGACAGCGGTACAAGCAGTGGTATTAAAGGGGGAAAAACCGTACACCGAAGCCCCCAATGCGCAGATGAAACCCTTGGACATCAATGCAGAATTTATAGCTTTTCAGGCCAAGTTTGGTGCAAACACCAAGTTCCGCGATTTTCTTTCGTACCAAATGTATCCCAAGGTGTTTGAGGAGTACCACGAATCCAGGGGTAAGTACGGTGATTTGAGCCACTTGCCCTCCAAAGTGTTCTTTTTTGGTATGGAACCCATGGAGGAAATCATCATCGAATTGGCCAAAGGCAAAAACATTGTGGTGAAATACCTCAACAAAACCCATGCCGACGAATTGGGCAACCGGATCGTGTTCTTTCAACTGAACGGCCAGTCGAGAATGTTATCGGTAAGGGATAAAACCGCCAAAACGGAATCGATCACCCACCAAAAAATAAACAAACCCAGCGATGTAGGGGCACCACTACAGGGTAGTTTGGCCAAAATTTTGGTCAAAGAAGGAGATGCGGTACAGGCCAACACCCCGCTCTTTGTGATTGAAGCCATGAAAATGGAGAGCACCATCATTGCCCCGGTAGCAGGTACGGTGAAAAAAATACACTTGAAGGAAAAAACGCTGGTGGAGCAGGATGATTTGATTATTGAGTTGGAGTAATGACAAAAGTGCGGGGGAAAATTTACCTCCCTCGCACCTTTAAATTGACCGTATGAATAACAATGAACTAAACATACGCGCCGCTACATCTGACGACATTGACGCCATTTGGCGCTTGTGGAAAGCAGTGGTAGATCAAAAAATTTACTTCCCGTACGATGACACGTACACCCGTGCGCAAATGGAAGAAAGTTGGATCAACCTCAACAATGCCATGTTTGTAGCGGAACTGGAGGGGCAAGTGGTGGGTGCTTACATCCTGCGCCCCAATCAGCCGGGTTACGGCAAACACATTGCCAACGCCGCGTATATGGTGGATGCTGACATCCGGGGCAAAGGCATTGGCACAAAACTCTGCGCGCATTCGGTTCAAAGCGCCAAAGCCCTCCAGTACCGGGGCATGCAATTCAACCTGGTGGTGAGCACCAACGAACAAGGGGTTCGGGCCTGGAAAGCCAATGGTTTTGAAATCATTGGAACCATCCCCGGCGGT
Organism: Haliscomenobacter sp.; assembly: GCF_016718685.1. GTDB lineage: Bacteria > Bacteroidota > Bacteroidia > Chitinophagales > Saprospiraceae > Haliscomenobacter. The sequence goes on along the minus strand of NZ_JADKCX010000111.1, from coordinate 587 downwards.
TTTTACCACCATGAACTGGGGTATGTGGACGCGTACATTTTTTTCAAAGACTTGAGTTCAGAAGCATAAAGATATGATCACCTTCCGCAGCGCAAGCCCACAAGACGAGGTCGCGATTGCCCAGCTCCACGCCGAAAGCTGGCAAAAACATTACCGGGGCATTTTCAGAGATGAATACCTGGATCAACTAGTGGTAAAAGAACGTGCCGAAGTATGGGCGGAGCGTTTTGCCCATCCCCTGGAAACCCGACACCTTATTTTGGCCGAAAATGAAGGCCTTCTGTGTGGATTTGCCTGTATTGAACTCAACGAAGACCCAGTTTTTGGCACCTTACTCGACAATTTGCATGTATCCAGTGAGGTGCAAGGGCAAGGAATTGGCGCTCAGCTGATGCAAAGAGCAGCGCAATGGGCAGAGGCGCAACACCCTGGAATTGGCTTTTACCTGTGGGTTTTGGAAGAAAACCGCCAGGCCCGCAAGTTTTATGAATTGATGGGCGCCAGCATTCAGGAAGCGGTTCCGCATGACAATCCGGACGGGAGCACTTCGATGGTGTGCAGGTGCATTTGGCACCGCACTGCTGATG
>NZ_JADKCX010000110.1 GCF_016718685.1 Haliscomenobacter sp. | reverse complement strand
GTTTCGCTAGCAGTTTAATGGATATTTGCGATCCGATGAGGTACTCATCCCACAACATGAGTCCTGAGATCGGAATGTTAAATAATTGGACAAAATAGGTAAATTGAAGGGTAACTACAAAAATGCAAAGAATTTTGTTGGCCAAGCCCAGCTTTGCCACCCGTGTTATAATTGTTTCAAAAGATTACTTTTGGCAAAACACAATTAAGGGATGCTAAAGGCAATAAAAAGGGGACTAAAAAATTAGTCCCCTGCCGAGATATTGCTCTCGATAAAACTGCGATAGAATGTGCCTTAATTGGTTTGAACCTTGGTTGCACGCTGTGCTCTGCGGTATACATTTTTCACAACGAAATAGATGATCAAGGCCGATAATACCCCAGTCAGAAAGTCCGTCATTGGAACCATTACAGCCGTATAGACCATCATTGAAAATTCAAATTTACCCAACTGCTTGATCTCTTTGATTTCCGAAACCTTGATCATATTGCTGGCCACCCAAATTAGAATACCTCCGATACAAGCCATTGGAATGAGTTCCAGATACTGAGCCAGATAGAATGCCATGAGTAGTTTAAGTACGGCTTTGAAGTATCCGGCCAGAGGCGTTACTGCTCCGGCCTTGATGCTCGTTGCTGTTCTGGCCAATGCTCCGGTACAAGGAAACCCTTGAACCAATGGGGTGAAAATTTGCACCATTCCCTGTCCAAAAAATTCTTTATCGGGGTTAAATGGTGTTCTGTCGTTTTTTGCCAATTTATCGGCCATAGAAGAACACAAAATACTTTCTACCCCGGAAACAAATACAATCGCCCCAACAAAGTAAAGTATATCAAAACCAACCCTGTACTAAATGCGGGTAACGATGGAGCCGTGAATACAAAAAAGTTATTGGGAATCGAGCCATATACGTCTTTGACCAAAATGATGCCTTTATCCGCCAAAACAGTTGCCGATAAAAGCGTAGCCAAACCCATCGCGATAATTGGGCCGGGTATGAATATAGAGATGCGCAATAGGCCCTTGGTTACACCAAAAGTGAGTAAACCCAGAAAAATTGACCAGATGTTGAGCTTATCAAGATTGCCCATTGCCGTGTAAAGGTTGTGCATCAATCCCCCCTTGATCTCTTCATCCTGCCCCATTAAGTCGGAGAATGATTCAATTCCGAGCACGTCTTCCATATTGGTAAGCGCAATGGCCACTGCGATCCCAATCGTGAATCCGACAATGATCGAGCTGGGCACCAGTTTGGCATATTTGCCAATACCAAAAATCCCATAATGATGATGAGGATGATGCCTGCAAGAATTGAAACCAGTACCAAGAAGCCGTGGGCAGCCTCAAATTCGCCTCCACTAGCGGGGCCGTATTTGAAAAATAATGCTGCAATAACAGGGATAAATGCCGCGGTAGGGCCGTAAACCTGGTACTTTGAACCGCCAAAGGTTCGCCCAATCACACAAGCCAATGCACCAGCGATGATTCCGTTTTCAGGTCGCATGCCCATCGCCATCGCAAAACCCATCGCCATGGGAATTGCGGTCATGGCGACAATGAGGCCCGCACTAAAATCACGGTAAACGATCTGGACCCAATTCTCCTTGGTAAGGTCTTCCCAACGAGAATCGAAAAAAGTAAAAAACAACCTCAGCCGCTTGGCTGGAGTATTTGGAAATGACACCTTTTTCATATACGCTAGTTATTGAATATTAAATGCAATTGATTGTTTTCAAGACACACTCCTTGGTATTGCCATTCCAATTCGTAGATGGGTAGTTTGCTTTTTTTGATGATTGGCATTGGATTGAATCCTCTTGAAAGCAGGTTGAATTGGTAAGTTTTGGGAATGTAGATTTCATCAATCCCATTTGCGTCGGTGAAGTGGTTAAATGCCTGGTGATTATAGCCATGGAATAACTCCAAAGAAACCTCCACAATCCTGTTTTCAAATCTGTTTTTCAGGATGGACAGCGCCTCGTCGAATTCATTACTTTTTAAAGCATTGATCCTTTTTTCAGGAGAATAAAAGAGCAACTCCGCTATCGAATCTTCCAGGAGTTCAGCATACATCAGCACCACTTTGAGTGAAAGCCCTTGCTGATTCTTTTCAAGCGCAAGTCGTAATGTGTTGAGCGATGCAACACAAAAATCGGTTGGTACGAGTATCGTCTTTTGCATACACAAGTCTGTTTAAGAAATTGCATTGCAAAAGTCTACTTGCAAGATTAGGGAGACCTAAGAAGGAGATTAGAAGGAGATTAGAATTTCAGAATACGTGCGATGGGAATTTTAATTTGTACGGTAGTGCCAACATTTACTTCCGAAGTCAGCGTGAGTTGACCCTCGTGCAGCTTGATGATGTTTCGGGCCAAGGGCAGGCCAATTCCATATCCTTCAAACAAATGGGTATTGGATGCCCTAAAAAATGGATCGTAGATGTAAGCTATTTCTTCTTTTGGAATACCGACACCTTCATCTTTAATTACAATGATGACTTGATTGTCGCTTGAGGCGAGATAAACGATTACGGGTTTGTTGTGGGAGTGCTTGCAGGCATTGTTCAGAATATTGGCTAAAGCAAGCTGTAACAATTGGCGGTTCCCTTTTATTTTTAAACGTTTTTCATCTTCTGGTAAAAGATTCAAATCCAATATGATATGGTTCTGGTGATTCAACTGATCAATCAAACTTTTCACCTCCCAAATGATTTCATCCGTGCGCACTATTTCAAAAATGATTTTTTTCCCTTTGTAACCGGTTCGTGCCAAAAACACCAATGACTTGGTGATTTGGTCCAATCGTTCGGCCTGTTGCAGAATATTTTGCATGGCTAATTGATAATCTTCAACCGTTCTTTCCTTGATCAGCGCAACGTCTGCTTCACCAATAATTGACGTCAACGGCGTACTCAATTCATGGGAAGCATTGCTGATAAAATTCTTCTGGGTCTCGAACGCGGTTTCCAGACGATTGAGCAAGTCATTGAAAGTAGCGGTCAGTTCACTGATCTCATTGTTGTTGGTATCTTTTTCTTCCAGCCGGAGGTGAATATTTTCCGTGCTGATTTGCTTTACCTTATCCGTAATCTGTTTGATGGGGTCAAAAATATGTTTTGAAAAATAAATAGACAAATAAATGGTAATCAAGACAATCAAAAACATTCCTCCGAAAAGTATATTCCTCAAAACCCGGAGGTGATGGGACACATAATAGTTTTCTGCTGTTACGACGACCAAATAGAGCTTATTGTTTAGGTTGTATTTAATCCCGGCGTAAAAGGTATTTCCATCATTACTTGTTGTTTTGCCTTCCTTGAGTACAGATTTCAAAAAATACAGCGGCAATTGGTATTTTTTAGCGGCCTGGGATAGTGTGGAAGTGGCATTGACTTCAAAAACGTATTGTCGTTCTTGTTCCAGTTTTTCGAAATATTGTTCTCGAATGGTTTTAAAGGCTTCCGCATTCAATGTGTCCTGTTCAAGATTGTATTTAGCTGTAATTATAGCTCTTGTTTCCAGCCTTTTATAAAAATCAACAAAAGAGTATTTATTTAGAAAATAGTAGATTCCTAAACCGAAAATCAGTACAAGAGTCAAATTACAAATAAACAACACTAAAGCAATTTTCGACTGTGTTTTCATATTTCTTTAAGTACGTAGCCCATTCCTACTACGGTATGTATGAGTTTATTGTTCACGTCAGTATCAATCTTTTTTCGCAAATAATTGATGTATACATCTACCACATTGGTTTCCATATTGAAATTAATATCCCATGCACTCTCCAATAAATCTACGCGCGAAAGCACCCTCCCCTTATTTTTAATCAAGACCAATAACAAGCGGTATTCCGTGGCGGTTAGAGAAATAAAGCTAGCATTTCGCTCCACGGTTTTTGCATCATCATCCACTTTTAAATCGGCAATGGTGGATACAGTATGCCGTTGCGTGCGGTTTCATTTGGATATCCTCGACGCATCAAAGCTTTGATCCTGGCATTTAGCTCGATGAATTTAAAGGGTTTTACGAGGTAATCATCGGCTCCGATATCCAATCCTATTGCAACATTTTCTGATGCCCCCAATGCGGTTAGAAAGAGTATTGGAGTTTGAATGTTGTTGAATCGTATCTCTTTACATACTTCCAAGCCATTCTTATCTGGCAACATAATATCCAGAATAATCAGGTCAAATGGCGCTTCTAAAGCTAATTTAACGCCCGTAGAACCATCAAATGCAACCGAAACTTCATAGTTTTCATCAGCTAGCCCTCTTTTAATGAAGTTGACTACACTCATTTCATCATCAACCAATAAGATCTTTTTCATGAAAAAAATTTATGGCCATTCAATTCTTCAAATCATCCCCAGCAGCAGCCGGACAAAATAGGTAAATTGAAGGGGAACTGCAAAAAAGGAAAGAATTAGAGATAAAAAATTATTTGTACTTTCGTTAGGCCAGTATGCTGGTTTGACCACTTTGGCATCAAAACAACACCTAATGGAAGCCACACCTTACCCTAAGATTCGCTGGACGAGTCTACACAAAGTCATTTTTCGGTTTTTTGCGGTTTATTTTTCGCTCATCATCATTCCCAATCCATTCACCCTGCTGCCGGGAGAATACTGGTTCAAACTCATTCAATGGACCGGCAAACACATTTTGCAGCTTCCCTACACCATCACGGTTCAGCCCAATGGTAGTGGAGACACGACCTACAACTACGTTGAAGTATTGTTAAACGGCCTTATTGCTTTAGTGATCGTCCTGATTTGGAGCATCCTGGATCGGCGGCGCAACGATTACCATAAACTGTATTACTGGTCGCGGGTTTTGGTGCGTTATTATTTGTTTTACACCATGTTGCAATATGGCTTCTTTAAAGTGATCCAATTGCAGTTTCCTTTTCCTTCGCAGATGAGGTTACTACAACCATTGGGCGATTTGTCCCCAATGGGTTTGGCCTGGAATTTTATGGGCTATTCCAAAGGCTACAATTTTTTTGCGGGCTTTTTGGAAGTTCTGGGCGGTTTTTTGCTTTGTTTTCGGCGCACTGCCACGCTCGGTGCATTGATCGTGTTTGCGGTGATGAGCAACGTGGTCGCCATGAATTTTTGTTACGATATCCCGGTCAAACTCTATTCACTACATTTATTGGGGATGGCCATGTATGTTCTTTGGCCAGATGTCACCCGTTTGATCGATTTTTTTATCCTGAACGAACCTGTCTATGCCCGGCGCTTCATCCCAGTTTTTGCTAAAAGCGGCTTGAATCTGGCCCGAACCCTTTTCAAAACAGTTTTCGTAGCTGGGCTGATGATTTACGTATTTGTACAAGCAAAAGGGTCCCAGAAAGAATATGGAGACAAAGCCCCCAAACCACCATTGTATGGCATGTATGAAGTAGAAACCTTTGTACACAATGGCGACACCTTGGCGCCTTTGCGAACGGATACTTCGCGTTGGCACAAATTTGTCATTGGTTACAAGGATAGAGCGGCGGTGCGCATGGTCAATGATAGTGTACGTGGTTTTGATTTCAAGGTAAATACCAAAACCCAGAGCATCCGCATGTCACCCCAACGCGATACGCTACAGAAATTTAGCTTAACCTATCAGCAGCCTACTGAAAATCAATTGGTGTTGCAAGGACATTCCAAACGGGACACCCTATACATCAAAATGCGCAGCATTGACCGCAATCAATTTTTGCTGGTAAAACGCGGCTTCAACTGGATCAATGAATTCCCGTTCAATCGCTGATGCGAGAGGCCAGGTAGTTCGCCACATTACATGATCATTTAATGTGCTGAACTACTTAACAAGGCCTGATCAATATCGGCAATGATGTCGTCGATGTATTCGAGTCCTACGGAAATACGCACGGTGCCGGGGTTGATCCCTACGGCCACCCGCTCGGCTTCACTCAATTTGCTGTGTGTGGTCGATGCGGGATGAGTCACAATGCTGCGGGTATCGCCCAAATTGGAGGACAATGAACACATCTTTACAGCATTCAGAAAGGCACGCCCTTGTTCCAATCCGCCCTTAACTTCAATGGTCACAATACCTCCGCCCATTTTCATCTGCTTCAGCGCCAGCTCGTGTTGTGGATGTGAAGGCAGGAAAGGATAAATGGTTTTGGCTACTTCCGGGTGCTGTTCCAGGAATTGGGCCAAACGCAGTGCATTGCTGCAATGCCGTTCCATCCGTACGGCCAGGGTTTCCAAACTTTTGCTCAAAACCCAGGCATTGAAGGGAGACATGGCCGGACCAGTGTGCCGACAAAAAAAGCGAATGGGCTCAATGTATTCGGTTTTGCCTACCACAATCCCGCCCAGTACGCGCCCTTGCCCGTCCATCCACTTGGTCGCCGAATGGACAATCAAATCAGCGCCATAATCATTTGGCGTTTGGATGACCGGCGTGGCAAAACAATTGTCAATGTTGAAAATCAGGCCGTGCTTTTTGCACAGTTGTCCGGCTTTTTCCAAATCGACCAGAGCCAAACCTGGGTTGGAAGGCGACTCCAACACCAGCATTTTGGTATTGGGCTGGATGGCTTGTTCCCAATTGTCAATGTCGTCGGGGTCGACGTAAGTATGGCTGATGCCCCACTTGGGGAAAATTTGGGTCAAAATCTGGTGGGTAGATCCAAATACCGCCCGGGAAGCCAACACGTGGTCGCCAGAACGCAACAAGGCCGCCATACTGGCAAATACCGCCGCCATGCCCGAAGCCGTAGCAAACCCATCCTCAACGCCTTCCATCTGGCAAACCTTGCTGATGAATTCGTCAACGCTAGGGTTGTTGTAGCGCGAATAAATGATGTCGTCGTTGAGCCCCGCAAAGGTGTCGGCCATGAGTTCAGCATTGGGAAATGTGAAGCTCGAAGTGAGGTACATGGCCGGGCTATGCTCGCGGTAGTCGGTGCGGTCCATTTGACCGCGGATTGCCAGTGTTTCTGGATGCATGTTTTTAGATAAAGTCTAAGGTAAGTGGTTGAATAATATTAATCGACCACTTAAAAGTTTAGCACCCCGCCTGCGGCGGAAATTGATAAAGATAATTTCACCGCGAATTACACAGATTTTCACAGATTTTTTCGCCCTTTCTAAAAAATCTGTGAAAATCTGTGCAATCTGTGGTAAAAGAAATATCTATTTCCTCATTACTTCAGCGCTAATACCACCACGGAAAAAGGCGGCACTTTCACTTTCAACTGATTATTGCTCAACGTTGCACCATTGTACGCAGCAGGTTTGATTTTTTCAGGATTTTCGAACGTGTTGTGATCCTGCAAGGTAGCCGCCGTCAAAACCCGACCATTCACGCTGGCGTACTTGGCACCACGCAAATCAATGGTGATTTCCTGAGCTTCCCGGGCGTGGATATTGGTCAGTGAAATGTGGGTGACACCCTCCTTGTTTTTGGAAGCAGAACAAGTCAAGGCAGGCAATTGGCGATTGTCCAGTTTGTACTGGTTCGTCTGAATCGTCAAAGGCAGCATCGTTGCCTCCTGATGCACATTGTACATTTCCATCACGTGGTAAGTGGGTGTCAGGATCATTTTTTCCTCTTTGGTCAGGATCACCGCTTGCAGAACGTTGACAATTTGAGCCAGGTTGGCCATTTTCACCCGCTCGCAATGGTTTTGGAAAATATTCAGGGTCATACCCGCCAGCACGGCATCGCGCATGGTGTTTTGTTGGTACAAAAACGCGCCGTTGGTGCCTGGTTCTACGTCGTACCAGCCGCCCCATTCATCCACGATCAGGTCTACCCGTTTGTTGGGATCGTACTTGTCCATGATGTTGCTGTGGCGGGTAACCAGTTCTTCCATCTGATAAGCCCGTTGCATGGTGGTGAAGTACTGATCTTCGGAAAAGGTGGTAGAAGGCCCTTTTTTATTCCAATCGATGACGGAATAGTGGTGCAGCGCAACGGCATCGAGCATGTTGTGGGGAATGTCCCGCATCAACACCTCCGTCCAGTTGTAATCCGCATCGCTGGCACCGGAGGCAATCTTGTACAGGCGATCATTGCCCGTTGAAGTCATAAAGGTGGCGTATTGGCGGTAAATGTTGGCGTAGTACTCTGGTTTCATGTTGCCGCCACAGCCCCAAGCTTCGTTGCCCAGACCCCAAAAACGCACTTTCCAGGGCTTTTCACGACCATTTTCTTTGCGCAATTTGGACATGGGGCTGACCCCGTCAAAATTGGTGTACTGCACCCAATCGGCCAATTCCTGAACCGTCCCACTGCCCACATTACCCGACAGGTAGGGTTCGGTGCCCAATTTCTCACACAAGTTCAAAAAATCGTGGGTACCAAAACTGTTGTTTTCGGTGACATTCCCCCACCAGGTGTTGACGATGGTAGGACGATTGGCCAATGGCCCAATACCGTCTTTCCAGTGGTAGGTATCGGCAAAACAACCACCTGGCCAACGCAGGTTGGGTATTTTGAGTTTGATCAAGGCGTCGATCACATCTTTACGCACCCCATCTACAGTGGGGATTTTGGGGTTGTTTTCCCCCACATAAATCCCGTCGTAGATGCAACGGCCCAGGTGTTCGGAAAAATGGCCGTAAATGTGCTTGCTAATGGTGTGTTTGCCGAGGTCGGCATTGAGCACGATCTGGTTTTGAGCGTACAAGCAAATGCTGCTTAAAGTCAGCAGCAGTGTCAGATGTAGGTTTTTCATCAGTTTATGTTTACGTCAGAATAATTGTAAAAATAACTTTTAAAAGGGAAGTGGCAAAAATTTACTGCACAATTATCAAAAGTAAGCATGAAATGACAATTTGAAGTCAACGAAAGGAATGGAAAAGCTAAATTTGATTTTTTGACCAAATACACCCTCAATTGGCAGATTACTACCCCTTTAAAGTTTCCTTTGATCGCCTATATTTGGAGTTGATCTGCGATACACCTTTACTTTTGATACACACTATAATTTACTTTGCCAATGCACCGAATCGGTCTTTTTCTTTTCCTTGGAGCAATGGGATGCCAAGCGCTTTTTGGCCAACAAAAGCCAGGCCCAATCTGGTGATCATCTACGCCGATGACCTGGGCTGGAAGGATCTGTCCTGTTATGGCAGTACTTTTTACGAGACACCAAATCTGGATCGTCTGGCCAAAGAAGGCATCCAATTTAGGAATGGATATGCTTCAGCCCCGGTATGCAGTCCTTCACGGGCCAGTTTAATGACTGGGAAATATCCGGTTAAAACCGATGTGACGGATTGGCTGCGGGGAAGGCAAGCCGATGGGAAGGCGCGACCATATGAACAAATGATCGCAAAACCCATTGCGGATCAATTGGCTTTAGCAGAAAAGACTTTTGCCGAATTAGCCCTGGAAAATGGCTATCGTACTTTTTCGGCGGGCAAATGGCACCTCGGAGAGCAGGAGCAGTTTTGGCCCGAAGCTCAGGGCTTTCAGGTGAACAAAGGTGGAACGAACAAGGGGTCACCAGTCGGCTATAAGAATGATTCAACGGGTGGCTTTTTTACTCCCTATTTAAACCCACGCCTTGCGGACGGCCCTCCGGGAGAATATCTGACGGATCGGTTGACCGACGAGTGTCTGAATTTTCTCCAACAGCAAAAAGAGGCTCCTTTTGTTTTGGTTTATTCCTTGTATGCGGTGCACAACCCGCTACAGGCACCGCGGGCTTTGGTTGAAAAATACCAGCAAAAACAGCGGCAAATGGGCATCCAGCCCGATCAATTGTTTCGGAAAAATGAACCCTGGATGGCTTTCGAAGCGGGTTGGAAACAGCGGACTGTCCAGTCTAATCCGGTTTATGCGGCAATGCTGGAAAACATGGATTACAATGTGGGTCGGATCCTGGATCAACTTGCCGCTTCAGGCCTTGCCGAGAATACTATTGTTCTTTTTACCTCAGATAACGGTGGCTTGAGTACGGCAGAAGGTAGCCCAACGACCAATGATCCGCTGCGGGCTGGTAAGGGCTGGTTGTACGAGGGTGGCATTCGGGTACCGGTAATTATGCGCTGGCCGGCCAAGATAGCAGCGGGGCAAATTTCGGATGTTCCAGTGAATACCATTGATTTTTATCCCACGTTCGCAAATGCCATCCGCCAGTCGACTCAAAAAGATCAGGATGTGGATGGTGAGGATATTCTGAAATTAATCGCCAGACCCGGGCCAGCTAAAAAAAGAGCCATGTATTGGCATTATCCGCATTACAGCAATCAAGGCGGCAAACCTGGATCAGCCATCATCCAGCATCCTTTCAAATTGATCTACAATCACGAAGACCAATCGATTGAACTCTACAATTTGGCAAGTGACATTGGTGAAACCAATAACCTGGCTCAGGTCAAGCCTGCAATAGCCAAAAAATTGCAGCATAAACTCCAGGGATGGCTTACCCAGGTCAAGGCAAAATTTCCGGATAAAAATCCAGCGTATTTGGACAGCTCCCTTGGCAGTAGCAAGGGGCAGGATGATCGGTAATTTCAATCATTACAAAGCCCAAGCATCGCTTCACATTTAAAGAAATGGAACTTGAGCGGTCACAAGGTGGGCAGAGTAGTAATGAATGAATAAAAACCGGCGAGCAGCAGCGCTCGCCGGCACCCTAGTTTCATTTGACTATTGGATAAGCAATTTTTTCACCCCAAGTCCCTCGTTCGTACGTACGTGTACGAAGTAGACCCCAGCGGGCAAATTGCTAGCCGTGTTGATGTTTTGGAATTCATTGGCATTGACGATGTCTTGCAGCAGTTTGCCCTGCTGGTCGTAAATGCGCAGGCCTTCAATTTTGGCCTTAAAGCCTTGAAGTTCGATGGCAAACTGACCCTTGCTGGGGTTAGGGAAAATGCGGATGGATGCATTCAATGCCTCATTGAGGTCATTTACCCCGGTTACGACGGCTGGCAACTCCGACAGCGCATTGGAATAAGGGCAGTTGAATTCGGTGGATACAAATACCCGGGTGGTCACGAAGGAAACCTTGTGGACATTGGTGTAGCTGGGCAAATTGAATTGGTTGCCCCCGGCGATCCAGGTTTTGCCATTGTCAGAAGTAGCCAAAAGACCACCTTGGTAACTGGCAAAAACATAACCGTAGTACACGCCCAAGTCCTGGATTTTGCTGCCATCCCGGCCCATCAATACGGTATGCGAAATGGAAACTGGCGCTGCCTGTGTCCACGTTGCAGCGTCCAGATCGGCTACGAATACCCCGGATCCATCGGTACCCGCAAAAAGTTTGCTGCCTTGGGTGGCCACTGAGGTGACGTTGAGGTTGCTCAAGCCGTTGTTTGCTGCTGTCCAGCTTGTGCCCGTTTCGGTTTTGCTGAACACGCCCTGGCCCAGGGTACCCAACAGGATTTTGTCCCCATAAAAAGCCAGTGAAGTAGGCACTGTATTTGCGGGCAATCCATTTTGAATGGCAACCCAGGTACCGCTCTGATATTGGTACAAACCATTGCCTGCATCAATCAGGAAGATATCCTTGCTGGAAGCATAAAGTTTTTTAATGTTCAAATTGCTCAGCCCTACATTCAGTGCAATCCAGGTTTTACCGGTATCTGCACTGACAAAAACGCCGCCATTTTTGGTGGACGCGTACAACTTGCTGCCCAAAAAGCGCAAATAAGTCACATTCAAGCTGTCGGTCAGGCCCTTATTGGCACGTACATAGGAGGCCGCCAAGTCACGACTTACAAATACCCCGCGCTCGGTAGCGGTCACCACCACTGCTACTCCACTGGCTTCCATGGCATAGGTCTCCAGATTGTTGAAGTTGGTGTTGCGGGCAGTCCAGTTAAGGGCCGAAGCAGGGGCGGTGAAAATACCTTCCTTGCGTGTACCTGCCAGAAGGCTGGTGCGGAAGGGCAATACCACGGTTACGTCGTTTGTACTCAAACCAGTACCAGCTTTTGTCCAGGTGTTGGCCGCGAGCACATAGGCACCTTGATCCGTAGCCAGGTACCAGTTGCTGCCGCTGGTGCTAACGCTGCGCAGGGTAGTGTTGGCAGGTACGCCAGCGACCAAAGCAAAGGCTGGTGTAGCAACTGTGCTGGCGCTACCCAAGACCAATAAACCTTTGGCGTTGATTACAGCCAGTTCATCGCTGGTCGCGTTGTAAGCCAAGGCGATGGTTCCTGCCACGTTCAAGGTATTGGCATCGTTAAAAGCAGTCCAGGTGCTGCCATTGTCGGTGGATACAAAAAGACCAGCATCCAGCGTAGCCGCAACAACTTTGGTTCCCACTTTCAGCAAAGCAGTGACTGTTTGGTTGCTCAGTCCCGCGTTGTTGACCAGGGTCCAGGTGGCACCTTTGTCCGTAGTTTTGTACAAACCACCGCCTTCGGTACCCAACAAAAGGGTATTGGCATCAAGGGCAAGCAAAGATTTGACCTTGAGGTTGGTCAAACCTTTGTTGATTTGGTTCCAGTGCCGGTCGGTTCCTACCAAGCCGTTAAAAATATACACGCCGCCGTCAGCAGTCCCAGCAAACAAGTTGGTGCCATTGTGCGTCAGTGCAGTAATTTTACCGCTTCTCAAGCCAACTGGAATCGCTCTCCAGGCAACCAGGCGGGAGTTGGTGCTTTCATACACTCCACCATTAAACGTACCAAGGTAAACGGTAGAGTCATTGCTGATGGCTACGCTGACAGAGCCGCCGAATGGGCCTCTGGAGCCAAAATGCGCCCAAAGCGCCTGGCTGCACAAAAAGGCTAGAACCAGCAAAGTAGCGGTTCTAGGGAAATTGTAGTTGTTTGTATTCATCGCTATAAATTGGTTAATGTGTGAATAATGTCGATGGTGATGTTCATTCATAAATAAACATGGAGGGAATGTTGCGTACAATTTGCTGGGCAGTAGCATTGGCGTTGTCGGCAATGGTTTGTACCGACAAATTGCTGGCTTTATTCAAGGCAAGTCCCTTGAACAATTGGCTGTAATCCACAATGATGTGCCCGTAGAAATAGGTGTCTTCCTTGATCGTAAATTCGCGTTCTGGCATTTTGACGGCCACGAAATTGGCATTGGTGCCAATTTTATATACAAAAGGAATGGGCGCATGACTCAGGTCTGCCGAAGTGTCAATTTTGCCTTGTACATTCATAAACAGGTAGCCATTGGCTTGAGCGGTTTGGCTCCACCACATGGTTGGTCGGTTGAGAAAAGTCGAGTCCTTGGGGGCAAGGGCATTCACCGCAGCAGGTAAGCCAACTTTGAAATGCACTGACTTGTATTTCCCCACGGGCACTTCGGCCACTTCATAGGTTTGGTCTCTGAAGTTTTTTAGCAGAATTTTACCCGGAATAGAATACAAAGAACCATCTGCTTTGAGCAACTGAATTTCAGAAATGTACATCTCCGTATAATCCAGTACAATGCTTCTACCTTCGGAAGTCTGGTACTCAATTCCGTATAAGTCGATCTCCTGCAAGTCAATGTAATTGTGCAAATGGAACAAAAAGGTTCCTTTGGCCACAGGTGGTTCGGGAGGGTCTACTGCCTCATTCTCACAGGCAAAGCAGTACAAAAGCCCTGAAGGAAAACCCCCCCCCCCCCCCCCCCCCCCCCCCCAACCACCCCCGGCAACCCCCCCCCCGCCCGCCCCCCCCCCCCGGCCCCCCCCCCCCGCCCCCACCCGCCCCCCGCCCCCCCCCCCCCCCCCCGGGGGGGGGAAACAAAAGGGCCTGTCACCCCCCCCCCTAGTTTTCCCCCTCCCCCCCCGCCCCCACCTGCCGCCGGCCCATCCGGCCCCCCCACATTGTCATCTGTCCGCACCCACCCCCCCCCGGGATCCCCAAACCCATTGATCAGGCAGAACTGCCATTACAAATCAAATATCGCCACTTCCCAACAGGTGACACCAGTGAAGATCGACATGGCATTCACCGCCGGTCAAACCAACGCCATCAGGTTCAATGGCATCATTGCCCTTGGACCACCCGAGGCCCACATGGTGACAAACATATTTTGGTCCATTCGGCACAATAATGCCAATCCCGCCAGCCAGACATTGGTGCTCCAAATGGTTTTGAGCGTAAGAACTCCTACCCAAATACGCAAAAGAATACTGCCCCAGAATTGCCCTAAATTGAGCAACTGTACTACCCGAACAACAGGAAAACAACAGCCCACCCAAAGACCAGGGAAACTGCTTTACGTTCAGGATATGAAATATTCAGGAGCCAATGCCGACAAGAGGATGATGCCAAACACCAGGAACATGGCCATCAACAAAACTGGATTGGTGCACCACCCAGAACAGCATTTCCAGCCACAACCGGTAATAGGCCAATCAACCCCCGGCGCAAATACACCATCAACCCATGGATGCTCCACAGCATGATAACAATGCCATTGAAACGCCGGGTGCCCAAGATCAGCTGCCAAACAAGGTTTGAGCCAGACAAATCGGCAGCGGGTCAACCACATAAACGAAATCCCCCCCGCAACAACATTAATCTAATGACGTGTAGAAATTTTGTGATGTTAGCTGAGGCATAGGAAGAGGCAAGGCTCGTGTAGAACACGAACCCACCCCAAAAGCTGTGATAAACCAAAATCACAACCTGATAGCAAGTACTAATGATAGACTTTTGGAAGTCCTGCGGAGTCTATTCTTACTGCAATTCAACAGGCAAACTGAGCTTCAATTTTTCCCAGTGCATTTCAATTTTCCCCTGTCGTTCATTGTCGGCAACGACCTTGTACAACATGCGCTCCTGAACGGTGCTGAGGGTGTCGGGTTTTACTTTGAGGCGTAGAACATCATCCTTTACATCGTATTCATCGGCCAGGTGTTGATCCCAATTGCGATTGAGAATCAAGGTCCATTCACTGGTGTCGGGGATGGTGAAAAAAGCGTATTTGCCTTTGGGCACCACTTTTCCGGCAATTTTCACCTGATCGTAAAACTGGATGGAAGTGGCATTGTGTGCTCCTGTCACCCAAACCTCCCGGAAAGGAACCAGTCCGCCCCAGATGATACGGCCACGTACTCCGGGCGAGCTGTACTCCAGGTGGACGTGTACCGGACCAATATTGGCCATGGCACTGCGCTGAGGGCTACCTTTGATCGTATCGGTATTGGCAGCGGGGCTTTCGTGCTCGCCGTGTTGGTGACCAGTGTGATCCTGGGTGTTGTTTTGACAACTCCAGGCCAGCAAACAGGCACATACAAATGGGATCATCAATCGCATGGCCGTCACTGAGCTTTAGGATTTACAATCTGTCCAACTTTGAACATGCTCGAATGGTTGTTGGCAATCAACACCGATACATCGCCCGACATTACCGTAGTATTTTTGGCAATGCTGATGGTATTGGGGCCGTCAAAGAGTTTGTTGGCATCCACATTGATGTTCAAAGTAGTGGTGGTGCCTTTGCCCACAGTTGCTACCTGATCCACAAATGCCTCACTGAAATTCCGCAGGTTGTTGGTTGATTTACTGATCATGCCTCCAAATCCGCCGATGTGGTAACGGAATTTTTGGTTGCCCGCGCGGTCGGCTTTGGCTTGAGTGGAAAGTCCTTCCATTTTCAGAAAAATGTAACCCGAATTCCAGGACCAATACATGTTTCCATCCCGTTCGCCGAAAGCGGGATCCAACACACCAGTGCGCTCGCTCAAGTCCATGGTATTGCGCAAGCTATCTACACCAATCACAAAACTGATCCCGGTGTAATCATCACTGGGTACATTTTTGAGTTGGATCGATTGGGAAGCAGCGTCGCTGGCTCGGACCAGAAAATAGCTGTCGTTTTGAGGCACTATGTACTCTGCACCACTGCGGGTCTTGAGTTTGATGTTGCTCACAAAGAAGTTGAACAAGGTAAAATTGTAACTTTCACCCGTAGCATTGTGGTAAACCTGCTCTGTGTTCAGGCGTAAGGCTTGTTCCCCGGCCATGAGCTGAAATTGAATGTTGAAGTTGCCGCCCGAATTTTGGGCAAATAAACTGCTGGAAACGCCAAAGGCCAGCCAGAGCATCAGGAATTGTGCTTTGATTTGCATAAATATTGTTAAATTTAATGATGTAAAAGCCTACTGTGCGTGCAATCCCTTAACAAATAAAGCATTTAAAGAGCATTACAGGAATTGATGAGGTCAATGTTTGTGCCAATTACGCAAAGTAATGTTGTATTGCATTAAGGTTTACTACACCCCTTGCACAAATAAAGACGATCAACGGAAAGAATCAAGTCAGGCAATTGGAGGCCTGAAGACGGAATGGTTTAAATTGGGAAAGGCACCTTGGGTAAGAAAAACAGGCTGTGGTTTGATTGAGGAGCGGAAGTTTGGTTGGATTTATTTGAAAAGTAAATGGTTGGTAATCAAAAGAAAACGTTTTACTTAGGAGCTCTTCCAAACCATTGGCAAATTGGGGGTCACCTGCTTTGGAATTGGCTTTGAGCGTGAGGCTGAGGAAACATTTGCCATTACAAGTCAATTCGGGCTTGTCCCGATTGATGCACAATTCCTGAGCAATGTAACTGCGATTAACCATGAACCAAGCCCACACCAACCCCGTTCTCCACACGGGCCAGAGCATCAGAAAAACCAGAAAGTAAGTGTAAAACACTCTAGTCATTCGGCTGATTCAATTGGTTAATTATCAAGCTTAAAGATAAGTATTTTAGCGAAAAATTAAAAGCGAAAAGGGAAAAATACCAAAAGGAAAAATTTTTTTATATTTTTCGCTTTTCGCTTTTCGCTTTTCGCTTTTCGCTTTTCGCTTAATGCATACACTCCTCCATCACCTGATGGAAGCGATCGTGCAACGCAGTGATGGATTTGGTCAAATCCGCATCGGATGGTTTGGTTTTGACATACTTGACCATCGCCTTGGATTCCTTCGCCAACAGCTTGATGGAGGTTTTTACGCCTTCTTTTTGGTATTTCTCCGGAATAGCGGAAGCTTTGAGGGTTTTGGCTTTTTCGGCCAATTCACCTGCGCGTTCCATCAATGGTTTGAGGTTGCCTTCTTCAGCAGGGTGGAAAGTTGCAGCCATTACCGTGTGGTAGGCATCCAATTCATCCCAGCCAGTGGCTTTTTGAGCAAAAGAAAGCTGGGCCAATCCCAGCAGCAACAATGCAAAAAAGTACTTTTTCATTGATTTGGTTTTATGAATTAATTGCGTACAAAGATATTAGACTTCAATAGAAAAAAACGGTGGCATTCATCACCAAAGAATGAGTAACTGCGCCATAAACCGTCGTTTGGCGTCAAGATGCCCTCCGCCCAGATTTTGGTACAAAGGCAGTTGATATTTTAACCCCAGCGACCAGCGATTGTTCAGGTAAACGTCCAGTCCAGTGTTGGCAGCGAGCAATGAACCTCCGGTTGATTCTACTTCGGCGGCGTGTTGCCAATCGGCAGCACTTTTTTCAACATATACCCCTGCGTAAGGCATGAGTCCCAATTTTTCGCTCAATTGCCGGATCAAAAACAGATTGCCATTGCCACTAAAACGGGTGCCAAAGCGGTAATCATCCGCGTTTTTGCCATTGAGTTTGACGCTGCCTTCCAGGTTCAAGCCCCAGCCTCGCCAACGCAGGGTATAATTGGAACTCAACAAATAGTCCAGACTCCCCGTACCCAATTGAAAATTGGCGTTGTTGACCTGCGTGGCATCCATATCCGAAAATTGGAATTGCCCGGTGGGTAGTTTTAAACCGCCGCCTACAAAAAAGCTGTGTCGCCAGCCTTCCAGATTGTTCCCCCGCATGGTGCTCCAAACCTGATAATTGGCCAAAAACAACACATCGCCCAAACCTTGAACCTTCATCTCCCGGTCGGTTTGCATGCGGTGATTAAAGCTAAACGGTACAAAGCCCAATAGCTGCACCCGTGGATGCAGGTAATAACGGGTGAACAGCTCCGTGCTCTGAAAAATATCGTGTGCGCCATAAGGCACCAGCCCGCCATGACCGTCATAAATACTATTGCGGTAGCGCAGACCAACAAAATTGTTGTTTTGTTGGGGCATGATGCCCAGGTAATAACCCCCTGCTGAACAGCCACATACGTCACAAGCCGAAACATAGCTGAAACTCAGGCTAAAAACCAAACTCAATATCCAGGTAATTTTTGGCATGGCTTTGGGGTTTATTGTTCCGACAATTTCCGGTCGCGCAGAAAGGTGTCGTCACTTAAGGTTTTTAAAAAAGCCTTGATTTGTTCTTTTTCTTCGTTGCTCAACTCGATGCCCAGTTTGCCGTTTTGCTTTAGGAGTGGGTCTAAAGTTGGCTGATCTTTGAGGCCCAGAGTATAATGCGTCAGCACTTCATCCAGGGTGTAAAAGCGGCCATCGTGCATGTAAGGACCGGTATTGGCCACATTTCTTAAACTGGGCACCTTGAATTTGTAGTCGTCTTCCTCGTTGAGGGTAATGCGGTAACGGCCCCGGTCTTTGTTGAATTCGTGGCTCAGGCCATTGTTGCGAAAACTGAAATCGGAGAAGAGTTCGCCTTTGTGGCAAGAGGCACATTTTTGCTGAAACACCTGCATTCCGGCTAGTTCGCTGCTGTTGAATTCGCCCCCCGCTTCCTTGCGCACATACTTGTCGTAGCGCGAATCAGCTGAAATACACATCAACATGAACTGCGACATGGCCTTGAGCATGCGGTCGGTAGTCACTTCCGTGCTACCAAAAGTCTCCTTGAACATGGGGGCATATTTGCTGCTGTTCCGCACTTTTTCTACCGCTTTTTTCAGGTCCTCGTCCATTTCCAGCGGATTTTCGATGGGTGCAATGGGCTGCAAATCCAAATCGTGCACCCCTCCATCCCAGAAAAAAGTGTTGTGCCAAGCCAGGTTCATGATCGGCGGGCTGTTGCGTTCCCCCAACTGGTCGTCGATGCCATGACTCAGATCGTGGCCATGGTGGGTGAAAGCTGCACTTTGTTGGTGACAGGAACCACAACTGATGGAGCCATCACGAGACAAGATGGGGTCGTAAAAAAGGGTACGCCCCAGTTCAAAGCCGGCTGTGCTGATGGGGTTCTTCTTCAGGTCATAAACCGGCTCTGGAAAATTGGCTGGTTTGACAAACTGAATGTTTTCCTGTTCTGCCTCTGGTTGGCAAGACCAAAGCAGGGCCGCTATGATGAGGATGAGATTGAGCATAGGTTTCATAAGTTCGAAGGTTCGGGGGTTCGGGGGTTGGGCGGTTTCCAAGCGAAGTCAAGGTGTCGCTTTGATCCCACGAACGTCGAACCCCCGAACCCTATTGGTTAATCATTGTGTACATGATGCACCTGAAACATCTCCACATAATTGTTGGCGATGTTCACCGAATAAGGTGCAAACATGACCGTGGTATTGCTTCCAATGCTCACCTTACTACTCCCTTCAAAAGCTTTCAGGATGTCAACAACAATGTGCAATTGAGGGGTGATGCTACTGCGTACCGTTGCTTTTTCGCCACCAAAAGTGCGGGTGATCGTTTTGATGTTGTTGATGGTTTTGCTGTTCATGCCGCCAAAACCGCCGATGTGGTAGCGGAATTTTTTGTTGCCCGCTGCATCAGCCGTTGCTTGAGGAGACAAACCTTCCATTTTGAAGAAAATGTACCCCGAGTTCCAGCTCCAGTACATGTTGTCGTCGCCGCTGTTGGCAGCAGGATCAAGAATACCGGTGCGTTTGGCTAAATCCATGGTATTGCGGGCACTATCAACACCTACGGTGAAGGTCACTTCGGTGTAATCGCCAGCAGGAATGTTGTTCAGTTTGATTTCACGAGAGGCTGCAACACTTTCTTTCACCAGGAAATAGCTGCTGTCTTGGGGAACGGTATAAACAGTGCCATCGCCTTTCTTGAGTTTGACATTACTGATGTAATAGTTGAGCAAGGTTACGTTGAACTGGTCTCCGTTGGCGTTGGTGTAGGTTTGAGGGCCGTTCAATTGCAGGTTTTGAGAACCCACTACGTTGTCAAACTCCAGGATGATGCTGCCCTTGTCATTGGGGCCAAATTCACCATCATCGTCTTTGTCACAAGAAAAAGTAAACAAAGTGGCACTGAACAGTGCCATCACTGTCAGGATATTTTTGACATTCATTGGTGTTGTATTTTTGAATTAAAACAGAGGCTACAAAGACGCTAAGACGCCTAGCTTCAGATACCGTCAATGGGTATCTTAGTGCCTTTGTCGCAAAAAAAATTGAGAAACGGGCAGACTACGCCCATCGAATTACACCAATGCAATGGAAGGGGGCTTGATCAAAGCCAAAAGGTGAACAATAGAAGCAGGGATGTTGTAAAAAAACTGTTGGCTGATCCGGGCGGCCAGCACAACGGGAGACAATTTTAGCTTAAACACCTGGAACACGTACACCAGGTCTTTGCCCAACAAATTTTCGAGGCCATTGACAAAGTTGTCGTGCCCCTGGCGCTGCACCTCGCGCATCTTGGTCATCAAGAAACACTTGCCATCGCAATGCATCTCCGGTCGATCCTTGTTAATACACAATTCTTTGGCGATAAACGGCTGATTGGCCTTGAACCATACCCAAACCAATCCCATCTTCCAGCTTGGCCAGAGGATCAGGATGAGAAAGAAGTAGGCAAAAAAGGTTCTCATGCGTTGAATCGCTATGTTATTGTTTTGTTGGCGCAAAGCTAATTCGAATACAGTAATTAAAACAATGATTTTTGTTAAAAATTAAAAAACTTAAATCATCGCACTCCATTTTCTACACCTCAGTACCCAAAGTCTACACCTCAGTCTTCTTTTTTTGCAACCCCTACCCTATCCCCGCATCTTTGTGCTGTTCGCTGCCCAATGCACGAACCTTACGACATATGAAAAAGGGATTGCTCACACTGGTTTTTGGTTTATCAAGCCTGTTTCTAAGCGCTCAAACCCTCGTCAAAGGTGTGGTCACGAGTACTACTGGAGAAAACATCATCGGTGCCAACATCGTTTTGTTGGGCACCTACGATGGAACTTCTTCCGACCTCAACGGCGCATTCAACTTTAACACTACTGAAACAGGTAAACAGGTTTTACAAATCACCTACATCGGTTGTGATACCCTCAGTTTGCCAGTCGAACTGCAAGGACAGCCGCTGGAATTCAAATTCAAGCTCAAAGAAACCGTCAACGAGTTGAACGCCGTGACCATCGTCTCTGGCGTTTTTGAAGCCAGTGACACCAAAAAAAGTGTGGTCTTGAAGTCTGTCGATATTGCCCTCACTGCAGGAGCTGTAGCCGACATCACCGGAGCCATGCTGACCCTGCCAGGTACCACCCGCAACCCTGAAACGGGCCAATTACTGGTCCGTGGCGGCGCCGCCTATGAAACCCGTACCCTCATTGATGGCCTCTACGTACAAAATGCCTACAACAGCACCACGGCCAACATGCCGGCCCGCAATCGTTTTTCGCCTTTTTTGTTCAAAGGAATGATGTTCAGTTCTGGCGGCTATTCCGCCGAATACGGCCAGGCTTTGTCTTCCGCCCTGATCCTCAATACGACTGATGTGGTGGGACAAACCACCACAGGCATCCAGTTGCTATCGGTCGGTGGCGGGCTTTCACAGCAAAAAAGTTGGGAAAAAAGTTCCTTGAGCGTGAGTGGCACCTATACCAACCTGAGCCCTTATTTCAGACTCATCAAACAAAATTTTGACTGGAAACAAGCCCCCACAGCGGGCAACGCCGAACTTTCGTTCAAAACCAAAACCAGCCAAACCGGGATTTTTAAATTTTACGCCACTGGTTCCAGCAACGGTTTCAACATGAATGTGGCCATTGCCGGGGACGAAAGTCAAAAAATGCCCTTAAAACTGAGCGGCGAAAACCTGTACACCAATGCCTCTTATCGGGACATTGTGTTCAAAGACTGGACCTTGTTTGTGGGTTCAGCCTACAGTTGGAACCGCGATAAAATCCGCCAAAACTTTGACCTTAATACCCTGCAACAATCGGCCCAAACCCGTTTCAGCCTCTCCCATTCCCTGAGCGAGCAAGTCAAACTGAAGTTTGGTGCCGAACACATCTGGAGTCTTTTTGATGAAAAATACACCGAGGGACAAACCTTCACGACCCTGCACCCCGACAACTACCTGGCGGCCTTCGCCGAAACCGACCTGAGTTTTAATGACAAATGGTTGGCCAGGGTGGGCCTCAGGGCCGAACATTCCAGCCTCTTGCACAAAGGAAACGTAGCGCCCCGCTTGTCTACCGCTTACATCCTGCGCAAAGGAGAACAAATTGCGCTCTCCTTCGGTCAGTTTTACCAAACTCCCGAACATACCCAAATGCGCCGCAGCACCGCCGTGGGGTTTGAACAAGCCGATCACTACATCCTGACCTACCAAAAGCAAGTGGAAGGTTACGTGTTCCGGGTGGAAGGCTACTACAAAAAATACCACAACTTGCTCAAAACGACGGGCGAATTGCCCGATAACACCGGTTATGGTTATGCCCGGGGCATCGATCTGTTCTGGCGCGATTCCAAAAGCATCAAAAACGGGGATTATTACATCTCTTACAGCTTTTTGGACACCGAGCGCAACTACCGCGATTTTCCGGTGCAGGCCATGCCTTATTTTGCCGCCAAACACAATGCAGCTATCGTGTACAAGCACTGGATACACAAGCTGAGCACCATGCTGAGTACAACCTACGCTTTTCAGTCGGGTCGCCCGTACAATGACCCCAATACTACAGTATTCAATGGAAGCCGCACGCCCGTGTATCAAGACCTGAGTGTGACTGTATCGTACATCACCAACATCAAGGACAATTTTACGGTGCTGTACCTCGCCGCCAACAATGTACCGGGGTTTCGACAAGTATCGGGATACCGCTTTTCCAACGCCCCTGATGCCAGTGGCCAATACCTGGGTTCCCCCATCGTGCCCCCGGCCAAACGGTTTATTTTCCTGGGTCTGATCATGACCATTGGGGAAAAATTTGAAAAAAACCAGGGCAACAACGATGACATTTGACCAACATTCAATCATTCAAAAAACCATACAACCATGAAAAATCTCGCAATTTTGTTCCTCTGCTTTTTGTTCGTGACCACCCTTCCTGCACAAAATGGTAAATTCCAAATGGCCATGGGCAAAGCCCTGGGCGAAATGGCGACCAACAAAGGTGTTGAAGGCTTGAAAACCAGTGCCAATACCTTTTCCCGCATCGCCAGCGTCGAAACCACCGAATGGCTGCCGCAGTACTATGCTGCCCTCTGTCATTTGTACGCCGGATACAGCATCATGGAAAGCAACATGGCCGAGGCCCAAAACCTGGCCAAAACAGCCCTGACTGAAATCCAGGCTGCGCAAAAAATCGCTCCCAGCGAATCAGAATTGGTAGCCCTCGAAGCCTTTGCCTATCAACTGCAATTGCTCGAAGACCCCATGACCAAAGGTGCTGAAATGAGTGGAAAAATATTCGCCACCCTGGGCAAAGCCGAATCTTTGAACCCCGCAAATCCCAGAACCTATTATCTTCGGGGGAACTTTACGCTGAACATGCCCGAGTTTTTTGGTGGCGGCGCAGCGAAGGCTTCTCCGGATTTACAAAAGGCCGTGGCGGCTTATGCGGCTTTTACCCCCGCTTCTCCTTTTCATCCAAATTGGGGAGCGGAAGAGGCTGGGGAACTGGCGGAGAAAGTGAAATAAGTCAAATTGGTTTATAAGGTTGAGGCTACCGCAGGATTTTGACAATGTGATGTGCCTTAAAGTCGTCTGTGGTTGCTCAACCTCCCTAAACCTCCCTCAACTTAACAACCGTGAAATACCTCAAAGAATTCGTCCTCGTTTTCCTCATCCTCGGCGGCCTCATTAGCGGCCTGGATTTGCTATTGGACGATGAAAAAAGCCTGTGGAGTTTTTTCAGGCAATGGATCATGAATGGTACTGGAAGTGTGTTGATGTGGAGTGGAAATTCCTATCTGGCCGATGCATTGAGCATTCATTTTCCCTGGACTAAAGACTCCATTAAACGTTTGGTGGTGACCATTTTGGCTACGCTCATCTATACTTTTGTGGCTTGGCTGATTTTGGTTTGGCTTTCCAGCGTGCTGTACCACTGGATACTCAATTGGGAAGGCTTAAGGCATGAAATTTTGAACGGATCATTTTTTGTTACCCTAATCATTACTGTACTGGTGTCCGCTTTTATGCACGGTCGAGGTTTCTTGCTGGCCTGGAAAGAGACCCTGATTGAAGCTGAACACCTCAAAAAAGAACACATTGCTGCCAAATACGAAGCGCTAAAAAACCAGGTCAATCCGCATTTTTTGTTCAACAATTTCAATGTTTTAGCCACCCTGGTTCACAAAGACGCGGATTTGGCCGAGCGTTTCATCAAACAATTGGCCAATGTGTACCGCTACGTACTCGATAGCCGCGAGCAGGAACTCGTGCCCCTGGAGCAAGAATTGAAGCAACTGGAAGCTTACGTTTTTTTGATGAAAATCCGTTTTGGCGAAAGCTTGCAAATCCAGATGGCGCCCGAATTGAGCGACCTGAAGGACAAAAACGTGGCTCCTCTCACTTTACAAATGTTGGTGGAAAACGCCCTCAAACACAACGAAGCTTCCAAGTCCAATCCCCTGCTCATTGAGGTATTTGCCGATGAGGAAGGTTATTTGGTGGTCAAAAACCACTTGCAAGCCAAACAAAACGTAGGCGAAACAACCGGGGTAGGGTTGGCCAACATCAGTGGTCGCTACAAGTTTTTGAGCAACAAAGCAGTACAAACTTCGCAAGAAGGAGGTTTTTTCACCGTCAAAATCCCCCTGGTTCCATCATGAAAGTGGTCATTGTAGAAGATGAAGAACTGGCCGCCGAAGGTTTGATCCTGGCCCTGCAGCGCCTGGAAGCAAAGGTGGAAGTTGTGGCCGTACTGGATTCCGTACGTGCTGCGGTAGCCTGGTTCAACAACAACCCCAAGCCCGATCTCGCGTTTTTTGACATCCAACTGGCCGATGGACTGAGTTTTGCCATTTTTGAACAGTGCAACATCATTTGTCCGGTAATTTTCACCACGGCTTACGACGAATACGCCCTCCGCGCCTTCAAGGTCAATAGCATCGATTACCTGCTCAAACCATTTGAAGCTACCGATTTGCAAAAAGCCCTTGAAAAATGGCGACTGCTCCGAGGAGAATCCAACCCCGAACTCCCCCCCGATGCTGAACTCATGAGCCTGTTAATGCAACAAATGACCCAACAAATCCGACAGGAACCTTACAAGTCGCGCTTCATGGTCAAAATTGGCGACAACCTCCTCTCGGCGAACAGCCAGGACATCGACTACCTCTACAGCGAAAACAAAATCGTGTGGTTGCGCCACCAAAACGGCCGCAAATACTTGATTGACTACACCTTGGAGCAACTGGAAGAACTGCTCGATCCTGCCCTGTTTTACCGCATCAACCGCAAATACATCATCGCCATTTCAGCCATTAAATCGGTGGCAGCTTATACCAATAGCCGCTTGAAGGTATTCTTGAAAGACCCACCGGATAAAGAGGACATTTTGATCAGCCGGGAAAGGGTGGAAAGTTTTAAAGGCTGGATGGGGAAGTAGTTTTCTGGTGTTTTGTTATTCATATTGAGGGGAGTTTCTGCTCCCTACAGTTATTATGTGAACTTACGTGAGCAAGATCACCTTTGGAAACAGAAAATTCGCTTTATTTGCTCATCAGTTCAACAATACCAAATTACATGAGTGCCAAAAAAACGCTTAAAGAAGAGGCCCTATACTACCACGCCAAAGGCCGCCCGGGCAAAATTGAGGTAATCCCCACCAAAGAAACGGCCACCCAACGCGACTTAACACTTGCTTATTCTCCGGGAGTTGCCGATCCCTGCCTCGAAATTGCGGCCAATCCCGAAGATGTGTACAAATACACGGCCAAAGGCAACCTGGTGGCGGTAATATCTAACGGCACCGCGGTATTGGGGCTGGGCGATATCGGACCCGCAGCCGGCAAACCTGTGATGGAAGGCAAAGGATTGTTGTTCAAAATATATGCCGACATCGACGTTTTTGACCTGGAACTCGACACCAAAAACGTGGATGAATTTGTCCGCACGGTCAAAATTCTCGAACCCACTTTCGGCGGAGTAAACCTGGAAGACATTTCTGCTCCCGAGTGTTTTGAAATCGAAGAAAGGTTGAAAGCGGAATTGAACATTCCGGTGATGCACGATGACCAGCACGGCACCGCGATCATTAGCGCCGCAGCCTTGCTCAATGCCCTCGAAATCGTCAACAAAGACATTGCCAAGGCCAAAATCGTGGTCAATGGTGCGGGTGCTTCAGCCATTTCCTGCTCAAAATTGTACCATAGTTTGGGTGCAAAGAAAGAAAACATTTTTATGTTCGACTCCAAGGGTTTGATCCACCCCAGTCGCACCAATCTGGATGGCAAAAAAATAGAATTTGCCAATGACAACGCGCCAGCCGAAACCACCCTGACCGAAGCACTAACGGGAGCTGATGTGTTCATTGGTTTGTCAAAAGGCAACGTATTGAAACAGGAAATGGTCCAGGTGATGGCCAAAGACTGCATCGTATTTGCCATGGCCAATCCCACGCCCGAAATTGCCTATGAAGAAGCAATGGCGGCCCGGAAAGACATCATCTTTGCCACGGGGCGTAGCGATTACCCCAATCAGGTCAACAACGTTTTGGGCTTTCCCTACATCTTCCGCGGCGCCCTGGACGTACGTTCTAAAGTGATCAATGAAGAGATGAAACTGGCTGCCGTGCGAGCCCTTGCCGATCTGGCCAAAAAAGCCGTTCCCGACATCGTCAATATGGCTTACGGCAAAGACAACCTGATTTTTGGCCGCGAATACATCATCCCCAAACCCGTCGATCCACGTTTGTTGACCACGGTAGCGCCGGCAGTGGCCAGAGCGGCGATGGAAACAGGTGTGGCCAAATTCCCGATTAAGGATTGGGATGCATACGAAACGCAGCTGTCCAAACGCTTGGGTCTCGACAATACCCTCACCAAAGCCATCACCAACAAAGCAAGACAAAATCCAAAGCGGGTCGTGCTGGCCGATGCCGAAAACCTGGCCGTACTGAAAGCTGCCCAGCAGGTACGCCAAGAGAACATTGCCACGCCAATCCTGCTGGGCAATGTCAAAAGAATCAAACAACTGATTCTCGACAATCATTTGGATCTGGCCCAGGTCGAAATCATCGATCCGATGTCGCCACAAAACCCAGAAGAAAAAGCCAGACTGATAAGGTATGGCGACATGCTTTTTGAAAAACGCAAACGCAAGGGGTTCAATAAAACCGAAGCCCACGACATCATGCGCCGCCGCACGTATTACGCCTGTATGATGGTGGAATCGGGTGAAGCCGACGCCATGATTGGGGGGATGACCCGCAACTACCCCGATACCCTGCGCCCGGCACTTCATGCCGTTGGCCGCCAGGAAGGGGTAAAAAAAGTGGCGGGGATGTACATCTTGATGAGCCGTTTTGGGCCATTGTTTTTGGCCGATACCACCGTCAATTTTAATCCAACGGCGGAAGAGATTGTCGAAATCGCTGAATTGGTGGCCAAGGAGGTGGAAAAATTCAACATCAAGCCCCGCATTGCCCTGCTGACTTATTCCAACTTCGGCAGCGCGGACGGGGAAGACGCCATCAAAATGCGCAAAGCCGTGGAGATGCTCAAGGCCAAACACCCCAAAATGATTGTGGATGGGGAAATGCAGGCGCATTTGCCTTTTGATACGGAATTGCTGCGGGAAAACCATCCCTTCTGCGATTTGGGGAAGGAGGGTGCCAACATCTTGTTGTTTCCCAATTTATCCGCATCGAACATCGCTTACAACCTGGTCAAAGAAGTGGCGGCCATTGAAAAAATTGGTCCGGTTTTATTGGGTTTAAAAAAACCAGTGCACGTGCTACAATTGGGTAGTACTACGCGTGAAATTGCCAACATGATTGCCATTTCGGTGGTGGAAGCGCAAATGATCAAATAGGTTTGTTTTGGATTGAAAATGCATATTCTTCGCAGGATAACGAATAGCTGAACTGCAGGTAGGTGAGTAATTTTAGGAGTTGCTTAAGCGTGTGTTTAGAATTCCAAAACACGCTAAGTTCCTAAAATTCCACCTGTATGCAGATCAACACACGCTGGATTACTGATCCTGAGTTTTGCTCCCCTCCTAGCGACCAGCCATCAATTGCTGGAGCGAAAGTCAAGGTTGCGATTCATAGGGACTAGCAAAATCACACTGCCGCTTCCACCACCTCATACCAGCCCTCCTTCTCAAAAATCTTCTCCACATCCCGTTTCAGCCCCTCTACATCAAAACCCGTACCAATGCGGCATAAGCCTTTCAACTGTTCAATCCCCTGTAAATAAGCTTGCTCCATCAATTTAACAATCTCGGACTCAGTCGCATGTACAACTTGTTCATAAGAAATGCGGACGGAAATATCTGCTTCCTGTTTTTTGGCGGAGTAGTGCTGATATGGTGCCAGTACTTTGTCATCGGGAGGCATAACCAAAAAAGTGAAGTATAACTTTTTCAAGCCCTCATCATATTTTGTAAGGTCAATACCTTCGTGCAACGCAAAGATGAAAGGGGCAATGTCCATTTTGGGATAAATCTCGTGCCACAGTCTACCAGAGATGTAAATTTGTCTTTCGTCAGGCAGGTTTTTCATCAGATGTCAATTTCATGGAGAAGATTTTGGCAAAACAAAAATAACTAAAAAACAATTACTACGCTGCCGCGCGATTCTTCTCCAACAAACCCTCAATCTCCAAAATTT
>NZ_JADKCX010000109.1 GCF_016718685.1 Haliscomenobacter sp. | reverse complement strand
GAGCAATACCAGCATCACTATCCCGAATGGCATGACTAGTGGTGCCTAACCTTTACCATAGTCGATGACGCCTTGGTGGAAGGCACGGAAACGGCTACTTTGACCATCGGCATTCTATCTTCAGGAATTGTGCTTGGTACAACTACTACTCAAGATATTTCCATCACCGACAACGACGCGGCAGGTGTCACCATGACCGAAAGCGGTGGCAGCACCGATGTATCTGAAGGCGGCGCAACCGACACCTACACCGTCGTTTTGACCAGCCAACCTACCAGTAATGTGACCATCACCCTCACGCCCAATGCCCAAGTATCGACGAATCCAACTTCGCTTACCTTTACCAATGCCGATTGGAACATTGCCAAAAACGTCACCGTCACGGCTGTAGATGACGCAGTGATTGAAGGCAGCCATACCGGAACTATTGCGCATACAGCTACCAGTTCAGATGCCAATGAATAATATAACCATTGCTTCGGTTACTGCGAATATTACCGACAATGATTTTGCCACCACTACCAGTGTCACTTCCAATACAAATCCATCATTCAAGAATACTATCGTCATTTTCACTGCAACGGTAACGAGTAGCATTCCCGTGACGGGAGGAACGGTAACCTTCAGTGAAGGCGGGACCGTACTCGCCACAAATGTAGCCCTAAACAGTGGGCCAGGCAACGTTTGTGTATACATTTGTGACCGAAGGCAGCCGCACCATCACTGCCACCTACAGCGGAGCAACCGGTTTTGCTACCAGCAGTGGCAGCATCACCCAAGTGGTCAATAATATTACCACCGTCACCGGCAATACTTTTTGCAACACTGGCAGCATTACCCTCAATGACGGCGGAACGGGTGGACAAATTGGCACAGCGGCAACGCCTTACCCTTCCAATATCTTTGTATCGGGCTTATCCGGTACAATTCAATCCATCACGGTTGATTTGAAGGGGGTGGTACACACTAAATCCCGGGATATTGACTTGCTACTGGTAGCACCTACCGGACAAAAATTTCTCATGATGACCGGCGTTGGAGATCGTATATCTGACGGCTTTACCGGTACCAATTTCATCCCGATCCCGAGCAATCTTACCCTGAGTGATGCCGCAGTAAGCGCGTTACCCCGGTCCAGCGTGATTTCAAGTGGCACTTACCGCCCTGCCAGCTATGAAAGATGGCCTGATACCTTCCCTGCTCCCGCACCAGCAGGGCCTTACAATCAGGCCGCTCCGGTAGGTTCAGCTACTTTTGCCAGTGTATTCAATGGTTTGGATCCAAATGGCACTTGGCAGCTGTTTGCAACGGATGATACTATAGATGTTACTGGGAGCATCGCCAATGGCTGGTGTTTGAATTTTGTTGTTTCACCACCAAATGTACCTACAACCACAACAGTTACTTCCGATCTAAACCCCTCATTATTTGGCAATAATGTCACATTCACCGCGACGGTACTCAGCGGTAGCAACCCCGTAACGCTAGGAACGGTAACCTTTACAGAAGGTGCAACTACCCTTGCCGCAAATGTAGCGCTCAATGGTAGCGGACAAGCAAGCTTCAGCATTTCGACTTTGGCCGAAGGCAGCCACACCATCACTGCCACCTACAGTGGCGCAACAGGTTTTGCTACCAGCAGTGGCACGGTCACCCAAGTGGTCAATAACATCCGGATTCGCGACATCCAGTCGGTTACCCACATCAGCCCTTACAATGGGCAAGTCGTAGCAAACATACCGGGGATTGTAACCGCAGTGAGGAACAATGGTTTTTATCTGCAAGACCCCAATCCCGATGCCGATGATGCCACTTCCGAAGGGATTTTTGTCTTTACCAGTTCGGCTCCAACGGTGTCAGTGGGCAACGCCATCAAGGTGACCGGTACGGTGACCGAATTCCGTCAGGGAGGGAACAGTGCTTATCTCAACCCTCACTGAAATTACAATCCTACTGTGTTTGTCATTTCTTCCGGCATCTGCTGCCAGCCGCCATCGTACTGGGCAATGGCGGACGCAGCATTCCCACGGCCATTATTGAAGATGATCGGCGGAAACATTGAGACCTCCAATACGTTTGACCCCACTACCGACGGCATAGATTTTTACGAAAGTCTGGAAGGATGCGCGTACAAATCAACAATCCGCTTGCGGTTTCTACGACCAGTAGCCTTGAAGAAGTTTGGGTATTGGCCGACAATGGCGTCAATGCCACCAGTCGGACGGTGCGTGGCGGCAGCTTACAGACCAGCACCGACTTCAACCCGGAGCGCATCCAGATAGACGATGACCTATCCACGGCCAGCATCACGATCCCAACCGTAGACGTTGGCGCTGAATTGAGTACGATTGTTGGTGTAGTTGATTATTTCTTTGGTAATTATGAAGTGTTAGCCACGTCCTCCCCTACGGTAGTAACTGCTTCTACTTTAACCAAAGAAGTCACTTCGATTATCCCCGCAAACGATAAGCTGACTGTGAGTACATGAATTTTAAAAACCTTGATCCAACCGATGCTGCTAATAGTTTAACAACTTTGCTAATGTAATCGTCAATAGTTTAAAATCGCCCGATATTATTATAGGCACTGAATTGCAGGACAATAATGGTGCAACCAACAATGGGATAGTCGACGCTTCAACAACTTACAATAGCTTAATCACGGCCATTACTACTGCGGGCGGACCAACTTACCAGTATCGCCAGATTGACCCCTTGAACAATGATGATGGCGGTGAACCCGGCGGCAATATTCGCCAGGGCTTTTTATTCAACCCAAATCGGGTAAGTTTTGTGGATATAGTGGGTGGCACGAGTACCTCGAGTACAACGGTGAGCAACATGAGTGGTATCCCCACGCTTTCGGCCAGCCCCGGGCGCATCGATCCGACGAATGCCGCTTTCAACGGCTCGCGCAAACCCCTGATCGGGCAGTTCACCTTCAATGGCCAAAGGGTCTTTGTACTTGGTGTACACCTCATTGCTAGAGCAGGTGGTGATCCGCTTTTTGGTAAAAACCAACCGCCAATCCTCTCCACTGAGACCCAGCGCCAGCAGCAAGCTACCATTGTCAAAGACTTTGTTGCCAGCATTTTAGCCATTGACCCCAATGCCAATGTAGTGGTCGGCGGCTTTTTGAATGACTACGAATACGCTAATCCAGTTAATATCCTAGAAACGGCTCCGCTTACCAACCTCACAGAAACATTGCCTGCTAATGAGCGCTATGGCTATAATTTTCAAGGCAATTCCAATTCCCTTAGTCATATTTTGGTGAGCAGCAACTTGGCCAACAACTTGATGGGCAACGACATCGTTCACCTGGCTTCCGAATTCAGCGACCAAATTACCTTCCTTGATCCGATAGTGGCGCAGTTTTTGCTTGCCCCGCCCTGCCCAGCATCGGGCATCTTATATGTAAATGCCAGCGCTGCCAATGGTGGTGACGGTATGACCTGGGGTACAGCTTATAATAAATTGCAAGATGCTATAACTCTAGCTTGCGGCTGTACGGGTACGAAGCCCGCTATCTGGGTCGCCCGTGGCACCTACTACCCCACAGCGGATGAATCGGGAAATCTTTCCCCTTCTGATCCGCGCAACAAGACCTTCGCAATGAAAAGTGAGGTCGGCATTTACGGTGGGTTTGTGGGGAATGAGGCCGCTAACTATGACCTCGCCCTTCGAGATTTTGTAACGAACGAAACCATTTTGAGCGGGGATATTGACCTGAACAATACCACGGACAATGGCAATGCTTATAATGTACTGATCAACGTCAATACCAACAGTACGGCGATACTTGACGGTTTTACGGTCACGGGGGGATATTATGGCACGGAACTCGGTTTCCCGGATAGGCGGGCAAGGGGCTCTGCTATGTATAATTACTTGAGTTCGCCTACCATTCGCAACTGCATTTTTACCCAAAATGTTGGCTTCTATGGCAATACCTATAACTATGCTTCAAGTACTACCTACACCAACTGTGTGTTTGTTCAAAATGACAACAACGCTTTATTTAATGAAGGCGCAGGAACCGTTAGCTTGATCAACTGCACGCTATCGGCTAATGCAAGAGCTATATTCAATAATGATAATGGTACCAGTACCATCGTAAAAAATAGCATTATTTGGGGGAATACGGAAGGAATAGGAGGGCCTGGGCTTAGCAATGTGACCGTAACCTACTCCATTGTTCAGGGAGGAGTATTTACCGGGACGGGTAACCTCAGCCAGGATCCGCTGTTTGTTAATGCAGCAGGAAGTAACCTCCGTCTCTTACCTTGCTCACCCGCCATCGACG
The DNA here is from genome assembly GCF_016718685.1 of Haliscomenobacter sp. GTDB lineage: Bacteria > Bacteroidota > Bacteroidia > Chitinophagales > Saprospiraceae > Haliscomenobacter. Next base: position 15,505 of record NZ_JADKCX010000109.1, on the reverse strand, counting down.
CTGGTACCGCTGCAGGTGCTCCGCCAATTGATTTAGACGGCAATCCACGCCCCTACGTAGGTATGGTCAGCCTGGTCGATATGGGCGCCTATGAATACCAGGGGGACCCGATGGCAATTACCCTCAATGATCCTACTGTCACCCAACCCACGTGCGCTTTACCTACGGGTACGATCGTAGTGAACGCCACGAGCAGTGGAATTATGGAGTACAGCGTGGACAACGGCGCGAACTGGCAATCCAGCGCTACTTTCGGCGGGTTGGCGCCCGGCAATTACAATATTAAGGTACGCCTCGTGCCCACTCCGGCTTGTGAGGTTGTGTACACCAGCAACCCTGTGATGCTGATCAATCCGTTCTCTGTCACCACCACCGATACCTGGACGGGCTGCGTCTCTACCGACTGGGCTGTGGCTGGCAACTGGCGGATGGCACTGTACCCACGGCTAGCGATAACGTGACGATACCCAATGTGACCAATGACCCTTGTTATCATGGGCGGCACTGCCGCGCTTGCCAAATCGGTGGTGGTACAGGCTGGGGCTATGCTCACCATTAATGCGTTGGGTAGCTTGGCTATTGACGGCTCAGTGGGTTATGGGCTTAATAACGCAGGTACAGTGGATAATAGTGGTATGATAAAGGTAGGGAAATCACTGGTACTGGTTTGGAAGGTATGTTCAATGCAAGTGGCAGCACGTTTAACAATAAAACCAAGAGCGTCTGTGCAAATTGACCGCACCAGTAGTTCGGGAGACCAGGCGTTTTACACTGCCGGCATAGTGAACAATGAGGGAACTATTGCGATTGGTAGCATGGCGGCGGTTGCAAAAATTGGACTTAAAGTTGGAGGTGGCACTTTTAATAATAAACCGGGCGGCTCTGTCCAAATTGACGGTACGGGAAGCCATGCCCTTCAAGTACTTAATAGTGGTACTGTACTAAATAATGAAGATCTCATTGAAATTGGAAGCAATTCGGGTATCAGTGGTACTGGAATTAGAAATGAAAACGGGAGCACCCTGAATAACAAGGTTGGCGGCACCATTCGTATCAACCGGGTAGGAATTTACAATACCAATGTTTTAGGTGGGATTCGGAATTCAGGAGTCTTCAATAATGACGCGAACATTACCATCGGCGATGGTGTACTGCTCTATGCACAAGACGGTATATTCAACCTTGGCAGCGGCAATTTCAGAAACAATGCCGAGGGCGTTATCTCTATTCAGAAACCTTGGGGCAATGGTATCTGGAACAGCAGTGGTACTTTCCAAAATGCCGGAAAAATCACGATTAGTAACATTTTTTATTTTGAGGATGGGAATTTCAGTACGGGTATTCTCAGTACAGCTCCTTTTACCAATAGTTCAGGCGCAGAAATCCACCTTGACCAAGTGGCCAATGGAATAGCCTCTACCAATGCGTTTACCAATGCAGGGCTGATTCGGATGGGAGAAAACGGCCCCTTAACGGGAAGCGGTATCGCTAATATTCAAGGGGCTAATGCGGTGTTCAACAACAATGCCGGAGGTGACATCAGCATCAAACAAACGGCAGTGGACAGCTTACAAAATGACGTAAATTCCACCTTCAACAACAACGCCTGCGCCACGCTCAGCATCTTTGACAACCTCAACAACAGCGGTGCGTTCACCAACGCAGGCTTGTTTACGGTCAATACGACACAAGTACATACCAATTCGGCCCTCACCAACAACGGCATCATCGCCTACCCGCTGGGCAACCCCATCCCCAACGTGACGAACAATGAAATCATCATCGCCCCCGTCACGGCCAATGACTGCGGCCCGGTTAGCTCGGCCTTCGGCCTGGGCAGTCCGGTAGACTTTACCATATTGGGCATATTCAGCGACCAGGCCGCTACGATGTCGGCAGGTACCTATGTGACGGCAACCAATACCTTTACGCCTTCGCCGGTACTGGCTATTGGCACCTACACCTTGTATGTCAAAATAGAAGACGCCAATGGAGGCTGTACCCGCGTCTTGCCCTGGGAGCTGACGGTAGAGGATAATACTGCACCGGAGTTTGATTGCACAACGCTGCTGGATATCACAGCCAATACCGATGCTGGTCAATGCTACGCTACTCTAAATGTTACGGCGCCACAGGCCATCGACAATTGCAGCGGCACGATAACGGCGACGGGGGTACGGGATGATAACGCTGCGCTGACTGCGACCTACCCGGTAGGCACAACGACGATCACCTGGACGTTTACAGATGGCGCCAACAATGAAAAACAATGCACGCAAAAAGTGGTGGTTAGTGATGCAACCAACCCTACCGCCTCCTGCAAAGCTCCCTTCTCGATCACCCTGGACGGGGACGGCAAATACACCCTTACAGTTGCTGAGGTAGACAACAACAGCTCTGACAACTGTGGGATTGTGGAATACATCCTCAGCAAGATCAACTTCACCTGCGCCGATATCGGCAAACAAATGGTAACCTTGACGGTGAAAGACGCCGCAGGACTGAGCGATGAATGCAGCCTGGAAGTGACAGTACAAGGATCGAATACATGTTCGACAAGCATCAGCAACGCTGGTGGCCCGACAATTTCGGATCCCTGCACTTGCAGCAGTGTACCTTTGCATTTTGATGAAGAAGTAGTCATCACAGGCAACAGCAACACCGAAATCTGGGTTTTGGCTTCCAATATCGGGCTGATTGACCCCAATACCGGACTAGCTTTCCCGACAGGTACAGTTTTTGCTTCTATCGGCAACAATCAATATGCCTTGGTTGGACGCCACAAATCAGGGGATGGTTACAACCTTACCGCGACGAGTACGCTTTACCCAGGCACAGTTTTAGCGATTGGCAATACCTGCTACTTTCCGGATGTATCGATCAACAATGTTCCTGCATTGGTATCCTCCAGCGCAGCCCCCTTCACCGTGACTGGTGTAGCGGCCAACAGTGCAGTTGGTACCGGCACCTTGACCTTGAATCCTTCCACCCCCAGTCAGCGTCAGCAGGTGGGGGCATCACCAACGAGTTTGACCATCAACCCCGCGGTGCTTCCGCTGGGCATCAATACACTTACGTATAGTTTTGATGCAGGTGTTGCGGGCTCGAAGGAGCTGAGTGATCCCGGCTGCGTAAGTACCATTCAAAAGACCTTTCGAGTCGCCAACTGCGCCTGCCAGGATGTGACGGTGACCCTGGATGCGAACTGCCAATTCCGCCTGACGGCGAGCCTGATTTCAGATGGCAACTGCGCAGGTGGTACTGTGCGCGTTATGGACAACAGCCCCGGCAACGGCGATCTGATCGATTGCGCCGGAGTTTGGACTTACGGCTTGTTTGATGCCTTTGGCAACATCATTTGCTGGGGCAAAGTAACGGCAGAAGACAAAACTGCACCTGCACTGGTTTGTGCACCTGCTCCCATTACTTTGGATTGCTACGATGTCAACTATGTGATGAACAACAAGTTGACCATTGGTAACGTAGGTGCGACACCTTCAACTCTCCACGTCCTGCTGCCACTGCAACGGATGGCCGCACCATCACCAATGCTGAAGGTGTTGCTGAACGAGGAGACAACGTTGAGATTGCGCTTTGATTCCTCCAGCCTGGTTTCTGACAAGATCAGAAACCTGGGTTATGCGTATTACAGAGACAACTGCTTCAACTGCGGTTGCCGGGTAACGTTGAAGTGGACGGACAAAGTAGTGTTCTACGCTTGTACCGACATCGAGTTTACGCGTGATGGCTACTACGCCAAAATCGAGCGCGAATGGGTGGCTACGGATTGCAACGGCATGCGTGCTGATGCCTACATCCAGGACATCTACTTCAAGCGCCCTGCTTTGGATTTGTCTTTTGATTCTGCTATCGATGATGACAGTGCTGAACCTTAGATTGAAATTGGCGAACCGTGGCCAGTAGAAGGCGAAGAAGGCGTTGAACTTGACGAAGTAGGCTACAACTGGACGGTGACTTACCAGTCTTGTACCGCTGACAAGAGCCTGATTCTGCACGACGATGTAACTCCATTTTTCACCGGGTTATTTGCACACCGAGTAACCCCACGGAAGATTTACATCGACAAGTTGGAGTGCAACTACGCTGTAACGACCAAAGACACCGAGTTCCCAATTTGTGGTGGCAAAGGTGTGAAGATCGACCGTGAGTTGTATGTATTTGATTGGTGTGAAGGTAAAGTTGTAGATACCTTCCACATCCTGATCAAAATTGGTGACTTCAAGGGCAAATATGACTTGGCGCACCATGCACCTTATGATATTTCTACTGGCCCAATGGATTGCACGGCTGTTTTCCCAGTGACCATCCCAGGCATCAAGAGCGCATTTGGCGTGGAGATCAAGGACGACTGTACCCTGGCTAACGTCAGTGTAAGTGTGTTCAGCAAAGACCGTTATGTTAAAGGTATTTTGGTTTACTCACACCCAGATGCAGATGGTTTCATTGCCTGTGATGATGACGATGAAGAAGACGGATGCTGCATCGCTTGGGAAAAAGTTGATTATGCCATCATGAATGGCCAGATGATTGGGGTACCTATTGGTCGCCACATCATGAAAATCGAAGCTTTTGACGGTTGCTACAATGCCTCTACTTATTGCTTCGAGTTTGAAGTGAAGGACAAGATTGCACCTGTAATGAAGTGTGATGATGACCTGCACATCAGCTTGAGCAACGCCAATGGCTATGTGAATGGTTATGCCCAGGTTACTGCTGAGGACATCGATGAAGGCTCTTGGGACAACTGTAAGTTGGCTTGGATTGCGGTTCGTCGCAATGTACCTACTGCTTGTGTAGCGAGCTACATCACAAAAGGCTACGACAGCAACGGCAACGGCAAAATTGACCCAGTTGCTTTCGACAATGCCCAGGCCAAATTTGATGAGCTGGGATAACATCTGGCCGATTGCAGATGCAGACTTCCTCAACAGCGATGGCAGCCAGAAATATGACGGTATCGACATCAACGGCGACGGTGACATCAACGACCGTGGGGAAGCTTTCTCAACCAAAGGTGGCAAAGTGATGACTCCGCTGCAAGAAGCAGTTGATTTCTTCTGCTGCGATTTGAATGAGCGCGTAACCATCGAATTGTGGGGAGCTGACGTTTACGGCAACTGGAACTACTGCTGGAACGATGTACTGATCGAAGACAAAGTAGCACCAACTTGTGTGAAGCCATGGGATATCACGGTTGATTGTTATGACAAAAACCTGGCGATCATTGAAGACAAAAAAGCTTCTGCAGCCATCTACGGTGATGTAACCATCACTTCAGGTAGCGATTGTGCCAATTTGGATACGGTTTACTCGGTTTCTAAAACCTGAAGTGTGGTTATGGTACCATTACCCGTACCTGGACTTTGACCAAAGAAACGGTTAAAGGACCAATTGAGATTTCTTGCTCACAGACCATCACTGTACTTCCACGCCACGAATACGACATCAAATTCCCAGCGGATGCGATCACCGATTGCAAAACACCGGTTGTGGATACGGTAGTTACCGATGAATTGGGTTGCGACATCTTGTCGGTGAACATTGCTGAGAAGCGTTACGATGCATCAGATGATGAGTGCTACAAAATCTTCCGGACTTACACCGTGATCAACTGGTGTACGTTTGAAGACCGTTGTGGAGACCCAATGGCGCTGAAGAACCTGCTGGTGGTGAACCGTGAAACGTTCAACAACTTTGGTAAGAGCCCATTGTTTGTATTGGTACGTGACCGCGAGTACAAGACAAGATTGCGTACTCCAGGAGGTTCTACCCCAACATTCCCTGGCAACGATTATCCACAATATGATCGTTTAGATGAAGGGACTGACCCTCGTCAGACGCCAGTTTCATCTCCAGGCTTGAGCAACCAGACTTATGAGTTTGATGCAAATAGTTCTGAATACGAATTTGATGATGATGGTTATGAAGAATTCTGGATTTCTACTGACGCAACTGTAGGAAACAGCACTCGTTTGGCCAATGGTGACATTACTGGAAGCACAGGTGCCAAGCGTGACTTGTTGGTGAACGGCTCGATGCCAGTAGATTGTCGGCCTTTTACAGGTCCTCAGTTCCCTGTTCTTACACAGCCTTCAACTCCAGTACCAAGTGGAGAATATCGTGCTCCTGCCGAAGACCTGATCCATGGTTTCATGTACACCCAGATCATCAAGGTATACGACAACACTGCACCAGTGGTAACTGGTCTGAGAGACACCTTCTGCATCCGCGAAGGAGCTGATTGTTTGGCAGACATGGACATCACGGTTAAGGGTACAGACAACTGTTCCAATGAAGTGACTTTGGAAACTCAGTTCTTGATGATTGCACCAGGTCAAACGACCGATGCCAGCAAGATGATCCTGTTCCCAGGTTCAAAATGGACAACCAAAGATTTGGGCAATGGTCAATTCCAGATCGTTTACAAAGGCCTTCCAGTAGGTACACATGACCTGTTGGTAGTGATCCGCGACGAGTGTGGCAACCTGAGCAAAGTAACCCGGATTCCATTCGTGGTTGCAGATTGCAAAGGCCCAGCACCAATTTGTATCAATGGCTTGAGCACTGAACTGATGCCGAACGGCAGCGGCAAAGGCCTGATGACGGTGTGGGCCAACGACTTTGTGGCATCGGACATTTACGATTGTAATGGCCAAGGGCCGGAAACGAAGGATGGGCTGAAACTGGTGAAAAAATACTCGATCAACCGCGTTGGTGATCCAGTAGACCAAAACAAAACCGCGTTGGAGCTGGATTGCGCGGACGCTGGCGAAAACATCCTGGTTGAAATCCACGCCTGGGACGAGGCTGGCAACCACGATTTCTGTGTCACCTTCATCGAAGTACAAGACAACCGCGAGGTGTGTCCTACGGTTACACCCGTGAACAAAATCAAGATTGCAGGAACCATTGCTACCGAAATGGCGGCGAGTCTGCAGGGCGTAACGGTGACCTTGAGTGGCCACAACGCGATGAGTTCCACCACCAATGCAAGCGGAGATTATTCCTTTGTGAACCTGACGCAGGGTGGTGACTTCACGGTAACGCCACAATTGGACAAAAACCACCTCAACGGGGTTTCGACCTTCGATTTGGTGTTGATCCAAAAGCACATCCTGGGGGTACAAGCCTTGAACAGTCCCTACAAATTGATTGCAGCGGATGCCAACAATTCCAAGTCAATTTCGACTTTGGACATGATCCAGATCAGAAAATTGATTTTGAACATCGATGAGCATTTTGCCAACAATACCTCCTGGCGCTTTGTGGATGCGACCTACCGCTTCCCGAACCCAGCGAACCCCTGGTCGGGCAACATCCCCGAAGTGGTGAGTATGAATGACCTGGCAACGAACATTACCGCCAACTTTGTGGCCATCAAAGTGGGGGATGTGAATGCGAGTGCGGTGGTCAATGCCACGACAGCAGAAGTGCGCACGAGTGGCGAATTCAAACTACAAACCGCGGAGCAGGAACTGAAAGCAGGCAATGAATACCGCGTGGCCTTCACGGCTGAAGACCTTAAAAACGTGCAGGGTTACCAGTTTGCACTGAATGTGGATCAAAGCAAGGTCGAACTGATGGACATTGAATACGGGGTAGCCAAGGCGGAGAACTTCGGAGTTTTTAAACAAGAAGGTCTGATCACCACATCGTGGAACAGCAAATACGAGCCGGGAACTTTGTTCACGCTGGTACTGCGTGCAAAAGCGGATGCGAAATTGAGCACAGCCTTGAGTTTGAATCGGGTAGTGGCACCGGAGGCTTACAGCCAGGCCAATGAGCAGTTGGGCATCGCCCTGGATTTTCAGGGACTGACCAGTGCAACTGAAGGATACGAGTTGTTGCAAAACACGCCAAACCCCTTCAACGAAGAGACGTTGATTGGGTTTAAACTACCCAAAGCTACGACGGCAACGCTGAGTATCCGGGATGTGAAGGGAGCCTTGTTGTACAAAGTGGAAGGCAATTACGCCAAGGGCAACAACCAGCTGACGGTGAAAATGGAGCAACTGGGAGCCAGTGGGGTCTTGTACTACACTTTGGAAACCAATGACTTTACGGCAACGAAGAAGATGGTTTTACTGCACAAATAAATAGTAAATTCAATATTAAATACAGGTCATTACTTGGAAATTTGCCAAGTAATGACCTTTTTTGTTGCGCATTAGTTAGTAAGGAGTACTTTCGCGGAAATACCTTGTATTTGAAACATGAGATTTGCCTGGATTTTTTACATTGGACTATCGATTGCTGTACCTTTTGCCCTGAGCGCTCAAAATACTGCATGGCAAGCTTTGACCATCGCCGACGGCTTGTCGCAAGGTATGGTCTATGATTTTTTGCAAGACCGCACTGGGTTCATGTGGATTGCGACCAAAGACGGCCTGAATCGGTACGATGGCTATAATTTCAAAGTTTTCACCAACGACCCTTATAATCCTTACAGCATCTCTGGTAATACCTGTACCGTGCTTTTGGAGGATGCTCGTGGAAGGTTGTGGATTGGGACCGAAAAGGATGGCTTGAATTTGTATGATCCACTTAGTCAAAAATTTTTTCGGGCGGAAGTAAGTGACCAACAAAACAATACGGGCAATTATTCCATCATCGATTTGAAGGAAGACCAACAAGGCAAAATTTGGGTCATTACGGATACGCCGAAGAAAATATTTTGTGTTGCTACACCTGCGAAAACGCCTACGAAGGCCAATTTTAGGAACTGGCTCAAGTTAATTCCCCAAGGCCTCCCACCACACACCGAATTGAGCTTTAATCGTCGCGGTCTGAATTATCCTCGACTAAAAGAACTATACCAAAGCCATCAAAATTTTCCCGAGCAGCGGGAAATTTCTACGCTACAGCCCCATGAATTTGGATGTTTAAAAGACCAGCAAGGCCGCTTATGGGCCCTGAGCCAAGATTCACTCATCTGTTGGCAAGGCAAAAGAATCAAGGTATTGCCTTTTGAAGAGAAAGACGTCAGTGAGCTCAGCCAGTTGGCCGATGGTCGCCTCGCAGTTTGCAATAGTAGCTATTTATGGCTGTTTAAACCCGAGGAGTTATTGAAACAAAAAAGCCTTACGCCCGAGAACGCTTATGCTACCCTGCCGCCCAATATTCACAGCATAACCATGATTGGGGAAGATGCCAGCGGCAACATTTGGGCGGGTACCCGGGGCTATGGACTCTTACGGTTTAACCCCTTGGTAAAAAAATTCCATTCTTTTTTAGCGGGTTCTTCAGTCGCTGCACTTTATCGGGATCAAGAAGGGCAGGTTTATTTTCATGGGAATTATCGGCCAGGGTACCGGTTTTTTAAGTTAAATCAAAAAAATGACCAACTCGACCCCATCCCCGCCGAAATACAGACCCAACTCTGGGCGCATGATGCGATGATGCAAGACGCCGCCGGGCATTTTTGGGTGATGACACATTATAGCAATGAACTGGTTCACCTTTTGATGAAATTTACCTCGGATTGGCAATTGATCAAAAAATACCCTATTCCTGCTACTGTCGAAGAGCCAGCCATTTACCAACCCACTAATTTTCATTACCAGATTTATCAGGGGCAGGACAAAAACGTTTACTTGGGTTGGACCAATGGCAAACTCCTGCAATTTGACCCTCAAAAAGAAAGTTTTACCGTTTTTGACTATCGAAAAAAACTGCCAGAACAAGGTGCCCCGGTCGAAACTTTTGCCTTGCATCAGGATCATCATGGGGTTTGGTGGATTGGTACCCAACGAGGTTTAATCAAGGCCGAAAACCTGGGGGCAAAAACCACTTTTTCGGTATACAAAAATGACCCGACAAGGCGCAAAAGTTTGAGCAATGACTTTGTATCGGGTATGATCGACGATCCTACAAAACCCGATCAGTACCTATGGGTCAGTACCAAAGGCGGCGGATTAGAGCGGCTCAACAAAAAAACGGGTGAATTCGACCATTTTACCGAAGCGCAAGGACTGCCCAATAAAGTGGTATACGGAGTCGTACTGGGGGAGGATAAAAACCTGTGGATGAGCACCAACCGCGGTTTGGCACGCCTGAATCTCAAAACCCTCACCTTTAACAATTTCAACAAGTCTGATGGCTTGCAAGAGGACGAGTTCAATACCAATTCATTTTTTCAGGGGGCTTCGGGTGAGCTTCTGTTTGGGGGCATCAATGGCATTACGATCTTCCGGCCAAGGGAGCTGAGTGATCGGAAAAATGACTCGAAAATCCGGCTGCTGGAGGTGAAAATCAACAACAAAACAGTACCCATTGAGCCTAAAGGGGTACTACCACAAGCCATCGAATACCTGCCTCGCCTGCAATTGGCTCACCATCAAAACTTGCTTTCTCTTGAATTTGGACTGATGGATTTTACCAATCCCGTTAAGAACCGCTACCGCTATAAACTGGACGGGATTGATCAGGATTGGGTGGAAGCCGGAACCCAGCGTTTTGCCAGTTATGCCCACTTGGAAAATGGACAATACACCTTTCGGGTGATGGGTAGTGCCGACGGTGAACATTGGAGTGAGCCAATTGCACTGCAATTTTGCATTCATCCGCCATTTTACCGTACTTGGTGGGCTTATTTGACCTATGTGCTTTTATTATCTTACCTGGCTTATTTTTGGTATCAAAGCCAGTTGAAGCGGGTTCGTTTGCAGGAACAGGTATTGTACCAAGGCCGCGAAGCGACCCGGCTGGCTGAATTGGATACGCTCAAAACCCGATTTTTTACCAACATTTCACATGAATTCCGCACGCCCTCTAACCTCATTTTGGGCCCCTTACCGATATGGTGAAGCAATACCCGGAAGAAAAAATGTTCCCCATCATGCAGCGCAATGCGCTACGTCTAAAAACCCTCATCAACCAGTTGTTGGACTTGTCCAAGTTAGAAGCTGGGCAATTGGTGCTCGATGTACAGCAAGGGGATTTGGCGCAATTTTTTAAGGAATTTAGTGGCTTCTTTTGAATCCTTGGCCAAGAGCAAAAACCTTATTTTTCACTATGAACAAAGTCATACCCAGTACATCACTTATTTTGATGCGGACAAAATTGAAAAAATCGTCACGAATTTGTTGTCCAATGCCATTAAGTTCAGCTCGGAACACGGTAGGGTAGAACTGCGGGTAAAGTATACTCCTCAACAAGTTATTTTAAAGTACAAGATTGCGGCATTGGCATTGAGCCAGAACGGCTACCACGCATTTTTGACCGTTTTTATCAAGTAGACGATACCAACCGCCGGAATTATGAAGGTACTGGCATTGGTTTGGCCTTAGTCAAAGAATTGGTGGACGTACTCAAGGGCGAGATTAAAGTGGAAAGTATAGTGGGCCGTGGCAGTACTTTTACCGTGCTGCTGCCGCATTTGCAGGAATCACCGCAGGATGCAGTTCAAGTTCCAGACTCCGTTGAGCTACATGCTCCGATGCAGACTGTTGTCGAAACTGCAACAACCTCGATCAATCCTGCCCCAACTGTGGATGAACGAGCACTCTTGCTCATTGTAGAAGACAATCCTGACTTGCGTACCTACATCCGTAGCATTTTTGCCAATACTTACCAATTCATCGAGGCTCAGGATGGACAAGAAGGATTGGAAAAAACCCTGGAAATGCTTCCTGATTTGGTGATTTGTGACCTGATGATGCCCCGCCTGGATGGTTTTGGCTTTTGTAGCGCCGTCAAATCCAATGCACTCAGCAATCACATTCCAGTGGTCATGCTGACGGCCAGAGCCTCCCTGGAAGATCGACTGGAGGGTTTGGAGCTAGGGGCCGATGATTACCTGGCCAAACCATTCAATACGACAGAATTGGAAATCCGGGTACACAACCTCATCAAACAGCGACAACTTTTGCAACAAAAATACAGCCAGTCCTTCCCCACAACTCCTGCTCCGGCAGAAGCTGCAAGTACAGTAAAAGTCCTTTCTATGGACGAAAAATTTATGCAAAAGGTGGATGAAATCATCGAGCAACACCTCGATCAAAGCACCTTTGATGTGGATACTTTCGCCCGGGAGATGCAGCTTACCCCGGTTCAACTCCGGCGCAAGCTCAAAGCCCTGACCAATCAAACCATCACAGAATACGTGCGCAATTATCGCTTGGCTAAAGCGGCGATTTTGTTGCAAAACCGAGTTGGAACGGTGTCAGAAATAGCCTATCAACTTGGTTTTGAGAGTTTACCCTATTTTTCAAAAGTCTTTTTTGAGCGCTATGGCCAAAACCCTTCCGAGTGGAAATAGTGGGTTTTGTTCAAAATGAGGAAAGGAAAGTTCATTTTGAGATAACCCCAATTTGGCGAAGCCTGTACTTTTGCACAAGTCATATTAATCTAATCACTAAGTGATCACTGCTGTTTTGTTAAACCATCTCTAAGCAGGTAAAAGTAAGTGTACCAAACCTACAGCTTGCTTTATATTATTGATCCACCTTCTATCAACACGACTCTTTTCATTTAAACAACATACACCGAGACTCGGTGTAAAGGCCAATGCCATGAATAAAATCAGCGGGTACCTTTGGCTACCCTTATTGTTTGTATTGTCGGTTGAGTTGCAAGGTCAGGGTCAGTTTCAGGTACGATTTGATACCTTGCCTATCCCGAATATGCCGCGCCTGCACTCCTTTGCCTATGCGGTGTACGAAGGCAAATGGCTGCTGATTGGTGGCCGCCAGGATGGGGTACACCCCAAATACGGAGGTTTTGACACCCCTGGTGCCAACCAAAGAATATGGGTAGTAGACCCTCAAACCACCCAAACCTGGGATCGCCCTATTGCTGAGTTGCCAGACACGCTCCAGGAGCAATTGCGCAGCGCCAACATGGAGTTTTTGCAAGCTGGAAACGAGCTGCTCTTTGTCGGGGGGTATGGGTACAGCGACAAAGCCAAAGATCACCGCACTTATCCTTACCTCACTTTGATTGATGTACCCGGCGTGGTGCGGAGTGTAATGGAAGGCGGCCCATTGTTGCCCCATTTTCAACAAATCCGGGATACCTTTTTCTCGGTTACAGGGGGGCAATTGCAACACCTGGGGGACACCCTTTACCTGGTTGGTGGGCACCTTTTTGACGGCATTTATTCCGCCAATTCCGACAACCCCACCCAGCGTTATACCGAGGCCATTCGCAAATTCACCCTTGGCAGTGGTGCAAATGGAAAACGGGTTACATCCAAAAGTGAAAGCACAGACCAACTCAACCTGCACCGTCGGGATTACAACCTTTCACCTCACGTGTTTCAAAACCGGGAGGTAGGATTGATGGCTTTTTCTGGCGTATTTCAACCAGGATTAGCGTTGGCACCTTTCTTGAATATTGTGGGCATCCGTGCTTCCGGGCATAGCCCCGTGAGTGGGTTTAGTCAGTTTTTGGCCAATTACCACTGTGCCAGAATCCCCTTGTATGCTGCTGCAAAAAACGAGATGCACACCCTCTTTTTTGGAGGCATGAGTGGCTATTGGCTCGATGCCAGGGATAGTTTGATGCGAGATGCTCGCCTACCTTTTGTCAAAACGGCCAGCCGGGTTACCCGCCTCGCCAATGGCAGTTATGAAGAAGTGCCTTTTGCAGCGGAACTGCCTTATTACACGGGCACTGGCGCCGAGTTCATCAAGGCTGAAACCTTGCCGCTGTATGCCCACGAGATCATCGATTTCGACAAACTTTCAAAAGGCAGCCATCTGGTCGGTTACATCGTAGGCGGAATCGTGACACCGGGCAGCCAACGCAACCCTTTTTCCTCCAATGCTGCGGTCATTACTTCGGCCAACAACCAGGTGCTCCGGGTTTTTATCGAAAAAGACCTCACGAGTTCCACCCCAGCGCGCCCCTTGGATGGCCGCTACAGCCTTATCACCAAAATTTATCCCAATCCGGCCACTGAGTTGTGGAATCTGAATCTCCAACTTCCCCGAGCAGGGCACTTGCGCGCCACCTTACAAGACGCAGCGGGTAGAATCGTGCAAACTTGGGATTGGGGCCAACAAACCAGCGGAGGGCAGATGTTTGAACTGCCTGCCAGCCGCTACGCTCCAGGCATTTACCAGCTGAGTGTCAACCTGGATGGGGTATTCAGTGAAACCAGCACGATTGTCAAGCAGTAAAAATCCTCGAAATACACCTTGAATATTCTCTATCACCTTTAAATTCATTTTTGATGAAAACACAATTACGCTTTACGGTTTTTGCATTGCTGCTTAGCCTGACCACGCTTGGGGCTCAGACTGCCCATGTAGTGTTTGCGCAAGATTTCACCAAGGGCCTCATCGGCGTCAACATTGATGCAGCGGGCAATATTTGGGCAACCGAAAATGGCTCTGGCAACGACGACGGCCAGATTACCATCATCGATTCTACGGGTAAAAAGACCCTGTTTATGACCGGACTGCCCAGCACGTTTATCCAGGCTGCCGGTGAAATTGTTGGTTCGTACCGCACCTACCAATTGCCCGACAACAAAGTGCTCATCGTGGTAGGGGAGGGAACCAATAAACTGTCCGAGACCTTGTTGATTGTTGATAAAACCAAGTTCAAAGGCACTCCACTGACCCTGGCTGATGTGGAAAAAGTGATTGAGCACGGTAAATTTATCCACGGATTGGGCTTTGTTCAGTCTAATCCCTTTAATGTGGATTGGGACAAAGACGGCAACATCTTCATCGCCGATTCAGGTGCCAACTCCATTGTAAAATGGCACAAAGGTGTAGATACCTTTAGCATTGTCAAAACGATTGATCGTTTTGCCAACCCTTTTCCTTATGGCCCACCAATGGTTGACCCAGTGCCGACAAAGGCATTACGGTATTCGGATACTACTTTTTATGTAAGCCAATTGACCGGATTCCCTTTTGTACCAGGAGCCGCTAAAGTATACAGCCTCAATACCAATGGGACTATGCGGGTACACGCCGAAGGTTTTACCTGCCTAACCGATATGTCCATTGATCCATTGGATGGCAATCTTTGTGTGATGCAGTTTGGCGTGTTTGGCGACGTAGGTGGTGGAACCTTGAATTTCAAACTGGGCTCCGCCGCAGTGATCAAGCTCAAAAAAGACGGCACCCGTGACACCATTGCCTTGGGCATGGGAGGTTTGTCGCCCAGTTTTACCTTTGATGGCAAAGGCAATTTGTACGTTACGGATCTGGTTTTTGGCCAAATCCTGAAATTCAGCTTGCTCACCAGTAACCGTGAAATTCCACAAATCAAAGCACTGAGCAAAGCTTATCCAAACCCTGCACAGGATCAGGTCAACATCGAGTACGAAATCCTGCAAGCGGCACCGGTAACGATCGGTATTTATGATCTGAGTGGCCGCCAGGTGGCTACCTATCAGGAAGGCAAACAAGTACCAGGAAAATATCTTTTCCAATGGAAAGGAGTAGACAGCAAGGGGCAAGGAGTGCCTTCGGGCATGTACATGTACCGGGTACTGGCGGGTCGCTCACAAGTGAGCGGGCTGGTG
>NZ_JADKCX010000108.1 GCF_016718685.1 Haliscomenobacter sp. | reverse complement strand
AAAAGCTAAATATTTTCTCTGGCGCTGTTGGCCAGTGGTGGGGTAGCGGCCTCTATTGCCTTGATAAACAGGTCGAAGTTTAAAAAATTGCTGAGCACCTGCGTGGCCCCTAAATGCAGCAAAACATCGTGGTCGTGGCCGTGGCGGATGCCTACAAAGTCCATTTCGAGGTTGCGGGTCGTGTATACATCCCAGGCGGCGTCGCCTACGTAGACGATGCGCTTGAGGGTGGAATGGTGATTTTGCACCCCCGGATGGCCTCCCGGAGGATTTCTTCGCGGGTGTACTTATCATCGGCCCCACTGACCCAAAAGCGTTCGGAGGATACCGACGTGTTGCATTTTGATTTCGGCGGATTCTTTCCAGCCGCCGGTGGCGACGGCGACGAGGTAGGCGGGGTGCTCCAGGAGTTGGGCGACGGCCTGGGCGGCACCGGGTACTTCGTAGAAGTGGTGGGGATTGTCCAAGCGGTGCTGGCGGAGGCGCTCGCCGTAAATGCGTTTGAAGTGGGCCACTTCGCTGCTGGTCACGGGGCGCTGGAAATGTTGCTGGATGAGGTGGGCAAAAATGGTGGTGTCGCTCACATGGGGGTACTTGCTCCAGTCGATGGTGGGGAAGGGGCGGTGGTAGAGGTCGGTGTAGGTTTGGGCAAAGCAGCGGCTGTCTCTGCGTTCGGAGTAGATGAGGGTGCCGTCGACGTCGAAGAGGATGAGGGTTTTCATGTGCTTAGGTTTGTCCTGGATGATTCCCGCGACCCTAGGGCTCACGGCCCACGGACTCTAGGGCTCACGGCCCACGGACCCTAGGGCTCACGGCCCACGGACCCTAGGGCTCACGCCCGGACCCCAGGGGCTCCACGCCCACGGACAGGGCTCACCGGCCCTGACCCGGGCTCACCCCGGACCTGGGGTCGGCCCACGACTAAAGTCATGGGTTGGGGCGGTAGGGTGGCCTCCACGGATAAATCCGTGGGTTGGCGGGGACCCGGGGATACTAAAGCGACAACAATAGCAGCGCGGAGGACGCGGATGAAGCGGATTTACGCGGATTTGATCCGCCTTCGGCGTGATTGTAGCAGCCACAAAGACTCAAATTTTCACAAATAAGGCACAAACCGTTTGTGAATAGCAACCGAACGAAGTGAAGCCGTAAAAACGCCGCAGGCAGCAAAATCCGCGTAAATCCGCTTTATCCGCGTCGTCCGCGCTGCCATTCTTGTCGCTTTGGCGCTTGGTTGAAACGCTTTTGATCAGGGATTGTTTTTTTTGGGTATTATTTGCTGGGGGGTGGCCTCCAACTGCGGTGGGGCTGCATTAATGGGCTGGCGCGGGGCAACCGCAAGGGGCTGCCCCTACGGTTATTCTTCTTCGCCGCCGATTCGGCGACGGGTCATTTGTTGCGCCTGATTCAGGCGGTAATTCAGGGTCAAATTGATCTGCCGCAGGCGCATTTGGCTATTGTTTTCGGTATAAAAATTCTCGCCCCGGGTGATGCTGCGGAAGCGGCGGCTGTTGAACACATCCAGCACGTTGAGGATGAGTTTGCCCTGGCCTTTGAAGAGGTCACGGCTCATGGAAAGGTCGGTGAAAAACAAAGATTTTACCTCTCCTTGTGGCGTTTTGCGCGGCGCTTCGTAGCTGGCCCGGATCTGGATGTCCGTCTTTTTGGGCAGCGAAAAACGCGAGGTTTGGCGCGCAAACCAGGCGTAGGTATCACTTTGATAGTCCTCCTGGATGTTGGAACCATCGGTGATGGCGCGGAAGAAGTTGACGTTGAAGTCCAATTTCCACCACTTCTTGAGGGTGAAAGAACTGGTGAATTCAGCGCCAAAGAGTGCTCATCCAGCAGGTTCTCCGGGCGGGTGGCTGCAAAACCATCGCTGTTTACCCTGCGGATGCGGTCAATTTTGCCCGTGGTGTAGCGGTAGTACAAAGAGGACGCAAAGGAGCCTTTTTCAAAAAACTTGACGTGGCCCAAATCGTAGGCATCCGTAAATTCAGGATTCAAATCGGGATTGCCGCTGAAGAAGTTGCGGTTGTCGCTATAGGTCACAAAGGGGCTCAGGTCGTTGTAACGCGGGCGGCGTACGCGGCGGCTGTAGCTGATTTGTAAGGAGTTTTCGTGGGCCAGTTTGTAGGTGAAGTGGGCACTGGGGAAGAGGTTGGCGTAATTGCGGGGGTTCGATTCATTGGTTTGGGCCAGGGTTGTTTTGATGTCGGTGTGTTCAGCGCGGAGGCCAAATTGGTAGGAAAAACGTTTGAATTTGTTGCCAATGATGGCGTAGGCCGCGTTGATGTTTTCGTCGTAGAGGAAGTTGTTGTTCAGGCTGTCCAGGGGCTGGAAAAAGCCAGCACTGTCTTTTTCGGTGACAAAAAAGTCGTTGCTCATGTCGCGGAAACTGCTGCGCACGCCCAATTCGTATTTGC
This sequence comes from Haliscomenobacter sp., assembly GCF_016718685.1. Lineage (GTDB taxonomy): Bacteria > Bacteroidota > Bacteroidia > Chitinophagales > Saprospiraceae > Haliscomenobacter. The sequence goes on along the minus strand of NZ_JADKCX010000108.1, from coordinate 20,339 downwards.
CCTCCTTGCCGAAAGGCTGCACGTAATCCGCCGAAAAGAGCCACTGTTTTTCGGTTTCATCGTTGAGCGATTTTTGGGTAAGGCCAGCCACCAGGTTGTTGATGCCATCGTCAAAAACGGTGAGTTGGGTGAAGGTTTGGTCAGAATGCTCCCAGTAGTCGAGGTAGCGGGCGTCGATGAGGAGTTCGTGGCCCTTTTTTTCAAAACTGCGTTTGTAACTCAGGGCGTATTCCGAATTGGGTTCATCTTCGGTTTCATCCTGCTGCCGGTCGGTGACGCTGAAGCGGTTGCTGAGGTTGTTGATGTAGTCTCGGTAATTGATGTCAGTGATGCGGCGGGCGTCGCTGCGGCGCCAGAGGTAGGAGGCCGTGAAGATGTTTTTGTCGTCAAAATAATAGTCCAAACCACCGTTGATGCTGTTGTTGGCAGCACGCATGCGGCCCTTGTTGGTCTGTTCCAGGATGCGGGTGGTGGCACCGTCGTACACTTCCTGATAGGTCTCGCCGCGACCCGGTTGTTGGCGGTAGGCCAGGGCGTAGTTGAGGAAAAAGTTGATTTTGTCCTTGCGGTAGTTCACGTTGGCACCCGCGCCAAAGTTGTCGGGATTGCCCGCAATGAGGTCAAAAGAGCCATTGAAGCCCTGGCGGCGGTCTTTTTTGAGCACAATGTTGATGATGCCCGACATACCTTCCGCTTCGTAACGCGCCGAGGGGTTGGTGATCACCTCTACTTTGTCAACCAGGCTGCCCTGCAACTGTTGCAAACCTGCGCCGCCTTTAAAACTGACCAGCCCGGAGGGTTTGCCGTCGATGAGGATGCGTACATTGTCGCTGCCGCGTAATTTGACGTTGCCTTCGCCATCCACCGATACGGAAGGGATGTTGCTCAGGATGTCGGAAGCCGTACCCCCTGCATTGGCCAGGTCTTTGCCAACGTTGAAGATTTTTTTATCGAGGGCCAGTTCCATGCTGCTTTTTTCGCCCTGCACCACTACTTCTTGCAGGTTCTGGGCCGAGGCACTGAGGCTGATGATGCCCAAGTCCAGGCTATTTTTGCCAGCATTCACACTGAAGCTGGGGATTTTGATGGCTTGATAGCCCAGAAACTCCACCATGGCGTAGTAGTCGCCGTAGGGTGCTTCGAGTGAAAATTGTCCTTTTTCGTCGCTGATGCCTCCCGTTACGAGGGTGCTGTCGCTGTTTTTCAGGATGCGGATGGCCGCGTAGGCGAGGGGTGCCTTGCTTTGGGCTTCGATGATCTTGCCTTTGATGTTGGCCAGTTTGGTATTTTGGCCAAAACCCTGGTGTAGGAAGGAAACGATAAAAAGACCTGCCAATATTACTTTAGTCAATGGATGCTTCATGTTTTTTGTTTGGTGTTTGCGACTTTAAACAAGATCGTAAAGTTAAGCGATCGGCTGGACAAAGGGCGTGCAGAATAGATTCTTCACCGGATTGGCTAGAATGATGCCTTGTTTTAATCGATGGCTTGGATGGATAGACGTGGAAAAGGCATCTTGCCCCGGTGAGGTGGCGGGAAAAAAATGTAAGGAGGGCGGCAAATGGTAAAATCTTAGATGGCGCAAAATTTAATTGTTATATTGATTTTGAACCATCTAAGGCATCTAAGGGCATCCTAGGAGGCAATGCCCCTTAGATGTCCCTTAGATGTCTTAAATGGTTCAAAATATGCGGCGAAGCCGCACAAAAAAATCTAAGGCACCAAAGACGCACCTCAGAAAATCACTTCTTCTTCGGTACATACTTCGCAGTCCGCGCATCCTGGATCACCCCTTTCCAGTTCAGCCCAAAACCAAAGGTGTACACATTCCCGGCGGCATCCTTGTGGCAACGCATGTCGTGCGGCGCATCTTCGGCCTGTTTTTCCACCACGGCCATGTCTGCGGGCATCTGCATGGGCAGTAGGCCGGAAGGTTCGGCTTTGCCCGTCAGAATGTCGAGAATGGCTTGATCCTGGACGCGGAAATTGACCAGAATCGCGTTGGCTTTGCTTTCAAATTCCTGGAAAACCATAGGGTTGTCCATCGTGACAGACACAATAACGGGTTTGCCCTTCATTTTATCGTAGGTATCCGTTACCATGCCTAGGTCTGTATGGTTGATGGCTTTATTGGTTTTGTCCTTGTAGCTGCGGTTGGTGAAGTTTTCCAGCGGGTCGCCGCCAGCGATGCTCACTGCCCGCGCTTCGGTAGCTTTGTACTCGCCGTATTGCAAGCTAATGGGGAGGTAGCCATTGCCACCTTTTTTCACATCTTCAGGGCTGTAACCAATAGGCACATACACCTTGATACCGGTTTTGAGCGGCAAGGTTTGTTTTTGATTTTTCAACAAAACCATCGACTTCAATTGCGCCTCGTAACCTGCCTTCATGTAAGATGGTTGTCCTACAATTGATTTTGTGGTTTCAGGAATGACGTAAGGGAACTCAAACAAACCCACCCGGAAGATGTTTTTCAACAAACGCACCGCAGATTGTTCCATCCGTGCCCGCATCCAGGCTTCACCGTGTTCTTTGCTGCCTATGGCGTAGGCTTCGATGATGGGTTTGGCTTCGTTGTTGCCCCCGAATTGGTCTACCCCGGCCATCAATACCTTGTAGTGGCGCTCGGCTACGCTCAGTTTTTCCACCCCCCAAGGTTTGCCAGCCGTAAAGTTGTCCAGCACGGTTTCGTCCCCGGTGATGCCCCAGTCGGTACAGGCTACCCCATCGTATTTGTATTTGTCGCGCAACAAATCCTGGATGATGTAACGATTGTAACTGTTCCCCACGTTTTCTTTGTTCTTGGAGTCTTGATCCCAAGAAATGGTGTAATACGGCATGATTGCCGAAGCCATCATAGTTTTACCTTGTAATTTGAAAGCACCTTCCGTGAAGGGGATAAAATGGGTTTTGAATTGTTTGCCAGGATAGACCGCAAATTTGCCAATGGCATAGTGCGCATCGCGCCCAGCTTCACCAGAACCCCCACCAGGCCAGTGCTTCACCATGGCGTTTACACTGTTCATGCCCCAGCCATTGGGGTCGGCATCGTATCCAGTAGAGGTTTGAAATCCATTACAATAGGCACTGGCCATCGCTGCTGCCAGATAGGGATCCTCCCCAAATGTACCACTGGCCCGACTCCAACGCGGATCAGTAGCAATATCAACCTGGGGCGAAAGAGCAGTCGTAATGCCCAAGGCCCGGTATTCTGTGGCGGCAATTTGGCCAAAACGGGTCACGAGAACTGGGTCAAATGTTGCGGCCATGCCTAGGGAACCGGGCCACATGGAAATGGCACCACCCGCCGCCGCATTGAACTCAGCGTTGGCCACGGTGCCGTGGCGGGGTCGGAGCTGTTGTTGGCGGGAATGCCCAAGCCGGTACCTTCCACGAGAGCCTGCATGTTGTTGTTCCACTTGGCAGCAAGTTCGGGAGATTGTACCGTGGTAAGGAGGACGTGGCGCAGGTTGTCTTTGGTCAAAAACTCGATTTGTTGGTCGCTCAGGTCTTCGGGTTTAGCTCCACTTTCGGGGAAAGGTTTGCCTTTGTAGGTACCAGCAAAATAACCTCCGGGGCGTGCCGGAATGGACTGGTGGCGGCTGTACAACATCAAACCCGCGATTTGTTCGATGCTCATTTTGGAGGCCAGGTCTTTGGCGCGGGCATCGGCGGGCAAACGCCAGTCTTCATAGGCGTCGAGTTTGCCATTTTTGTTCAGGTCCTTGAAGGCAAAACCATCTACCGTGAGTATTTTAACCCCGGAATTGGGTGAATAGGCGAGGGTTTTACCAGCTTGGCGAATCAAATTGAAGCTCCCCTTGGGTTCTTCGGTCCATTTTTGTTGGGCAAAAATGCCGATGGTGCCCAAAAGCAGGATGAGTGTAGTGCAGAGTTTATGCATGATTTCTATGTTTTAAAACTCCCACAATTTACATAAAAAAGAATAAGGCTACCTGATGATTCTACTCACCCGCTGATGCAATGGAAAATTGGCCTGGAATGCTCGACGATTTGGGGTTTTAAGATGGCTTCTAGTTATAGTTTTTTCAACAACAAATCTGCTTTCGCAACATTGTCTCTACCTACTTTGATGATGGTTTCCAACTCCTTCCGAGCTTTACTGGTATTTTTTTGTCCCAAATACAACATGCCAAATGCCAATTGATGGCATCTTCCTGCCAGCCTTGCCCAAGCGATCTGGCTTGTAAAAGATGGGTTTCTGCAAGGGCGAAATCCGGATTTTCCTGTTTCAGTGCGGCTACACCCAAATAAAAATGATGGGAGGCGGTAGTAGGGGGGAGCTTTTTAAAAAATAGTACTGCCGCTGCATAATTTTTTTCAAGATAAGCGCTTCTCGCGGCTTGTTCGGCAGTGCTGAGGGTGTCGTCGGCCATGCTGTTGCTCAGAATGGGAGCATTCTCCTGTTTGAGGTATTGCAGCGCCATTTGTGGAGCATTCAAGCTCGCGTTGTTTGACGGGCTCATCAACCACCATACGGCAAGCAAGACCAGTAATACCGCTGCTGCTGCCGCCCAGGCAACCCATAGTTGCCGATGGGCGACTTTTAGTGGACGGGGAGATGCGGTGGTTTTCTCCGCTGCCTCCGCTGCGTTGGTTGTTTCCGTACGCAGTGATTCCGCGATGCCCCGGAGGTTTTGCCTGAGTTTATCCTCGGCTTGTTTTTCGGCCAGTTTTTGCAGCAAAGCTTCTTCAAGCTGCTCCATTTCTGATTCCGATAATTCCCCTTTTTTGTATTTGTCGAGCATAATCCTAGCTTTTTGAGACTCTACATGCAGGCTGATTATGCCGCATTGAGGAGCGATTGAAAAATGTCGCGCAATTTGTTGCGACAAACTTTGGTGCGGGTTTTGGAGGCATCTTCCGAAATGTTCAAGGCGGTGCCGATGTCGCGGTGAGACATTTTCTGGAAATAATGTTGTTGTAAAAGGCTGCGGCAATCCTCCCCCAAGCGGCCAAAAGCCTGTTCAAACTGTTGCAAAGTTGACTCGTCGTACTCTTCGTCGAGAAGGTCCAATTGGTTTACTTCTACATCACTTTCTGGCAGCTGCTTGCGCTTGCGAAGCAGCATCAGGTATTCATTGCGAATGGCTTGCATGCTGTAGGCGTCCAGGTTGCCGTAGCTGATTCGCCCTTCGCGGATGAAGCGATGAATTTTGATAAAAGCTTCAACAGTTACATCGGATGCATCGTCGTAGCTGAGGTTCATTTCACTGCGGATGTAGTTACAGTAGCGGGGATAGTTTTGTTTGAATACCTGCTGGAAACGGGTTTCCCCGCCTTGAGCAATTTCTTCCTGGAGTAGTTCGAAATCAGTTGTGGATAGTCCCCAGTTTTTTTGTTGGTTCGACATCGTTTCAGCTTATAAATGCAACGCACCCGACAAAGTGAGCCTGCTTGTTAAACTTTTATTAACAAATCTAAACAGCCTTGGGACATTTTGAAAATTAAGGACACATAGTTTTATGCTTACTACCTCACTTTTGGACTTATCTTGCATTTAGTAGCAAGAATTCACTTAAAAAACGACCTTATGAGAAACGTCCTTTTGATCTTTGCTTGCTTATTTTGCCTCAGCGCAGGATTGAATGCCCAAATCCTGTCGCCATTACCTTATGGAAGAATTGATTTGATCGTCTTATTCCCGCCTGGGGACCAATGAAACGAATATTGCAAGATGTAGAACTGAATTGGGTGCTACCGAGGAATCCATATCATTTCCGAGTGGAACCAGAGTTTGGCGCATGGCTAATGTAGTGAACATCAGCGGTGTCTCTTATTCTTTTATTGGAGACCCGACGGATGCCGTAGGAAGGGTGCAAGGTAGAACCGATGGGGTAGGGGTTGGCGGTGTATCTTATGTGCAAATCAATACAAACCACCCAAGCACCCTCTTCCCTGACCATAAAGCAATCTTCTCCACAACCGCTTAATCCTTGTGGTTTGGATGGAGATTTGATGCTAAACCGTTTGGGAAGTAGAAATGTCAAAGTAGCCATTTAGATAGCGGGTTGGAGCAAATGGGTCAAGGTTTGCGGCAGCCTGTGTTGAGCCGCTTTGCCCTTTTTCAGAGCGCGCAATTTTTCAACTTCGACAATGGATCCTATGAATGTCAACGACGACCATGGGCATGGTACGGCGGTAGCTAGTGTGGTGGTTAGAGGTTTTGAGGAATTGGGAAGTGATCGTTAAAAATTGTTCCCATCAAGGTATTGGACAGAAATGCCAGGGTACCTTGTATGGAATTATTCAAGGCTTAGACCATGCCATTACAAGCAATGCCGACATCATCAACATCAGTGTGGTATCTCAAGAAAAGACTGGGCTAAGACCGAATACTCCCATCGAAATGGTCATGAAAATTGCGGAAGCCAAGGGGATTTTGATCGTGTCGGCTGCTGGTAATGATGGCAAGGATATCGACCTTAGTGAAAACACTCGTTATCCTGCTTGTGCCCCCAACCCCAATCAAATTGTAATAGGTGCTGCTGATTGCACCAACGAAAATTTCGCCAGCTTTGCAAGTGTTGGGAAGAAAAGAGTCCATTTTTTCGCTCCAGGAGAAAGTGTTGGTGTGTATGCCAGAGGCAGCGGACCCAGTAGAGGCTTTAGCAACAGGCTCCTCCTTTGCAGCGCCGACAGTGGCAGGGGTCGCTGCAGCACTGCTCACGCATATGAGTTCGGGCAATTGGGCTGCGCTAAAATGCGCTATTTTTGATGGAGGAACGGTAAGGCGCGCTTTGGATTGTAAATGTTTTATAGAAAAAGCCATCCATGCACCGGGAGCACTGGAGAAATTGGCTTCATGTGGTGCAGTAGTCCTGCCACCGGTTGTTTCAGTTCGGGAAATTATGGTTGACATCCAGATTGGAGCCGACCCTCTGCTGGGCACCGCGGACATGGTTAAGTTGGTGGTTTTATTTTCAGGTGGGAGAACGCTGGAGTTTGACAAGCATCAATTATAGACAGAACTGGGCACCGAATTCCCAACGAAAAATCCGACGCCCCTGCCTCCTGATACCAACCTGAACGACATTGTAGGTGTACGCCTTGAAACAAAATTCAGCAACACGGTAGGAAGCGACACTTCCTGGGATCTTAATCGTTTGAGCGTTTCCACCAACGACGGGCGCTCGGTTCTGTCCAGATTCAATCAAGTTGGGGCGCCTCTGCACCGTTTTACTGGCGGCCAGTCCTTTCGGGAATTCAGGTTTTAGCAACGCAAAGATGGCCCAATTTTGAAAACGAAATCGAGTTCATTTCAAACCGGGAATGATTCTTTTTTTTTTAGTAGGTTTTGCCAGAATCCTTATTTTTGGAAAAAAGTATGCTCGGTAGCAGGCCAATGGTATTTCGTATTTGTTTGTCGAACACCTCGTTTGTATTCCTCTTTTTCCTGTTTTCCCTCACTCAGGGGCATATGCAATCCGCAAATACGCTTACCGATGCTTTGTTCGAGCAATTTTATGCCTGCATTGAAGAGCCATACAGTCAAAAAACTGAAAATGAATTAAGTAAAATAAAAGGCAGACTGACAAAAATTCCTTCAGCTACCCTGGATGCCGCAGATTTGTGGCATGAAATCGGCTTGTATTACTATGGAGACCTTGGTGCGTATGAACAGGCTTTGGCTTGTTTTGTGGCAGCGCAGGCCATTCGCAAAAAAATCATCCATGACCCTGCCCACAATGACCTTGCCCGCAGTGCATTTATGATTGGGGTTTGCCACAAGTACCTGGGCAATTACGACAAAGCGGCTAAACAGGTACACTCGGCTTTGGCGGTAAGCCAAAAAGGGCAAAACCATTTTATGCTCTCCATGGAATACCTCGAACTCGGTGACATCTTTGATTTTTTAGGAGATTTTGACCACAGCATCAATTGTTACGAAAGGGCTTATCCGCACATTTTAAAAAGCACCCGCGATCGGGCAAGCCTTTTGGAAGACCATTTCAAAAGACAGGCCCAGGCTTATTTGGCCAAAGAAAAACACCACTTGGCCCTGGAGAAAAACCGCCAGGCCATTAAAGTTTGTCTTGATTCCATTCGCCCTGATCTGGCTGATCGCTTTCACGCCGAAATAGCCGATTGTTACACCAATATGAACATCAGTTTTCGTGCTGCCAACCAGTATGATTCGGCCTATTGGTGCTTGCAGCAAGCGCTGAAGTACTATCAAAAATCAAGCTTGGTGGACATTGCCTTGAACATCGGCAATGTTTACAATGAATTGGGCGACTTGTACATGGCTAAAAAACAATACGCCACAGCCATTCAAAACCAGCAGAAAGCCATCAAAATCCTGCATGCTTACCCAAAGCATCGCTACCTGACTTTTGCCTACACCAGTTTGGGCGAGGCTTATTTACAAAGTGGCGAACCTGAACCTGCACTCAGTTTTTTCCGAAAAGCGCTGCGCATCCTCGTGCCCCTTTTCCCATCCTCGGTTCGAAGCATCAGCACCGTGAAGTGACCGAAGCCTGATTGCCCTGCATGGCATCGCCCGCTGCCAGTTGGCGCAGCAAAAACTCACTCATGCCTTCAACAATTTTCGCCGTTTGGATACGCTGGTGAGCCAGTTGCGTTTTTCCTTGCGGGAAGACGGCTCCAAGTTCAGTTTGGCCAAACAAGCCCTGCCCATTTATGAAAATGCCATTTACACTGCCCTCCTATTGGGTGATACCATTGCTGCACTGGATTTTTGTGAGCGCAACAAAGCCATCGTACTGAGGCAGGCATTAGTGGATCAGCAAGCCAAACATAGCGTGGGCATCCCTGCTCAGCACTTGAAAAAAGAAGCTGCCCTACGCAGTCGACTTTTGTATTGGCAAAAAAAGGTAATTGAGGCAAGCGATGAAGTACAACGCGGCATTTGGCAGGACTCCTCAGCCCAGGCTAAAGCACATTTTGAACGTTTTGTGCGGTTCCTGGAAAAGCAGCACCCACAATACCACTACTTAAAATATGCGCAAGTACGGGCCCCTTCCATCGCTGCGGTACAGCAAAGTTTGCCAGATTCCTCGCTTTGCCTGGAATATTTTTTTGGGCAAGAACAGTTGTTTTTATTCGCCTGGTCAAAAGAGGAATGCCGGGTGTTTTTTCAACGAGTGACCCCGGCTTTTAGTGATTCCTTAAGTTCCTTGATCCATCTGTTGCGCCAACCCACGCCAGATGCCCCGACTTTGCGAAAGGTAGCCAGCCTTAGTTATCTGGCCTATCAGACTTTGATTGCTCCGGCAGCTTTGACTTTTAACCAACAGGGACAAATCCGCCGCTTGCGCATTATTCCCGATGGTTTATTGCATTATTTGCCATTCGATGTTTTATTGGAAGCCCCTTCTGATGACTTAAAATCGAACAATGCAGCTTATTTGATCAAAAAATACGCCATCAGTTATGGCATTTCCAATCAGACATTAAAAAATGGCCGGCAGGCAAGGGCCAACTTTGCATTTGGAGGTTTTGGCATCACCTATGCAGGTGTTGAAACCCGTTTGGCTCAATTGCCACTAGCCGAAAAACAAGTATTGGCCTTACAAAAAATGATGGGAGGCCGGGTGTGGGTGCATAGCGAGGCCGCTGCCGACAAACAAGTATTCATGCGCCAGGCGCCCCAGTGTCAAATTTTACATTTATCGATGCACGGCCTCATCAATGAACAAGAACCTGCCAAATCGGCCCTGGTATTCGCCAAGGGAAAGCAGATCCAGCCATTGAGTGCCTTGGAAATCTACAACCTGCACTTCAAAAACAACGAATTGACCGTGCTTGGGGCCTGCAACACGGGCAATGGGCAATTGCAACAGGGCGAAGGAGTCATGAGCCTTTCGCGTGCATTTACGTATGCAGGGTGCAAGAGTTTGGTGATGAGCCTGTGGAGTTTGGAGGATGTATATGCGGATGAGCTGATTCAAGGATTTTATCGGGAATTGAAAAAAGGCAGGCCGAAAGACATTGCCCTTCAACAGGCCAAATTGCAATACCTGGCACTGGAGGGTTCCGAACGTAGAGCGCCAAATTATTGGGGCGCGCTAGTGTTGAGCGGTGCGCTGGAACCGCTGAAGGCAGGTGCCCAAGATTGGGTGCTGTACCTGGTAGGTCTATTGTTGATCTTGATTGGGTTAGGTGCGCTTTTCTTTCGAGCTAAAATAAAGAAACTGTTTCAGGCCCAAGGGCACTAAAAAATCCGCTCCGCCGCTCACTTCCGAGCAGTTCTGGCATTTGATGGTTGAACATCTTTTCATTGTCAAATGCCATTATCATGAAACCATATCTTTCGCTGATTGCATTGTTTGTTTTGGTGCCATTTTTTGTGAACGCACAAAATGACACCCTCAAAACCACCCGCCTTCCAAATGCCCCCGTTAACCCCGGTCAGGCGCATTACCCATCAGACAAATCCAAGGCCCAATTACAGCCGCTGCGGAATGAGCCCCTTAACCCCGGTCAGGCACATTACCCGCCAGACCAATCCAATGCCCAATTACTACCGCTGCGGAATGAGCCCGTTGGTGTAGTTGCTCAAGTTCCCGATTTGGTTTTTGACAACGTGTGGACGGGGATGGTGATTGGTAGCAGATTCATTACACTTACAAATGTCAAGGGTATATATCGCGCCGCGGTTGATTGGGGCATTTACCTGCGAAATAGAGGGAATGGCGAGATGAACGACTTCAGCATCCGCTGTTACATGCAGTTCCCTCCCTCCGGGCAGTCGGCACCCCAAACCATTCAGAGTACTAATGTGCTGTCTTCTACTGGTCTGCGTGTCAACGGCATTTTTCAACAAGAGAATCATTCTTTCACCTTTGACAACATCACTGCTCAGCTGGTAAGCAGAGGCCGCCCGGAGGTTTGGCTCCAAATTGAGCACAACCATCGCCTTGAAAGGGCCAACAATAATGCTACGCGGAAATTGGTAGTGACTTTGCGGTATTAGTAGTGGGGCAAAAATAATTGAAAAAAGAATCTGCATTTTTTGCTCACTTCCACCCATTGCCTGCATTCCATAATTGTAAACAACAACATTTCTTCTCCTGTGTGGATTGTGTTGTAAGTAAAAGAATTTTTTTTCTGCCGGATTCCTTCATTTTTTTTCATCTAACTGAATCAGCTTTTCCCTTTTTTCTAATTCAACACATATGGCCAAAAATAGCTGTGTGTATAAAAATCACTGATGAAAAATCCACTATTGATCGTTTGTTTGTGTTTAAGTTGTTACAGCCTTTTCGCTCAATGGGAACGTATGCCTGGAGGAGGGTTTGATATTGGAGTAGGGCCTGAAGGCACAACCTGGGTAATCGGCGCGGGCCAGTCTATTCACCGCTGGAACCGTACTACCTGGCAAAGAATGCCCGGCATGGGCGTCAGAATTGATGTTGATCCTCAAGGCGACGCTTGGGTAGTCAATCAAGCAGGCAATATTTTCCGTTGGAATGGCCGGGACTGGGGCGCTATTGCTGGCGCAGCAACTGACATTGGGATAGGCGCTGGAGGCCGCATCTGGGCAATTGGCAGAACGGCTGCAACAGGAGGTTACAACATCCTGCGCTGGACGGGTACGAGCTGGCAAAACATGCCCGGTGCAGCAGTGCGCATTGACGCTGATCCAGCAGGAAATGCCTGGGTGGTTAATAGTGCGGGAAATGTATTTTTATGGAATTCAATTGGTTGGACTGAACTACCAGGAAGAGGTCGTGACATTAGTGTAGGGGCTGATGGCTCAGTTTGGCTCTTGGGTTGGAACAGCGTAGGCGGAGGCTATCCGGTGTTTCGCTGGAACGGAAGGGATTGGACACCAGTAGAAGGTGGTTTGGTAAATATTTCGGCTGGCCCAAAAGGAGTGGTATGGGGAACGAACAACGGCAATGAGATTTGGCGCCAAGGCGGAGAGCGAGTAATGACCCGTTTTATCCCTTCCACCCGGGGCTTTAAGTTTGAAAACAATTTTGTGACCAACTTTGCGGGTATCGATTTTTATGGCCTTTGTGGCGGCATGGCCTACGCAGCCATCGATTATTTCCACAGCGGTAGGTCTATTCCTGCACTAACTACACCACCACCAGTAGGGACAGCGTTGCGGCAATACATTTATGACCGTCAAAACAATTCCGTTTCTGAAAACCTGGACAAGTGGGCGGAACTTACGGTGAATCCCTTCGGCGCGAGAAACCAGGAGTTCTACAACTGGGGCCTTCAAGGGTTTAACGGTGGTAGATTACAAGAGCTGCGCACGGAAATTGACGCGGGCAGACCCGTACCACTTGGCTTGTACAAGGGTGGGAACGGAGGCTTCAATACACATCATCAGGTAATTGCCATCGGGTACGCTTTGGGCCGCTATACTGGGGATTTGGGGGCCAATAAAGAAGACCTCAGAATCTACGTATGCGATTCTAACTTCCCAAATCAAACCATGACGCTGAGGCCTAATGTTGGAAACCTCACTTATTACTACGAAGAAGAACCTTCTTGTTCTTGGTTTACCTACTTCGTTGATCGGAAGTATCGCCAAGCTATTCCTCCGAGACTGTAGTGAAGATCAAATCCCGGGTTATTGGCTACAAGTTGAGCACAACCATGGCATTGAGAGGCGTAACAATAATGCTACATGAAAACTGAGAGTGACCTTGCAGGATTAGGCTATACATAATCAATTGACATTTTTCAAATCCTAAACAAACCCAAAAAAGCATCCCGCCTGGTACGTGCTAGTTTGGCTTGCAAGCCATTGTGCAAGAGCACCAGGTTGTAATCTCCAGCCAGGTATTCTTTGATAAAATTGAGGTTGATGATGAATTGCTTGTGGGTTCGAAAGAATATTTTGTTCTCACTGAGCAATTCATCAAAATGACCTAAAGTTTTGGAGGCAAGTACGGTTTGTCCATTTTGTAGATGTATTTTGGTATAGTTGCTATCGGATTCCAGGGCTACAATATCTTCCAGTTCAATAAAGGTAATGCCGCGTTGAGTAGCGATGGTCAGTTTGTTAAAAGCATAAGGGCTGGAGAAATTGGCTTTTAAATGCTGCAACTGGGCAAAAGGAGTACCTGGATATTGCAGTTTTTTAATGGATGCGGTCAATTCCGATTCATCGATTGGCTTAAGCAAATAGTCAAATGCCGAATATTTGAATGCTGTGACCGCAAATTGATCATAGGCGGTAGTGAAAATCAGGGAAAAATGGAGGTCTCCTGATCCCAAGGCATCCAGCATTTGAAACCCATTCATACGGGGCATCTCAATGTCCAAAAAAACCAGATCAGGATGGTAGCGCAAGATAGCGGCTAAACCCTCGATTCCGTCGCCGCACTCCGCAACAACATTTAGTTCTGGGCAATGCGCTGCGACAATTTTGGCAAGGACGTTGCGGCAGTGGGGTTCATCGTCGATGATGATCACTTTACGACTCATAGCGGTAGGGTTAATGTTACTTTGGTTCCAATGCCAAAACCATTCCGGTCGAATAAATCTTCAAAATGGAGTGAGGCTTCAATTCCGTACAATTGTTTGATGATGGACAAACGCTCGGCAGTAATTTGCATGCCAAAGGATTTGTGTTTGGCTCCGCTCCTGGATTTGAGTTCAGCCGCTTTTTTTCGTCCTACTCCATCATCCACTACCCTGATGACCAGCGTATCATCGGTTTGTTGAAGGAGGATGGATACTTTCCCTTTTTCAGTTTTGTGCAAAATCCCGTGCCAGATAGCATTTTCGGCATACGGCTGGATCAGCATCGGAGGTACTTCAATGAACTCGGCCTCTACGTCGGGTTCCAACACTATCTCGTAATCGAATTTGTCTCCAACCCTCAACTTTTCCATCTCCAGGTAAAGCTGTAAAGTACTCAATTCATTGCTGAGGGTAATCTTTTCACTACTGGAGTTTTCCAATACTTGACGGATCAAACGCGAGAACTTGGTGAGGTATAAACTGGCTGAAGCCGAATCTTTGTTCAGTGTAAAACTCTTGATGGAATTTAGGCAATTAAAAATAAAATGGGGGTTCATTTGGGCCCTCAGTGCCTTGAGCTCACTAGCCGTTGATTGTTGTTCAAGCTGAACCTTGTCCAATGCAATTTGTCGATCACGTTGGGTCAAAGCCATCGAAAATAGTACCCCATCCAGGGTGATGGCTATAAATAATAAATACACTGGCTGAAACCACCCCGTAAGTGGAAGTTCCCAACCGCCACGTATTGTCAGCAAAAACACAACAAAAGCCAATAGAAGAATCCAACTGGACCAAGCTGCATAACGATAAATTGGATGATTTAGGTAAGGCAAAAAAGTAAAAGGCAAAATACCTTGATGAACCAGCATGATCGTTTCAAATCCAGATTCAGCTTTTTGAGCCAAAACCAAATTGTGAAAGAGGTGTGTAAAAGCAATATCCAATACAATCGTTAAAAACAACAACGAAATCCCAATGCTCATCAGCCAATACAGCCAAGGCCTTTCCTTACGGGTATTCAAAAATTCGCGGTACAACAGCAACATCAGTATCGGAGTCAACTCATTGATCCAGAGACCAAAACGTAGCGGCATCTGACCAAAAGGAAACAACTGCACTGCATGGGTTTGATTCAAACAATCGATGAAATTGCTAAAAAACATTAGCGCACAATACAAATTGGCTTTTTCCCAACCATTCACCAGGGATTTAAAGGCCGTAAAAATGGCAATGAATAAACTGATGCCAGCAATAAAAAAGGCAAACCACCGACCTGGCTCTCTGCTTATAAACTGTTGTTTGTAGAACTCCGCTGAGATGAAATTACCTGAATATACTTTGGGAAACGGGCGTTTGATTGATGCACCTTCGGGAACACGCAAAAAAATGTAGACCGTATCCGTCTGCGCCGCCCGCAAAGTGATTTGTAACAGTTGTTCATTTCCTCGATAAGCCAGCTGATTCGGTTCAGTTCGAAAACCTGCCTTGGCAATTTCTTTTAGTGCTCCTTGTTTGGATCTAAATGCCCTGATGTCCCAGATGGATTGTTCAAAAAACGCATTGATAAACGTGTCTTTTGCTACTGTATTCCTGATGACCATGCGCAGCCAAACCTGCTGAATCGGCGTAGACAATGTTTCCGAGACGGGCTCGCTAAAAACACCATCGAAATCGATCGGATCAAATACTGAACCCTCTTCCATCCCTTGCCACTGAACATGATTTTGCAAGGAAATCCCTTCATATGGGAGCGGAAAATAGAGTATTCGCTGAGCACTAAGCTGGTAGACCCAACACAACAATCCAACGAATAAGCCGATATTTTTGATTTTAAACATGGCATTTTTTCCTTTCCAACAAAGGTACAATCCCTTTTTGCATAGTGCCAAAACGCAGGCTCATCAATAGCTACCGCTGGCTCATTGATCTGGCCGTTGTACCTATTCACCCAACTTGATTCTATGCCTGCGGTGCATATTTGGGCTATTGTTGATGCAGTAATTCACCAATTCTAAAACCTTGAACCATGAGAAAAGCCATAAAATGGAAAGCTATTTTGCGCTACCAGTCATTACTTATGCCCTGATGCAGAGCAAGATATGAATTCAATCATCAGTGTGATGATTTTTTTTTCTTACGCTCCTCACTTCTATCCCTTACCTGCATTCCATAACTGTAAACAACAACAATCATCATTTCAAAAATCAAACACCATGAAATCTTTGCTCGTTCTTTCATTCAGCCTTATGACGATCATTTGTTTTGGCCAAAAAAACAAACCCACTGGAGTCATCACCAACCCCGTGGTCAAACAACTTCGTATGCCGGATTTGATTGTTACCAACTTTGTTCAAACGGGAGCTTCCTTCAACGGCCCTAATGGCACTATCCAGGTGCCTGTAACCGTAACGGTCAAAAATGTTGGCCAAGCCCCTGCTGCCATTTTTAAGGTTGGCATCGATTACCAGCATCCCAATGGGCAAATTTACCCGGTTATGTTTACCGTACCGGGTCAAAGCAATACTTACTATCCTTTCACCAGTAGCCCACTGGCAGCCGGAGCTGTGCTTACCTATCAAGGAGTACTGGTATTTCCTGACCGGTTACGAGGCAATACCTTGTCTGCAAAAGCGATCGCTGATAGCTGTTCTGGTGACGAGTTTATGGAAAGTTACTGCCGGGTAAAAGAAAGCAGTGAAAGCAATAATTCCTCAACGGCGATTAATATCGTGCTGCGTTGAGTCGCAGCGCAGTTTCGGACTTGTGAACGCAAAAGAGAAAAAAAACAAATCCAAACAATCCTGTGCCCCCCGATTTTATTGTAGTAGGTGGCGGTGCAACAGCATCGAAGGAGGGCAAAGGTGCCTTGCTGACAGCTTCCTTTCCCAACGAACAACTCAGTAGTTGGGTCGTTGCTTCCAAAGACCACCAGGAACCCCATCCCCATCACTTGCAAGGGTATGCCATTGGAATGAAAGTACAGGGTATGACCAGAGAACAACTCAGGAGTTTCATTAGCGTAAGCCGGGTGGTTAGCCGAGAAGCAAATCATCCCTACACCCAAGCCAGACCCGCAGCAGGTAATGTACTAATCGGTGGAGGTTTTGAAGTATTGTGGACAGGCCCCGGAAACTTAGCTACAGCCTCTTACCCTGATGGGGGTGCTTGGAGAGTCAAATCAAAAGACCACATTGTTCCTGATGTTGCCCGAATTGTAGCTTACGCCATTGCAATACGCCCCGATCTGCCAGTTGGAAGAATCAGAGCCACCATCAATTCAGGCGGATCTCAACCAACTTCACATCCTCAACATATTGTAAATCTGCCAGTTGGCTATGCTATGACTTGTGGTGGTGGCTATGCCTGCCTGGGCGGGTGAAGGAAGTATGCTGTGGCAGTTGAAACCTACAATTGATACCAGGACTAGGGTGCAAAGTTTTACTGCAGGCGCAAAGGACCACATCAGACCTAGTACTGGAACAGTATTTTCGTTCGTTCTGGGGCTTAAAATTGAATAAACTCCTTCACTTTCTTCATCTAAGTAGTGGGGCAAAAATAAGTGATCATTTTTCCTGAGCCAAAGGATTAGATAAGACACTTGCAATGAAAAGTTTACCTATCTAATCCTTTGGCAAAATGAACAATTTATTTTTTTATCGCCCCTAGTGAAGATTACCCCCCGGTTTTTCTGCTTGTTCATAACAGGATATTTGACAGATTGAGCTTTATATTTTGAATCCAGAAGATTTTACCGTATTTTAAAGTTCCCACAAGTTGCGAAAAAAGAATAGGGCAACCTGATGATTCTACTCACCCGCTGATGCAATGGAAAATTGGCCTGGAATGATCGACGTTTTGGGGGGTGCTTTAGAATACGCGAGAAGGATTGGTATTGTCAAAATGGAAAATTACGTCGTACAACTGATCCAAACGGATGGTGTAAAAATAATTCTCAACCTGCTCGGCATTGAAGACAGCCCCAATGGACAAGAAGGGGCGGCTGGAACTCAGGCGGCCATTCCAAAAATAGCGTTTTTGTAAATCGGCGAGTTTTACCCCGTAGCGCTGTTCATCTACTTTTGTAAAATGGTCATTGAAGGAATTGGCCAAAGGTGCATCCAATCTCATGGTTTCCAGACGGTTATTGAGGGAGTTGTACGCTTTGAAATCCCCGCTGCCCATGCTGAATCCAATCACCTGGTAAGCAGTGCCGTATTTGGCTTGGATGTTTCCGCCTAATGACTTGGTGTTAAAACCCACGAATTGATCGTTTTTGGCCACTTTTGTTCAGTGTGCCCATAGGGCCACGATTTACATTGCTGTATTGGCTGAAAACCCAATCCAGGTTTTCGGCCATGTATTTTTCCCGGAAAGTGAAGGAGGTTTCGGCGTTAATGATCTGGCTGTACTGGATGATTTCGGCCTGGACGATGGTCTCGTACACCCGCCGAATTTGCTGGAAATAAGCGGGAGAAGTCAACTGGGAAATGGAAGTGGCTCTTTCATTGAGCGCTCTGCCTACCTCGTTGATTTGCGGCAAAACCCCATTGCGGGCTTGTTGAATGCTGTTGAAAGTTTCTCCTTTGTACAATTCAGTTTTGACAATTGAATTCAATTTGCTGCTCACCTCGGTGGCGAAACTGTTGTCGTAACGACTGAGCAGACTAACCAATTGGGGCACAGACTGCGAAGTGAACTGGCAATCCACCCCAACCAGGTGGACTTTTTCGGAGTCAGGTTTGTTGCGGTTGTAGTCTTGCATCCAGAGGAACAGCTGCAACACTTCCTCCGTACGCCAGGTCCAAAAGTACATTTGCTTCGACATCCAGGTTTTGATGTCGCCCTGCCCACTTTGGATCAGTTCATTCAGGGCCATGCAGCCGCCCAAATCGTATTCAAAAGCCAGATAGCGGAAGCCCTGCTTTTCAACCAGGTATTTAAAAATGCGGTGTTTCATTTGGAAAAACTCCTGGGTGCCGTGGGTGGCCTCGCCCATCCCGACGATTTTGGCATTGCCCAGATTCCCCAAAAAAGCGAGGTCATTTAACGGAAGGCTAGGGTCGGTGGTGCTGAGCGGTTGTAATGTGGCGTTGAGCTCGATTTTGAGGTTTTGCTCGATGGTTTCTTGTAGCGTGGGTTTTACGTCGGGTTCGGGTTTGCTGCAAGCCAGGGAACTGAGCAGGATCAAAAGGAGCAGGGGAAAGGTACTTGAGGTGAAATTTTGCATGATTGCTGGGTTTTTATTGAGCTTATAATATGATTCAACAAGGTAAGCACATAATTTGTTCGGGATTAATTATGCTGTTAAAACGTTAAAAACGAGATTGTTAAAGTTTTGTTAAGGCTTGTGTTTATTAAAAATTGGGTAGATTGAGTTATCTTAACAGCCTACATCAATCAGTCTGGCTCAATGAAAAATATTTTTCTTCTTTGTATTGGGATTGGTTTGCTGCCTGGTTTGCTCCCAGCCCAATCCACCTGGATCCGCGTCAACCAACTCGGCTACCTCCCCGAGGACAAAAAAGTAGCCGTGCTTGTCAGCAAGGCGACGCCCCAAGTCAGTAGTTTTGAGTTGTGTGAAGAGCTGACCAATAAAGTGGTATTCAGCAGCCGCAGCATTCAAACCTTTGGGGAATACGCCGCTTTCCGCTCCGGCTGTAGGCTCAATTTTTCCAGTTTCAACCGCGAGGGGCGCTACTACGTGCGGGCCGCCGGGGTGCGCTCACCCAGTTTTCGCATTGCCTCCGAAGTGTATGCGGGCACCGCCGATTTTATCCTGCGTTACATGCGGCAGCAACGCAGCGGCTACAATCCCTATTTGAAAGACTCCTGTCATACCCAGGATGGCTACATTGTGTATCATCCCGATCCGGCCAAAAATGGCACCCATCTGGATGTTTCCGGCGGCTGGCACGACGCTTCCGATTATTTGCAATACGTCACCACCTCGGCGAATGCAACTTATCAAATGCTGTTTGCCTACCAGCAAAACCCGGGTTCTTTTGGCGATGCACACGATGCCAGTGGCCATCCCGGTCCCAATGGCATTCCCGACGTATTGGACGAAGCCAAATGGGGCCTCGACTGGCTGCTCAAAATGAACCCCGCCAAAGACGAAATGTACAACCAGTTGGCCGACGACCGCGATCACCTCAAAATGCGCCTGCCCAACCTGGATTCGGTGGTGTATGACCCCAAACAGGGCTTTCGCCGCCCGGTTTACTTCATCACCGGGCAGCCGCAGGGTTTGTTGCGCTACCAAAACCGCACCAAGGGTGTCGCTTCTACGGCGGGGAAATACGCTTCGACCTTTGCCCTGGGCAGCCGTATCCTGGCACCCTTTTACCCGGAATACGCCCAAAAGTTACTGCCCAAAGCCTGGGACGCTTATGCCTTTGGCCGCAAGTTCCAGGTGTGTCAAACCGCCCCTGCCGTGCGCCCTATTTTTATGAAGAAGACAATTACGTGGATGACATGGAACTGGCCGCTGCACAGTTGCTTCAACTAGCCCCCCAACGCAGCGAACTTCTCCAGCAGGCTAGCGAATATGCCCAGGCCGAACCGACTACCCCCTGGATGGGAGCAGACACGGCGCGGCATTACCAATGGTATCCCTTCGTGAATTTGGGGCATTACCTCCTGGCGCAACAGGGTGGGGGAGTGGGCGCACCTTTTCGCCAATACCTCCAGGCTGGTATTGAAAAAGTGAAGGCCAGGGGGCAAAACAATCCTTTCCTCAACGGCGTGCCCTTCATCTGGTGCTCGAACAACCTCACGGTCGGCATTTTGACCCAACTGCACCTCTACCGCCAACTCACCAAAGACGATCAATACCAGGAGCTGGAGGCCGCCCTGCGCGACTGGCT
>NZ_JADKCX010000107.1 GCF_016718685.1 Haliscomenobacter sp. | reverse complement strand
TTTAAGCGCAAAAAAGTCACTATGTCGGTGATTTTTCGCAATGGCGTAGTAATGGTGAGGTATCAACACTGGACATTCTAGCTTAAATAAGATAAGATTGCATTTGTATTTTTATAGATCGTGAGGCATGAAGTACCGCTACCTACATTTATTGGGTTTGTTTCTCCTATTCCTGTTGGCTTTTTTACCCATCCAATGCCAAGAGGTACACTTTTTCAGCGACAGCAATAACCCTGGTTATTACGATACCGGGCTGGCCTTCAAATCCGGAAACAGTTTCATCGAACAAGCCGGCGGCAGCGGCGATAAAATCCCTACCGACGCTACAGCTTTCAAGGCCGCAACAGTTTGCGTTTGCGCTGGAATTCGCGCAATGGCGGAGATTGGTCGGCATTGGTCATCGCACCGGGTTTTCCCTTTCAGGACATCAGCAACTCCGATACCCTGGCTTTTTGGGCTTACGCCCCCAATGGATTGAAACAGGCCGACTGGCCCAATCTTTTCCTCGAAGGTGCCCCGGGAGCAACCAAAACCAGAAAATACAGCCTTGCCAATTATGCCCTGGTTTGGACGCCAACGTGTGGACTTTAATCAAGATTCCCACCCGTATTTTTTTTACCGATCCCAACCAAACTGCCATCAATTTTAAGCAAATTAAAGCCGTGATTTTTGGCCAAAATGCTGCCGATGCGCAGGAGCACACGTTGTTGATCGACGAAGTACGTACCTACAAAGCCTCGGCCAATTCGGTGTTGCTTACACCCGAGCAGTTCCGTGCCAAGGGGTACGACAGCCACATTGAATTGCGCTGGCGAAATGCGGGCAACCTTGGCGGTTCGGCCTTCCGGGTTTACCGTTCTATGGACGAAGGCAAAACCTTTAGTTTAATTGGCCAGACGGGTAAAAATGATAGCATTTACCTCGATTTTGTGCGTCCATTGGGTCTCAATGTCAAGGCCAGTTACCGCATCACCACCACCAGTGGCAGCGGTCAAGAGAGTTTGCCCAGTGCCACAGCCAGTACCGCCAGCTTCCCGATGAGCGACGATCAATTGCTGGACATGGTGCAGGCCTATACCTTCCGTTATTTCTGGGATTTTGCCCATCCACAATCGGGCCTGATCCGCGAACGGAATACTTCCGATGACATTGTGACCATCGGTGGAACCGGGTTTGGCGTCATGGCCATCCTGGTGGGCATCAAACGGGGCTTTATTTCCCGTGAACAAGGCCGGGATCGCTTGTTAAAAATGCTCAGTTTTTTGGAAAAAGCCGATCGTTTTAAAGGCGCTTTTCCCCATTGGATGAATGGTGCTACGGGTAAAACCGTCCCGTTCAGCCCCCGCGACGATGGTGGTGACCTGGTGGAAACTTCATTTTTATTTGAAGGATTACTCACTGCCCGCGAATATTTCTCTGGAGCAGGAACCATTGAAGAGCAAGAATTGCGCGACAAAATAACCGGGCTTTGGGAAGCCATCGACTGGAATTGGTACCGCCAATATTACCAAAACTTCCTGTACTGGCACTGGTCGCCCAATCACCAGTTTGCGATGAATTTCCCGGTACGGGGTTGGAACGAAGGCATGATGGTCTATTTGCTGGCCATTGCCTCTCCTACCCATGGCGTACCCGCAGGGCTTTATGAAAAAGGTTGGGCAGGGAACAGCAACTACGTCAACAAGAATCAATATTACAGTGTTCTATTACCAGTGGGGCCTCCGCTAGGGGGGCCTCTATTTTTTGCACACTATTCTTTTATGGGATTTGATCCACGTCCCGTCATCGATCAATACACCAATTATTTTACCCAAAACCGCAACCATACCCTCATCAACCGAGCCTACTGCATGGCCAATCCCAAGGGATTCAAAGGCTACAATGAAAATTGCTGGGGCCTCACCGCCAGTGATGATCCGGTACAAGGTTATTTGGCCCATGAACCCAATGCCGGACCACAAGACAATGGTACCATCGCGCCCACTGCCGCCCTCGGTTCTTTCCCTTACACCCCAACGGAGTCTTTGGCTGCGCTCAAACATTTTTACCGCGAATACGGCGCCAACTTATGGGGGCCCATGGGTTTTTACGATGCGTTTAATCCTCAACTCGATTGGTACGCCGATAGTTATCTGGCCATCGACCAGGGGCCAATCATCAACATGATTGAAAACCAACGGAGTGGCCTGTTGTGGCAAGCCTTCATGTCTAACCAGGAAATCCTGCAAGCCTTGAGTAAAATGGGATTTTCACGAGATGTGAGCAAGGTGAACAGCCTCAGCGCAGCGGAATTGAAACTTGTGATTCACCCCAATCCCGTTGGAAATACCTTACATTTGGATTTTGTTCAGCCCAGCTCCGAAACCGTAAAGATTGATTTAGCCGACTCGGCTGGCCGCGTCGTACATCGATTATTGGAACCTACCCGCCTGAGTACAGGACCACAAAACAAACAGTTTTCACTACCTGTCCTGCCAGGGGGGACTTACTTTCTGCAAATCAGTTCACGAACATACAAAACCGCTTATCCACTGGTCATTTCGCAATAGGTTCAGCACTTGAACCCAAAAAACGTAACAACATGAAAAAACATCTGCTCTTTTTTGCTGTGCTATTGTTCCCCTTATTGGGCATGGCTCAAGTCGTACTCGAAGACTTCGAGGGGGGTGCAAAACTTCCCTGGAATGCCTTGGACGGTACATACTCAACCATCGACAACCCTGCGGGGGCAATACATTTGGGGTCAACAGCAGCGCCAAAGTAGGCTCCTACACCAAAAAAGCCGGGGCTGGCTATAGCCTTTTCCTGGCCGAGTTGCCAACCGCATTGGACCTCAGCACCAATAACCTGTTCAAAATTCAGGTAAAAGCTGCGGTAGCTTCGGCTTTTATCCTGAAACTTGAAGGCACGAGTGGTTTTGTTGAAGCCACCAAAAACATTGCCATCGCTGGTGAATGGATCGAGTACTCTTTTGATTTTAGCAAAGCGGCGGCTACGCCCAACTTGAAAAAAATCATTTTATTTTTTGATCCCGGAGTTGACGCTAGTGCCGACACCTATTTGTTCGACAACCTTACCGTAAGCCCTGCCGGACCTTGTGCAGGCGTTGCGCCTAGTGCCAAAATCCTGGATGATTTTGAGTGCCAACGCAACATTGCCTATGGTTTACCCGGCTTTGCGGACATTAGCGCGGTGGACAACCCGGACAAAACCGGGATCAATACCAGCACATCGTAGGCCGTTACAAAGACACTGGAGGCGAATTCCACGCCATGGTCCTGGATTGGGGTGGCGCAATGCCCCTTGCTACCCGCAACGTCGTTAAAATCAAGGTATGGGCTCCTGTGGCGGGCAATATGCTGGTAAAAATGGAAGCAGGAACCTCTCCTCAAAAAGAGTTAACTGTACCGATCACTGAAATCAACAAATGGGTAGAATACACCGTCGACTTTAGCAGCCAGGCTGCAGCTAACCACACCAAGTTGGTGTTTTTCTTCAATGCAGGTAAACTCCCTGGTGCCGACGACATTTACTACATTGATGACATTTCACTGGATCCTGCCCCAACTTCAATTGTGTATGAAGATTTTGAAGGCGGTGCCAAACTGAACTGGAATCCCATCGATGGCTCGTTTGTGGTGGTCCCAAACCCTCCCGGTGGCGATACGCTCAACATCAACGGCAGCACCCAAGTAGGTGCTTACACCAAAAAAGCGGGGGCTGGTTATAGCCTTTTCCAGGCCGAATTGGCTCAGCCCATCGATTTGTCGATCTACAACGTGTTCAAAGTTCAAGTAAAAACCGCAGCGCCAACATCGGTATTGCTCAAATTGGAAGGTCCAAATGGATTTGTTGAAGGAATCAACAACATTGCCGTTAAAGACCAATGGATAGAATACAGCTTCAACTTCAGTAAATCGGCTGCGCTGAAAGGACTGAACAAAATCATCCTGTTCTTCGACCCCGGAGTCGACGCAAGTTCGGATACGTATTTGTTCGACAACCTGATTGCCGTTACCGCCGGTGCCTGTGCAGGAGTTGACAAAAATCCAGACATCCTGGATGACTTCGAATGCCAGCGCAACATCGCCTATGCTCAACCCGGTTTTGATGACATCACGGCGGTAGACAACCCCGACAAATTTGGAGCCAACCTGAGCGCCAAAGTGGGTCGTTACAAAGACGTAGGTAGTGAGTACCATGCTCTAGTCATGGATTGGGGTGGAAGCATTCCACTTAAAGACCGCAACCAAGTCAAAATTAAAGTATGGGCACCCGTGGCGGGCAACCTTTTGTTCAAACTGGAAGGGGGTACTTCTGGTGGAAAAGAAGAATCCATTGCCATTACTGAACTAAACAAATGGGTAGAATATACTGCCGATTTCAGCAGCCAGGAAAATGCCAACCACACCAAAATTGTCTTCTTTTTCAATGCCGGCAAGTTACCTGGTGCCAACGACATCTACTATGTTGACGACATCAGCCTGGTGGCGAAAGAGAAAAGTAGTGCACTGGAAGATTTTGAAGATGGTGCCTTATTATTTTGGGAATCATTGGGGCTGAGGCGGTTTTTGGCAAGTTCAATGGTGATATTCCCAACCCGGATAAAGTAGGGAATCCATCCTCATTCATTGGTTCTTACACCAAAGGCAGTTCCAAATTGGGTGGATTAAAAGCGCTGTTGCCGACAAGGTTTTACTTTGGCGAACTTGCCACAAGTTAACTTTACAAGTTTGGGCACCCGCTGGTGCGACAAGTTTGACCCTGCGGTTGATCTCAACTGCAGAAGGTGTGAAAGAAATCAACCGCCCGGTTGATGCAACCGGCAAGTGGGTAGATTTGAATTTCAACTTCAGCAACTTCAAAAACATCACCGATTTCGAACGGGTGGAAATCGTATTTGATCCAGAACTGACTTCTACCGCTACCTGGTACTTCGATAACCTGACCCAAACGGTTTCTACCGTGAATCTTTGTGAAGGTGTAGTAGCCGTTGCGGGACAGGTAGACGACTTTGAATGCCAACGCAATTACACCAAAGTATCTACCACTGGCGGTGATTTCCTCAAAGTGATCAACAACCCTGATCCTAGTGGAATCAACTCTTCAGCTAGCGACAAGGTAGGTGAGTATACCGATCCCAAGGATGAATACTCGGCTATTGTGTACGAGTTCGGCCAGCCCATCGATTTGTCTGTATTGAATCAGTTGCAGATCAAAATCTGGTCACCGAAAGCTGTACCTCTTTTGTTCAAACTCGAAGGAGGCACCCAAGTGGAAGTATTTTCGGCAGTAGCGGCTGGCGATACCCGCAAGTGGGTACAATACTCTATTGACTTGAGTGCAGGAATAGGGAAAGAAATACCAAATTGACCATTTTCTTCAATGTGGCCCAATTGCCTACTGAAAATGATGTGTACTACATCGATGACATCGAATTGCGCAGAGCACCTTATACTTCTTGTATCTCCAACTTTGAAACTGCATTAGACAACCTGGGTGGCTGGCAGTACTTTGCCAACGGCAGTCTCGATGGTCAGAAACTGGCCAACGTCGTGGACAACCCAAGCAAATCAGGCATCAATACGAGCAACAAGGTAGCCGAATTTATCGAGCGCCCCGGAGGAGAACCCTACGCTGGTTACTTCAACGATGCCCTTCCTGCGACTATTTCAATGGGAACCAATAAAAAGGTCACCATGAAAGTGTTGATGGATCATGAGGCGGATGTAGTGCTCAAATTGGAGCGTAGTTTCCCTGCAAATACCGCCCCCAACACAGGAGATACCAAGGTAAAATACACCACTCCAAATCAATGGCAAGAATTGACCTGGGATTTCACTACACTAAACATCCCAAATGGTGCTGTTTACACCACCTTGTCCATAATTATGGATTTCGGCACCGTACCTACTACCGAAAAACGCTACTACTTTGATGACCTCTCCATTGGTGACAAGTCTTGTAGTGCAGTCCCTGTAGGTGTACGTGATTTGGCACTGGCTAACCTCAAGGTTTATCCAAACCCGGTGAGCAGCGAGTTGATCATCGAAAATGGCAGCGAACTGTATGGTTATGACGTTTTTAATGCCCTGGGACAAAAAGTGTATTCCCTGCGCACCAGTGGCCAAAGCAACGTCAACCTGAATACCTCTAACCTGGAACACGGCATGTACATCCTGGCTGGATACGATAAAAATGGCTTGATGAAAGCCAAGACGAAGTTTGTAAAGCGAAGTTAAGTTGGAGGTTGGGAGGGCGAAGGTTCAAGGAGTTCAATGGGGTACTGCAACTCTTCAACTCTTCAACTTTTCAACTCTTCAACTTAAAAATTGGTATGCGACTCCTATACACTCTGCTCCTACTCAGCGCCACTTGTTTCACCCAAGTGTACGCCCAGGTTACCATCACCGGGAAGGTAACTGACGAAAAAAAAGAGGCGCTGATCGGCGTCAATATTTTAGTAAAAAACTCTACCCTTGGCGGGGTCACTGATCTTGATGGCAATTACAGCTTTGAAGTTCCGGACGCAGAGGCCACCCTGGTTTTTTCCTATACTGGTTTTCAAACCCAAGAAATCTCCATCAAAGGCCGCAGCAGCCTGGACGTGGTGATGAGTGAAGCCACGCTGATGATCAATGAAGTGGTGGTCGTCGGCTACGGCACCCAACGCAAAAGTGACCTCACCGGCTCGGTCGGCTCCATCAAATCAAGTGAATTACAAAAAGTAGCGGCATCCAACGTAACCCAGGCTTTGCAAGGAAAAATTGCCGGTGTCAACGTGAGCTCGGCCTCCGGTCGTCCTGGTGAAGGCCCCGTCATCCGCATCCGTGGAACGGGAACCCTGAACAATGCCAACCCCATTTACGTTGTCGATGGCCTCATCCTCGACAACATCGACTTCCTCAACCCCAGTGACATCGAGAGCATGGAAGTGCTCAAAGATGCTTCTGCTGCGGCGATTTATGGTACTCGTGGTGCCAATGGCGTGGTACTCATCACTACCCGCAAAGGTATTCGTGGCCAAAAAGCGCACTTCAGTTTCAATGCTTACAATGGCATCCAGCAAGTAGGTAAAAGAATCGATTTGGCCAATGGCACTGAATACGCCAGTTTGGTCAATGAATTCTACCGCAATGTAGGCGGTGCACCACCATACGCCAATCCCGAAGCTTTTGGAGAAGGCACCGACTGGCAGGACATCATTTTCCGCGATGCCTCCATTCAAAACTACAACCTCAGCGTGCGCGGCGGCTCCGAAGCCATGACGTACAGCATCAGCGGTGACGCCTTTTTGCAGGACGGGATCATCCGCACCTCTAATTTCAACCGCTATTCTTTGCGGGTCAACAACGAATACAACCTCGTCAAAGGGGTAAAACTGGGACACAACCTGGCCTTCATCTCCAGCGCCAGCAACCGCGAACCCGGAGGAATTGTGTTCAACTCCTACGCCGCCGACCCCACGGTAATTGCCATCGACGAAAACGGCAAATTCGGCAGCACCTCTACCAATTCCAACGTCAGCAATCCCGCCGCCCAACTGCGCTACAACAGCTACAATCGGGGCTACGGCCAGCAACTGAACGGCAACGCCTATCTTGAAATTTACCCCATCAAAAATCTGACTGCCCGCAGCAGTTTCGGTTTCAACAGCATCAACAACCGGGGTAAGGGCTACGAACCGCAGTTTGAAGTAGATGACAAACAACGCAACCCCCAAAGTCGCGTCTCTGCCGAATTTTCGCGCTACAACGACTGGCAGTGGGAAAACACGCTCAACTATTCCCGCGAGATTGGCGTTCACCGCTTCAGCATCTTGGCGGGTTACACCCAGCAGGCCCGCAGTGGCGAACGCATCGGCGGCTCCCGTCAACGCCTGATTGGCGACACCGAAGAGTTCTTTTATCTGGATGCAGGCGACGTAGAAACCGCCACCAATTACAACATTGGCAACAACCCCGAACGTTACCAGTCGGTACTGTTCCGGGCCAATTACAACTTCAAAGAGCGTTACCTCTTTACCGCTACTTTTCGCCGGGATGGATCTTCCAAGTTTGGCTCCGAAAGACGTTACGGCAACTTCCCCGCCTTCGCTGTGGCCTGGCGGGTGATCGAAGAGCCATTTATGAAAAACCAGAACATCCTCGACAACCTCAAACTGCGCGCCAGTTGGGGTCGTTTGGGCAACGATAAATTTCCTTCCGATGCGGCCATTCCCACCGTTACCAATAACCTGAGTGCGGTATTTGGCAATACCGAAAGCCTGAATTTTGGCGCGTCGCTGATTTCGCTGGCCAACCCCTTTTTGCAGTGGGAAGAGACCAATAGCACCGATCTGGGGGCAGAATTGGGCTTCCTGAACAATCGATTGACTTTGGAAGTGGAGTACTACCAGCGCAATACCAACAAAATTTTGGTTCCTGTGCCCATCCCCGACTACGTGGGCTCGGCCTCCAACCCTTTTGTAAATGCCGCCGATGTGCGCAACTCCGGATTTGACTTCACCTTGAATTACCGCAACACGGTGGGTAAACTCACTTACCGCTTGGGTGCACTGGCTTCAACGCTGAAAAACGAAGTCCTTTCCCTGGGTACTGGCAATGAAGCACTCTTTGCCACGGCAACCCGCACCATTGTTGGTCAGTCCATCGGTTCATTCTATGGCTATAAAGTTGTCGGAGTGTACCAAAATGCGGAAGAAATTGCGCAAAATCCTGCCCGTGAAGCCGTTGCCCCCGGCGATTTGCGTTTTGAAGATACGAACGGAGACGGAATTGTCGATTCACAAGACCGCACCTGGTTGGGCAGTCCCATTCCAAACTTGATTTACGGCTTCAATTTTGGCTTCGATCTCCAGGGCTTTGACTTCTCGGTTGACTTCAACGGGGTGAGTGGCAACAAAATTTACAACGCCAAGCGGGCCGCCCGTGGTTTTGGCATCCCCAACTACGAAGCGTCATTTTTGGACCGCTGGACGGGTGATGGCACCTCTAATGCTGAACCACGCATCACCAATGGTGGTTACAATTACCAGGTATCGGATCGCTTCCTGGAAGACGGTTCGTTTTTCCGCCTGCGCAGTGCCGTATTGGGATACAGCTTGCCCAAAAAGTTGGTTGAGCGCATCAAACTGAACAGCTTGCGGATCTACGCCAGCGGGAACAATATTTTTACCTGGGCAAAATACAGTGGTTTTACACCCGAAATCTCCAGTGACAACGTATTACAAGTAGGGATCGATGGTGGTGTGTATCCGCTGTCGCGTACCTGGTTAGCAGGAATCAATATTTCTTTCTAGTTGAGGGTTGGGGCGCGCGCGGGCATGGACATGTCTAAATCGCTCGCGGTAGCCTCAACTCCTCAACCCTCAACTTCTCAACGCTTCAACTCAAAACTCATGCGCAATCAATATTTCTTTCGGATGACGGCAAGCGTGATGCTGGTTTTTATGTTCGCCAATTCTTGCCAAAACGGGGATTTTTTGGAAGTAAAACCACAAGGTGTCATCAACGCCAACAATTATTTCCAAA
Source organism: Haliscomenobacter sp. (assembly GCF_016718685.1). Taxonomy (GTDB): domain Bacteria; phylum Bacteroidota; class Bacteroidia; order Chitinophagales; family Saprospiraceae; genus Haliscomenobacter. Next base: position 15,001 of record NZ_JADKCX010000107.1, on the reverse strand, counting down.
CCAAAGACCACGCCATTTGGTCGGTGAATGCCACCTACAACGCGCTGCGGGATTGGAATTTGACCTCTCTGCCTTGGCTGGCCATGACCGACATCGTGACCGATGACGCTGTTAAAGGTAGTTTTCCTGCCGATGCGCAGCGCCTTACGGCCTTTGACGATTTCAGCTGGGATCCCGGTTTTCCGGAAGACATTCGCAACTCCTGGCGTGGCCATTATCAGGGAATTTTTCGGGCCAATGTAGCCATCGACGGCATCCCCAAGGTTCCGGTCATGGATGAAACCCTGCGCAAACGTTTGATTGCTGAGGCCAAATTTCTGCGCGCCCATTTCTACTTCAATCTGGTGCGTTGGTTCGGTGATTTGCCCCTGATCACGCGCCCACTTACCCAAGACGAGTTCTACACTCAAACCCGCGCCGCTGTAGCCCAGGTGTACCAACTGATCGTGAGTGATTTGGTCGAAGCTGTCGCCAATTTGCCCGAAAAATCGGCCTACGCACCCGAAGATTTGGGACGGGCAACCAAGGGTGCTGCTCGGGGACTTCTGGCCAAAGTACACCTGACCCAAAAAGATTATGCCAACGCGGAAAAATATGCATTGGAAGTCATCAACTCCAATGAATACGCCTTACTGACCGATTATACCAAAATCTTTTTGCCCGAAGGAGAAAACTCCAGCGAATCGGTTTTTGAAATCCAGGCAACCGCTCTGGAAGCTTCTTATGCCGGTGCCACTGCCTGGAACATGGTGCAGGGCGTACGTGGTACTCCCAACCTGGGCTGGGGCTTCAATTTGCCTTCCGATGATTTGATGAAAGCATTTGAGTTTGGAGATCCACGACGTGACGCCACTGCACTATTGGTTGGCGAAGCGCTCCCCGATGGCTCAGCATTGGTAGAAGATAATCCTCAAATCGAAAACGAACGGTACAACCAAAAGCCTGGACACCTGCACATGCCTTGTTGCAAGACAATGGGCCCAGCAACATCCGCATGTTGCGTTACGCCGATGTGCTGCTCATTGCTGCGGAAGCCCTTAATGAAAATGGCAAAACGCAACAGGCCCTGACTTACCTGAATGCGGTACGTGCCCGTGCCCGTGGTACCCGTCGGAATATTCTACCCGATGTGACCGTAACGGACAAAGACGCACTCCGCCAACGCATTTGGCAAGAGCGCCGGGTAGAACTGGCCATGGAACAACAGCGCTGGTTTGACCTCGTGCGCACCGGACAAGCCGAAACAAGAATGAAAGCCGTGGGCAAAAAACTTCCTCAAAGGAAAACATGAATTGTTCCCGATCCCACAAACGGAGATTGATTTGGGTGGGGGGAATTTACAGCAGAATCAGGGATATTAGGAGATGGTTCGAAGTTCGGGGGCTCGAGGGTTCGAAGTTCGAGGGTTGCGGTAGCTTTTCCGCAACCCCCGAACCCAACTTGATAAATATTAATTTTCTGAGTCAAATCATCACAATTATTTTGCAATTAGTGGACATTTAGCCTATATTTCATTTCAAAAAAACTATGACCTTACTGCTGGTATCAGCACACGACACCGAAAACCCTTTACCGTCCTTGCTCAGTGAATCGGATGCCATTCGCGAAAGTCTGCGCCCCTTAACTGAACGGCTATTGCTTACCGTAGAATTGATCTCTGATGCCTCTCATCAAAAAATCATCAACACCTTTTCTCGTTTAGCGGGTAAAATAGAAATATTCCACTATTCTGGTCATGCCAATGGCCAGCGTTTGGGCATTAGCGAGGGGGGGGCATATTCTGGTATAGCTGGATTGTTTGGCTTGGAAACAAAACCTCGGGAAAGGGTGCGCCCAAATTGGTTTTTTTAAACGGTTGTGGCACTGCTGGTCAAGTAGCCGCATTACATCAGGAAGGTGTACATGCGGTCATTGCTACCCATTATTCCGTTGAAGATCAACAAGCTTATCAGTTTGCTACTGCCTTGTATTTACACTGGGCGAAAGAAGGTATGTCTTTAGAAAAAGCCTTCCAGTTTGCTGCTACAGCGATTAATCAAATCCCGGAATTTGCCATTGTAAACATTGAGCAGAAAAAAAGGGATACGCTAGAAGTAAATGACTTGGCTATCAATGAATCTTCCTGGGGCTTGTTCATCAATCCTGCTTTATCTGCAGAAGAGGAAACCATAATCAATAATTTTCAGATCAATCCTACCCCTGAGCTCCCCCCTTTCATCTTAGACCGAGTGCGTACTCAAAGTCGCGAGAGCTTGCGTGAACTTGCATCCGAGGTAAAAAAAATGACAGCGGATGAAGATGTGGGCGACAAGGATGAAATCCTGATCTTGATTGAAAGATTGCCCTGGATCGTAGGCACCCACTTGCGTCGGCTTTTTGCACTTGAAGCTGGAAGAACAGCTCCAGCGAATGACTTGGAGCGCCTCAAAGACATCGATTGTGCATATGGTGAACTACTTAAATTCATCAATAATATACTGCTCGCGGCCTTGTGGGATCAGCAAGAGGCTTTGCGTGGATTGGAAAAGAACGCCATCTACAAGCCCATTCCCTTGGAGGCTGACACCTCCAAATTGGATTACCTCAATTCGATTCGAAAACACCTGCACCTATTGGAGCAGATACCTGGCGATCCTATTGATTTGGAGAAAAAAATTGGGGAGTTTTTAAAATTTATAGATGGCAATTCTAAGCTGTTCAATGGCCACCGCGCCATGGCGGAGCTACATTTGGCACTCTATGATGCGGATGTCAAGCGCATTGAAGAACTATTTGAAAATCGAAAACAAGGAAACCCTGGCTATGATTTTAAACAATTTTGCTTGGAAGCTGAAGCCATTTATGCCAGCTTTATTCGTGCGGCACTTTTTCTTACTGAATACCGCCTGTTGTCGATCTGGTCAATTTCGGTAAATCAGGTCAAATTTATCGAAACCAAAGCCCCCTATGCCCACCTCATCGTTGATTTACACGGTGCTTTCGGAAATATCCGCTACATCAACACACTCCGACAAATCCATGGTGATAGCTATTGTATTGTTTTGGTGCCCCGCCTGGAAGGCAGCAATAAAATTGCCCTGGAAAAAGCCCTTAACCTATCTCCATTTTACATTGATAAAAGTGCTTTTTTGGACAATAAAACAAATCAGCCTATCCGGTGTCTTTGCGCTCCAACACCTAAACCAGCAAGGCAGCTACCTCTATACGTATATTGACCGGGATCGGAGTTTTAAATACCAATACAAATCGAGCCAAGAAATACACATCGATCAGAATGGTGCCGCCTTTCCGGAAGTATTAGAAATTAGTAACACTGAGAGTCAAAAATTTGAGGTGATTTTTGAACAATTAAGCCGCTTACAAAAAGACTTCAATAGCCATGAATAATTACCCCGACTACAGCCCTTTTAAACTACTAGAAACCTATGGAGCGGGGGATACTACTTATTTTTTTGGACGCGAAAAAGAAATCATTCAATTGAACGATTTGCTCATTCGCAGCAAGTTCGTGTTGTTGTACGGCGCTTCAGGAACAGGTAAAACGAGCCTTATTCAGTGCGGAATGAGTGGAATGTATTCTCCGCGCGATTGGTATCCTTTGTTCATTCGCCGCAATGACAATTTTATCGATTCGATTCACGCTGCTTTGTTCAGGGAATATCAAAATTGGAACCCTAATTGTACAGCTAAAGAACTTGATTCCTTCCAAAACCAGTCCTTGCGCAATCAACTCAAAACCTTATTTGCTCAAAGTTATCGCCCCATTTACCTGATTTTGGATCAGTTTGAAGAAATTTTCACGCTGAGTTTGACCAAAGCAAAGGAGGCGAAAGATTTTTTGACGAAATACTCAAACTGGATCTTTTCCGTGAAGACTTGTTTTGTAAAATCATCATCGCTTGCCATGAAGAGTACATTGCCCATTTTTACAATTGGAAAAACGGTTCCTTTTCCTCTTTGAACACCGGTTCCGCCTGGAAAAATGCGGGATGAACAAATGCTGCGCTGTATTCAGGGGATCATCACTACGCCATACGCGGGGTATCCGGCAATGCATTATGCCGAGCAGGTAGATGAAAGATTTTGTCCAACTTAAAAACACCAAAGGGGAAATAGAATTGACAGAGTTGCAAATTTATTTGGATCGTTTGTACCGGGAGGATGTAGAGCGGGTAAAGACAGCGCAGCTAACCCGGGCAGAAATCGTATTTGATGACGCTTTGGTGGGAAGAAAGTTTGAATGATGTGATGAATGAATTTTTGGATGAACAACTAAAAGCTGTCAGCACCACTTTATCAGCGGACAGTACCAAAAAAAACCTGCCCTTGCGGATGCTGTTCAAATTTGTGACGGCAGAGGGTACCAAGAAAAATTTGAGCTTTGATGACTTAAAAAAGGAATTTGCCACTGGGAATACCCCTTTTTCGGAGCTCCAATTGCAGCATTGCTTGACACAATTGCTGTTGCCGGAAATAAAACTGCTCAACCGGCTCAATCTCACTGCTCCTGCCGAAGAACGTTACGAAATCATGCACGATCGGATGGCCGCGTGCCTTCAGAAACGATTGGGTGGAGAGGAGGAAAAAGAACGACAGGCCAAAAATGTGCTGAACAGCAGTTACCTAAGTTATGCAGAGGAACAAAAAAACAATCCCAACGCAAGGCTTCAAGAATACTTATCGGTTGGGAATTTAGCTTTGATTAATGAAACACTCAATGTCCGAGAGCTTTCGGCCCAGTATCAACAGTACATCGAGGCCAGCAAGCAGCATCGAGCACGTCAAAAATTAACCCGGATCATTTGGCTTGCCACAGCAGCAGCCGCGCTGCTGGCCATCGGGGTAATTGGTTCCATCGCCTTTTTTCAAGCTCAACAGATTAAATTGGAGGGCAAAGTAAAAACACTGGTTGCAAATGCCAAAACCATTGAAAGCCAGGATCCAGTCCTGGCACGCACGCTGTTGAATAAAGCTTTACAGATAGATCCTGCTGCTTCCTTGGCTCTTTTGGCGCGCAAAGAACTGTGGGTAAACCAACAATTTTATCATCGAAAAAAAGTATTTCCAAATGCCTTCCATTCACTTGCTGCCTCTGTTGACGGAAAAACGATTGTAGCTACATACGACGAGACGCTTTTTCTTTTGGGGCAAAAAGGCCAACTCATCGACAGTTTACGCCTGGATACCCCCATTTTGGCCATGCGACTCAACCGCCAAGCCGATGGTGTGTTCTTCACCTGCGAAGATCAAAAAGTTTACGTTTGGCATTTTACCCAATCCAAACCTCAAACACTTGGTAGATTAGATGACATTGTATACGGTTTTGACTATCATCCCGCGAAAGATTTATTGGCTGTCATGGATGGAAGCGGCATTTTGTGGCTTTGGCAACAAGGTGAATTCTTCAAAAAAATACCCATCATTGAAACTGACCTACGCCAGAATTCCGAAGGTTTATCCAGACCATACCCTTGCATTCAATGCTGATGGAAACAAAATGGTGAGCGGAACTTATGGCGATTCTGCCATCATTTTTGATCTCAACGGGCAAATTTGGCGAAGTGTTCAACTGAATAAGGATTTTATTCAGGCCGTAGATTATTCGCCTGTAAAAGATGAAGTATTGACCTGTAGCCGCGACGGACAAGTCCACATCTGGGATGCAAGCTTAAAAACCAAGCGCCAAATAACACATGAATTGCCCACATCCAGCAAATCCAACCAAAATGACCGCATCAATTTTGGTAAATTTTCCGGAGATGGTACCATTGTTTTGATCGGTTACACCAACAACCAAATTCAAGCCTGGTACGTCAACCTTGGTGTTTATAAAAACCTAACTGGGCACGCGGCAATTGTGAACTATCGTGGTTAGATCAATCCAGGGCTTTGCTGAGTATTGCTGGCGATTCAAGTATGATTTGGTGGAGGTTGGCTTCGCGTGCCCATCAAAAAATTGGCCCTGTTCCTTATGGAATTGGGGGGCTGTGCTATGTTCCCGAACGCAATGAATTATTTCTAGCATCTGGTACAGGAGAACTGGATTATTATTTATTATATAGAAACTACAAATCGTCTTTTCGATTTCCGGATTAGCCACAATATATTCATCGCTGGCATGTAAAAGGTAAAAACCATTGGGTGGATAAAAAAGCAGTACAATTGGCTGGTGTTAAAAACATCATATGCCTGAACAAAGGCAATACCATTTTGAGCATTGGAAAGGGAAGCAATATATACGCTTGGAATCTTAACTCCAATTTAATGGAGCATTGGAAGTCGAAGAATATTGAAAACTATACCATGTGTGCCGTGGGAGACCAACAACTCGCAGTTGTTGGCAAAGCCAGAATTGAGATTTGGAGCGTTAATGGTGATCTAATTGATTCTATAACACTACCCAAATATAGAGGTAAAATAAACTGTATTGCTTGGAATCCAGTCAGTCAACAAATGTATCTTGGCCTGAATCAAATCAAGGGTAGTGGGCTTTACCAATACATCGGTTCAACTTGGAAACAAATAGAAGGTTTCCCATTTCAAGTTGTCAAGATCGCTTTTTCTCCAAATGGGCACCAAATTGCTGTTGGAACCAATAGCAACAGATTGTATTATGGTGCCATCAATAATGCTCAAAAAGCTCCAGAAACCTTTACATTCAGCAGCTTCAGCCATGATGGGAAAGATGAATGCAATGATTTGGCCTTTTCTCCAGATGGGAAAAAACTTGCTATTGCGACCAAGGGCAGTAAAGCAATTATTTTCGACCTCACAAAAAAAACTGAAGCCCTGATTTTGAGTGATGTATACGAACAGGGTATGTTTAAAGTACTTTTTCTCCTGATGGCAAATCGATTTATAGTAGCGGCGGTGATGGATGGGTATATGTTTATAAAATTCCAGTTGTTTATGGAACCAATTAATTTTGAAATGTGTTTAGAATAGACTTTCTTTGTATTAATCTTTAAACTAAACTCAAAAAAATGCGTACAAGAATTTTGTTTGCCGCTTACTTTCTTTTGGTTTTCAGCTTTACTTATGTGTATGCTGGAGTAAAATTAGTCCAATATAGTTCAAATGTTGAAGCATATAAAAAACCTTGTTCAAAATCTAAGATTGACCTTTCAGGAAATGCACAGCCATATTTTGCCGCCTCACAGATTATTCTGAAATTTACAAGAAGACCAGCAAAAGTCACCGTTGGGGTAACTTGTAGCAGTACTGCAAACGATGCTTATTTTTTGGAAATTGATGCGGAATTTCTCCCCTTGAACAAGTACTTGAAATTTACTTTCACCTGTATCGACGGTGTTTTAGTTGAAGCAGTAACCATCCGGGAGGTTACTTGTTCAAACCCCGCTGGTAGCATTTTTGCCATACTCAATTTAATTGATTGCCCCAAACCATGTAAGTTCGATGGTACAATTGTTTTTACTGGATTCAATCCAATATTGAAAGACTTGGATCAATCATTTAGATCTAATTTTGCCATACCAAATGAGGTCTTTGCAGAAAAGAATCTAGATGCTAACCCAAGTAGACTCACTCGTCCAGCGTTTTTGGTAGATTTGGCTGGCTTAGACGTAGCCGGTTCAAAAGCAACATTAATCCTGAAGTCCTATAAGCAAATGTGGATATGTCTCCTCACCTCTGATTCTGTTGATTCGGTGCCGATTATTTCATAGCGTTGAATAAGGCATATAGCCATTCAAATCTAAACCTAAATCAAGTATTTACAACAGAATTGCGCTCCTCACTTTTTAAAGAATATTCCCTCTTGAAAAAGAACTAAACAAATCCAGGCAGCGTTTGCAGCAATGGTTGCTGCAAACGCTGCCTGAATAGTACCTATCCCTTATTCAGCACCGTTTTAGCCCGTGAACGGCACAAAAACTCAACTCACCCGCCGCATAAGCGCCAATTTCGTAGGGCACGTAATTGAAACAAATGCCCTTTCCAGTCAGGAAAAAGTTGCCATTGGTTCCACTTCTTTTACGAACAAAACTTCCTCCAAATCCTGCACGTTGAATTTCTTTTTGGCCGCAGCCGTCAGTGCATTGGTCAAAGTGGCTTCATAGTTTGGTTTAAACACATCTTCCAGACTGATCTTTTTCTTTTTTTCGAGGTCAAAAGATGCGCAAGCTGAACCATAATTTCCGTGCGCTCCTCCCGCATAGGAATAATCTACAGTGGCAATACTCAAGAGATTATCCTGATTAAATAGTACTTCCATACTTTTTTCAAAATCGTAATTCAGGAATGCGGCATCTTGATCGTCCTCCAGCATACCTTCCACTTCAGCATGGTAGTCCACAAAAAATTTCTTTTGTTCCACCACATATGCCTTCTCAGGATTTTTGTACACCTGCGCCAGAGAGTCGCCAACCATTTCTTTTAAAAATGCGTCTTTCAACCAGGTTGCTTTGGGGATGAAATATTCATACGCAAAGTGGCCTTTGGGGGAGTCTTTTGCATCCTTTTTGGCGGGTTCCGTAGCTTCTATGCGCACTGCGGAAAATTGTTGGGTGCCCTCTGGGAAGGAATAAGTGAGTGTAAATGGTGATTTTTTACCCGCAGCGCTGGTATATTCGCCGCTGTAAACCCCTTTTTCCAATTTCCCCTTGAACAAGCCGTAGGGTTCATCTGTTACTGCAAACTCCGTCAAAATGAGTTGTCCCTGGCCCGTTGAATCCATGGAAGAGTAAAATCCCAAGGGCTCTTGTATTTCATCGTAAGTATAATAGCCAGTGTACCAAGGGTTTTTGTCGTAGTCTAAGTCCTGGATGAGGTTCATGTGTACCGGAGCTTCACCAATTGTGCCGATCAGGTGCAAGTACGCGTAATCTTTGGCGTCGGGCATTTTTTCGTCAACGCTGGACTCTTTTTGTTCGCAAGCGCAAACTGCAGTGCACAAAAGCAAGGCAAAAAACAGTTTTTTCATAAATGCTTATTTAGGCGTTTAACTATTGAGCGACCAAAATAAAGGAATAATTGCCTTATTTTTCGCCCCAAATAATTACTGGTTGAGTACAAATACACCGGAGGGTGTCTTTTCAACTAAAACAAAGCACGATGAGACAAAAAATGTTATGCTTTTTTCTGCTTTTGAGTTTGATCCTGCCCAGCGCATGTGTCAACCTGAATTCTAAAGAGGAAGAACGATTGGAAGAGCAGTTGGCCACCATTGAGAAGTACGTGAGCGATAAAGGACTCAGCGCGGTAAAAGATCCTGCGGGGATGTACTACGTCAGCACCCTGGAAGGAACGGGAAAATCCATTCGGTTTGACTCTGTTCAATTGGTTACCTTCCATTACCGTGGCTATCTGCTGGATGGAACTGAATTTGACAAATCTGATGCGGGCAAACCCATAACGACTTCGTTACAAGGCTTGATTCCCGGTTTTCAAGTGGGCATTGCCAGAATGAAAAAGGGTGGAAAAGCGACCTTCATCATCCCTTCAGCTTTGGCTTATGGCTCCAATCCACCCTCGGGAATTCCGGCCAATGCCATCGTTTTGTTCGATGTGGAACTGGTCGATTTTGGCACCCAAGCTGAATTCGATGATACCGTAATCCAAAAATACCTGTTGGACAATAGTCTGACCGCCGAGAAACATTCTTCGGGACTGTATTACATCATTTCTCAACCCGGCACGGGCGAGAATCCAAGCTCCAGCTCGATCGTGACGGTCAAGTACAAGGGTTATTTTACCGATAAAAAGGTTTTTGATGAAACCAAAGCTGATGCGACTGCGCAGTTCCCTTTAACCAACCTCATCGAAGGCTGGAAGATTGCCATCCCCCTCTTAAAAAAAGGTGGAAAAGGTACCTTCCTGATTCCTTCCAGATTGGGCTATGGGCCTAATGGAAGTTCGGGAGGTGTACCGGGCAATTCGGTGATTATTTTTGATATTGAGTTGGTGAGTTTTTAGGTGCAGTGTTCTATTGCGCCTTTGGCGCTGAGCAACATCAATAGGAACGCGGATGACGCGGATTGAGCGGATTTACGCGGATCAAATCCGTGTAAATCCGCTCAATCCGCGTCATCCGCGTTCCCATTGACGTCGCTTTGGTAATTTAGAAAAAGGTACTTGACTAGACTTTTAGACGCTTCATAAACGCATCCAATTATTTCTCTGCTAGTTATGGCCTTTCCAAAAACCAATACCCCCCCTACCTTGTATCATCCAAAAACACCCTTATGCCTTCACCCATCACCTCCCAAAATTGGCAAAACATCCGGCAGAACTTCCGGCATGGTTTCGCTACCAACCTGCACGTTTCCATTGCAACAGCGGATGCTGAGGGGCAACCAAACGTTACGCCCATCGGCTCGTTCTTTCTCAATCGGGATGATTTTTCGGGGTTTTACTTTGAAATTTTCACCAAAAACATCCCCCGCAATGCCGTGACCAACCCCAAAGTCTGCATCATGGCCGTGAACAGCGGAAAGTGGTACTGGCTGAGCAGCCTGTTTTTCGGCAAGTTCAAAACCCCACCAATGACCAAAATCTATGGCACGATCGGTGAACGCCGAGCACCCACTTCAGCCGAAACAGAACGGGAAACCGGCGGCTAGGTCGCATGAAAGCGCTGCCAGGAGGAAAAAAATTGTTCGGCAATATGAGTTTTGTACGGGAGTTGCATTTCCATACTTTTGAAATGGCGAAAGTGCCGATGTGAGGAGTGGTCAACACAAGCCTTCCAAAACCTTTATGGAGGGTTTATTGCCGATCCTATATAAGCAAAATCATCCCAGGCCAAATGAGTTACGAGTCATTTACGCTTCAAATCAATAACTTTCACTACGCCAGGACTAAAGGCCCCTGCTGAAAAGGTATTTTTCTTTGAAATGTTGTAGATGGTTTGTTTGGCCGGCAAACGAATCTGCCCTATCAGGTTGTTGTCCCAAAGTGTATAGTACAATATTCCATTTGCTGCATCCACTTCCACTGCACTTGGTCTTTGACTCAGTCGTATCCAATGCGGCGTTGGGGAAGAGAGATGTGCCCAGCCAATCTCTTTGCCCCCATTGACCGCCCAGTAAATTTTGTTGTGGATGGTATCCAAGGACAAGCCATCGGGATACTTGCCTGGTGAACGAATAAAATCCGGCTCAATCCGGCCACTTTCTAAAAAAATCCGGCCAATTTTATGGCTGACAACATCTGTCCAATAAAGGATTTGTCGCTTTGTGTCGAGTTCAACAGAGGAGGGCCTACCCGATAATTTACCGACCAAAGATGAATCCAAAAGCTTTCCTTGGTAGTCGTACTTTATAATTATAGAATCCATGTAATCGGCGCAATAAATAAATTTATTCTCGGTATCCAAGGCGATCCCAGCAGGATATTTCATCCGCTGAGTCAGGCGATTATTTAAGGTTATTTCTTCTATGCCTGTAAAAGAGCTATTGATTCGTGCAAGAGAGACATTGATAATTTTCATGGGCATTTGCCCAAAAAAGTGTGTTGGTGTTGGGGTCAAAATCGATCCCAATTACAAAAGGGCTGTGGTCGATGATTTGATTTAAGTGCCTGTTCTTAAGGTTTATCCAGGCAATTCCTCGCTCATTTCTCACGATCATTTGTCGGTTTCCTGAATTAGAAAAAGCGCATTTGATCAACAACAGCAGGATAATGATGATCGATGTAGTCAGGATCGCCAGCCAAAGCCCGCGACCAGGCTTGTTTGGTGGTGGTGTTTCGATTGTCTGCGGACGAGGTTCTTCGATAACCCCTCTTTTGGTCATGAAATCATGGGCGGAATCGTAGCCAAAATAAATGGCGAACATTTCCCGAGTAGTCCGATTACCCTTACTTTCCTTGGTGATAAATATTCGCCGAAAAGAATGATAAGACAAACTGGGTTCAGGGAGTTGACCTCCTTTAAGTGGAACAATTCCACAAAGTGCAGCTTTTTTCTCGTCTTGCTGACAAATTTCTTTTAACCGGCCTGCGAAGCCTCGAAGAAAAGGGTCTATTTCTTTTTTGCTCCATTGGTCTGGAATAATTAAACCAGTCTCTGTGTAAAGAAGCTGAGTAATCTCCTCCCAAAAGGGCTCCATCTTTTCCATAATCAAAATATTAATCCAATTGAAATGGGGATGTAAAGAACACAGGCCTGGGATAAGCGATTGTCTCAAGCCAAGATAAGTTTTTTGTAGCTATCAAAAGTGCTCGCTAAAAAGAATCAAATTTCAAAAAGTATGCTTTGCAAGTTATTTGCAAAAGTGTTTTGCAAATAGAATAAGTCCATTTCCCACACACATTGATCCTATGTTTGGGAATGCATTGATTTACTATGCGTGGGGTGGACAGGTGAAATTTTATGAATTTATTTTTTGACCTGCAAGGTGCAAAGCGCAGGCATAGCCAAAGCTACGGCGAGCATTTGCAACGAAGCAGTGCGTAAAAAGAAAGAGACAAAAATCGCCTGGTCATCACGCGTGGGGTATAACATGGCATTGCATTTAGAAATTTTCATTATAGAAAAACTTATAAACACCAATTTCAATAAACGTTGCATCTCTCCTCATCACCTTTGCATGATCAGCAGCATTAGTGCACAGTCGTTTAACACATCCGCTTTAAACAAAGCAGGAATCTACACCAACGCTACATTACTCCAGGACTATGATAGTGATGGGGGGATTTAGACATCATTGTAGCCAGTGCAGGTGGTTCGGCTGATTTTCCAGTTGGCCTATATTGGCTTGAAAATGAACCTACCCAACAGTTCCCAAAGCGGCCAATAGTGAAAGAAAACATTACTCGGATTGAGGATATTGATATTGTGGGATATCGGCGGTGAGAGGTCGCATGGATTATTTGTATGTAGTCGCTCCAGCAGCGCTAAGTCGACCTGATGGAGAGCTGGTCTGGACTAACGCCAAGCGGATGGTCCTATATAAAATGGACAATCATTGCTGGCAAAGATTTTAATCGAGCGGATGTAGCCGATTTTAATGCTGACGGAAAACCGGATATTGTAGCGTTAGGATTTGGTCAATCCGAGGTATGTCTTTATCAATGATGGCTTTTTTACAGAAAAAACGGTGGTGACAAACATCATTCAGCCTAAAGTCGTTGATGCCAACGACATAGATGGTGATGGAGATGTTGATATCATCTTTGGAGGAGGGGGATTAACCACTCAAGGACAAGGGGCTAGGGCAATGTACAATGATGGTGTAGGAAACTTTGCTTTTGGTTTTTATTTGGTAACCCATACCAACGCTCACGCATACATAATTGATGATGTTGAAATAAGTGACATTAACAAAGATGGGAAAAACGATATTATAGGCTGGGGTATATTGGGTGAACTATTCGTTTTTGATGGGGCAAAAAAATATGCAAAGGTGGAAATATTTGATCCACCAGTACTGGGAGGTGATTTTTTAATTTTTGATGTGGATGGGAATAACTTGCCGGATATAGTAGTTCAAGATAGAGGCGCAGGTCAACTTATTGTATTGTACCAGACTTCATCCTTACAATTTAATAAAACGGAGATCCTCGAAAGCAATTGGAACAACAAAGGGCTAAGTCAAATGGCTTATGGGGATTTGGATGGCGATGATGATTTAGACCTGGTGTTTCCAGAAAACGGCAACATCGACGGCGACCTATCCTGGTTTGAAAACATCAACGGAAAGTTATTCCGCCACTTGATCTATACTGAACTGAAAGGGGCACGCATCCCTAAATTTGCTGATGTTGATCAGGATGGTGATCAAGACATTCTTCTTACCGTCTCTAGTTCCTCGGGTAATGAAGAAGATGAAGCCCTCTTGTTTGAAAATATAGGTAATCATCATTTCATCAATTGGCGCTTGAGTGACAGTCTTGATTACGCTGCCGATATTGAACCCGTCGACATTGACGGAGATGGTGATCTGGATGTTTGTATCCGCCGAGGGACGCTAATGACCTGGTCTTGGCTGAAAATAACGGGGCCGAGAGCCTGGACAAAACAGCTATTGATGACCTCTTCCCTGGGTATTGGGCATTGGCGCAGTAGATTTTAGATGGTGACAAAGACCCGACGTTGTAGCTTGTCCCAACAACGAAGACAAGGTGTTTTGGTACCGCAATGATGGCAAAGGAGGTTCAATAAATTGGTCTTAGATGCCAATGTTGATGCCTCGAAATAGAAGCATCCGACCTGGATCGTGATGGAGATATCGATTTGGCTTTGGTATGCGCCAGCACAACCAATACCATCGTTATCTACCTCAATCAGGACAATCAGCGTTTTACCAAAACCATAGCTTTTACGGGCGAGTTAGGTTCGGATATTGAAATAGCCGACTGGGACGCCGACAATGACCAGGATATTTTGATCAGTATATACAACACCAATCCGGTTAATCCAAAACGATCCGTAATTGCGCTTATCAATGCAGGCAACAGCACTTTCCAGGCTGAAGAAATTTTGATTGGCTCCGAAAATCTCCGGTCATTAAAAGTTGTTGACTTGGACGGGGATAAAGACCTGGATATATTATTGGGTGCAAATGGCCTAGTATTACTGGAAGCCTGGCTGAGAATGTCCAATCGAATCAACGATTTGCGACAAGTTTTTTTGTATGAGTATAGTAACAGAGACGGTGATGTCCCGGGCATTGATGTTGCCGATGTAGACAACAATGGTTTGAATGAAATCGTATTTGCTGATTTTCGGAACCATGCATTGTTAATGGTCAAATTTGATTGCTTCGCCCCTAGTCTAAACAGTACCGTAAGCAGAGCTACTTGTGGAGAGAACAATGGAGTCGCAACGGTTACCGCAAGTGGCTTCGGAGAATTCAAATACAAATGGAGTACAGGAAGTACGGAGCAAACCATTACTGGATTAAGATCGGGCGTTTATCAAGTTAGTGTAAGTTCCTTTCCCGGATGTACCAGCAGCATCAGTATGGCTATTTCAAGAGTTCCGGTTGCTACCGTCAATTTGCTAGCTACATCCACCACTTGTGATCAAAAAGATGGAAAA
>NZ_JADKCX010000106.1 GCF_016718685.1 Haliscomenobacter sp. | reverse complement strand
ATTAAAGACTATCAATCTCCGCACAAAGGCGGTCAAAAATTTCTTCTATTCCTCCAACACCATTAATCTTGATTGAACGTCCATATTCAGCATAAAAGTCAAAAACGGGTGAAGTTTCTGCTTTGTACACGTCAATGCGTTTGCGAATCACCTCTTCATTGGCGTCATCAGGACGGCCTGAGGTTTTTCCACGTTCTTTCAGGCGTTCTACCAGTTCTTCATCTGAAACCTGAAGCATGATCAATTTGGAAATGCGTTGGCCTTTCTCTCCCATCAGCGCATTAAGGGCTTCACTTTGCGGAATGGTTCGGGGAAAGCCATCAAAAATATAACCTGCAACATCTGGGTTGGCTTCAACTTTATTGCGCAACATCCCGATGGTAACCGAGTCGGGCACCAACATCCCTCGATCCATGTAGCTTTTTGCTTCCAGGCCAAGGGGAGTACTGTTGCCAATTTCGTACCGAAAAAGATCACCTGTAGAGATGTGCAAGAGCTGATATTTATCAACCAGTTTAGCCGCTTGGGTGCCTTTCCCTGATCCTGGAGGACCGAAGAGTATCAAATTGATCATGTTTAACGTAGATTTTTTGCAGCGCAAAAAAAGTAAAAGTATTGCAAAAAGTAAGGGTTTGAAAGTTATTAAATAACCTTCAAACCCTCAAATGAATCGGAATAAAAAGTTGAAAAGTTTAAGGTTGAAAAGTTTAGGGCTAAAAAACACAGCAAATGCTGAACTTTTCAACCCTTCATCTTTGAACTTTTCAACTCATTTTACCGGTTTGGTACTGCTGCGAAGCACCGCGTCTCAATTCCGGCAATAAGCCCTATTGGTTCGATTTTTTCTTCGAGCTGAGCAGTTACAACCTGAGTGGCTGTAGGCGCAGGAGCCACCTGCATGATTTGGGGGCCATAAAGGGACACCAAATCAGCTTTGTGAACAATTCTTCGTGCAGAAACGCTTTTGGCGCTCCAGTAGCTTGATTCTTTCAGGTTATCGATCGCAATACCTTTGGAGCAGCAGCTGTGGATGAATTTCAGTCCATCCTGGTCATTAGAATACACCATGGCTACGTGAAATACCCTGCTGTTGGCGGAACGCCGGAAGAAGAGTAAATCGCCAGGCTGTGCTTCGTTGAGATCGATTTTTTCGCCTTGACCTTCCTGATCACGGGAAGAACGCGAAATGCTCACTTTGAAATGAGCCATAATGTAGGACGTAAATCCGGAACAATCGAAACCTGAAACAGGTGAGGTACCTCCATACCGGTAAGGAAGACCCATGTAGAGTTGCGCATAATCAAGAACATCTTTCCTGAGTCGCTTCTCTGCTTCTGCCACCGTTGTCGGTAGATCGGCAGGAATGCTTGTTAGGTTAAGCGTTGTAGGTGCACAATTCGCTAAGGCTAAACAAGTAGTTAATACTTCTAGCATATAATAAGTACGTTGGTTCGCATGAATGATTTATGTATGGGACTACATGGGATGTGTAACTGGGTGACTATTCGTCAAATATGTTCGGATGGGACAGTGGCAAAGATAAAGCAAAATTTTCGAAAGTTTCACCACTTGAAAGTGTTAAAACTTTCAATTCATTCAAATTCAAGTAATTACAGGGAAAATTTGTTGAAAAAAGGTCTGAAAAACTAGCGAAATTTCGCCTCCGGGGAGCCGGAAAATTTGAACAATGGCAAGATAGGAAATTAGTTTTGGATTTCGTACTTAAGTCAAAATAAAATGTCTACTTTCCGAAAAATTTGACCCCGTTTTAGCACTTATTTCCCTTTTTCTAACCTAAGTTTTTATCAGCTTCATGAAAGAAGAAATCTTAGATTCAGATCAGTTGGAAATCAACCTGATCAAAAACCAGCCACGTATTCTACAAGGTTGGGCTTTTTTTGATTGGGCCAACAGTGCCTATGCCCTGGTGATTACGGTTGCCATTTTTCCGGGGTATTTTCTCCACGTCACCGCAGATGAGGTAAAGATATTGGGCATGCGCATCAGTGATGGTGCCCTGTATTCCTATTCCTTGTCCTTTTCTTACTTGTTGATCGCGCTGGTTTCACCCTTGCTTTCCGGCATCGCCGATTATGGTGGCCGCAAGAAGGTTTTTCTGCGTTTTTTTACCACATTAGGTGCACTGGCCTGTATGGGTTTGCTGTTTTTTACCAGCATGGCTACGCTTTGGGTTGGGGTAACCTGTTTCATCCTGGCCACCATTGGTTTTTCGGGCGGATTGGTTTTTTACAATGCCTTTTTGCCCGAGATTGCTACGGAAGACCGCTACGACAAGGTCAGCGCAACGGGTTTTAGTTACGGCTTTGCGGGTAGCATCATTTTATTGGTCACCAACCTGATTGTGATACAAAATTTCAGCTGGTTTGGTTTTCGGAAAGTTTAAAGGCAGTTCCCGTAGCTTTTGTGATGGTGGGCTTGTGGTGGCTGGGTTTTTCCCAAATTCCCCTGCGGCGTTTGCCTGAAGATGCGCGGCATCCTTATTCCAAAGACATGCTCAAGCGTGGATATGAAGAAGTAAGCAAAACCGCCAAAAGGGTTTTGGCACGGCCCAATATGCTACGCTACCTTTCTGCTTTCTTTTTTGCCAATGCAGGGGTGCAATCGGTGTTGTATCTGGCCTCTATTTTTGCAGAAAAAGAATTGCATTTTGATACGTCGAGCCTGATCGTCCTGATTTTGATTTTGCAGATTGTGGGTATTGGGGGAGCATTTTTCTTCGCCTGGGTATCTAGCAGAAAAGGGAACAAATTTGCCTTAATCGCGATGATGATCATGTGGGACTTTGATTTGTGTTGGAGGCTATGTCGTCAAAACGGGTTTGGATTTTTACTTCCTGGCCGCAGGGGTGGGGCTGGTCATGGGAGGCATGCAATCCCTGGCGCGGGCGACCTACGCCAAGTTGTTGCCCGAAAATACGCCAGATACCGCGTCTTATTTCAGCTTTTACGACATTCTGGATAAACTCTCCACGGTGATGGGCACCTTTCTTTTTGGGTTGATTACCCAACTCAGTGGGGGCATGCGCAATTCGGTGCTTTTCCTAGCGGTATTTTTTATCATCAGTTTGATCATCATGCGGCGGGTGCAGGTCACACGGGATGTTGCTTAATTGGAAATAATATCTGTATTACTCGTTGCTCTTTTTTTATTTTTGCAGCCTGATTTCAACATCCAAGACAAATGAGCACGCTGCAACAAACGATCGAACAAGCATGGGAGGACCGTAACCTCCTGACACAACCCGCAGTCAAAGACGCGGTATTTCAGGTGGTAGAACTCCTGGATAAAGGGGAAATTCGCGTGGCCGAACCTACTGCCGATGGCAACTGGAAAGTCAACGATTGGGTTAAAAAAGGGGTAGTGATGTACTTCCCCCTACGCCAAATGGAAACCATTGAGGTGGGGCCATTTGAGTTTCACGACAAAATTCCACTCAAAAAATCATACGCTGCACTGGGCGTGGGTTGTACCGCACGCCATTGCCCGCTACGGGTCCTTCCTGGAAAAGGGGGTTATCCTGATGCCCAGCTATGTCAATATTGGCGCCTGGGTAGGCAGTGGCACCATGGTGGATACCTGGGCCACGGTAGGCTCTTGTGCCCAGATTGGCCGCAATGTACACCTCAGTGGCGGGGTTGGTATTGGTGGCGTATTGGAGCCTCTTCAGGCTTCACCCACCATCATTGAGGACGATTGTTTCATTGGCTCACGCTGCATTGTAGTAGAAGGGGTAAGGGTTGAAAAGAATGTGTAGCCAACGTGGTTCTCACCAATAGCACCCATATCATCGACGTGAGTGGCCCGGAACCCATTACCTACCGGGGACGGGTACCTGCACGCTCGGTGGTCATTCCTGGTTCTTACACCAAGGAATTCCCTGCCGGAACTTACCAGGTTCCCTGTGCCTTGATCATTGGCCAACGCAAGGAAAGCACCGATAAAAAGGTGTCGTTGAATGACGCTTTGCGGGATTATAGTGTAGCCGTATAAACAAGGTTCGAGGGTTCGGAGGTTCGAGGGTTGGGTTCACTAACCTCGAACCCAATCTAAAACTAACCCCAAACCCTGAAACCCCCGAAACATGAAGTACTTAATCGCTGGACTCGGCAACATCGGCGCCGAGTACGCAAATACCCGCCACAACGTAGGTTTTTTGGTCGTAGATCAGTTGGCAAAAGATGCAGAAGCAACTTGGGAAAGTGAGCATTTGGGGTCTATTGCCAAAATCAAGCACAAAAGTCGAATCTTTGTGTTGCTCAAACCCTCTACCTACATGAACCGCAGCGGGAAGTCGGTCAATTATTGGTTGCAAAAAGAAAAAATCCCGGTAGAAAACCTACTGGTTATTCTGACGACCTCAATCTGGAATTTGGCAAACAACGCCTTCGGGGCAAAGGCAGTGATGGCGGGCACAACGGGCTCAAAGACATTGATCAGATGATTGGAAACAATTATGCCAGGCTGCGGATTGGTATCGGTGATGATTTTCGCAAAGGTCAACAAGTAGATTATGTATTGGGGGCGTGGTCAAAGGAAGAAAACGAACAGCTTCCAGACATCATCAAATATGCGGCTGACACCGCCAAAAGTTTTGGCGCAGTGGGATTGGCGCATACGATGAATGCATTCAATAAGAAATAATTGGCCATAAAATCAAGAAGGCACTAAGCGCATCGAATGTACGCTTAGTGCCTTCTTGATTTTATGGCACTATAAAGCCTTTCATTTTTCAACCCAACATCATTACTGCACTATACAAAAAACAAATGTGGCTGAAAGGAGAACGGTTTACTCGCCACCAATTTTAACAAATCTACAGAACTTAGAATCCCCACCACTTTTTCCTGATCTTTGACCAACAAATGATGGATGCCATTTTTTAGCATCAAGTTTGCTGCAGTAGCGGTTGAATCATCATTGTTAATATAACAAAGTTTGGTACTCATCACACTCATCACAGGTAAAGTCGAATCTTTTACATTGCGCAAATCAGTATCAGTAACGATGCCCATGATTTCAGCATTTGCTCCTGCTCCTTCGTCGGTAATGGGTACCGCTCCTACATCATGTTGGTTCATCAATTCTCTCAGTTTCCCTACGGTAGTTTCTACAGTGGCCATCACGACCGGACTGCTCATGAGTTGCTTAATGGTCTTCATGTGTGATAGGTCATTATTGTTAAGAATATAAATCCAAACCTAAGGTTCATTATTTCCCATACCGATGTACTGACTTTCGTCATAACCAGCGTATGATTTTGATCAAAAAGGAAAAAGGGCCGTCTTTTATAGTTTATCATTAGCGCACCAAGAGAGGAAATTTCAAACTTTCTCAATTTAAGGGTGTTAGGGCATTAATGCAATAGGTATATGGAGAAAAAAATAATAATTGTAGGTGCCGGGGTAGCGGGGCTCGTTGCGGCTCGGCATTGTGAGGAAGCGGGTTTTCATCCCACGATCATTGATGCCGAAGAAAGGGTTGGCGGCCGGGTTAAGACCGATCAGCTCGACGGTTTTTTGTTGGATCGAGGTTTTCAGGTTTTGCTCACCGAGTACCAGGAAGTTCAACGATATTTGGATCTTCCAGCATTAAATTTGCAAGAGTTTCAACCAGGAGCAGTAATTTTTTCGGCAGGCCGGTCTTTCCAATTCAAAGATCCTCTGCGTGACCCAGGTCAATTGTGGTCGGCTTTGGTTTCCCCGATTGGTTCCTTGGGCGATAAATTGAGGATTTGGCGCTTGGCACAGAAGCTAAAAAACACCTCCCCTGAAAAAATATTTGAGCAGAATGGCCCATCCACCCTCGAATTTTTACAACAGCGCGGATTCAGCAGCCGCATCATCGAGCAATTTTTCCGGCCTTTTTTTGCGGGTATTTTTTTGGAAAATGAACTGCGTACGCCCGCCAGCATGTTCCGCTTTGTGTTCAAAATGTTTGGCCAGGGATACGCGGCAATTCCCGCCAAAGGGATGGAGGAAATCTGCAAACAACTTAAAGCTGCTCTGACTAAGACCACTTTTCGATTCAATACACGGGTAAGCCAAATTCTGGAAGATCACTTATTGACCAGTTCAGGAGAACGCTTGGGTTTTGATACCATCATTGTCGCTACGGCTCCTGAAGCACTGATTCCGGGCTTGCTGGGGCAAAAAGAGGCCTATCACGGGACTCATAACCTTTATTTTTCTGCAAATTTCAGTCCCCTTCAGGCACCTTTGATTGCCTTGGTAGCCGATGCAGACAATCCCATCAATAGTTTTTGTGTGCCTAGTGACGTATCGGCGGATTATGCCCCGGCTGGACAAACCCTCGTATCGGTGACCTTGAAGGCCAATACTACGGCCAGTCCGGGAATGGTTGCTGCTGCCCTCAAGACTTTAGTGAAACGGCCTGATTTGGAATTGACTCATTTGGCAAGCTATCATATTCCGCAAGCTTTGCCAGTCGTAGAGGCATTGCGGTACGAAATCCCTAGCACCCAATATGCACTAACGGATCGCATCATCCTGGCTGGAGATCAACTATTAAATGCATCCTTAGATGCGGCAATGCGTAGTGGGAGGTCTGCTGCTAATTTGTTGATTAGATAATGTGTTAATGTGCTGATGTGTTAATCATCCCATCAGCACATTAGCACATCAGCACATTAAATAATCATGCCTGCTGCTACCGTTTCATTTGTGCTTTCATCTACCAGGATGATGCTACCAGTAATGCGGTTGCGGCGGTACGAATCAAAAAACAAGGGTTTGGTTGTGCGCAGTACCACCCGCGCAATATCATTCATGCGGATGGTAGTGTCATCTACATCTCGGTGTAGCGTATTGATGTCCAATCGATAACGAATATCCTTGATAATGCAACGCGCTTCCTGAGTCGTATGCAAGATGGCGTATTTGCCATTGAGTTGGAGTGGGCGTTCATTGAACCAGCAAATCATCACCTCCAGATCCTGGCTTACATTCGGCTGGTTGTGGGTGCGCACAATCATATCCCCACGACTCAAATCGTAGTCGTCTTCCAACAGCACCGTTACCGACATGGGAGGAAAAGCCTCGGCAAGTTCCCCACCGTGTGAATCGATTTTGGCAATTTTGGTCGTAAAACCAGAAGGCAAAAGGGTCACTTCATCCCCTTTTTTCAAAATCCCTCCAGCCACCCGGCCAGCGTAGCCGCGGTAGTCGTGGAATTCGTCATTGTTGGGGCGAATCACGAATTGTACCGGAAAACGGGCATCGATGAAATTGTGGTCGCTACCGATGTGTACATTCTCCAGCGTATACAGTAAGGTGCCTCCACCGTACCAAGGGGTGTTTTCAGAACGGGTAACGATGTTGTCGCCTTTCAGGGCTGAAATCGGAATAAAGCTCACATCCTTGACATCCAACTTGTAGGAGAATTTTTCAAACTCCTCTTTGATGTTGGTGTACACTTCTTCACTGAAATCCACCAGGTCCATCTTGTTGATACAGATCACCAGGTGGGGAATCTGCAACAAAGACGCGATGAAAGCGTGTCTCCGGGTTTGTTCCACAATCCCCGTACGAGCATCCACCAGAATCAGGGCAACGTTGGCAGTAGAAGCGCCCGTCACCATGTTGCGGGTATACTGGGTATGCCCAGGCGTATCGGCAATGATGAATTTGCGCTTGGGGGTAGAAAAGTAGCGGTAAGCCACATCGATGGTAATGCCTTGCTCACGTTCGGCCTTTAAGCCGTCGGTGAGGAGCGCAAGATTGACTCCTTCTTCTCCCCGGCGTTCGCTGGCTTTTTGAACGGCTTCGAGCTGGTCTTCAAAAATTGACTTTGAGTCGTATAACAAACGCCCAATGAGCGTGCTTTTTCCGTCGTCTACATTGCCCGCCGTTGTAAAGCGCAGCAATTCAGAATGTTTGTAATCCATAGGTATAACACTGAGAAAAATTAAAAATAACCTTGTTTCTTCCGATCTTCCATGGCCGTTTCCGAACGTTTGTCGTCGGCCCGGGTACCCCGTTCGGTTACCCGTGATGCGGCAATCTCATCGATGACATCATCAATGGTGCCGGCGGTAGATTTTACGGCTCCGGTGCAGGTGATGTCACCGATGGTACGGAAGCGTACCGTCGTTTCAAATGGTATCTCGGTGGGACGGCGTTGAATGACCTCGGAGGCAGCAAGGAGCATGCCATCGCGTTCGAATACTTCGCGCTGGTGAGCAAAATATAGACTTGGCAAATTTACCCCTTCCATGGAGAGGTATTGCCAAACATCCAGTTCGGTCCAATTGGAAATGGGAAAAATCCGGAAGTGCTCCCCGATATTTTTCTTTCCATTGAAAAGATTCCACAACTCCGGGCGTTGGTTTTTGGGATCCCACTGGCCAAATTCATCACGGTGAGAGAAAAAACGCTCTTTTGGCGCGGGCTTTCTTTCATCGCGACGAGCGCCACCAATAGCTGCATCGTATTTGCCTTTTTCCATCGACTCAAGTAGTACGGCCGTTTGCAGGAAGTTACGACTGGCGTTCAGTCCTTTTTCCTCAACAACTCGCCCCTGGTCAATGGCTTCCTGAACGGAGCCAACAATCAGGCGGGCACCGGTTCTTTCTACCAACTCGTCACGATAATCCAGGGTTTCTTGAAAATTGTGTCCAGTATCAATGTGTAGCAGTGGAAAAGGGATACGTGCAGGGTAAAAGGCTTTCATGGCCAAATAAGTAACCAGGATCGAATCCTTACCTCCTGAAAACAACAGTACTGGATTTTCAAACTGAGCCGCCACTTCACGAAGCACAAACATCGATTCGGCTTCCAGTTCTTTGAGGTGGTTCAGGTTGTAGTTAAAGTCCATATGATTGAACAATTAAGTGGAAAGTTGAAAGGTTCGGGGTTCGAGGGTTCGGAGGGTTCGACGTTAGTTGCCTAAACCTTCGAACCCTCGAACCTTCGAACCCTATATTTTCAACCCAATGATATTAATGGCCGCAAATGCTCCATGATCCGCATCGCCGATGCTTCGATGGTCATTTGATCGGTACGAATTTCGATGTTGGGGTTTTCGGGGGCTTCATAGGGGTCATCAATACCCGTAAATCCTTTGATGAGTCCAGCGCGGGCTTTTTGGTAAAGGCCTTTCACATCGCGGGCTTCACAGACTTCGATGGGGGCGTTGATGTAGATTTCGATAAAATCTTCGGCTCCAACGATACTGCGGGCCAGATCGCGCATTTCCCGGCTGGGACTGATGAAAGAGTTGATACAAATGATGCCGCTGTGGAGGTATAATTTGGAAATTTCGGCAATACGCCGAATGTTTTCGAGGCGGTCTTCAGGGCTAAAACTCAGATTGCTGTTGATGCCAAAGCGGATGTTGTCGCCATCCAGCACCTGGGGTAAATAGCCTTCATTAAACAACAATCGTTCGAGGTATTTTGCTACTGTACTTTTGCCAGACCCCGACAATCCCGTTAACCACAAGACCTTGCTGCGCTGCTGCAAACGCTCTTCCCGCTCCTCTCGCTGGAGGAGTTGATCGAAGATTGGATGAATATGCTCTGCCAAGGATTATTGTTTTTCTATTCGTTTGGGTAAATAATTCCGCGAAGATAATACACTCTAAATTATATTCTCATAACTTTTTCCGATAACATATTGACATTCATTCATTTATTCCAATATCCTCGAAAGTTAAGTTGTGGATTTTGTGGCAGTTATACTTGCCGACAAATGTGGAAGCCTCTAAAAAAAGGTGAATTTTTCTTTAAATTAGATTGGATAGATAGACAAAGATGGGGTAAGACAGTCGAGCTCTAGTGAGATGAATACAAAGATATCGCGGTAGCATGCAGCCCTTTGTCCACTATAGTTGTTAAAAATAAAAACAAGTTACTTTCGTTTGGAAAAGACAACCCTTTAAAGGAGAATCTCATGAAAAGAACCTTCGACTCCCTAAAACTGCTGTGGACTTGGGCTGTGTTTTTGGCTTATACAAATGTGCAAAGTCAAGACCATGTTCCAGCTGAAATCCTGATTCAATTGCGCCCTGGTCATGATGCCAGCATTTGGCAACGAAACCACACTGAAAAGCGCCAACGCGAACAATCGACCTACCCTTGTATACGCAGCATTACGCCAGTCGCAGCGTCTTTGAACATTTGGAAGGTCCAGTTTGATACCACTTGCACTTCCGAATCCAAGCTTTTGCTACAATTGCAACAGGACCCCGCCATTGCCATCGCCCAATTCAACCACTACGTAGAACTGCGGAGTACGACGCCCAATGATCCGCTCTTTAGCCAGCAGTGGCAATGGTACAATCGGGGGCAAAATCAGGGCATTCCGGGCATGGATATCGGTTTGCATCAAGCCTGGGACATCAGTACCGGAGGAACAACGGCACAGGGCGATAGCATCGTAGTTGCCATCATCGACACGGGTATTGACACCATGCACGAAGACTTGCGCCCCAATCTTTGGTACAACCATCAGGAAATACCTAACAACGGAAGAGACGATGACGGCAATGGGTATGTGGATGATTATCGGGGTTGGAATAGTCAGCGGCTCAATGATGACATCAGTGAGACCAACCTTGGCGGACACGGAACGGGTGTTGCTGGCTTGGTAGGGGCTAAAGGAAATAACGGGATTGGTGGTAGCGGCGTCAACTGGGATGTCAAATTGATGACCATCGTTTGGGGGGCTACGGGCACGGAAGAAATTATACTACGCTCCTTTTCATACGCCTACACGCAACGCAAATTGTACAACCAAACGAATGGACAAAGAGGGGCTTTTGTAGTAGCCATCAATGCTTCCTGG
Source organism: Haliscomenobacter sp. (assembly GCF_016718685.1). Classification (GTDB taxonomy): domain Bacteria; phylum Bacteroidota; class Bacteroidia; order Chitinophagales; family Saprospiraceae; genus Haliscomenobacter. The sequence goes on along the minus strand of NZ_JADKCX010000106.1, from coordinate 3,242 downwards.
GGCTTAAGTGGATTGCGCTCGGATGACTACCCCATTTGGTGTCCTTTTTTTGACAGTTTAGGCAACCAGGGCATCCTCACAGTAAATGCTGCGAGTAACCCGGAGTGGCAACTCAGCATTAACTGGTGATATGCCCTCTGCCCTTGCCCCAGCGAACACCTCATCGTGGTGACCAGTCTCGACAAGCAAGGCCAATTGGTCAATGGCCATGGACCCAATACGGTTGATTTGGCAGCCTTCGGTGAAGCGGTTTATTCTACCCGTTTGCGTGAGGGTTACCGGGAGTTTTCAGGCACTTCTTTTGCCGCACCACAAGTGGCCGAGCTATTGGCTTGTTGTATTCTTCGCCCTGTGGGCAATTGGCCGAATTGGCGCGGGATCAGCCCGCAGAAGCTGCCTTGCAGGTACGCCGCTTGATATTCGACGGGGTAGAACCAATCGCAACCTTGCAGGACAAAGTGGTCACTGGAGGTTTCTTGCGGGTGGACAAAAGTATGAAGTTACTTTCCGCTTTTTGTAATGCCGATGCGCGCACAACGCCACAGTTGATGGCCTCCCCCCCAACCCCTTCCGCGAGCAGTTGTTGGTGCCCATTCGCTCCTCCAAAGTGTTGAATCGGCAACGTTGAGTGTACAACCCGCAAGGTCAACGGCTCTATGCCAATACACTAAGCATTCCTGCCGATTTTCCAGCTTTGCTTGAAATTGACGCCAACAATTGGCCACAGGGGATGTACTTGTTGCGCTTAAAAACGGGAGGAAAGGAGATGGCGGTGCAGAAGGTGGTCAAGTTAAAAAAAAAACAGGGCCATAGTCAACTGATAATGGCCCTGTTTTTTCACCCAAGAATACGCCGCAGGATGCAACAAATAAATATTTGCCTTCGAAACCGTATGCTGGTACTCTGGCAACGCTGATATTTTTTCCAAAATGGATCGGCACCAAATGACTTCCAATGCGCATCGCGAGATTCGATGTTGTCAAATGAAGTCATGTACATCAGGTTCGGCATGCGACGACCGGAGAGTACTTCGGCATAAAAAACCGCATTGAAGCCCAAACGGGTGAAATGCTGATCTCCCGTCCTTCAAGCTGAACATGTGCACCTTCTTTGCGTTTGCTCAGATCCACCTTCGTAACTGCGCAGTTCCTACACGCGTTCGGATCCTGACCGTTCAATTTGGGTAAAGTTCTTTAAGCGTTCTTCTGAAAGCTTGCAAAACGATCGACCCAATGCGTACGTACGCTGGTTATTTTGTCCTGGGCAGTTTTGCAGTAGTCGCACCTCGCTTTGGAAAGTGGGCGTCTTTATCCAGCAGTGCGGGTAACGCCAGTTGTTCCAGTTTGCAGCGGGATGAACACGTAAATCCGTTTTCCCGCCGTGGTGTCTTTGGCACGGGTTTGTACACGCCAACGTTTTTTTCCTTCGCCCGGCGAAAGCTGGCAATAAGCTTTTGTAAAAATTGATCGACGCGCACTTCCCGGTCTTCGCCAGTGATGTGGTGATCTTGATTCCGTAATATTCGCGTTTTGCCGTAAGGTCGTTTGTGCTGATGCTCATACTGCTCATGAGTACAAGCAGCAAGTTGCACCGAATATTTGACTAACGATTGATGTAGTTCATCTGGAAAACGTTTTGTTGTTTGTTGTTGGTTCCTCGCAGAGGTAGATCATACTGATTTACGCAGATTTTTTCAAAAACAGATATTATCTACGTAATCAGCGTGATCTGCGGGTTACTTTATCTTGTAAACTCCGCCGCAAGCGGTGTGTGAGCGATGTTTGCTAAGTATTACTGCTTGAACACAGCATTGCCCATCACCAGTTTCCCGTTTTCCAGAAAGCCCGAAAGAGAGTGGTTATCCAATGTACACTACTGCACCCGCGCCTTTTTGTTCTTGCGCAAAAACGACGGCATTTTTTTGCTTCCTCTTCGCCTTCGCCCCGGCAAAACCCGGAAACCATCGGCTGTCCGCCGATGGAGCTTTCATATTGTGCACCTTGAGCGGCAAGGCCAGGCCATTGGTTTTGGGTGAAAATAAGTATCCGATACAAGCCAAACCCGGGGGTGGGTAGTTGGTCAATTTTACTTTAAAATCGGCTCCCGGTATGTTGCTACTTGGGCGACGCTCTTCTCCAGCATAATCCAGCAAGCGCGCGCTGTGGCAGCTTGTCGGCGGCGCGTTCCGCTTTTTCTTGTCATCGTCGTTGGCGTAACGGGTGAGGCCAAAACCTTGCGGTCTTGCAGTGAGGCAGGGCATCGCCAATGGCAATCAGCCGACTAGCGTTGACCCAGGCGTTGAGTTTTTCCACAATCGGATCCGTCAGGCGGTAACGACCTTCGGGCATCACGATGGTATTATAGGCGCTAGATCAATGATCGAGGCGGTTGGCGTCCAGTACGGTGCGGGTATTGCAATTCCTGGTCAAATAATACCAGACCCGACCAATCTCGCTGTTCGGAAGTTTGGTCTCCACTCCCAAGGCCACTTGGGGCGTTGGAGAAGCTGTAGCTGCTGAGCCAAAATCGCTGCCCCCATCGGCAAAACCGGTAATGACCGTGGCTCAACTCTGACCGAATTGGCGCAGCGATCCCACCCGGACTGAGCGGTAAGCTGGCGACATTTTGCGGTTGTCCTTTCCGTGATCAAAGCAAAGTACCCCGGGCGTAACTTTTGCCTTCTACACTACAAAGGTGATCTGGCACAACGCACTTTTTTACGCCTTCCTTTTCAGAATGGTCGCCAAAAATTTCACGTTGTTGCCGCGCCAAACGGCAAGGTAAGCGTAAGGTTTGGCGTTGTTGGGGATGTTGTTGGTGCTAAACGTAAAGGCTCCATCGGGATCGAGGCGTTAGTGCTGGCGTAAGACTCCAGGCCGTGCGCGTAGGGGCAAAGCCCAGGCGCAATGTCGTCGTGAGCGAATCGGACCAGTTCTGCGGCAGGTTCCAGGCGTACTTCCAGCTACGGTGCCACGGGTTTGAAGGCACCTTCACTATGAGGTCGTTGGGTTCTACTTTTGAGGGGTGATGTTTTTGCCCGTTTGAGTAATCGTAGGCATTCAGGCTACCGGGTTTTGCCCGCCTTTCCGTATTTGATGTGGTTGCGCTCCAATAGTTCGCAGAAGGTTTTGAGAGTCGTTCGCGAGCATTGGTAGCTTTGATGACAAAACTTGTATTGCCCAGGAGGATTGGTACGCGCATTATTGAAAAATCGCCGGGAAGCTTTTGTTCAACTGCGCGGT